>NZ_RZTX01000003.1:0-421656 GCF_004005385.1 Agrobacterium sp. CNPSo 2736 | reverse complement strand
TATCCTCAGGTAGTCCCGCAGCGCTGATCAAGGCGGGCAACACACTTTCTGTCGACACGGTCGATCTTACCAATGCCTATAGTGCAATCGAAGCCGGCTCCGGCATGACGCTGAATGGCTCGGGCACGCTGACCAATCTCGGGCTGCAATTGCAGCGCACGACTTCGCTCAATTGCAACCAGCACGGCGGCTGCCAGTATTATCCGGATGTCATTTACGAATGGACGGAAACGAAAACGACCGGCGACACAGGTGGCCATGAAGGTTCATGGCAGGTCGCCGTGCCTGGCCCCAGCCCCTTCGGAACGCGGGATGCGTCAAAGGATATCGGGCCTGGACGAACCGTGGAAAGCGTTGAGGCGATCGGTGGCGTTACCGCGACGATCCGCTCTGGCGGGGCGCTTGGTATCACCGGTTTTGCCGCCGTCAACAATACTGCTTCGGCCGGAACAATCGCCGACCATGCCACCGTTGCTACACCTCAGCCTTCTAGCGATCCGACGGCGTTGCTGGCCGGCTTAACAGCGAGCGGAGCGCTATTCACGCTTGGCGCCGTTGCTACCCCGCAGTCCGGCGGCTTTGGCGGCACCGTTCCCGGCCAGACATTCCTCTATGAGACCCGTGCCGCCTTCCTCGACGTCTCGAAATTCTATGGCTCCAGCTATTTCCTTGGCCGCATCGGCTACCAGCCGGATCGCCAAATCCAGTTCCTTGGTGACGCCTATTTCGAGAACCAATATATTGAGCAGCAGCTCAGACTGGCGACAGGCTCCGGTTTTACCGGGCAGGATTCGATTACCCAGATAAAACAGCTGCTTGACAACGGAGCCGCCTATCTGGGAGCGAACCAGCGCCAGCTCGGCCAACCGCTGACGGCTGAAGAGATCGCCAGCCTCACCGAATCCGTCGTTGTTTATGAGTGGCAGACGGTGAACGGCACGACCGTTCTTGCGCCGGTGCTGCATCTTGCCGCTGACGACAGGGAAAGATTGAACTCCGCTGGCGCGCTGATCGCGGGCAATCAGGTAACGATCGACACTGGCTTGCTTGCAACATCAGGGATGATCGCATCGACTGGCGATCTTACCGTTTCCGGTTCATCGATTGCGGCAATCGGCGGCTCCTTCAGCGCAGGCGGTAATGCTTCAATCAAGGGCGACGAGGGCATTCTGCTCGCCAACGCAAAGGTGACGGCCGGCGGCAATCTCGGACTGACGTCGAATGGAGACATCAATATCTCCGTTACCGAGAGGTCGACAACCAGCACCTTACGTGACAAGCGCAGCACGACGACGGTTGTGAGAACCACAAGTCAGGGTTCCGAGATCACCGCGGGCGGATCGATCACCGCCAATGCGGGTGGCAGCCTCAACCTCATCGGCAGCACGATTGCCGCTGATGGGACGGTCGGTCTGAAAGCGACCGGTGACGTGACAATTGCCGGAGCTGTCGACACCACCACGATCGATTACACCTACAGGAAAAAGGGCGGCCTGTTCGGCGGAAGCAAACAGACGACGAGCCACACGCAAACCGAGACTGCCGTCGGATCATCGGTCAGTGGCGGGAAGGGCGTGTCCATTACCTCGGATGGTGATACCGTCGTCTCCGCCTCGAGGGTGATAGCCGGCGATGATACCAACAAAGCGGATATCAACGTCAGCGCAGGGGGCGATCTGCTGATCGCGTCGGGCAAGAATACTGCTGAGTTCGAGCAGAGCTCCTCATCCAAGGGCTTCCTCTCGAAAAAAAGCTCGACGCAGTACAACTATGATGAAGCCACAGTCGGCTCCGAGCTTTCCGCATCCGGCAACATCAAGCTGGATGCTGGCGGCAACGCTGTCATCGCCGGCTCGAACATAACGGCAGGCGATGCGATCAGCGTCACGGGCGACAGCGTCGCCATCATCGGGGCCGAGGAACAGCATGCGCTGGAGAGCAGCAGCAAAAAATCCGGCCTGTTTGCCGGTTCCGGCGGCGGCTTCCTTTCACTCTGGGGCAAGGAACAGAAAGAAAAAAGCCAGTCGTCCACCCTCAACGTTGGCTCCGCGCTGACTGCTGGGACCGACGTAACCCTCGCGGCACGCGAAAACGACGTCAATGTCATCGGCTCGTCCATCATGGCGGGGCGTGACCTCGCGCTGGAGGCTGCCCGTGATGTCAACATCACGCCAGGGGCAGAAAGTGCCGCATCGGCGGAGAAGGAGCAGCGTTCCGGTTTCGGTCTCTCTTTCAGTTCAGGCAGCGGCAGCGCCTCTGTGGGCATTGGCTATGGCAAGTCTGTCGATCAAACGAGCCAGTCTGCCGAGACCAACGCCAAATCCACCCTTTCTGCCGGTCGTGACCTGACAATATCTGCGGGCCGCGACGCCAACGTGCAGGCGGCTGAGGTGTCCGCTGAGCGCGATGTTGCTATCCTCGCAGAACGTAACGTCAATCTGCTCTCGGCGCAGGACAAGTCGAACTACGAACACATGCATGAGGAGATGTTTGCCGGCGTCAGCCTGTCGGTGTCCTCTGGGCTTGCGAGTGCTGCGGGCAGTCTCGCTAACGCTGCTGGAAAACTTGGCGGTCCGAACGGTGCCTATGCTCTCGCACCGGCTGCCCTTGCGGCGTATCGAGTAAAAGACATCCTCAAGCAGATCGACGGCGGTTCGCAGCCGCTGGCCTCTGCAAGCCTATCCGTCGGGTTTACCTACCAAAAGAGTAGCGCAACGCTTTCGACATTAACGCCGGTTGTCACAACGATTGAGGCAGGGGATTCAGTCAGCATAGTCGCGAATTCTGGTGATTTGACCGGTCGTGGTGTTCAGATTGCAGCAGGCTCCCAAAACGATCCGACATCAGGAAATGTGCTTCTCATGGCTGGTGGCTCCATTCTGTTGGAAAGTGCCCAGTCTGCTTCATCGTCTTCGAGCCGCAGCCAGTCTGCCAATGCTTCAATTGGAGTCAATCTCACGAACGGCGGTCTGAGCGGTGGTTTTGCAGCGGGCAGCGGTAAGCAGGACGCCAACAGCGTCACTCATCTCAACACCCATGTCACAGGCACCGGTAATGTCACACTGGCTTCTGGCAACGACACCACGCTTGCGGGCGCAGTTGTGTCCGGCGACAAGGTCACGGCTGCTGTCGGCGGCGATCTCAACATCGTCAGCCGCCAGGACACGATGGTTTACAACGAAAAAACGGTTGGCGGTGGCCTCAATTTGTCACCAGCGGGTAAGGTCGGTGGTGGAGTTCAGAAAACCGATGTTGAAGGTAATTACGCCAACGTTTCCGAACAGAGCGGACTAATCGCGGGCTCCGGCGGATACAATGTCAAGGTCGGCGGCAATGTCGACCTCGCCGGTGGCGTCATAGGTTCAACAGCCGATCCTACCAAAAATACGCTTTCCGCCGATTCATTGACCTGGTCGGACATAGCCAACCGCTCCGAGGCGTCGAGTTCCAGTCTTGGAGTATCTCTCACACCTGGCGGCATTCCCGTTCCTGTAGTCGGCCAGCCAGCCAAGGAGGAGGATCAAGGTGTTGCCCGTGCCACACTGACACCAGGTCAACTTACGCTCACCAATCAGACACAGGATCTGGCCTCACTTAACAAGGACCTCTCTAAAGCCAACACAACAGTCGACCCGTTCGACATAGAGCGGCTGAAGGCGAAACAGGAGAGTGCAGCTGCCCTCTCGGCGCTTGCCAACATCGCCGTTGGTGACATCTCCGCTAAACTCGGTTTTGCCGAAGGCAGTCCGGCGAAGATTGCTCTTCATGCGGCAGTTGGAGGGTTGGTCGCACAGCTTGCGGGCGGCAATGCCGGATCTGGGGCGTTGGCAGGTGGATTGAGTGAAGTCGTCAATGGCGTCTTGCAGCAGGTGTTGAGCGCTAATCCGAACCTGACCGACGACCAGAAAAGCGCCATCACTCAGTGGGTGGCGGCAATCGTTGGTGCGGCGGTCGGAGGCGAAACCGCCGCAGCCGCCGGGCTAGACAACGTTAATTATAATTACCTCAATCATGCAGATAATGAAAAGTTGAATGAGGCCAAGGTTTCGTGTGCCGGAGGGGATCAGTCAGCGTGCGCGGAGAAAGCACGACTTGAGGCAAAAGACGAACAGCAGCAGAGGGAATACCTCGATTGCCGAAGTAATGGATACAGCGGCGCAGGTTGCTCAGCTGTTCTAGCGGATGCCGTAGCCGCACTCTCCAGCTACGCTGGTGTCGTGTCTTATTGGTCCTCATCAAGTGAGCAACAAGCGAATTTCGATCGTCTCAATGCTTCGGGCGGACTGAGCCAAATTCTAAAGATTTTGGCACCGAATGGCACGAGTGGTCTAAGCAATGAACAAGCGGAACAACTTGCTGGGACGATCAATCTCTTAGTAACCGATCCTCTCATGATCCTTGGATTACCGGAGATAATTCAGAAAGCCAGCGGCGGTGACCCGGCGGCGATGGTGCAAGTGGTCACGCTCGCAACCCGCTTGAAGTTATTCGGATCGGGTGCAGGTGGATCCACCGTCGGTGGTTCAGTCAACGAAATTCCGGGCGACTGGAAGCGAGTCAGTGGAGCTGGAGCGACAATTAACACGCCGAAAGGTTTCGCCTCCTACGTGACTTCGCACGGTGATATTGTTCATGTTTCACCGGCGGGACTCATCTATGGATACGACAAAACTTTTGTTAACCGGATTGATCACGTCTTGGCACATACGCAGCCGGATATTACAAAACCCACCCATACGGTATTTAACGCCCGGGGCGATAACGTGCTGGCCTTGGTCGATGAGGCGTGGGCCAAAAGAGGTGTCTCGGTACCGGGCGATCCGGGAGCTTTTGTTGTTCCAATGGGGCGGGATATCGGTACGAACGGTGAGAGAAATTTGCGGATTATCGTGGCCGTGGAAAACAATGTGGCGACTAACAAAATAATCTCAGCCTACCCCCAGTGAACAACAGAAGGTAACTGATTATGAAGATAGAATGCCCACGCTGCCACCAAGACTGGGTGAAGAAGGTCCACATAGGAGCGGCCCATAGAACAGTATATTTGTGCTATGAATGCGAAGCGACATGGTTTTGTGATGATTCTATTGAATACGCCACTTTTGTAGATCTATCAAATTATCTCACGCGGCTTGGCTTGAGCGACTCTGGTGACGTCTATGAAACATTTATTGATGACGAGGAGTGGTTAGGCTCGCCGAAGTAGGGAGCTCTGCGATGTGACTAAGTGATCTTACTTCATAAAAATGCGCGGCCAATTAGGCGTGGGTTTGCACCGGGTAATCGGATTGGGCCTCCAATCGAACACGCTGCGTTCAGCCCAATGGCGTAAGTCAGCATGTTTGCCTGCGGCGATTTACTTGCGTGCCCTCTAAACGGCGTGCAGCATCCGAGGAAAATGCGCTTATCCCTGCTGGGCTGTTCACGGCCAAAGGGAGGCCTGTCAAATCGCGCGTCCGATACCGTTGCGCTGCCGCACTTTGATGAATCGCCATTTCGTCTGCGCCACCATGCCAACGACCAGTAGAATAGTAGCTTATCCATTTCGCCTTGGTGGATCGTGGGTCAAGGACGGCAACGTGCGCGCTATGCAATGCTGAGATGTGACGGTCGAGGCGATCGAGTCGCGTGCAGATCAGTTCATGCCTGCGTCGGGTCTTCGGGCGGTTACCGTGTGAGAGTAGTACACAATTTAGCTTGACTACGATTAAATTGCACGTAATAGTTGATACAGTCGTAACATAGGGGAAGTGTTATGAGTCGCAAACTTCTTTCGGAATTTCTGGGAACCTTTTGGCTCGTGTTCGGAGGGTGCGGCAGTGCGGTTTTTGCCGCCGGCTTTCCTGAACTCGGCATTGGCTTCCTTGGTGTCGCTTTCGCTTTTGGTCTGACGGTTCTGACCATGGCTTATGCGGTTGGCGGCATTTCGGGCGGTCATTTCAATCCGGCCGTTTCAGTCGGCCTCACGGTTGCCGGTAAATTCCCGGCGGCGAACCTCGTGCCTTACATAGTGGCGCAGGTTCTGGGGGCGATCGTCGCGGCTGCGGCGCTTTATGTCATCCTCACCGGCAAGGCGGGGGCCGATATTGGCGGTTTTGCCGCCAATGGTTATGGTGAACATTCGCCGGGCGGATATTCTCTCGTATCGGCGCTGCTGATCGAGGTCATCCTGACGGCGTTTTTCCTGATCGTCATTCTGGGCTCAACGCATGGCAGGGTTCCTGCCGGCTTCGCGCCGATCGCCATCGGCCTTGCCCTCACCCTTATTCATCTGATTTCCATTCCGGTCACCAACACATCCGTCAATCCGGCCCGCTCCACGGGACAGGCATTGTTCGTTGGCGGATGGGCGCTGCAGCAGCTCTGGCTGTTCTGGCTCGCTCCGATCCTCGGCGGCGCCATCGGGGCCGTGATCTGGAAAATCTTCGGCGAGGAAGAGAAGGCCGGCCATGCCGGTTCGGTTCAACCTGCGCAGACATGAATAAGAGGCTTTGTTTCCTCGAATGGTCGGGGAAACAACTGAGGAGGATGAGATGGATCTTGCTTCGATATTGGCCCAGATCGTCGGCGGTGCGGTAGGCGGCACGGCAGGCGGAAAGATAGTGAAGGACTCCGATCTTGGTTCGCTCGGCAATCTGATTGCCGGCGCCATCGGCGGTCTCGGCGGCGGAACCGTGCTCGGTTCGCTGCTCGGCGCGGCGGGCGATGCGGCAGCCGGCGGCGTGGATATCGGCGCTCTCGCCGGCCAGCTCGTTGGCGGCGGTGTCGGCGGTCTGATCGTTCAGATCATCGTCGGCCTGATCAAGAACAAGCTCGTTACCAAGTAGAGCGGTTCGGTCGCCTTCAGGATGAAATGACGGACCTTGCCGGAGGAGCTTCGTTCGGCAAGGCGCTGTTTCTGTTATCGATGACGGCGGCAACGTAAGGCCTGAAGCGGCTTTGCCGGTAGCAGCAATGTAACTGAAGCCGCGAGTCGCCGCCGCAGCTGGTCGAAAGAAGTATCAGGACTGTTCTGGCTCTGCCGAAGATGCCGGATCATGAGGTATTTTTGACAACCGGTGCATGTGGCGTCTTGTTCCATGCGAAGGGTTTGGTTTTGAGTTCCACCACGGCCCGCCAGGCCGCGATGGACAGCATCAGCCAATATGCGGGCATTGCCAGCCATCGCCTTCCGACATGCGTTCTTTCATAGGCAATCATTCTGCTGCGGCCCATCAGCACGAAGATCGTGTAGCTTCCGACGATATTCAGCACATCGATAAAAAACAGAAGACCCTGCCAGGTGAGCAGCAGGTCGACGCCATTTTCCCGGATGGCGATGGTCATGAATGCGAGCGAAACGAATAGCAGGGGGTGCGCCAGCGACGACAGAAGCATGCCGCCGATCAGCAGTTGAAAAATCACATAGGCGAACCATCCCATGTCGCGCGCTGTCGCAAAGGGCGCACGGGTCATCACCAGCCAGCTTTGCAGCCAACCCTTGTACCAGCGTGTTCGCTGGTTCAGCCACACGGTTAGTGAGGTCGGCGCATCCTCCAGCGTTTGCCGCCGGATGACGCCGCAACGATAACCCAGCCGATGCAGCCGGAGGCCGAGATCGGCATCTTCAGTTACATTATAGGGGTCCCATGCGCCGGCCTTCCGCAGCACGGCGGTCCGGAAATGATTGGAGGTGCCGCCAAGCGGCAGCGGCAAGCCGTGTGTGGCAAGGGCAGGTAACATGCAGCGGAAGAGGCCGGAATATTCCAATGCGAAACAGGCGCTGAGCCAGGAGGAAGAGGCGTTGCTGATGATAAGCGGCGCCTGCAGGCAGGCCACCTCGTCCGGCTTGTTGCGGAAGGCGGCATGGGCTTCGCGCAATTGCTGCGGATGGGGCCGGTCTTCGGCATCATAGACGACAACGAATGCGCCACGCGCGCCGGAAAGCGCGTAGGTCAGAGCCTTGGGTTTGGTGCGTGGCAGGGAGGGCGGCACCCTGACGACCTCCATATGCGGGCCGGGATTTACCCGCCGGATCGCCTCGATGGTCGCGCTATCGTCGGCCTCGCAGACAAGCTTGATGTCCAGTCGGGATTTGGGCCAGTCCAGACGTTCCAATGCGCCGATGAGCTGCCCGACGACCGCCTCTTCCCGGTAAAGCGCCACCAGAACGGTATAGACAGGCAATTCGTTTTCCTGCCGAAGAGGCAAGACGGTTTTCGCGTCGTTTTCCCGGGGTGCATGGAGGAGCGCGAACAGCCTGAAAAGCAGGGTCAAGAGGTAAAGCATCGTCAGGGTGACATGCAGATACGTAAATGCCGCTTCCGTGTAAAACAGCAGCGACAGAATGAGCAGGGTAAGGAGAACGCCGCTGCAAAAACCCTGCTGGCCGTGAAGCGTGATCCTGGCGGAATGGTGCGGCGCCGTATTGAAAAGCCGCTGGCGGGTTTCAGCCGAGCGGCGGGCCTCACCCGCTTTCCAGATTGCGCTGCGCATGGCCTGCGGGGTTGTCACGGCAAATTCGTCGAGAAGACGTGGACGTTGATCCAGCATGTTTTTCAGCGACGTCATCCGCGCCAGCTCCGGCACGATCAGCAGCGTTGGCGTGCCGTTCAGCGGTGTCAGCCGCAGGAACCTCGGCTCGGAGAGCTGAGTGTCCAGCTTATTCAAGTCCATCACCCGGTCCGGCCCGATTTCCGGGAGAAACGGCAACTGGAGGAATGTGGCGAAAGCGCCGAAATAGGCATCCGTCGTGACGAGACCGCTTGCCAGCAATTCGTCCTCCAAAGTCGAGCCATTTTCCAGAGCCCGTTGTTCGAATGCCTCGATATAGGGCCTGCCAAATCCCAGCGAAGAGAGAAAGCGGGCCTCTCCGGCCTGGTCCTGTTCGCAAACGGTTGAAAGCGGATTTTCACTGGCGTGGGAAAATGCAATTTTTCGTGTCGCCGGCGTCATGCGAAACGAATCTCGTGTATATTGCCTAAAATAATCCATGCATCGCCGCCGCCGTCATGGTAACGCCCCACTTCCTGTCACGGATAGTATAGATGAGAATGATGAATGTAACGCGGAATATAAGTCTCGGATTTACTTTAGCTTTCGCTTTACAATTTACTGGTTTTTTTAGCGATGTACGTGCGGAGGGCCTGTCGGACGGGAACCGGATGCCGGTGCTGTTCGATGCGCAGGAGCGGTTTCCGGGCGGCGATCTTTCTTCCGTTCCCCGCATCAGATTTCTGATGTCGGTCGATTTTCCGCCCTTCAATTTTACCGATCAGGAAGGCCGGCTTGCGGGTTTCCATGTCGATCTGGTGCGTGAAATCTGCGCCCAGCTAAAGGTCGAAAGCAAATGCCAGGTGCAGGCGCTGCCGTTTGACGAGCTGGAGGCGGCTCTGGAAATGGGCGAGGGCGAAGCGGTGATTTCCGGCCTCGCCACCACCGCCGACCTGCGCAAGAGTTTTACCTTCTCGCGGCCCTATCTCCTGATGCCCGCCCGTCTTGCGGTGAACAAGGCGGCGAAATTCACCGGCTCCGGTGCCGATGCGCTTTCGGGAAAGAAGGTGGGTGTGGTTGCCGGCTCGCGGCACGAACAGATGCTGAAGGCGTTCTTTCCAAAGGCCGCGGCCGAGGGCTTCGATGGTTACGAGCCGATGTATGACGCGCTGAAGAAAGGCAAGGTGGATGCCATCTTCGCCGACGGTCTGCGCCTGCCTTTCTGGGTTTCGGGAAGCGCTTCCGAAGGCTGCTGCGCACTCTTCGGCGGTCCCTATATGTCCGACAGGTTTCTCGGTGAAGGCCTGTCCATCATGACCGTCGATCCCGATAACGTGCTTGTTCCGGCTTTCGATCAGGCGCTGGCGGCCCTTTCCCGCAACGGCCGGCTGGAAGAAATCTACCGGCGTTATTTCCCTTATGGGCTCTATTAGGGAGAGCCGGCCACCGGATCGGTTCTTACGCCAGCTCCTATTTTGCTGGCGCGAAAACCTCTTCATTGCGGCGCAGGCGCAGTAGCGCGATCCATACGGCGGCGGCGATGGCGGTTTCCACCATGAAATAGCTACCGATCGTTCCCGAAATGCTGAAGGACCAGGTGAAGAAAGCGACGACGACGGAGCCGATGAGGTTGCCGCTGTTCCAGATCTTCGCGCGAATATCCTGCCGCCCGGATGCGCCGAGCGCTTCGAGCGCGGTGGCGGCAACGGCCATGGGCAGAACCGCCCAGCAAAGCACGCGGGTGATGATGGGCAGCGAAACATATTCATCGCCGAACAAAAGCGGCAGGAAGGGCGCGATGATGAAAATGACGAGCGCACTGCCGGTCGCGATGAAAAGTGCGGCCTTCAGCACGTTATAGGCGCGTTCTATGGTCTTGCTGATGCCCTGCAGGGCGGCGGAAGCCGAACCCGGATAGATCAGCCGGTTGAGGGCCTCGACGGAGAGATAGGAACTGTCGAGAATGCGCCGGGCGATGGAATAGCTGCCCAGCACCTCGGCGCTGGCGATGGCGCCGAGAACGAGAATATCGGCATTGCCGCGCACGGCCTTGAACAGGAACTGGGTGGAAAACAGGACGCCGATGCGGATTTCCTCACGCACGATGCGGAATACCGGGCTGCCGAGTCTTGCTATCGCCTTGACCGAGATCATGGCCGCAATGGTGTGGGCCGCAAGGTTCCACAGCGCCCAGGCCTCCACCGTTTCCACCTTGAAGATGAGGCAGGCGACCACCGCGGCAATGGTGCGGGCGACGGCAAACATCACTTCCAGCTTGTTGGCGGAGGCGAAGTCGGAATGGGCGATGAAGCTCTGCGTGGAAAGCGAGATGACTTTCAGGAGGACGAGGTTCGTGAACAGGATCAGGAAGGTGGTGATCAGCGTGTGCAGCAATGTTTCCGAGGTCGGGAAAAATACCGGGATCGTCACCATGCCGATGATGGTCAGCACCACGCCTGTCGCGGCGCTTAAAAGATAGCTGTGGCCGAGCATGACGGGAAACATGCTGCGATCCTGCGCGACACGGCGGATCAGCGATTCCTGCGAACCGATGCCGCAGATCTGGACGCCGAGATTGGTGACGGCCGTGATGGAGGCGTAAAGCGCGAATTGTTCGACACCGAGATGGCGGGCAAGCAGCGCGAAGGTCAGAAGCTGGGCGGCGCTGGACATGAGGAGCGCTCCGCCGGATGCCATGTAGGTCAATCCCAGTCTGACTAGATGGCCGAGCCGCGGCGTATTGAACGACACCTCATTCTCCATGTTTTCCGGCATTGCCGGGCGAATTCAAAAATGACTGCGCTGCTTTTTAAAATCTGGCGAACTGAAAAAGCCGCAACCGGCCAATAAAGTGAAAGTCCGCGACCCGAATGAATGGCAGTTTATCCTGTCTTATCCCTCTTGAGGTAAGAGAGGGTTAAAGCAATTGCATAATAATGATGATAATGACTGTTTATGGTTATTTGGACATGGCCCTGTTTCAGAAGGGTTTCGTTGTTCGTCACAAGGCAGGCCAATGATCCGACTATCCATTTTCGATGCAGGCGACCATGCCGCGTTTGGCTGATACGCAGCCCGTCTCTGCGCAAGGCAGCGCTATATCCCTTGCCGGCAGCCGGCGCGACGCGTTTTTTTTCGTCGCCACCATGCTCTATATCTGGATTTCCGTCGCGCCTTTCGAAAATCTCGCAGCACCGCCCGTGCCGCACGCCGCCGCAAACCAGCTGACCGGCCTCGTGATCGCATTGATCCTTGGCGTTTTTGCGCTGCGCCACCGGCTGACGGGGCTTCTGCTGCGGCCGCGGCTGCCCATTCTGCTGCTGTTCTTCTGGCTGGCGATATGCTCGGTGGTTGGAACCCAGCCCGGCACGTCGCTGCAACGTCTGATCTTCACGGCGCTCCTGTGCTTCATCACCAGCGTCCTTGTCGTCATGCCGCGCGACCGGCGGCAGTTCGACCGGATGATGGCCATCTTCGCCATCATTCTCTTGGCGCTGTGTTATCTGGGGGTGATCTTCCTCAGCTCGCGCTCGATCCATCAGCCCTATGATCTCGATGAGAAAGCGCTGGCGGGTGACTGGCGCGGTATCTTCAATCACAAGAACGCCGCCGCGCCGGCGATGATCATTCTCTTCATGATCGGGCTTTACCTGCGCAACGCCTGGTCGACGCTGGGCGGCATCGCCATCACGCTGCTGGCGGGGTTCTTCCTGTGGAAGACCAACGGAAAAACCGCGGCCATGCTGCTGCCCGTCACCGTGGCGCTGATCTGGATCATGGAAAGGCATGCCAACCGCACTTTGTTGATGATCGGCGGCCTTCTGGCCTTCATCAACATATCCGCGGTCGGCTCCACCTATTTTCCGAGTATACAGAATTTTGTTGAAGGCCTGGGCATCGATTCCACCTTCACCGGGCGGACGGACATATGGCGGTTATCCTTCGACACTTTCGCGCAATCGCCGATCTTCGGTCAGGGGTTCCAGGCATTCTGGGCGAGCGACCGGCTTCTGTCGCAGGCCGATATTGCCGGCACCTGGGCGGTCACGGCCTTCCATGCCCATAATGGCTATATTGAAAGCCTGCTGAATGGCGGCATGCCGGCCTTCATTCTCACCGTCATCTGGCTGGTCATCATACCCGCGAACGATTTCCGCACGGCGGTGGATAAGGGCACGGATCCGGGCCTGACCCGACTTTTTGCGAGAATTTGGGTGTATGCGTTACTTTCTTCGTGTTTAGAGAGTAATTTCTTTACCGGAACCGGGCCTATCTGGTCTTCTCTTCTAATCGCAATCTATTGTTTGAGGCATCAGGCTTACGACATACTCGAAGAGGGACAGTAATTTGCAGACAGGCCGGGGGGCTTTGTATGACGCAAAAAATCGGGACTTTTACAGACCGGATCAATAACCGGCTGGTGCGCTATTTCCCGGGACCGGCGGTGCGGATCGAAACGTCCGAACCGATCGTGTCCTTCACATTCGACGATGTGCCGGCAAGCGCCTGGAGGGCTGGTGCGCGCATTCTGGAAAACGAGGGCGTTTGCGGCACGTTTTACATCGCCGGCGTGTTTATCGACCAATACGATGAACAGCAGCAGATGATTTCCGCGAAAGGCTGCTCGGAACTGGCGGCAGCCGGCCATGAGCTTGCCTGCCACACCTTTTCCCATCGCAAACTCTCGAGCTTTTCCCGACGGGGGCTTGAGGAGGATCTCGATCGCAATGACCGCGTGCTTGGCTCGTTCGATGCAAGCCGCCACGGGCGCAATTTCTCCGTTCCCTTCGGCATGGCCTCACCGGTCATGCAGCCGCTGCTGCGACGCCGGTTCAGGACGGCGCGCGGCATCATGCCGGGGATCAACCGGGGCAGTGTCGACCCGCATAATCTTGCCGCGGTCGAGTTGCGTTCGGATCAAAATTACCTCGACGCCGCCGATGGCTGGCTGGAGGATGTTCTGCAAAAAGGCGGCTGGCTCATCATCTTCACCCATGATGTTTCTCAGGCGCCGAGTTTTTACGGTTGTCCGGAAGGCAGATTTCAGGGTCTCGTCCGCAGGGCGGTGTCGGGTGGTGCGAAGATCATGACGGTCGATGCCGCCGCAAGGGCACTCGGTCTGTAAAGGAACAGCGCGCGTGCCCGGTCGATACCGCGGAAAACGCAGTTGCGGGTTATTGGCTGGCCCAGATGATGCGGGCGATCCATTCCACATCGGCCATGTCGAAGCTGCGGTTCGGATGTTCCGGGTTGAGCGAAAGAAGCTCGATGTTTTTGGGGCTTTGCCGCGCCAGCACCTTGGCCATCACTTCGCCGTCGCGGCTTTTCAGCACCACGCGGTCGCCGCGCCGCACCTGTGCGCCGGGCTCCACGATGAGGATGTCGCCGTCACGGTAGAGCGGCATCATGCTCTCGCCCTGCACCTCCAGCGCATAGACGCCCTGCCTGCGCTCGGGAGAGGAGGGGAATTCCACCACATCCCAGCCCTGACCCGCCGGAAAACCGCCATCGTCGAAAAAGCCGCCGGAGCCCGCCTGTGCGAAACCGAGCAGGGGAATGGCGTTGCCGGCGCCGGAAGGCTGCATGGTCTGCGCCCTGCCGAAAGCATAACCGAAAAACTGGTCGACGCTTGCCCCCGTCGCCTCCAGCACCTTGGAGACGGATTCCGTCGAAGGCCAGCGTTTGCGGCCATCCGGCCCGAAACGTTTCGATTTATTGAACGAGGTGGGATCGAGGCCGGCGCGCTTCGCCAATGCCGAAGGCGTTAGCTGGTGGCGTTCGGCAAGCGTATCGATGGCGCTCCAGATCGTCTCGTGTGACAGCATGATAGAAAGCCCGCAAGTGGAGCCGATAGCGGAAAGCTCCTGTCGTTTACTGACCGGAATCTAGACCATATCCGGTCAGGAGTAAAGCAAGGAAAGGAATAAAATCCTTTTCTATGCCACCATGGCCGATGTATTTATCTTGGCGAGCTGGATCACCGCCTGGGTGCGGCTGTCGACCTTGAGCTTCAGCAGGATCGCGGAGACATGCGCCTTGATGGTGGCTTCGGAAACATTGAGCTCATAGGCGATCTGCTTGTTCAGCAGCCCTTCGGCCAGCATGCCCAGAACCCGGCTTTGCTGCGGCGTCAGCGTTCTGAGCCTGCCGATGAGATCGGCCACGTCAGGATCCTGTTCCTTGTCGCCCTGATGGCCTGCCGGTATCCAGACATCGCCTTCCAGAACCGCACGGATGCCGTCCCTGATATCATCGATACCCGAGGATTTGGAAATGAAACCGGAAGCACCGAGTTCGATGGAGCGGCGCACGGTGGTCGCATCGTCCGTTGCCGAAACGATGACGATCGGCAGGCTGGAGAATTCCGCCCGGAGCGCCATCAGGCCTGAAAATCCGCTGACCCCCGGCATGGCGAGATCGAGAAGCATGAGATCGGCGTCGTTGCGCGCTGCGGCGGCACTTCGGGCGGCCTCGAAATCCCCGGCTTCAATAATGCTCTGTTGCCCGTCGAGGCCGGATACGGCCTGTTTCAGGGCGCCGCGAAAAAGCGGGTGGTCGTCTGCTATGATAATGACAAGTTCCGACATTCTGGCCCCCTCCCAAGGGCGTTATGCGGTTCTTTTTCTGATACTGGCTCACTCCCATTTGCCGGTGGTCGAAACACGTCCGGCTCCTCCGCGAAAGGTTGCGCCAATCGGTTCCGCATTACAAGGAAAAGCTTGTGGACAGGCGGTCTTTCAGGCTCTCCGCAATAAAAATGCCGTGGAAACTGTGGACAATCTTCGAGCTTTGCGGCAAATCCCGCTGAGTGGAAAGCCTTGGAGAGCCCTATGCAGGAAACGCCCGCGATCATCTATAAAATCGTGCCGGAGACGTTATGGAGCGCGGCAAAGGCGAAGGGCGTCTTCGAAGGTGCGGCCATCGACCTGACCGACGGCTTCATTCATTTTTCAACGGCAAAACAGGCGGCAGAGACCGCCGCGCGGCATTTTTCCGGCCAGGTCGATCTGCTTCTGATCGCGGTCGACGGCGCGGCCCTCGGCGACAAGCTGGTTTATGAACCCTCCAGAGGCGGCGATCTTTTCCCGCATCTTTATGCGCCTCTTCCCTTGACCGCCGTGCTTTGGGAAACGCCGCTTTCGCTCGGTCACGACGGCCAGCACCAGTTCCCGGAGATTTTGTGATGAGCGGATTATTTTCCTCGATCGGCCGCAAGGGCCTGTTTCTGGTCGATCCGGAAAAGGCGCATGGCCTGTCCATTGCGGCGCTGAAAAGCGGCTTCCTGCCCACCTGCATGGTGCCTCACGATCCGCGTCTGCAGCAGACGGTGGCGGGGCTCGTCTTCCCCAATCCGCTCGGCATGGCGGCGGGTTACGACAAGAATGCGGAAGTGCCGGGGCCGCTTCTGAGGCTCGGTTTCGGCTTTACCGAAATCGGCACCGTCACGCCGAAAGCGCAATCCGGCAATCCCAAACCCCGTATCTTCCGTCTGGTTGAGGATGAAGGCGTCATCAATCGCCTCGGCTTCAACAATGAAGGCCATGCCACCGCGCTGGAACGTCTGAAGCAGGCAAAGCTGCGCGGCATCGTCGGTGTCAATATCGGCGCCAACAAGGATAGCGAAGACCGCATTGCCGATTATGTCCAGGGCATCGAGGCGTTTTATTCGGTCGCATCCTATTTCACCGTCAATATTTCCTCGCCCAACACGCCCGGCCTGCGCGATCTTCAGGCGCGCGAAAGCCTTGCAGCACTTCTCGCCGCCGTGCTGGAGCGCCGCAAGGCGGAAGCCGAACGTTTCGGCAAACGCATCCCGATCTTCCTCAAGATTGCGCCCGATCTGACCGAAGAGGGGCTGGACGACGTTGCCGAGGAGGCGCTTGCCCATGATCTCGATGGCCTGATTGTTTCGAACACCACGCTTTCCCGCGAAGGCCTGAGGCCGCGCCCGCACAAGGGCGAGGCAGGCGGCTTGTCCGGCAAGCCGTTGTTCGAGCTCTCGACCACGGTTCTCGCCAAGATGCGCCGTCGCGTCGGCGACAATCTGCCAATCATCGGTGTCGGCGGCGTATCGTCTGCTGAAACCGCGCTGGAAAAGGTGAGGGCAGGGGCCGATCTGGTGCAGCTCTATTCCTGCATGGTCTATGAAGGCCCCGGCCTGCCATCCACCATCGTCAAGGGCCTGTCGCAGCTGGTCGCCCGTGAGGGTGTGCAGTCTATTCGTGACCTGCGCGACAGCACGGTAGACCGCTGGGCCGACCGCAAGCTCGGCTGATTCTGGAGCGGGGTAGGGGCGCGGCGACGCGCTTGCAGGTGAACCCCGCTTCCGTCATCTGATCAGGCGCAGAGCACCATCGCCCAATAGGGCCGGTTGCGGCTGGCCGCGTCATAGGCGACCGCGACGCCGAGGCCGTTATAGGGCCCGAGCATGTTTTCGAGGTGGTGTTGTGAGCCGATCCAGGCCTTGACCACCCGCTCGACGCTGTCTTGCCCGGCGGCCACGTTTTCCGCTGCCGGAAGCGGCACATTGCCGTCTTTCATGCGGATCAGGAAACTGTCGGTCAGGCCGATCAGATGCGCCATCTTCTGCGCCTTGACCATGCGGCCGGCCTGATAGGCGGCAGCACCGCTTGCCGCGCCATTGATGGCAAGCGGCGAAAGCCCCTTGGAGCGGCGCAGATCGTTGACCATGGGAAGGGCCGCCGCCGTCTCGTCGCGGGTGCCGGAGGGCATGCCCTTGTTGGTGGGCATGGAAACGCAGGCGGAAAGAACGGACCCGGCGGAAAGCAGCACGAAGCCGCGCCGTGAAAGCGTTTGAAACGTGGAATGGGTCATGTCAGCGGCGGTAGCTCAGGAGACGCAGGATGATGAAAACCGGAATGACGATGGTTGCCCCGAGGATCAGATAGTCGCCGATTGCGCCCAGCGCATGGAAACCGCTGCGCCACAGGTCGACCACGAAATCGCGCGCGCCGTAGATGATGTTCCATGGCGTCAATCCGAAGATCGCCATCAGAAAGCCGACGAGCAATGAAACCACCAGCAGCTTCACCACGGTACGGGCCACCGTGTCACCCAGCATTTTGTTGACCTCACCGGCCATCAGCACGTCTCCTGTTTTGTCCTGACATATGAAGCACGACGCTTCGATGCAAGTTTCGCCGCACTATATCGCGTCAAATTCGCCAATTCCACGAGGCCGCCATGAAATAGGACTTGAGTTTTTTTATGGCTTGATAAATGACAGCCGACATCTTCTCAGGAATCTTGAATGGCCCCAAACCAGTTTTCTTCCGGTGACGTCATTGCGGACCGCCGGGCGGACTATGCCCGCATGCTGGCGGAGAGCGGTGACTTTCCCGCCGCCGCCGAACTCATGGAACAGGCGCTGGAGCTTGCGCCGCGGTGGACAGCGGGCTGGTTTCGCTTCGGGGAATATCACGAAAAAGCGGGCGAAACGGAGAAAGCCGTGGCGGCCTACGGGAAAGTCGCCGAGCTGGACACCGAAGGGCTCTTTGCAGCCGAGTTGAAACTCGCGGTTCTCGGCGCCGCCGAAACGCCGGAGCAACCGCCGAGCCGCTATGTGGAAGGGCTCTTCGACGACTACGCTGACCGTTTCGAAACCTCGCTCGTGGAAAAGCTGGATTACAGCGTGCCGCAAAAGCTGGCGGAACTGATCGGCAAGGCGGCGAAAGGCGGCGTCTTCGACACCATTGTCGATATTGGCTGCGGCACCGGTCTCCTTGGCGTTGAAATCCGCGCTTTCGCAAACCGGCTGGAAGGTTTCGATATTTCCCAGAACATGCTGGCCAAGGCGGAGGAAAAGGGGCTTTACGATCATCTCGACCAAGCCGATCTTTCGCTGGAGCCGGAGGCCTCGGGGCTTTTCACCCCCACGCTCGCGCAGCACCGCGCCGGCCTTGTGGCCGCCGCCGACGTGATGATGTATCTCGGCAGTCTCGAAACCGTCATGCCGCTCGTTTCCGCCCTGCTTGCGCCCTCCGGTTTCTTCGCCTTTTCGGTGGAGGATGCGGGGGAGGAAGACGGTTTCGTGCTTCGGGAATCCCTTCGTTACGCCCACTCGAAGAGCTATGTGAGCGAGCTTCTTGAGCGGACGGGCTTTTCCCTCATCGAAATCCGCGAAACGACCATTCGCAAGGATGCCGGAAAACCCCTTTCCGGCATTCTTTTTCTTGCCCGTGCCAAAGCCTGAACATTCCGTTTCTTGCCATTTTCGCGATAGGTCAGGCTTCCTTACGTATCCATCTTGCTCAGATGTTTTTTGCAGTGCAAAATATGCCTGAAGCTGAGGAAAAAAGCGTGAGCAGAACGAGAAGCGTTTACGGCATGTGGAGTTCCGATCCGGCCAAACATGCGCCGGTGGAAGACGTGCAGGGCATCGTCACCGGTGCCATCGTCTCGGCGCTCGGTTTTTATCTGCTGAACAAGGTCGGCCTTCTGACCGGCGGCACCGCCGGCGTCGCCTTTCTCCTGCATTATGCCTTCGGCATCAGCTTCGGCCTCCTGTTCTTCCTCGTCAATCTGCCGTTTTATTACCTGTCCTTCCGCCGCCTCGGCCTCGCCTTTTCCTTCAAGACCTTCATCGCCATCGGCCTTGTTTCGGTGCTGACGGAGGTGGAAGCGCGCTGGATGGTGATCGACAGCATCAATCCGCTGTGGGCGGCGCTGCTCGGCGGTCTGCTGCTGGGTTACGGCTTGCTGGCGCTTTATCGCCACCGCGCCAGCCTTGGCGGCATCGGCATTCTCGCCATCTATATTCAGGATCGCTTCGGCATCCGCGCCGGCCTGATCCAGCTCGCCTTCGATGCCTTCGTCATGCTCTGCGCCTTCCTCGTCATCGATCCGGCCACGGTTGTCTATTCGATTGTCGGCGCTTTTGTCCTCAACATGTTTCTCGCCATCAATCACCGCTCGGACAGATATATCGTCGTGCGCTGAGCGACAGCGGTTGAAATCCGTCGCAGTTCAGCGCAATAGCTCGGCAGGGGCCGAAAGACAGGGGAACGGGGCATGGACGATACGACTGCGCGCAGGCGCCTGAACCTATGGGTCTCCGCGCCGGATCGTCATTCACTGCTGGAAGATGCGCAGGGCATTCTCGCGGGCAGCATGCTGGTCTCGCTCGGCGTCACCCTGTTTTCCGCTGCCGGCCTTTTGACGGGCGGCACGGTCGGTCTGGCATTTCTCGTGCATTACGGCACCGATCTAAGCTTCGGTACGGTCTTCTTTCTCGTCAATCTGCCGTTTTATTATCTCGCCTTCCGTCGCCTCGGCCTTGCCTTCACGGTCAAGACCTTCTGCGCCATCGGCATGACGGCGCTGCTGTCGGAATATATGCCCGGCTTTTTCGCCTTTCAGAGCATCAACCCGGTTGCCGCCGCACTTTTCGGCGGGCTGACGGTTGCGGCCGGCATGCTGGCGCTGTTTCGCCACCGCACCAGCCTCGGCGGTTTCGGCATTCTGGCGCTTTATCTGCAGGATCGTTTCGGCTGGCGCGCGGGCCTCGTGCAGCTCGCCTTTGATGGCATGGTGCTGGCCTGTTCGTTCTTCGTGGCCACACCTTTCGTCATCATCTGCTCTGTCCTCGGCGCGCTGGTCATGAACCTCACGCTTGCCATCAATCACAGGAACGACCGCTACATCGCCATGTAGCGGCCGCCCGTTTCGGGTTTAAGAGGTCACGCCGCCTTTGCAGCCGCATCCACCGGATGCTGCGAGCGGAAACCGACGGCGATGCGGTTCCAGGTGTTGATCGCGCCGATGGCGACGGTGATCTTCACGATATCCTCATCGGAAAAATGCGCCTTCAGTGTCTCGAAGGCGTCATCCGGGGCGCCGGTTTCGGCAATCTTCGTCACCGCGTCCACCCAGCCGAGCAGCGCCCGTTCCTGCTGGGTATAAACGGGAGATTCCCGCCACACGCTCATCAGGTTGATCCATTGTTCGGAAAGCCCGTCATGGCGGCTTTCCTTCACATGCATGTCCACACAGAAAGCGCAGCCGTTGATGATCGAGGCACGCAGCTTGATGAGGTGAACGAAACGGCGCTCAAGCCCGCTGCTCTGGACATAATTCTCCAGAGCCATGACGGCCTTGAAGGCTTCGGGGGATGCTTTGGCATAGTTGATACGGGTTTTCATGGGTCTCTCCATTGGTTGGGTCTGTTTGAAGTCATGCGTCATCGGTCCGGAAAGCTGTTGGGCTGACCGGCATTGGTTGGTTAAGGTGTGGCTGTATCAGCGCGTTGCTGTTTTGCGCTCGTTCAGCTCCAGAAAGGCGCAGCCACGCGCGGCAATCCCGCCATCGTCATTGGCGGCGAGATCGCCCAGAATGTCGGCGATGGTGGTTTTGGCGAGTTCTGCCCGATAGGCCTTCTCCGCTTTCAGCATTGCGGCATTGATACCGCAGGGCTTGGTGAAATAACGCCCCGGCAAGGGGTTCGGCCCACGCTGGCGGATTTCCGCGCAGCGGAAGGCGGGTTGCGGCCCTTCGACAGCCAGCACGATATCGAGCAGGGTGATCCTGTCGGTCGTTCGGGCCAGACGGTAACCGCCCTTCGGCCCCGGTACGGTGGCGACAATCCCGGCATTAGACAGCGACTGGAGATGCTTCAGCAAATAGCTCGTGGAAACGCCGTGAAATTCCGCCAGCGCCGCTGCCGACAGCACGCCGCCTTCGGAAAGTCCCGCCAGCATGCCCACGCTGTGAATGGCCTGTTCCACGCCGTCGCCGAGTTTCATCCGACTTGTCCCTGTACGGTTCGTTTCAGTATCGTGGATAAAATTTATCCGCGATTACGCTTTCTGTCAAGCGGTCCCGTTCCGCCCTTCTTTTTTGCAGGTTTTTCACTACCTTGAAGACGTGAAACACACCGAGTCTCCCATTTCCGGCACTCATGTCGGCGCTTTGCCCCTTCCATTCCAGAAATGGTTTGCCGAAAAGGGGTGGTCTCCGCGCGCCCATCAATTGGAGCTGATGGCACGGGCGCGCGGCGGCGAGAACATGCTGCTGATCGCGCCGACGGGGGCGGGCAAAACGCTGGGCGGCTTCATGGCCTCGCTCACCGATCTGGCGGAACGCGGCAAGGTGCCGCCGGGCTCGGGCTTCGTCGGCGTGCACACGCTCTATATCTCGCCGCTCAAGGCGCTGGCGGTGGATATCGAACGCAACCTCACCAGACCCGTCTCCGAAATGGGCCTGCCGATTTTCATCGAGACCCGTACGGGCGATACGCCGCAGGGCAAACGCCAGCGCCAGAAGGTGAAGCCACCGGATATTCTGCTGACGACGCCGGAGCAGGTCTCGCTGCTGCTCGCCAACAAGGAGGCCGAGCGCTTTTTCCGTGACCTGAAATATGTGGTGCTGGACGAGTTGCATTCGCTCGTCACCTCCAAACGCGGCCATCTGCTGGCGCTGGCGCTCGCCCGGGTGCGCCGGCACGCGCCCGATGTGCGGTTCATCGGCCTTTCGGCCACAGTGGCGGAACCGATGGATTTGCGCCGTTATCTCGCGCCGCAGGGGGAGGGTGAGCCGCCCGCTGGGCTTATCACCGTCGAAGGCGGGGCAAAGCCGAATATCTCCATCCTGAGCACGGAGGAGCGCATCCCATGGTCCGGCCATTCGGCGCGTTATGCCATGAAGGATTTGTACGCCGCGCTGAAGGACCATCAGACGACGCTGATCTTTGTCAACACGCGCTCGCAGGCGGAGCTGATCTTCCAGGAACTCTGGACCATTAATGACGACAATCTGCCGATTGCGCTGCATCACGGTTCGCTGGATGCCGGCCAGCGCCGCAGGGTGGAAGCGGCCATGGCGGAAAACAAATTGCGTGCCGTCGTCGCCACCTCCACGCTCGATCTCGGCATAGACTGGGGCGATGTCGACCTCGTCGTGCATGTCGGTGCGCCGAAGGGCGCAAGCCGCCTTGCCCAGCGCATCGGCCGCGCCAATCACCGCATGGATGAGCCGTCAAAGGCCATCCTCGTTCCCGCCAACCGTTTCGAGGTGATGGAGTGCCGGGCAGCCCTTGATGCCAATTATATCGGCGCGCAGGATACGCCGCCGATTGCCGAGGGCGCGCTCGATGTTCTCGCCCAGCATGTGCTCGGCATGGCCTGCGCCGAGCCTTTCGATGCGGACGATCTCTATCGCGAAGTAACCAGCGCCTCGCCCTATGCCGATCTGCCGCGGGCCACCTTCGACCGGGTGGTGGATTTCACCGCCACCGGCGGTTATGCGCTGCGCACCTATGAGCGTTACGCCCGCATCCGCCAGATGAAGGACGGTCGCTGGCGCGTCTCCAATCCGGCGGTCGCACAGCAATATCGCCTCAACCTCGGCACCATCGTCGAGGCGGCGGAACTCAATGTCCGCATGGTCAAGCGCAATGCCAAGGGCACGGTCGGGCGCGGCGGCATGTCGCTCGGCAAGGTCGAGGAATATTTCCTTGAGCAGCTGGTGCAGGGCGATACCTTCCTCTTCGCCGGCAAGGTGCTGCGTTTCGAGGGCATCAGGGAGAATGAATGCCTGGTCTCGCAGGCCTTTTCGATGGACCCGAAGATACCCTCCTATGCCGGTGGTAAGTTCCCACTCTCCACCTATCTCGCGGATCAGGTGCGCTCCATGCTGGCAGACCCGACGCGCTGGCATACGCTCCCGGATCAGGTACGCGACTGGCTGGCGATCCAGAAGGAAAAGTCGATCATCCCCAAGCGCGACGAGCTGCTGGTGGAGACCTTCCCCTTCCGCAAGCGCTTCTTCATGGTCATGTATCCCTTCGAAGGGCGACTGGCGCACCAGACGCTCGGCATGCTGCTGACGCGTAGACTGGAACGCGCGGGCGCAAAGCCCATGGGCTTTGTCGCCACCGATTATTCGCTCGCCATCTGGGCCATGGAAGATATCGGCAGGCGGCTGAAATCCCGCCGCCTTTCGCTTGCAGACCTGCTGGACGAGGACATGCTGGGCGACGATCTGGAGGCATGGCTGGATGAATCCTTCATGCTGAAGCGCACCTTCCGCAACTGCGCCGTCATTTCCGGCCTGATCGAACGCCGCCATCCCGGCAAGGAAAAGACTGGCCGGCAGGTCACGGTCTCCGCCGATCTTATTTATGACGTTCTTCGCAGCCATGAGCCGGATCATATCCTGCTGGAAGCGACGCGGCGGGATGCCGCGGCGGGACTTTTGGACATTGGCCGTCTTGGCGATATGCTGAAGCGAATCAAGGGCCACACCACCCACCGCGCGCTGGAACACGTCTCGCCGCTTGCCGTTCCGGTCATGCTGGAAATTGGCCGTGAGACGGTGGCGGGTGAGGCGATGGACGATGTGCTGGCCGAGGCCGCAGACGAGCTGATCGCCGAGGCCGTGTCCTGAAACATCTGAGCGGAATGAAGGAACAAAGGTAAAAGTGCTGAGCCGGCTGACATTGAGCGACAGATTTTCCAATGGCTTCGAATGCTTTGGCAGCAAAACCGCCATCAAAGGCGTCGCCGCTTGGTGCGATCCCTTGGGCGGGCTTTACCTGCCGGACCTGTCGCTGCTCGTCGTCTCCGATCTGCATCTGGAAAAGGGCGCGGCTTTTGCAAGGCGCGGACGCATGCTGCCGCCATACGACACCATCGCCACGCTTAAAATCCTCTCCTCCCTCATCAGCCGTTACGATCCGAAGATCGTCGTCAGCCTTGGCGATAATTTCCACGACCGCGTCGGTTCCGAGCATCTGCCGCTGCCGCTGCGCGAACTCATTCGCGAGATGGCCCGTGGCCGCGAATGGATATGGATCAACGGCAATCACGATCCCGATGGCACGGTCGATCTGCCGGGCTCTTCGGTGGACGAAATGTTTTACGGCACTCTCGTCTTCCGCCACGAACCGAAGCCGGGCGATGCCGCCGGCGAAATCGCCGGGCATCTGCATCCCTCCGCCACGGTCCGCCGCCGCGAAAAGACGGTGCGGCGGCCCTGTTTCGCCACCGACGGCTCGCGTCTGTTGATGCCGGCTTTCGGGGTCATGAGCGGTGGGCTGGATTTGCGGCACAAAGCCATGCGCGGCCTGTTCGATCATGCCGCTCTCGTCGCGCATCTGATGGGGAGGGATCGCATCTATTCGGTGCGGTTTTCAAATCTTCTCGGCTGAGCGTATTTTCCGGACGTAAAACCGCAACGCAGCTTTACTGGAAATGCTCTATTGCCGGTAGACCAGCACCGGTATCTTCGAATTCTTCAGCACCTTGGCCGTGACGCTGCCGAGCAGCATTTCCACGAAGCTCCTGCGCCGGTGCGAGGCCATGGCGATGAGGTCGCAGCCGCTCCTGTTGGCGGCTTCGATGATCGCCTCGTCGGGCCTGCCCGCCCGCGCCAGCAGCGCTTCGCAATCCAGCCCCATGGAAGTGGCCTGCGCCTGCGTATCCCTCAGCAGATGTTCCGCTTCCTCGCAGCGGTGGAATTCTTCTTCGGCAATGGCGGCAATGTCTTCGACATCGCTGGCAATCACGTGAAAGGGTTCCGATACCGTCACGACGGTCACCTTTGCGCCTGCCTCCCTGGCGAGAGCGAACCCTTGCTCGATTGCGATCTGCGCCAGCGGCGAGCCATCGGTGGGAATGAGAATGTGCTTGAACATGACATTTCTCCTTTTCATCCCGGTCACAACCGCACATTTCGCCTTGAGCTGCATGTATGATTGTAACGCCTTGAATTTTACTGCAAACCGATGGCGGAAGCGAATGCTATCTTTGCCGACAGGGGCGGCAGACGCTCTCTTTTGCGGGATGAAAACCGATCAGTCCTTGCGGAAGATGATGCTGGCGCCCCAGCCGGTCACGACGGCAAGCAGAACGCAGAGTGCGCCATAGGCAAGCGGCGTCTGATGCGCGGCGTCGGTGATCGCCTGCTCCATGCCGGTTTTGACGACGCGCAGTTTCAGTTCGCGCTGGGCGATGAATTTGCCGCTCTTGAAGAGATAGGCGCGGGCGGTGTGCACGCCGTTCGGCACATTGGCCGGCAGGCGCAGGGTCGCCCAGAACAGGCCAGTGCGCTCCAGCCGCACCCCGGTCGTGTCGTTGCGATAAATGCCGCTGGAAAGCTTCAGACGCCGATAGGCCTCCTGAAAATCGAAGACATTGTCGGGCACGCCGGAAAAGACCGCGCTTTTCAGTGACAGATGGTCGACGCCAAGCCCCATGGCGCGGAGCGTTCCGGGCGAGGCGACATCGCTGATATTGCGCGTGCTGGCCATGGAATAGGATTCCGGCAGCGGTGTGAAGGTGATGGCGCTGGTATTGATCCAGATGCCCGCCACGCGTTCCTTTTTGCGCACTGTCATGTAATCACTCGGACCCTCAAGCGTCACGACAATGTCATATTGCCCGATGGCGAGCAGTAGCTGGTCGGTATTGTTCAGCGCGCCGAAAAGCGTGAAATCCGCGCCGCGAAAATCGGAAGCAATTGGAATTTCGGTCGTCGATGCGCCGATTTCGATATTTTCCAGCAGGGATCGCTGCTGCGGGCCGGGCGGCAGGGCAAGCGGCGGCGTCTGGGCCGAAGCGATTTGCCCGAGGGTGAGGCATGAGGCCAGCGCAAGGGCGGCAAGCAGCAAATGGCGGGTCAATAACCTAACCCCCCAACGGCCACCGAAAACAGGTCTTCCGGGCGCACCACCAGCGATACGGCAAGGCGAAGCGCGACGGCGAGAACGAGAAGCGCAAGCAGGGCGCGCAGCTGTTCGCCGCGCAGTTTCTGGCCGACGCGCACGCCATATTGCGCGCCGATGACGCCCGCCACCATCAGGATGAAGGCCAGAACCACATCGACGGAATAGTTGGTCGCCGCCTGAACCACGGTCGTATAGGCGGTTACGAAAATGATCTGGAACAGCGAGGTGCCGACAACCACGCTGGTGGGGATGCGCAGGAGATAGATCATCGCCGGCACCATGATGAAGCCGCCGCCCACACCCATGATCGAGGTGAGGATGCCGATGCCGAAACCCAGCGTGACGATGGGAATGATGCTGAGATAGATCTTCGATTTCTTGAACCGCATTTTCAGCGGCAGGCGGTGCACCCAGTTGTGGTGGCCCGGCCGGCGCAGCGTCACGGTTTCGTTGCGGGCGGCGCGGCGAAGCGCCGAAATGCTTTCCTTCAGCATCAGCCCGCCGACGGTGCCGAGCAGGATGACGTAGAGCAGCGAGACGATGAGATCGAGCTGGCCGATGCTGCGCAGGAAGGAGAATATCCACACGCCGACCGTCGCCCCCACCAGACCGCCCACAAGGAGGACGCTGCCGAGCTTGACGTCGAGCGTTCCGCGCCGGAAATGCGTGATCGAGCCTGACACGGAGGAGGCGACCACCTGGTTTGCACCCGTCGCCACGGCCACCACAGGCGGAATATTGTAGAAAATCAAAAGCGGGGTAATCAGAAAGCCGCCGCCCACGCCGAACATGCCGGAAAGAAAACCGACGGCCGCGCCCATGCCGAGAATGATGAAAATATTCACCGACAGTTCTGCGATCGGCAGATAGACAGTCACGGCTCGGACCTCGGGCAAATGGTTCCGGGCGGCAGGGCTTGTCCGGGTGAGGGGGCCGCGCCGCGATTTACACTTTCTGTCTGAAAAGACCGGGCATGCCCGGCCTTCATCCGTCATGCCCGCGAGGGCCTGACCTGTCAACATTCAACGGTAAATACGTTGATAATTTGGAAAGATAGCGGCCGTGTGTCGGCAGCCGGCCACATTCCTGCGCCGGGCTGAGCGAAAGCGGCCAGGGGGCCGCTTCGCCGGTTCTCGAATGTTTATTTGTTGCGGGCGAGAAGCGCGGTCACCAGCTCGTTGGTAATGCGGCCGTCCGGCGTCTGGCCCACGGACTTCTGAAAGTCCTTGATGGCCGTCACGGTGTTCTTGCCGAGCTTGCCGTCAGGCTGGCCGGCATCGAAACCGTTCTTGTTCAGGATCGCCTGAATGTTGCGGATCGCCTTTTCCATGTCCACGGAGGCGGTTTTCACGCCTTCCTTGCCGGCCCATTCTTCGGGCGGGTTGACGCTGTTGGCATCTTCCGAAAGCGGCTTGACCTTCCAGGCGTCCACCTTGGCCTTTGCGCTCTGAAGCTGCTGCGGGTTCAAGGCCCCTGCCACTTCGTCGCGTTTCTGGGCGGCATCGGCGTCACCATCCCTGGCTGCGATGGCGAACCACTTGTAGGATTCCTCGATGTCCTGCTTCACGCCGCTGCCGCGCGCATAGAGAATGGCGAGGTTGAACTGGCTGTCACGAACGCCGAGGTCGGAAGCCTTGATGAACCATTGCGCGGCGGCGGCGAAATCCGGCTGACCGGCCGCATCGGAGGCGAGCAGGACGGCGAGATTGTGCATGGCGCCAGCATTGCCCTGTTCCGCGGCCAGCGTGTAATAGCGCTTGGCTTCGGGAAGGTTGCGTTCGACGCCGTTCGCCTTCTCGTAGAGATTGGCGAGACGATATTGCGCGGGTGCAAGGCCACGATCAGCGGCGAGCTTGTACCACTTTGCCGCCTCGGTGCGGTCGGCGGCAACGCCGCGGCCATCGGTGTAGCGGGCTGCGATCTCGAACAGCGCCTGCGTGTCGCCCTTGGCGGCCGCTTCTGCAAGCGATGCCGGCTCGATGCCGGCGGGAACGGTGATGGCGTCCTGGGCGGGAACAGCCGTGGCGGCGACCTGAGCCGGAGCCGAAGGTTCGTTCTGCGCGACGGTGCCGGAGTTTGCCGCATCCACTGCGGGAACGTCGGCAACCGGCGGCTCGTCAGGCAGCGGTGCGCCGCCGACGGTGCGGGGATCGATGGTGTTTTGCGCCGGTGCGGTGTTTTCGATGCTGTCTGCGGATGCTGACTGTTCCGGATCGATGGCGAGGTCGGACGGAATGGTCACGGCCTTGTCGCCCGCTTCGGGAAGCGCGGAGACCGGGCCATTGTCCTGCTTCTGCTCGATGACCGGCGCCGGAGCTTCCGCGCCGCCGATCAGCGTCTTGACGAGCGGCATGGCCATCATTGCCAGAAGAATGGCGCCGATGCCGAGCAGCAGCGGGCGGCGATAGCGCGAAAGCCCCGATGCCTCGGCCTTGCGGCCCTTCTTGCCGGTATCAAGCTTCTCCGGCGATGTTTCCATGGCGGCGGCCTGCGCCGCACGACGGGCGGCGGCAATGAAATCCGTCCGTCCTTCGGCGTCTGCGGCCTTGCCGCTGGCGGCCACCTGGCTGGCGCGCACGCGCTCGAGGATTTTCTTGATATCGGGCGCACCCGAACCCGGCTCCAGAAGTTCGTTCTCCTGACCCGCCGGCAGAACGTCGATCGGATCGAGCGACGGGGCTGGCTCGATCTGCGTGCGGGCGGAGGAGGAGGCCGATACGGGTTCTTCTGCGGTTTTGACGGTCTTTGCAGTACCTGTCTTGAAACGCTTCGTCAGGCCGGCAAGCAGGCTCTTTTTTTCCGCCTTCGCGGGCTTCGCCGCAGCAGGAGGCACGATGGCATCTCCATCTTTCCCGTCGGCGTCGAGAATGGCCTGTTCTTCGGCAATATAACCCTCTTCCGGGAAGATTGCGGCCGGCATGGATATATCTTCGTGCGCAGGGGCCAATACAGGCTTCGCGACGCTGCGGGGCGTGGCCTCTTCGCGGTAGACGGGAGCATTGTCGAGGTTATCCAGCCGGCCGGCGATTTGCACCAACGTCTCATGCAGCGCTTCGAATGTGCGGTGCGTGCGCTCTTCGGTGTTGCGGCTCAAGGCTTCGAGATTGCGCAGATCGGTCGCAAGATCGGTCAGCATGGTCATGTCGGCAAGGTTTGCGCCGGCCGAGAGATTGTTGCGGGTATAGGCGTCCAGAACGGCCTCGGCCGCCTGCCGGGCTGCTTCGATGATATATTCGTCGTTGGACGCCATATAGTCTTCGATGGCCGCCATGCGGGCATCGAGTTCAGGCGGCATGCCTGCGGCCTGCATCTGCATCGGCTGGCTGATCAGCGTCGAGAGATGGGCGATCTGGTTTTCGAGGCTTGCCAGCGCGTGGCTGTCGGCAGGCGCGGAATGGGCGGTCTCGTCGAGACGGGCGGCAATATTGCCGAGCCGCTCTTCCAGACGCGAGAAGGCGCTTTCGCTGAGGCCCGATGCCGGCTGCGGCTGGCTGTAACGATAGTCGAGGTCCTCGATCCGACGCGAGAGCAGGTCGAGCCGTTCGGCCAGACCGTCATTGACGGCGCCGTGATCCAGCGCGTCGATCTTGCGGGAAATGTCGCTGAGGAAAGACGTCAGTTCCGCCTGTTGCGAGGGGCGCTGCGAACGCTCCAGAAGCAGGGAAAGCTGGTCCAGCCGCTCATGCAACTGCGCGGCGTCGCGGGCGGTGCTGAGTTCGTCGACTTTGCCGGCCAGCGCTTCAAGGCGGGCGGTCAGGTCCAGCGCCGGTTCAGGTTTTGCAGCGGCAAGGCGGTTGATGTCGCCGAGCTGTTCGGCAAGGCCGTTCAGCCGGTTTTCCAGACGCTGCGCCAGCGCATTGTCCGTTGCCTGCGCATTGGCGCGCGTGCCGGTTGCGGCAATGGCGCGGCTGATTTCGTCCAGCCGCTGGTCGAGACCGGAAAACTGTTCGGTAAAGGCCGCTTCGTTCGGCTGCATGTGCTTGCCGAGCTGCTCCACGGCGCTGGCAATGGCGATCAGCTTGTCTTCAAGCACGCGCACGGCCGGATTGTTGCTCATGCCGCCGAGCTGCGTCTTGATGTCATCGAGACGATAGGCGAGCGAAACGATCTCATCCTGCAACGCGCCGGCGTCGAAACCGCGCAGCGTGTCTTCCACATTGTTCCAGCGGCTTTCGATCCGGTGCACGCTGTCTTCGCGCGCAAGCTGGTCGATCGTCAGGCGCAGGTCCTCGAATTCGTTGCGCAGCCCGTAGGCATCGGGCGATGCCAGATTGCCGAGCTGGTCGATGCTGCCGGCCAGACGTGCGATATCGTCGCGCAGATCGCCGATGAACTGCTGGTCTTCCGCCACCGCGCGAATATTGCGGATCTCGGCGCGCAGTCCCTGCGCTTCGCGGGCGACGCCCTCGGCAATGTCGTGCTTCAGCTCATGCCGCAGATTGACGAGCGCCTGGGCAATCTCCTGCAGCGCCGCGTCATTGCGCTGCGGTTCCTGATAGGGCGGGATGGAACGCGCGCGCGGTGCGGGAGCGGCGGCGGCCTGCTGCGCATCCCTCGGCCGGTATTCCGGTGCAAGCGGTCTGGTAATCGTCCGTTCCGGGCGGGCGGTGGGTTCCTGCGGGCGCTGGAAGCTCGCCTCTAGGAGGCGCTGGCGCTGGCGGATTTCGTTGACGGGATCGAGCTGCGGCGGCGTGACGGCGGCGCGCGCGGCATAAGCCTCGCTTTTCGCTTCGGGCTGAGCGCTCGCGGCCCGGGGGTCGCGCGGGAACTTCTGGCTCATCAGCCCTTCGATACGGGCTTCAAGGCCTTCAATGGTGCGATTGAGCGCATCAAGAGACGATCTGTCGCTTGGCTGTTGGGTTTTCGATCGCAATCCGTTCATCTTTTCGCTCGCTTCGCTTCCGCCCGCCGTGCCCGGTTATCTGTCGCGACGTTGCCTGCCTGGACACGCCGTCGCCGCAACATGCAGCAATCCTAGAGCCGGTATTCGCCCCCGTTGAGGAAAATGCGCCGGAGTACGAAGCAGTTACCTCTGTCGGGAGAATTCACGAAACGTGGTAAAGAAGTGGTTAACTATGGTCGGAATTTTTTAACTTTTGCGGCAGGCGGCAGCCCTGCGCCGGGCAGGACGTCCATTCCGCGAAAAAGGAGAAAGGATAATCCGCTGAAATTTATTTGACGTTTACGCGCACGTCAAATATTGTCATGCCATATCGGCCGGATTATCGCCGGCGCCCACGATGCGGAGGAACATCGGTAATGCCTGTTTACAAGGCCCCAGTTAAAGACACGCTTTTTATCCTGAACGACGTTCTCGGCCTGGAGCGGTATAACAACCTGCCCGGCTTCGAGGATGCAACCCCCGACATGATCGAGGCCATTACCGGCGAAGCCGCAAAGCTTGCCGAAGAGCGGCTTTTCCCGCTCAACCTTTCCGGCGATCAACAGGGCTGCAAGCGCGCCGATGACGGTTCGGTCTCCGTGCCGGATGGTTTCAAGGATGCTTATGACGCCTATTGCGAAGGCGGCTGGATTGGCCTTGCCGTTCCGCCGGAATTCGGCGGGCAGGGGCTGCCCTATACGCTTCATGCCGCCATCGGCGAATATATGTCGTCGGCCAACCTGTCGCTGATGATGTATCCCGGCCTGACGCAGGGTGCGATTGCCGCCATTCTGGTGCATGGCACGCAGCAGCAAAAGGACACCTACCTGCCGAAGATGGTGGAAGGCACATGGTCCGGCACCATGAACCTGACCGAACCCCATTGCGGCACCGATCTCGGCCTGCTGCGCACCAAGGCCGTGCCGCAGGCTGACGGCAGCTACAAAATTTCCGGTCAGAAGATCTTCATCTCCGCCGGCGAACATTCCATGACGGGCAATATCGTCCATCTGGTGATCGCCCGCATCGAAGGTGCGCCTGAAGGCACGAAGGGCATTTCGCTCTTCGTCGTGCCGAAATTCCTCGTCAAGGAAGACGGCACGCTTGGCGAGCGTAACGGCGTCACCTGCGGTGCCATCGAGCACAAGATGGGCATTCACGGCAACGCCACCTGCGTCATGAACTACGATGACGCGACGGGTTATCTGCTGGGCGCTGAGAACAAGGGCCTTTCGGCCATGTTCGTGATGATGAACGAAGCCCGCCTCGGCGTTGGCCTGCAGGGTCTTTCCGTCGGCGAGATCGCCTATCAGAACGCAGTCGAATATGCCCGTGAGCGCATTCAGGGCCGCTCGCTTTCCGGTGCGAAATTCCCCGACAGGAAGGCCGATCCGATCATCGTGCATCCCGATATCCGCCGCACGCTGATGACCATCAAGGCCTATAACGAGGCCGGCCGCGCCTTCCTGCTCTGGACCGCGCTGCAATCCGATATCGCCCATCGCTCGACCGACGAGAAAGAGCGGCAGGCGGCGGACGACCTGCTCGGCCTCGTCACCCCGATCCTGAAAGGCGTGCTGACCGACAAGGGCTTCGACCACGCCGTGATGGCGCAGCAGGTCTTCGGCGGCCATGGCTACATCGAGGAACATGGCATGAGCCAATATGTCCGCGATGCACGTATCACCATGATCTACGAGGGCGCGAACGGCATTCAGGCGCTCGATCTGGTCGGCCGCAAGCTCGGCATGAATGGCGGCCGCGCCGTCATGGCGCTGTTCAAGGAAATCGGCGATTTCTGCGAGGAAAACCGCACCGATGAAAAGCTCGCCCTTTACACCAAGGGCCTGAAGAAGGGCTTGAACGATCTGCAGGCCGCAACCATGTGGTTCATGCAGAACGCCATGGCCAAGCCCGACAATGCCGGTGCCGGCTCGACAGACTATATGCATCTCTTCGGCATCGTGGTGCTGGGCTACATGCAGGCGCGCATGGCGAAAGCGGCCAGCGAAGCGCTTGCGGCAGGCAGCGCTTCGGACGAGGATTACCTCAAGACCAAGCTTGTCACGGCGAAGTTTTATATGGAGCGCATCATGCCGGAAACGGCGCTGCGCAAGGCCCGCATCGAAACCGGCGCGGACACCATGATGGAACTGGCTGCGGAAGCATTCTGATGAGGCTGGCGTTTCCAACGCCGCAGGGAGAGAAACAATGACCGACGTTTTTATCTACGACCATGTCCGCACCCCGCGCGGACGCGGCAAGAAGGATGGCAGCCTGCATGAAGTGCCCTCCGTTCGCCTTGCCGCCAAGACACTGGAAGCCATCCGCGACCGCAACGGGCTGGACACTTCTGCCGTCGACGACATCATCATGGGCTGCGTCGATCCTGTCATGGATGCCGGTGCGGTGATCCCGAAGGCTGCCGCCTTCGAGGCGGGTTATTCCAACAAAGCCCCGGGCATGCAGATCTCGCGCTTCTGCGCCTCGGGTCTCGATGCCATCAATTTCGCGGCCGGCAAGGTCAAGGCGGGGTCTGACGACATCGTCATCGCCGGCGGCGTCGAAAGCATGTCGCGCGTCGGCATGGGCATGTCTGGCGGCGCCTGGTACATGGACCCTTCGGTCAACTTCCCGGCCTTCTTCATGCCGCAGGGCGTTTCGGCCGATCTCATCGCCACGAAATACGGTTTTTCCCGTGACGATGTCGACGCCTATGCTGTCGAGAGCCAGAAGCGCGCGGCGCATGCCTGGGATAAGGGCTATTTCAACAAGTCGGTTATTCCGGTGAAGGACTCAAACGGTCTGACGATTCTCGACCGTGACGAGCACATGCGCCCCGGCACGGACATGCAGGCGCTGGCTTCGCTCAACCCGTCCTTCCAGATGCCGGGTGAAATGGGTGGTTTCGAAGCCGTCGGCATCATGGCGCATCCGGAAGTGGAGCGGATCAATTACGTGCACCACGCCGGCAATTCGTCCGGCATCGTCGATGGCGCGGCCGCCGTTCTGGTTGGTTCCAAGGCGGGCGGCGAGGCGTTGGGCGTGAAACCGCGCGCCCGCATCAAGGCTTTCGCCAATATCGGTTCCGATCCGGCGCTGATGCTGACCGGCCCGGTGGATGTGACCGAAAAGCTGCTGAAAAAGACCGGCATGTCGCTTGCCGATATCGACCTTTTCGAACTCAACGAAGCCTTCGCTGCCGTCGTGCTGCGTTACATGCAGGCTTTCGATATCAGCCACGACCGGATGAACGTCAATGGTGGCGCCATCGCCATGGGTCATCCGCTCGGGGCAACCGGCGCGATGATCCTCGGCACGGTGCTGGATGAGCTGGAGCGGCGCGACCTGAACACTGCGCTCGTCACGCTCTGCATCGGCGCTGGCATGGGCACGGCGACGGTTATCGAGCGGGTTTGAGCCACCCAGGCTCCTCATCCCTGTGCTCGTCACAGGGATCCAGCAGCGCCGCGTCTGCGGCGCGAGAGAGTCTTCCAGCCCAAAGACTTGGGCTGACTGGATTCCTGTGACGAGCACAGGAATGAGGGATCGGGAAGTCCGGCGAAACGAAATTCAGGGAAGAGGAATCCCAAATGAGCACTTATACCAATTTCACCATCGAGACGGACGCAGACGGCATTGCCCTCGTCACCTGGGACATGCCGGAAAAATCCATGAACGTCTTCACGTCAGAGGTGATGGACGAGCTGAACGCGATTGTTGACGCCACCGTCGCCGACGGCGCCGTCAAGGGCGTCGTCTTCACCTCCGGCAAAAGCACCTTTTCCGGCGGCGCCGATCTTTCCATGATCAAGTCGATGTTCTCCTTCTACAATGATGAGAAGACGAAGAACCCGGATCAGGCGGCGGCAAGGCTGTTCGAACTGGTCGGCCGCATGACTGGCCTGTTCCGCAAGATCGAGACCAACGGCAAGCCCTGGGTTTCCGCCATCAACGGCACCTGCATGGGCGGCGCTTTCGAACTGTCGCTTGCCTGCCACGGTCGGGTCGCCTCCAGCGCCAAGAACCTCAAGATCGCCCTGCCGGAAGTCAAGGTCGGCATCTTCCCCGGCGCCGGCGGCACCCAGCGCGTGCCGCGCCTGACGGACGCGCAATCCGCACTGCAGATGATGACGACGGGCCAGTCGCTGACCGGCGCGCGCGCCAAGGCCATGGGGTTGGTGCATCAGGTGGTGGAGCCGGATCAGCTGGTCTCCACTGCAAAGCAGATGATCAAGGACGGCCTGAAACCGGTCGCACCCTGGGATGAAAAGGGCTTCAAGGCCCCCGGCGGCGGCATCTGGACGCCGGCCGCGGCCCAGCTCTGGCCCGCCGCACCGGCCATCCTGCGCCGCGAAAGCGCGGGCAATTATCCGGCCGCACTCGCCATCCTCAAATGCGTCTATGAGGGCCTGCAATTGCCCTTCGATACGGCGCTGAAGGTGGAGCAGCGTTATTTCACCGAAATCCTTCGCTCGAAGGAAGCCTTCGGCATGATCCGCTCGCTGTTCATTTCCATGCAGGAACTGGGCAAGGGCGCACGCCGCCCCGCCGGCCAGCCGAAGACCGAGTTCAAGAAGGTTGGCGTCGTCGGCGCAGGCTTCATGGGAGCTGCCGTCGCTTACGTCACCGCTGCCGCCGGCATCCCCGTTGCGCTGGTGGACCGCGATCAGGAAGCCGCCGACAAGGGCAAGGGCCATTGCGAGGAAAGCGTCAAGACCGCCATCGGCAAGGGCAGGCTGACGCAGGAGGAGGGCAAGGCCCTGCTCGACCTCGTCACCCCGACATCCGATTACGCCGCACTCGCGGATGCCAATCTCGTCATCGAGGCCGTCTTCGAAGACCGCGATGTCAAGAAGGCCGTCATCGAGGCCGTGGAAGCGGTGCTTCCCGAAGGTGCAATCTTCGCCTCCAACACCTCCACCCTGCCGATCACCGGACTTGCGAAGAACTCGAAGCGCCCGACCGATTTCATCGGCATCCATTTCTTCTCGCCGGTCGAGAAGATGATGCTGACGGAAGTCATCCTCGGCAAGGAAACCGGCGACAAGGCGCTCGCCGTCGCGCTGGACTACGTGGCGAAGATCAAGAAGACGCCGATCGTCGTCAACGATACGCGCGGCTTCTTCGTCAATCGGTGCGTGCTGCGTTACATGGCGGAAAGCTACGACATGCTGATCGAAGGCGTACCCGCCGCCATGATCGAAAATGCCGCGAAATTCGCCGGCATGCCTGTCGGCCCGCTGGCGCTGAACGATGAGGTGGCGATCGATCTTTCCTACAAGATCCTGAAAGCCACCGTCGCCGATCTCGGCGAAAAGGCCGTCGATCCGCGCCATATGGAGCTGGTGAAAAAGCTGGTGGAAGGCGAGGGCCGTTTTGGCCGCAAGAACGCCAAGGGCTTTTACGACTATCCGGAAAAGCCCGCCAAGAAGTCCCTCTGGCCCGGCCTGAAGGACCTTTATCCGCAGCAGAAGCCTGAAGCGGTGGATATGGAGGTGCTGAAGCAGCGCTTCCTCGTCACCGTGGCACTGGAAGCCGCCCGCACGGTGGAAGAAGGCATCGTCACCGATCCGCGTGAGGCGGATGTCGGCTCCATCCTCGGTTTCGGTTTTGCGCCCTATACCGGCGGTGCGCTGTCCTATATCGACGGCATGGGCGTGAAGAACTTCGTGGCGCTCGCCGAGAAACTCAGCGAGACCTACGGCCCACGCTTCAAGCCGACGCCGCTGCTGAAAGACATGGCCGCCAAGGGCGAGACCTTCTACGGTCGCTTCGATCCCTATGCCAGCGCCGCCAAGGCGGCCTGAGGCTTCAAGTGAGACATTGAACAGGCCCTTCGGGGCCTGTTTTATTATGCCTGTCTCCCCGCTTTCCGTGCATCCTTTGCCCGGCTGAGGCGTTGAAAAGGCTGACCGGGCAAAAGCGCCCGCCGCCGCAATTCAGCACGCCCCAGGAGACAGCGATGAAGGCCCCACTGCGATCCCACGGTTTCGACAAGCCCTCGGACCTTGACGACCATCTGGCTGAACTGGACGAAGAGGCCGAGGCTGTGGCTGCCGAGGCAAGAGCGGAAAAAACCGCGACCAAGAGAACGCGTGCCGCCAAAGCCATCGATCCGTCGCTGCGAGCCGAATTGGACGAGCTTCGCAGACAGGTCGACAAGATCCGCCGCGATGTCAAACGGCTGGAGGCGGCCCGGCACTCCCGCCACAGGCCCGCACCGCCCCACCATGAGCGCGACCGCGAGAATTCCCGCCTGATGACGGTGGTGCGCTCCGTCGCCGTCACCTCACTCGCCAGCCGTATCTTCGCTTCCTCGCCCGTCATGGCGGCGCTGGTGGCCGTGGTGCCTTTCGTGCTTGGCCTTGCCGTACGGCGCAGCGAAGGGGCATAGCCGCTCTGGATTGCACCCCGCGCGTGGCTAGGGCCCTTTCCGAACCCGCCGCCTGCCAGATGCCGGATGCCGATCAGGCCCGGCGGATGGCGGAGAGCGGTTCTCCCAGCCGCAATCCGGCCTCCGCCGGGCGCTCATTCCAGCCATCCACAGGCGCCGTGAAAAAACTGTCAAAAAACTTCGCGATGACGCTTGCCATGTCCGAACAAGATGTTATAACCCCGCTCACTTTCGGGGCACCAAACAGCCCCGCCCGCCAAAAGCGGAGGTTCTTCAAGGACCTGAAGTGCCCGGATAGCTCAGTTGGTAGAGCAGCGGATTGAAAATCCGCGTGTCGGTGGTTCAAATCCGCCTCCGGGCACCATTTATCTCAATTACATTTTTGATGAATTGCGTGCATGGCGACTTGCCCATTTGCAGGCAAATTTCGATGAGTAGCTACCGCCATCATATGTTTTTGACAGGCCCGGTGTTGCCATGACCAACCCTGTTTGTTGCAGGCAGTTGGAGAGAAGCCCGCAAATGGATCGTGTCACAAGCCCACCTCTTTTACCGCCCGGCATTGTCTATTTTGACGGTTTTCTCTCTCCAGAGGAGGAGGCCGCCGTCGCCCACAGGCTGGATGCGGGTGTGTGGAGCACAGAGTTGAAACGTCGCGTGCAGCATTTCGGTTATCGCTACGACTATAAAGCGCGCGCTGTTACCGCGGATGCGTATATCGGGCCGTTGCCGCCATGGCTTGGCGTGTTCGCGGAGCGGCTGGTTACCACAGGTTATTGTCGGGATTTGCCCGATCAGGTTATCGCTAACGAATATCTTCCGGGGCAGGGCATCAGTGCGCACATCGATTGTGTGCCCTGCTTTGACGATACGATCGTGTCGATAAGCCTTTTATCCACATGCGAGATGGTTCTCCGCGAATTGCGTGGACCAGCCGCATGCGGTGTTTTGCTTCAACCCCGGTCAGGCGTCTTGCTGAGAGATTCCGGTCGCTACGGCTGGACCCATGAAATTCCGGCTCGGAAATCGGATATAGTGAATGGGGTCAGGAACGCTCGAGGCAGACGAATTTCCCTCACTTTTCGCAAAGTCATCAAGCTAAAACGGTCTTGACCCGGGCGAACTACAGATGCTCCCGATTATCCGTATTCTGCTCCGCCCGGTCCCGGTAAAGCGCGGCGCGCCCCAGCAGCATCAAGGAAACCGGCGTCGTCACCGTCATGAAAATGCCGATGAAGATTTCGTGGAAGGCGAAGCGGTCGCCGGAGACGGAGAAATAGATGATCGAGGCCATGACGATGCCGCCGGTGCCCCAGCTGGTGCCGAGTGTGGGTGCGTGCAGGCGCTCATAGAAGCTGTTGAGCCTGGCGAAGCCGATGGTGCCGATCAGGGTCAGCGAGGCGCCGAGCAGCACGAAGAAGGCCACGGCAATGGCGGCCCAGAGGGGAAATTCGTGCGCCTCGCTCATTCGATCACCTCCCCGCGCATCAGGAATTTGGAAAGGGCGACGGTGGAGACGAAGCCGAGGATGGCGATCAGCAGCGATGCCTCGAAATAGATGTCGTTGCCGGTGCGCAGGCCGAAGGTCAGCAGAAGCAGCATGGCGTTGACATAGAGCGTATCCACGCCCAGCACGCGGTCCTGCGCGCGCGGGCCGATGGCGATGCGATAGACCGAGATCGCCATGGCGATGGCGAGCACGAACTGCGCCAGCGAAAAGGACCAGAAAAGGATAATCGAACTCATTCGAATATCTCCATCAGCAGTTTTTCATAACGGTTCTTGATGAGGCTTATCCAGGCCGCCTCATCCACATCGTCGAGAACGTGAAGCAGCAGCGTTCCCTGGCTGGAATTATATTCGAGCCATGCGCTTCCCGGCGTCGAGGTCAGGATCGTCGCCAGCACCGCAAGCGCCATCGGGTCGCGAATATCGAGCGGCACGGCCAGGAAGCCGGATTTGCGGTCTCTCTCGCGCTTGAACAGGATGATCTTCACGACCGAGAGATTGGACCTGACGATATCGTAAAGCACGATCAGGATCAGCTGCACCAGCCTGTGCCAGTTGCGGATGCGCGGCTTGGCGGGCCTGAGCGACGCCATCGCCCAGGAGGCGACAAGCGCAACACCGGTGCCGAGCAGCAGATGCCCCGGCGAAAAGCTGTTGATCGTCATCCAGAAGAAGATCAGCGAGATCGTCAGCAGCGGGTAGGGCAGGACACGGCTTATCATGGCTCTGCCTCCGGGTTGCTTCCCGCCCTCGGCGCGGAAATGACGCCCTGAATATAGCTCGCCGGCAGGTCGAGAATACGCGCCGTTTCCTGCATGTATCGCATCACCGGTCCCGCCTGCACGGTCATGGCAAGCGTCAGGCCGAGCAGCAGCATGACGGGGGCGATTTCGATGACGAGAACGCGGGGCACGGTGCCTTCGATGGAAGCCCAGAAGGTGCGGATGCCGGCGCGCGTCATCGAGATCAGCGAGGCGAAACCGGCAAAGACGATCAGGAAAACCAGCCACCAGGACAGTGTGGAAACGCTGTCATTGGCGCCGAGCCCGGAAGGGTTGAGAATGGCGGTCAGCATCGAGAATTTGGCGATGAAGCCCGAGAGCGGCGGCAGGCCGGCCAGAAGAATGCCGCAGGCGGCAAAACAGGCCCCGAGCACCGCCATGGTGGCGGGCATCGTCACGCCGACTTCCTCCTCCTCCTCTTCCTCGTCGCCCTCGCCATAGGCCTCCATGGTCACGGCAAGAACGTTCGCGCCGGCATCCTGCCCGCGTTCGACGAGTTCGATCAGCATGAAGAAGGCGCTGATGGTGAGGGTGGAGCTGACCATGTAATAAAGCGCGCCGGCCGCAACAGTCGGGTTGCCGGTGCCCATGGCGGCAAGCAGCGTTCCCGACGAGACGAGAACCGAAAAGCCGGCAAGCCGTCCGAGCGCCTGCGACGCCAGAACGCCGATGGCCCCGAAGATGATGGTGGCGATGCCGCCGACCAACAGCGCATCATGGCCGAAACCGGCCGATTCCCCGGCTGTCTGCCCGAAAAGCAGGAAGGACAGGCGGGCGATGACATAAATGCCGACCTTGCTCATGATGGCGAAGAGCCCGCCCACCGGGGCCGACGCCGCGCCATAGGCCGAGGGCAGCCAGAAATTCAGTGGCCACATGCCGGCCTTGACCAGAAAGGCGATGCCGAGGATGGCCGAGCCGGTTTCCAAGAGCATGCGCTGATCGGGGTTGAGCCCCTCGATGCGATGGGCGAGATCGCCCATGTTCAGCGTGCCGGTAACGCCATAGATGAGGCTGACGCCGATCAGGAAGAACAGGGCGGCGACGAGGTTGATGGCGATGTAATGCAGCCCGGCCTTGACGCGCTGCTGGCCCGAACCATGCAGCAGCAGACCGTAGGACGCGGCCAGCATCACTTCGAAGAAGACGAAGAGATTGAAGAGGTCGCCGGTCAGGAACGCGCCGTTGACGCCCATCAGCATCATCTGGAACAGCGAATGGAAATGCGCGCCCGACCTGTGCCACTTCGCCATCGAATAGATCAAGGACGGGATGGCAAGCAGCGTCGTCAGCAGCACCATCAGGCCCGAAAGACGGTCTGCGACGAGCACGATGCCGAAGGGCGCCGGCCAGTTGCCGAGCAGATAGACGCCGCTCGACACCACGGCGGCGATCTCGGTATTGACCGTCGAGTTCACCTCGCGGAACAGCAAGATGGCGACCACCAGCAACAGCACGGTCGAGGTGAGGCTGATGGCGGCTTTCGCCACACGCTGGCGCTCGTCGAAGAACAGCAGAAGGGCCGCGGTCATCAGCGGCAGAAGAATGGGCGCGATGACGATGTGGAAGGGGAACGACATCATTTCGTCTCCCTCCCGTCCACATGGTCGGTGCCGGTGAGGCCGCGGGCGGCGAGCAGCACGACGAGGAACAATGCGGTGGTGGCAAAGCCGATGACGATGGCCGTCAGCACCAGCGCCTGTGGCACGGGGTCGGCGAGCGTGGAGCTGTCGACGCCGTTCACCAGCACCGGCGGCGCATTGGTCTTGATGCCGCCGACGCCGAAGATGAAGAGGTTGACGGCGTAAGACAAAAGCGAAAGTCCGACGATGACCTGATAGGTGCGCGGGCGCAGCACCAGCCACACGCCGGAGCCGGTCATGATGCCGATGCCGATTGCGAGAATGAGTTCCATTACACGTCCTCCGCTTTTGCGGCGTCAGGCGTGCGAACGCGGTAGTTGCGCAACGATTGGTGTGCCAGTGCTATCAGGATAAGAACGGTGGAGCCGACCACCAGCGAGAAGACGCCGAGATCGAACAGCAGGGCGGATGCCGTCGGCATTTTGCCGATATAGGGTATCTCCGTATACTGGAAATAGGAGGTCAGGAACGGGTAGCCGAAATACCAGGAGCCGATACCCGTCGCCGCCGCCATCAAAAGACCGAAACCCATCCAGCGCAGCGGCAGGATGCGGATGCGGTCCTCCGCCCAGCGTGCGCCGCCGGCGAGATATTGCAGCAGGAAGCCGATGGCCATGGTGATGCCGGCCGCAAAGCCGCCGCCTGGCAGGTCGTGGCCGCGCATGAACAGGAAGATCGAGAAGGTGATGATAACAGGGAACATCCACTGCATCACGATGGACGGCACATAGAGATAGTCGCGAACCGTATCGCCATTGCTGCGGTCCGGCCGTTCGGCATCGAAGGCATTCTGCATCTGCTGCTGTTCCGGCACCCCGATGCTTTCATGGGCGGGGCGGAAACGGCGAAGCAGCGCAAAGACGGTGAGCGCGACGATGGCCAGCACCGCGATTTCCCCGAAGGTGTCGAAGCCGCGGAAATCGACCAGAATGACATTGACGACATTGGTGCCGCCACCTTCGGTATAGGCGCGCTCGAGGAAATAGGTCGCAATGGCGTTTGGCACCGGCAGCGTCATCACGGCATAGGCGATGACGGACATGCCGATACCGCTGCCTGCGGCGAGCAGGAAGTCGCGGGCGCGGCGAAGCTGCGCGGGCAGCTCATCGCTGCTATCGACCTTCTCGACGCGTTTCGGCAACCATCTGAGGCCGAGCAGGATGAGAACCGTGGTGACGATTTCCACCAGAAGCTGGGTGATCGCCAGATCCGGTGCGGAAAGCCAGACGAAGGTGAGGCAGGTAACGAGGCCCGAGACGCCGAGCATGACGAGCGCGGCGAGGCGATGATATTTCGCCTGCCAGGCCGCACCCATGGCCGCGATCATGCCGATCAGCCAAAGGATGGCGAAGATCGGGTCGAAGGTCGTGACGCGCGGCAGCGACAGGGAGAATTCCGAAAGGAAGAGAGGCGAGAAACCGGCGAGAAGCGCCACGAGGATAAGAAGCCTCAGCTGCGGCTGCAGACGCCGCGTGCCGAGCGTGCTTTCCAGCCACCGCGCCCATTTCCACGACACGGTGACGAGAATGCGCTCGAAGATGCGCTGTCCCCGCAAATGCCGGAAGACCGGCGGGCCGTCGTCGCAGCGCGAGAAATAACCGCCGAGCAGGACATAGATCGTAACGCCACCGATCAGCGCCGCGATACTCATGATCAGCGGCAGGTTGAAACCGTGCCAGATCGACAGGCTGTAGACCGGCGTTTGCGCACCCAGAACCGAAAGCACGGCCGAATGCAGGAACGGGCCGATGGAGAGGCTCGGAACGATGCCGACGATCAGGCAGGCGAAGACGAGGAATTCGATGGGGAAACGCATCCAGCGCGGCGGCTCGTGCGGATGCGGGTTTGGCAGATCGACGGGCTTGGGGCCGAAGAAGACCGTATGGATGAAGCGCAGCGAATAGGCGACGGCGAACGCGCCCGATAGCGTCGCGACATAGGGCAGCGCCCGGTCCAGGAGCGAGTCGGCATGGGTTTCGACGGCCTCGGCAAAGAACATCTCCTTGGAAAGGAAGCCGTTGAACAACGGTACGCCGGCCATGGCCGCACTCGCCGCCATGGCGAGCGTCGCGGTTGCCGGCATATAGGTATAAAGCCCGCTTAAGCGCCGCATGTCGCGCGTGCCCGTCTCATGGTCGATGATGCCGGCCGCCATGAAGAGCGATGCCTTGAAGGTGGCGTGGTTGACCATGTGGAAGATGGCCGCCACTGCCGCAAGCGGGCTGCCGAGGCTGAGCAGCGTGGTGATGAGGCCGAGATGGCTGATCGTCGAATAGGCCAGCAACCCCTTCAGATCCTGCTGGAACATGGCGAAATAAGCGCCGAGCAGCAGGGTTATGATGCCGGCCGCGCCCACCAGCCAGAACCATTCCGGCGTGCCCGCCAGCACTGGCCAGAACCGTGCAAGCAGGAAAACCCCGGCCTTCACCATGGTGGCTGAATGCAGATAGGCGGAAACAGGTGTGGGCGCCGCCATGGCGTTGGGCAGCCAGAAATGGAACGGAAACTGCGCGCTCTTGGTCAGCGCGCCGCCCAGAATGAGGATGAGCGCCGGTACATAGAGGGAATGGGCGCGGATGGCCGCACCGGCCTCGATGATCCTGTCGAGGTCATAGCTTCCCGCCATATGGCCGAGGATCAGCAGGCCGGCCAGCAGGCTGAAGCCGCCAATGCCGGTCACCGTCAGCGCCATGCGTGCGCCGTCGCGCGCACCGGCGTTCTGATGCCAGTAGCCGATCAGCAGGAACGAAAAGATGCTGGTCATTTCCCAGAAGATCGACAGCAGGATGACGTTGCCGGAGAGCACCACGCCGAGCATCGAGCCCATGAAGGCGAGCAGGAAGGCGAAGAAACGGGGGATCGGGTCTTCGGCCGACATATAATAACGCGCGTAGAGCACCACCAGCAGGCCAATGCCGGTAATGAGCATCGTGAAAATCCAGGCAAATCCGTCCAGCCGCAGCGTAAAGTTCAGGCCGAGCTGGGGCAGCCATTCCACATCATACTTAAGAACCGCGCCGCCGCTGACGCTCGTATAAAGAAAAATGCTGCTGACAAGGCCGAAAAGGGCGACTGCGCCCGCGACGGAGGCGGGACCGGCGGCCGCACCCTCGCGCGGCATGAAGGCCGTCAGAAGCGCGCCAACGAAGGGCAATGCGACAATGAATGGAAGAATGGTTGCAAGTGTCATATGCGGCGGCGGTTTTCTCTCTGGAATGGGAGCCTACGGCGGGTTTCCGACGACTCCGATCCCTCAAGGTTCGCAATGAACCGAATGATGAGGACCGCCGGAATGACTAATACATAATATGCGGAGGCGCGCGTGGAACCACGCTGGCAAAGTCTCGGGAAGCTTGTGGCACGATGGCAACAGCAGCGAGCGAGACGTCGGCATTGTCCCTGAGGCTGGGGGCGGGTGAGGCAAACGCGTCCAGGCGAAAGCCCGAGCCCGCATCGCCGGCCCTGCAGCCGAAATCATTGCCGCTATCGCAATCCTTTTCGCGAAGAGAAACGGAACGGCCCGGATCGACGCTCTGCAATCGTTCGAGACGGCTGGTTTTGGAAAGGGGCTTTACGCCGGCCGGCGCCTGAAAGCCGATCATGACGAGCAGGCTTGCGACCACGAGGCCGATCAACACTTGTGGATGGCGCCTTGAACTGCGGCCTTTCTCCATCCATGGCAAGTTGGCATCTCCTTGATCGTAAAGGTCTCTTTAAAGCATCACCGTTGAGCGAATATCCTGTTGATTTGTTTTAGGGGAAGCCGGACATGCTTGTCCAGCGCGCATGCGGGAAAAACCGCCCGCGGCGTCCGATTCCTTTTCGTTTTTGCCCGTTTGCGGCAAAGTGAGGGCGGCATTGGCTAAAAGCTTTTACAAATTTTACCGTTTGACGCCGACGCCTGTGTTTCTTAACTTTCAAGCAAGGAATTAACCATAAAGATTGATGGTATTTCCACGGCGGAATGGGGTTCTCTCCCCTTCCAGGCATGACGCCGCACTGCCGTACCGGGGCCGATCCGGTATTTTCGTTTCTTGGTTCAAGAAGGTCTGGCAAGCGTCGATGCCGCATCGTCCGCGATGGGTATGTTCGTTCAAAAATCCCCTTAGGGTGCTGGCGTTCTGAACCTTGGCCAATTTGGCCGGGTTTTACCGGCCGTCATGTTGTTGGGGACGTCGGTTGGGGCAGGATTTGCCATCAGATCAAGCGCGCAGATCGGCAGGCGGAAGCCTGGCGGGACGGTTGCGTTTTGCCGGCCTCGACGAGACGCAATCCGATTTCCTGCGCAGCTATCGCAGCATGCTGGAGCCTTACGTCAAGGCCGGCCTGCGGGACGTGATGACCCGTTTCCAGTCCATGCCGGACTGTTCTCCGTCTTTCGAAAGTGAAAACCAGCTCGACCGCCTGCACGATCTGCAATCCTCGCACTGGAGCGTTCTGACCGACGCGCGTTTCGATGCGCTTTACGCCGAGCGGGTAAAGGTTCTTTCCGACAATGCCAGCCGCATGGGTCTCGATCCGCGCTGGCAGATCGCCAGCCATGCGGTGGTTCTGGAACATCTCGTCGGCGGGCTGGTGGCCGAGCATGCGCCGCGCTCCATCCTGCCCGGCAACCGCAAGAAAACCCGTGAACTGGCGGAAGCCGTCAAGAATGTCGTCCGTCTGGTGATGGTCGATACCGAGATCGCCGTCTCGCTGCGCTTCAACGAATTGCGCCTGCGCCATGGCCGCGAACTGGCGGAACAGCGCGACAGTGACCGCTCCGAAGCGGCGAAGTTGCTGGGCACGGCATTGACGGCTTTTGCCGCAGGCGATTTGCAGGCCCGCATCGGCGGCGAAGTGCCGGAAGCCTATCGCGATGTTGCGGCTTCCTTCAACACGGCTCTGGAAACGATTGGCGCATCGCTGATCGCGGCGCAAAACAGCATCGGCGAGGCCGAGGCGCTCGGCGCGCGCTTTGCCGATATGGGCCGCTCCATGGCCGAGCGCTCCCGCCAGCAGGCTGAAGCCCTTGCCGAAACCTCCCGCGCCATCCAGACGATGATCGGGAACGTTGCTGAAAACGGCGCCCGCATATCGGCCACGGAAACGGCTGTTTCCCGCGCCCGCGAGGCGGCGGTCGAAAGCGGTAAGGCGATCGGCGAGGCGATTGACGCCATGTCGGACATCGAACAATCCGCCGAACAGATCGGCAGGATCATCGGCACGATTGACGAGATTGCTTTTCAAACGAACCTTCTCGCCCTCAATGCCGGCATCGAGGCGGCGCGCGCGGGTGAAAGCGGACGTGGTTTCGCGGTCGTCGCGCAGGAAGTCCGGGCGCTCGCCCAGCGTTCCGCCGACGCTGCAAGGGAAATCAAGAGCCTTGTCGGCACCACCAAGACGCAGGTCGAGGGCGGTGTGCGGATGGTCAACCGCACGCAGGACGCAATCGGTGGCGTCGTCCGGCAGGTCTCGGGCATCAACGACATGATCGCGGAAGTCTCCCGGCATACGGCCGAGCAGGCCGGCGAACTGCAATCGGTTGCCGCCGATATCGGCGAGCAGCAAAGGCAGGCAGGCCGGAACGCCGTCGATATCAGCGCGAGCGCCTCCGAGGCCGACGCGCTTCAAACCGTCATCCTCGAACTCGGCCGCACCATCCGCGAATTCCGCATCGCCCGTCAGGGACAGGCGAGAGCGGCGTCCGGTGCGGACCGGCAGGACACTTCATTTATGGCCCGTGCGGATAATCGCACGGATTACGGCCAGGATTACCAACAATTCAGACGTCAGGGAGTCATGTAATGGCAGCCAGAAAAGCAGCTGAGGCGACGCTGAAACTGTCACCGGTGCTGGATCTCAACGAAGCATCGGCCCTGCACGGCAAGCTGATGACGCTGAGGGGAGCACCTTTGTCGGTAGATGCGTCCGAGGTGGAGCGCATCGGTGCGCTTTGCGCCCAGGTCCTCATGGCCGGCGCGAAATCCTGGGAAGAGGACGGCAAGCGCTTCGGTTTTGCCAGGGTGTCCGATGCATTCGACAAGACGATGAAACTGATAGGCGTCGATATTGACCATTTGCTCCCCAAGGAGATGCAAAAGTGAAGAAAAAAGTTCTTACCGTGGATGATTCCCGGACGATCAGGAACATGCTCCTGGTCACGCTCAACAATGCCGGTTTCGAAACCATTCAGGCTGAAGACGGCATTGAGGGCCTCGAAGTGCTCGAGCAGAGCAACCCCGATGTTATCGTGACGGACATCAACATGCCCCGTCTCGACGGTTTCGGCTTCATCGAGGGTGTACGGCGCAACGAGAAGTATCGGGCTATCCCGATCCTCGTTCTGACGACCGAAAGCGACGCAGAAAAGAAGAACCGCGCCCGTCAGGCCGGTGCGACGGGCTGGATCGTCAAGCCGTTCGACCCTGCGAAACTCATCGATGCCATTGAACGCGTAACCGCCTGATACGGGACATTTCACGATGGATATGAACGAAATCAAGGAAATCTTTTTCCAGGAATGCGAGGAGCAACTCGCTGAACTGGAATCGGGGCTTCTTAAATTGAATGACGGCGACCGCGATCCGGAAACCGTCAACGCCGTTTTCCGTGCCGTTCATTCCATCAAGGGCGGGGCGGGTGCCTTCGGTCTCGATGATCTCGTGGCCTTCGCCCACGTTTTTGAAACGACCCTCGACTGCGTCCGCTCCAACAAGCTGGAGCCGACACAGGATGTTCTGAAAGTCATGCTGCGCTCCGCCGACGTGCTGGCGGACCTGACCAATGCGGCCAGAGACGGCGGCAGCGTCGATGAAAGCCGCACCCGCGGCCTCGTCAAGGAGCTGGAAGCGCTGGCAAACGGCGAAACCGTGCAGGTTTCCGCGCCCGTGGCAGCGCCGGCCGCCGTCAAGGCGCCGCAACCCGTCGCCCCCAAGCCGACGGATGAGAGCGGCTTCGAGCCGATCCCGTTCTCCTTCACGGACTTTGCCGACGAAACCACGCCGTTGATGGAAGCGCCGTCCTTCCAGATCACCTTCAAGCCGCACGCGTCGCTTTATTCGAAAGGCAACGAGGCCGCCCTTCTCCTGCGCGATCTTTCGCGCATAGGCGAAATGAGCATCAATTGCGACATGTCGGAGCTGCCTTCTCTGGACAAGCTCGATCCCGAAGCATCCTATCTTTCCTGGACGGTTTCGATTGCGACCGACAAGGGCGAAGAGGGCATCCGCAGCGTCTTCGAATTTGCCGAATGGGATTGCGATCTCGAAATCGTGCCGGTTGTTTCGGATGCCGCAGACGACGCGGAAGAGCTTCCGATGATCCCGGTGCCGTTCGATCTTTCGGCCCTCGATAGCGGACCGGAAGAGCAGCCCGCTGTTGAAATCGCCCCGGCTGAAGCCTCCTACGTTGCCGCAGCGGTCGAAACGGCCGTTGCGACAACGCAGATCGCCCAGAGCGTCAATGCGGCAATCGAAAAGCGTGAAGCGGCGGCAGCGCCTGCCGCAGCCCAGGCGAATGCCAATGCAGCGGCCAATGCCAGCGCCGGCCAGACCATCCGCGTCGACCTCGACCGTGTCGACCGCCTGATCAACCTCGTCGGCGAACTCGTCATCAATCAGGCGATGCTGTCGCAGAGCGTCATCGAAAACGATGCGAGCGGCACCTCCGCCGTCAATATGGGTCTGGACGAACTACAGCAGCTGACGCGCGAAATTCAGGACAGCGTCATGGCGATCCGCGCGCAGCCGGTGAAGCCCGTCTTCCAGCGCATGTCGCGTATCGTCCGCGAAGTCGCAGACATGATCGGCAAGCAGATCCGCCTCGTCACCGAAGGTGAAAACACGGAAGTCGACAAGACGGTCATCGACAAGCTGGCCGAACCGCTGACGCATATGATCCGCAATGCCGTCGACCACGGCATCGAAACGCCGGAAAAGCGCGAAGCGGCGGGCAAGAACCCGGAAGGCACCATCAAGCTTTCGGCCAAGCACCGTTCGGGCCGCATCCTGATCGAGCTTCAGGACGATGGCGCGGGCATCAACCGCGAGCGCGTTCGCCAGAAGGCAATCGACAACGACCTCATCGCCGCCGACGCGAACCTGACGGATGAAGAGATCGACAATCTGATCTTCGCTCCGGGCTTCTCCACCGCCGACAAGATTTCCGACATTTCCGGCCGCGGCGTCGGCATGGATGTGGTCAAGCGCTCCATTCAGGCGCTTGGCGGTCGCATCAGCATCTCCTCGCGCCCCGGCCATGGCTCGACCTTCACCATGAGCCTGCCGCTGACGCTTGCCGTTCTCGACGGCATGGTGGTGACCGTTGCCGGCCAGACGCTGGTGGTGCCGCTGACGGCAATCGTGGAGACCCTGCAGCCGGAAGCGAAGAACATTCATTCCTTCGGCGCGAACCAGCGGCTGATCTCCATCCGCAACTCCTTCTGCCCGCTGGTCGATGTCGGCCGCGTGCTGAACTTCCGCCCGACCCAGGCCGATCCGGTCGAAGGTGTCGCGCTTCTGGTGGAATCGGAAGGCGGTGGCCAGCGCGCCCTGATGGTCGACGCGATCCAGGGCCAGCGTCAGGTTGTCATCAAGTCGTTGGAAGCCAACTATACCCATGTTCCGGGCATTGCCGCCGCCACCATCCTCGGTGACGGCCGTGTCGCGCTCATCCTGGATGTCGATGCCATCGTCAGCGCCTCGCGCGGACAGCCCCTGAAGCAGGAAATGTCGCTCGCGGCGACAGGTTGAAAGCGGATCATCCATGGCAGCACTTAATTTCAGCGACCAGCGCCAGTCTCCCGACGAGGTTCTTGCCAGCGGCGAATATCCGCTGACGAGACGCGACCTTTCGGAAATCGCGGCGATGATCTATGCCGATGCGGGCATCTATCTCAACGACACCAAGGCGTCGCTGGTCTATTCCCGACTGTCGAAGCATATCCGCAACCTCGGCCTGTCGGGTTTCCGCGAATATTGCGCATTGGTGTCCTCGCCGGATGGCGCGCAGGCGCGTCGTGAAATGCTGTCGCATCTGACGACGAATTTCACCCGTTTCTTCCGCGAGAACCACCATTTCGAACATCTGCGGGACGAGGTCCTGCCGGGTCTTATCACGCGGGCGAAGAGCGGCGGTCGTGTCCGCATCTGGTCGGCTGCCTGTTCGGATGGGCAGGAGCCCTATTCCATCGCGCTCACCGTGCTCGCCATGTTCCCGAATGCGGCGGATTACGATTTCAAAATCCTGGCGACGGATATCGACCCCAAGATTCTGGCGCAGGCCCGGGCAGGGGTCTATGACGACAATGCGCTCGAAACCGTATCTCCGGCCATGCGCAAGCAATGGTTCACGGAAGTCGACGCCGGCGGTCGCCGCAAGTTCCGCATCGACGACAAGGTCAAGCGTCTCATCACCTTCAACGAGTTGAACCTGATGACGCAATGGCCCTTCAAGGGCAATTTCGACGTGATCTTCTGCCGCAACGTCGTCATCTATTTCGACGAGCCGACGCAGATGCGCATCTGGTCGCGTTTTGCCGGGCTGCTGCCGGAAGGCGGTCATCTTTATATCGGGCATTCCGAACGCGTCTCCGGTGACGCCAAGAACCTGTTCGACAATACGGGCATCACCACCTACCGCTTCACTGGCCACGCTTCGGGGAGGAAGGCATGAGCGCACTCGCACGGGTACTCGTCGTCGATGATTCGCCCACCATGCGCGGCCTGATTTCGGCTGTCCTCAAGGCCGATCCGGAAGTCGAGGTGGTCGGGCAGGCCGGCAACGCCATGGAAGCACGCGCGGCCATTAAGCAGCTCAATCCCGATGTCGTGACGCTCGACATCGAGATGCCGGAAATGAACGGGCTGGAATTTCTCGAAAAGATCATGCGCCTGCGGCCCATGCCGGTCATCATGGTCTCGTCGCTGACCCATCGCGGCGCGGATGCTTCGCTTGCCGCGCTTGAAATCGGCGCCTTCGACTGTGTCGGCAAGCCGGCTCCGGGCGATGCACGCCCCTTCGGCGATCTGGCCGACAAGGTGAAGGCCGCCGCCCGCTCGCAACATGCCGCCTACCGTGCGGCGCGCCCGGAAGCCGCAGCCGCGCCGCAGCCGGTCCCGGTCAGTGAATATCGCGCTGGGCGCAAGGTCGTGGCCATCGGTTCCTCCACCGGCGGTGTCGAAGCGTTGATCGCCGTGCTGCAGAAATTCCCGGCCAATTGCCCGCCGACCGTCATCACCCAGCACATGCCGCCGACCTTCACCAAGAGTTTTGCCGAACGGCTGAACCGCATCTGCGCCCCCGTGGTGGAAGAGGCGACGGACGGTGCGCGTCTGCAGACCGGCAAGATCTATCTTGCGCCGGGCGGCGAGCGCCATTTGCAGATCGCCAACCGGTCCGCACCCTGCTGCCGGCTTGTCGAACGCGATCCCGTCAACGGCCACCGGCCCTCCGTCGATGTGCTGTTCGATTCGGTGGCCGAGCTTGCCGGCCGTAACGCCGTCGGCGTCATTCTCACCGGCATGGGCCGCGATGGCGCAGCCGGGCTGTTGAAAATGCGTCATGCCGGTGCGCGCACCGTCGGTCAGAACGAAAAAACATGTGTCGTCTACGGCATGCCCCGCGTGGCCTATGAACTTGGCGCCGTGGAACAGCAACTCCCGCTGGCCTCCATCGGCGAAGAAATCCTGAAACTAACCACTGCCCGCAAAGAAGGTGCTGACTAATGTCTCTCGCAGAAAAGATCAAAGTTCTGATCGTCGACGATCAGGTGACCAGCCGGCTGCTGCTCAGCGATGCGCTGACACAGCTCGGCTTCAAGCAGATCACCGCCGCCGGTGACGGCGAGCAGGGAATGAAGATCATGGAGCAGCAGCCCCATCATCTCGTCATTTCCGATTTCAACATGCCGAAGATGGACGGTCTCGGTTTCCTGCACGCCGTCAGGGCCAACCCGACCACCAAGAAGGCCGCCTTCATCATCCTCACCGCGCAGGGTGACCGCGCGCTGGTGCAGAAGGCAGCCCAGCTCGGCGCCAACAACGTGCTGGCCAAGCCCTTCACGATCGACAAAATGCGCGCTGCCATCGAGGCGGTTTTCGGATCGCTGAAATGATTGAAGCTGCGGCCAAGCGCGTACATATCATTCAGGGCGAGTACAAGGTCGTCAGCGATCCCGATGTGGTGCTGACGACGATACTCGGTTCGTGCGTGGCCGCCTGTCTGAGAGACCCCGTTGCCGGCTTAGGGGGCATGAATCACTTCCTGCTGCCGGGAACGGGCAATGTGACCGGCGGAGATGCCACGCGTTACGGCGTGCATCTCATGGAGCTCCTGATCAACGGGCTCCTGAAGCAGGGGGCGCGGCGCGACCGGCTGGAAGCGAAGGTTTTCGGCGGCGCAAAGACGATTGCCAGCTTCTCCAACGTCGGCGAGCAGAATGCCATCTTCGCCATGCAGTTTCTGAAGGATGAAGGTATTCCGGTCTTAAGCTCCTCCACAGGCGGGGACCACGGCCGAAAGATCGAATTCTGGCCGGTCTCCGGGCGCGCGCGTCAGCACCCGCTCAGCGGCGCGGAAACCCAGAAGACGGTTGCCATGGAAACGCGTCCGGTGCCGGCCCCCAAGCCAGTCGCCAACGACATCGAATTTTTCTAGTCACGGAGTTTCCAATGCAGCTTGCAGAGCACACCGCCGCCACTCCGTTCGAAGAAGCCCTGCCGGACGTTCTGATGCGCGTGGTATCGGAACTGCACGACGTCGCCTATCTCATCGAGCGCATCGAGCCGCAATTGCTTGAAGTGACCAGCGGTCAATTGTCCAGTGAAGGCGTCAAGCTGCTGCAGGGCATCGACCTTGCCGTCCAGAAAACCCGCGGCCTTGCGGAATTCATCGATACCATCACCGGTTCCATCCCCGGAGACTGGATCGTGGATGTCTCCACCGCGCTTAGCCTCGTCAAGCTGGCCGAAATGCAGAAGGCGCTGGGCGCTGCCTTCCGCCATGGCCATTCCCAGCCGCTGGACAAGGCTTCCGGCGACTTCGACCTGTTCTAGACCATATTCCCGCCGCGTTCCTTTCCTTGCTGAATGCGGAGAAAGGCAACGCTCGCGCAAGCTTCGCACCCTATTGTCACGACGGGGCCAAAAGGTCTCGGACTCTATGAATGACGGTGCGGAACAGAATGAATCTGTTAAATCAAATCCCTCAGGTCTTGAAGAATGTCGCGGCGCTGGGGCAGACGCGGCTGCTGATGCTGGGCGGCGTGGGCGTTGTGTCCATGGCCATCATCCTCGCTGCAGCTCTTTACGTGAACCGTCCCGCTTACGAGACCCTCTATGTGGGGCTTGAAAAAAGCGACCTTAACAAGATCAGCATTGCGCTCGCCGAATCGGGTCTGGACTTTCAGGTGGGGACCGATGGTTCCAGCCTTCAGGTTCCCGTTGGCCTCACCAGCAAGGCAAGATTGCTTCTGGCTGAGCGCGGCCTGCCCGACAGCGCCAATGCCGGTTATGAGCTTTTCGACAATGTCGGCTCCCTCGGCCTGACCTCCTTCATGCAGGAAGTGACGCGCGTTCGCGCCCTTGAGGGCGAGATCGGCCGCTCCATCCAGCAGATTGACGGCATTGCGGCCGCACGCGTCCATATCGTCATGCCTGACGTCGGCAATTTCCGCCGCGGCGAACAGAAGCCCACCGCATCGGTCATGATCCGCGCCAGTGCTTCGGCCGGCCGCAAGGCGTCCGCCTCCATCCGTCACCTCGTCGCCTCGGCCGTTCCCGGCCTTGAAGTCGACGATGTGACACTGCTTGATTCGACCGGCCAGCTTCTCGCTTCCGGCGACGATGTCACCAATGCCGCCATGAACCGCTCGCTGACGCTGGCGCAGAATGTGCAGCAGGAAATCGAAACCAATATCGACAAGGCGCTGGCGCCTTTCCTCGGCATGGACAATTTCCGCTCCAGCGTCACGGCGCAGCTGAATACCGACAGCCGCCAGATTCAGGAAACCGTCTACGATCCGGAATCGCGCGTCGAGCGCTCCGTGCGCACGGTAAAGGAAGACCAGAAGTCCCAGGAAACGCAGCCGGATACGGCCGCGACCGTGGAGCAGAACGTACCGCAGGCCGCGCCCCAGGGCGGCGGCGGCGGTCCGCAATCCTCCGACCAGTCGGCCAAGAAGGAAGAGCAGACCAATTACGAGATCAATTCCAAGACGGTAGCCACGGTCAAGAATGGCTACACCGTCGAGAAGATTTCGGTCGCGGTCGTCGTCAACAAGGGCCGGATCGCCAAAATGGTCGGCGAGCCCGCCGATCAGGCGAAGATCGACGCCTATCTTGCCGAAATGCAGAAGATCGTCACTTCGGCCGCGGGCATTTCCTCCGACCGTGGCGACATCGTCTCGCTGACGGCGATGGACTTCCTCGAAACGCAATTGCTGGATGAGGCCGCAACCGGACCCGGCATCATGGAAGTGCTGAGCCGCAATTCCGCTGGCATCATCAACTCGCTCGCCTTTGTCGCTGTCGCCTTCCTTGTCGTCTGGCTCGGTGTACGCCCTCTGGTTCGCACCGTGACCGGCAACGGGGCCGCCGCAGGCCAGCTCAGCCAGGAGGCCGCCGGTCTCGAACTGCCGGATTTCTCTCCCGGCATGGATGCGGGCGCAGGCGGTCTCATGGAAGGTTTCGGGGCGGATTTCGGCTTCGACAGCACCGACGACCTTCTGGCGGGCGGCGATGGCGAGGGCACATTCAACCGCCGGGTTCGCGAAGGACCCGAGCGCAGGCTCTCCCGCATGGTGGAAATCAGCGAGGAAAGAGCCGCCAAAATCCTGCGCAAATGGGCGGTGGAAAAAGCTGCATAATATCGAAAAGGCCGGTTTTACCCGGCCTTTTTTCCGTTTTTGGGCTTTTTGCTATGCTTGGCGGGCGAGCCGTGGCAATCTCGTTTCAGGACAGTGTTTACAAAAAATTCAGCAACGATACAGTTTGCTGGGAATTGGCTGAGAATGCCGTTTATGGATTGAACAGCTTTTCAGTATGTTTTTTTAGCAATAGACGAACAGCGAAATACGTGGAAAGGCTGGTGTCAGGTAATGGCAAATCCCAGTCCGTTCCATAAAATGAAGTGATTCGGTCTCCGGGGGCTTGCCGTCCCATTTTGGTAAGCTTCTCGAATGGAATGATTCCATCCCGAGGTATAATCTCCCACTGGGAGCAAGAGGGCGTAGGCGATTGAAAGTCGATGTTGATATCCGCAGGCTGTCTGCCAAGCCTATGGAGGGCATGGGTAAGCCCTTGCCGCGCGATCAGCTTGCTAAAAACGTCGCAGCCACGGCTGCTGCCGGTAACGTTGCAGGCGCACTGGATCTGCTCGTAACCTACGCTGGCGCCTCGCATTATCTGCTGGCGCGGGATGATCTTCTCGAAGAAACCGGACTGAAATTCATCGTCACCTCCGACTGGCCTTTCGATCTGGTCCGCAGGCTCGGTATCGAGCTGGCCAACAGCCAGAACAGATCGAGCGAAATGGAGAAATGCCTTTCGCTTCTGCAGCCGCGGCTGCTCTTCCTTCCCGACGATGTTTCGGTTCCCTACGGCATAGACCGGCAATATTCGGCGCTGTCTTTCTGTGTAGGACGCATCCGGCTTTCGCTGCTGCTGCTGTTTCCCGAAGAAGCGGTGCCTTCGCCGGAACGGCTGCGCGAAATCGCCCTGCTGACGGGCTATTGCGTCAGCTTCGGCATTGCCAGCGAAGCAAAGACCGTGCGCGATATCGATCTCACGGAGCGCGAACTCGAATGCCTGTTCTGGATCGCGGAAGGCAAGACGAGCGATGAAATTGCGATGATCCTTGGCATTTCGCGCAATACGATCAATAATTACATTACAAGCGTGATGCGTAAAACCGCGACGAAAACCCGCTCGGAGGCAATTGCCTACGCCGTGCGCAACAACCTCGTATAATGGTCGGACGGATGGTACAGACGAAAGACAATGAGGGTTCAGGTCAGACGGGCATGTTTTACCGTAGCCCTATCGTGACGAGCCGGTCGGATCTTTTTCCGAAGCTCGTCGCCATGCAGAAGCTGGTCGGCGCACGCAATTTCGTGGTGACGAAGGCTGCCGCTTCCGGTTTCCCCAACAAGAAGAAGCTGACCTGCGAGCTGGAAAACTGGGGCATGAATGCCGCAGAGCAGAGCGCGCAGTTCATCCGCGCCGTCGGCGACATTCTTCTCGATCATATCGAGACGTCGCTCCTGCCGGTCATCTGGCGCAACAAGAATGCCGGCGGCTTTGCCGACCTTCCCGATGTGCCCGCACTTCTGCGCCGCATCGAGAACGATACCTTGCCCTATGCGGGGCTGGCGCTTCCGGTGCGGCTCGGCACCATCGGCAACGGTTATATCGTCTTCTGCGGCACCAACCTCGTTCTCGACAATGAGGTCGTGATCGAACAGCACATCAAATGCTGTGAAATCATGGTGGACATGCTGGCGCTGGACGAGCGCAAGGCGGCGCCTTCGGAAGCGCTGAGCGAGAGGGAAATCGCCTGCCTGCAACTGGCGGGGGACGGCCGTATCAGCGAAGAAATCGCGGTCAAACTCGGGCTTTCCGTGCACACCGTCAACGCCTATCTCGGTTCGGCGACGATCAAGCTCGATTCCGTCAACCGCATCCAGGCGATCGCCAAGGCCATCCGGCTCGGTTATATCCACTGACGGCGGACGGGCTTTCCCGTCCCTCATAAGCCGGTAGGTGCCGCCCCGGCTTGTGCCCCCTAAAAGGCGCTATCGACACTTCGCGTTTTTTTAACAGTTGCCTATTAGAACTTTTATAAGTTTGGCTTTGGGGAACTGTTTCATGCACAACCGGCTCTTTAAGTCCGTTGCCGGCAAGGTCGTCGCGTTGACGATCGGCCTGATCACGCTCAGCGTGGCGGCAGTTGGTTTTTCGACCTACATTCGCTTGAAGGACAACATCATCACCACCGCGTTGCGTGATACGCACAGCGCAATGCGCGGCATGGCCATCCTCTATGAGATGAAGGTCGGCGGCGTTGCCCTCGAAATGGTGGATGGCGAGTTGAAGAGCGTCGGTCGCGCCAGCATCGGAACGATGCGTGACAATGATCTCGTCGATCGCACGGCAGCCGGCAACGGCGGTATCTCTACTGTTTTTGAAGCCAAGGCCGGCGAGTTCATTCGTCTGACCACCAATCTGAAGAACGAAAAGGGTGAGAGAGCAGCAGGCACCAAGCTTGCTACCGATCATCCCGCTTTCCCGAAAGTTTCCAAGGGAGAGGCCTATTTTGGCACCGCCACGCTGTTCGGCACCAGCTATATGACCGGTTATATGCCGGTTACGAACAAGACCGGCGCAACCGTCGGCATCCTGTTCGTGGGCGTTCCCATGGATGTCTACGATGCGCAGATATACAGCCTGCGCGACATGATGCTGATCTGTGGCGCGCTCGCCATGCTTGGCGTCGGCCTGCTCGCCTATTTCGTCATCAAGCGCACGCTTCAGCCGCTTGGCAAGCTGACCGATGCGGTGAAGTCCCTTTCGGACGGCAATCTCGACACGCCGATCCCCTACGCCACCAACACCAATGAATTCGGCAACATCGCCCGCGCGCTGGTGATTTTCCGCGAGAATGCGATCGAGAAACTGGCGATCGAGGGCAAAAGCGCCGAGGAACGCTCCGCAGCCGAGTCCGAACGTCACCGCAACGACGCCGAGAAACAGGAACTCGACGGCCAGATCGAATTTGCGGTCAGCGAGATCGCTTCCGGCCTCGGCAGGCTTTCGCGTGGCGATCTGAGCCGCACTATCGAGACGCCTTTCGCCGGTCGTCTCGACCGCCTGCGCACGGATTTCAACGAATCCCTTCTCAATCTGCGCGATGCGCTGGGGCAGATCCGCGAGCGCACGCTGATCATCCAGCATAGCGGTTTTGAAATCGAGCAATCGTCGGTCGACCTGTCGAAGCGCACCGAAAATCAGGCCGCCTCGCTGGAAGAGACCGCCGCCGCCGTGGACGAAATCACGGTTACCGTCAGATCGTCGGCCGAGCGGGCGCGGGAGGCCAATGAGGCTGTGCGCATCACCAAGCAGAGCGCCGACAGTTCCGGTTCGGTCGTCAGCAACGCCGTCGACGCCATGGGCCGCATCGAAGACGCCTCGCGCAAGATCGAGCAGATCATCGAGGTCATCGACGACATCGCCTTCCAGACCAATCTTCTTGCGCTCAATGCCGGCATCGAGGCGGCGCGTGCGGGTGAGGCGGGTAAGGGTTTTGCCGTGGTGGCGCAGGAAGTGCGTGAGCTCGCCCAGCGCTCCGCCGACGCGGCCCGCGAGATCAAGCAGCTCATCAACCAGTCGACGCATGAGGTCAGCTCCGGTTCGAAGCTGGTGCAGGAGGCGGGCACGGTTCTTTCCGCCATCAGCCAGCAGATCGTTACCGTCAGCCAGCATGTCGAAACCATTGCGACGGCGACGCAGGACCAGTCCTCCGCGCTTCATAACGTCAACAGCTCCGTCAACCAGATGGACCAGATGACGCAGCAGAATGCGGCGCTTGCCGAACAGTCGAGCGCGGCCAGCCGGGTACTCTCAGGCGAGGTGGAAGCGCTGCTCGATCTGGTGCAGCGGTTCCAGATGGAGCAGGGTTCGGCGACCGGCAGGGATCGCTACAACCAGGCGGCCTGATAGGTCTGTTTTTGAAGGTCAAAACCGCTCCCGGATCGCAAGGTCCGGGAGTTTTTATTCGGCCGCTGCCCGCACAGTACCGGATATCTGGTTGATATAGGCCCGCAGCGCCGCCGGTTTGACCGGTTTGTGCTGAACCGAAATCCCGTATTTTTCGGCATCGCTGCGCACTTCCGGGCTGCGATCCGCCGTCACCAGCAGGGCAGGGATCGTCTTGCCGTAAAATGTCCTGATGAGGCGGATGGCACTGATGCCGTCGCCATCGTCCAGATGGTAATCGGCGACGATGACGTCGGGGGCTGCGGCCAAAGTGAGGAAGGGCTCCTCAAGCGTCGCCACGGAACCTGCGGGTAAAACCTCACAGCCCCATCCCGTCAAGAGCAGCGTCATGCCCTCGAGGATTTTCGGCTCGTTGTCGATGCACAGGACCCGGACGCCCTGAAGGCGGTCGCTGGCTGCGGGACTGATTGTCCCGCCATCGGCTTTGGCCGGTACGATGCGATCCGCCTCGCGCGGCAGGTGGATGCGGAAGGTTGTGCCTTTTCCGGGGGTGGAAATCAGCTGGACCGGATGGTGCAGCATGCGCGACAGCCGGTCGACGATGGAAAGACCGAGCCCGAGGCCGGATGCCGTTCTTGCACCCTCGTCCAATCGGGCGAATTCCTTGAAGACAGTGCGAAACTTGGAAGAGGGAATGCCGATACCGGAATCCGTCACCTGAATGACCACTTCGCCGCCCCGGCGGCGCGCACCGACGACCACCTTGCCCTTCAACGTGTATTTGATGGCGTTGGAAACGAGATTCTGTATCAGACGCCGCAGGAGATTAGGGTCGGAGCGGACCGTGAGTGAGGTTGGCATGACCACGAGGTCGAGGTTCTTCTCCTGCGCCATCGGCGCGAAATCGGTTTCGATGCGTTTCAGCAGCTCATTCAGCGGCACGGATGTCATGCGCGCCTTCATCGAGCCGGTGTCGAGACGGGAAATATCGAGAACCGCGCCGAGAATGGTTTCGACCGATTCCAGCGCCGAATCGATATTATGGACGAGATCGCTTTCTCCCGATGCGCCAAGCCGTTCGACCAGCGAAGAGGAATAGAGGCGGGCGGCATTCAGCGGCTGGAGAATATCGTGGCCGGCGGCGGCGAAAAACCGTGTCTTGCCGATATTCGCCTCGTCGGCGGATGCTCTCGCTTCCGCCAGTTCGCGGTTGACGCGGGTAAGCTCCACGGTTCGCTCCGCCACGCGCTGCTCCAGCGTCTCGTTTGCCTGTTTCAGCGCCTGATCGCTCGCCACACGCTGGGTGATATCGGTGAAGGTGGCGACGATGCCCTTGTCCGGCATGGTGTTGGAGCGCACTTCGATGATGCGCTCGCCGCCCGCCAGCACCAGCGAGAAGGGCAGGTCCATCGTCAGGAAGCTGGTAATCAGCTCATTCGTGTCGCCATCGGGCATATCGCCGCGTTCCTGCAGCATCGAAACGATATCCGTGAGCGGTACGCCGACCTGGCCGAATTGCTCGGGCAAATCCAGCAGCGTGCGGAAGCGCCGGTTCCAGATGGTGAGCTGCTGCGAACTGTCAAAAACCGCAATGCCCTGGTCCATCTGGGCGAGCGCGGTCTGCAGCATGTCCTGATTATATTGCAGGGCCTCGCTCGCCTGGTCGAGTAGCCATGCCGTGTCCGCGCTGGTGTCTTCCGCCTTCTGAAGAATGATCGAAAGCACCAGACGGGCGGAGGAAGAGCCGATGGCGCTGCCCAGCAACTGTTCGGAGAAATGGATCAGCGCCATGTCCGCCGGCTGGTCGTCATTGAGCTTCCTGCCCGCCGTCTTTTCATAGGTCGCGAGTGACCGCAACATGCGCTCCTCGCCGAGATAGCGGGCGACCGCGCTTTTGAGGTCGCCGACACTGACACGGGTTTTCCAGCCGCGTGTAGCGAATTGCGATTTTGAGTGGCGCTTGACGAAGATGCCGGACTGGATGCGCTCCACCGGCCTCGGATTGCGCGAAAGCGAGCCGAGCACGAAGGCAAGGCTGTTGACGAGCAGGCTGAGAATGACGGCATTCACGAACGGGTCGGCTTCAGGCCCGTTGAACACCGTGCTGCCGGAAAACAGGAAGCCGAGAATATTCGCCGCGACCTCGGAATTATCCGGCCCGCCGAAGCTCGGCAGGAACAGCAGATAGGCCCAGACGAAAAAGCCGGAACTTAAGCCGGCGATTGCGCCGCGCGCATTGGCGCGCCGCCAGAACAGCCCGCCGAACAAAGCAGGGGCCATCTGCGCAATGGCGGCGAATGCCAGAAGGCCGATGGAGGCAAGGCCCGTGGCGCTGTCGGCGGCGCGATAATAGCCATAGCCCAGAAGCAGCACCGCAAAGATTGCCGTCCTGCGGATGTTGAGCAGCGTCTTGGCGAAGTCGTCCCGGTGCGGAGAACGGTTCAGCAGCTTCTGCCGCAGGAAGATCGGCATGACGATATCGTTGGAAATCATGATCGACAGCGCCACCGAAGCGACGATCACCATCGCGGTCGCCGCCGAAAATCCGCCGATGAAGGTGATCAGCGACACGACCGGCATCTGATGATTGAGCGGCAATTGCAGCACGTAGAGATCGGCATCGCCATTGGCGCCGAGCGTCAGAATGCCGGCCAGCGCAATCGGCAGCACGAAGATGTTGATCGCGATAAGGTAGAGCGGCAGCAGGAACCCCGCCATGCGCAGCTCCTGCGGCGTGCGGTTTTCAACCACGGTGACGTGGAACTGGCGCGGCAGCAGGATGATGGCGAAGCCGGAAAGCAGCGTCATCACGATCCAGCGGCTGACGGGCGTGTGATAGGATATGGCCCGCATGGCCTGTTCGTTATCGGAGGCGAGCTGCCACAGATGCACGGGACCGTCAAAGAGCACGAAGAGCACATAAAAGCCGACGGTGCACATGGCGACGAGCTTGACCAGCGATTCCATCGAGATCGCCAGAATGAGCCCGTCCTGATGTTCGGTGGCATCGGTGTGGCGGGTGCCGAACATGACGGCAAACCCCGCCATGACGATGGTGACGACCAGCGGCAGGTCGAGGAAATAAAGATTGCCGCTGCCAATGCCGTAATCGCCGGGATCGACCATCGTCGCCACCGAGCTGGAAACGGCTTTCAGCTGCAGCGCGATATAGGGAATGGCGCCGACGAGCGCGATAATGGCGACGATCATCGCCACTGTGGAGTTCTTGCCGTAACGGGCGGCAATGAAATCCGCAACGGACGTCAGCTTTTCCGTTTTCGCCAGTTCGACGATGCGGCGGATGATCGGCATGCCGATGGTGAAGGCAAGGATCGGACCGGTATAGATGCCGAGGAATTCCAGTCCCCTGTCTGCCGCAAGCCCCACGCCGCCGAAATAGGTCCAGGAGGTGCAATAGATCGCCAGGCTGAGCGCATAGACGAACGGACGCCCTTTATTCGGAGCGTTTCTTTTGCGGCTCTTCCTGTCCCCATAGCTTGCAACCGCAAACAGCAGCAGGACATAAGCGAAGGCCGAACCGAATATGATCCACCCAGGAAGCACGCATCCTCCCCATGCAAGAATTCCCGAATATCAGCATAGGCGAATTCTCTGCCGTTGAGAATGAGCGCGGTCTGAGCATAAAGTTCAAGGTGAGCGTGCAAAAAAGCTAATAAATGCAATCCCGCGGATTCCAAATGAAGCCCGGACCCTATATGGTTCGACCCGTAGGGACAGTCACATAGCTTCAGCTCGCGAAGCAGGAGAGAGGGACAATCTGAATGCTTAACGAATTTAAAACCTTCATTGCCCGCGGCAATGTCATGGATCTGGCCGTGGGTGTTATTATCGGTGCGGCTTTCAGCAAGATCGTCGACTCCGTCGTCAACGATCTCATCATGCCGATTGTCGGCGCCATCTTCGGCGGGTTCGACTTCTCGAACTACTTCCTGGCGTTGAGTTCCAATGTCAACGCCACCTCGCTCGCCGCCGCCCGCGAGCAGGGCGCCGTCTTCGCCTACGGCAACTTTCTGACGGTTCTCATCAACTTCCTAATCCTGGCCTGGATCATTTTCCTGATGGTCAAGGGCGTCAACAAGCTTCGTGATTCCGTTGAGCGCAAGAAGGTCGAGGAAAAGCCGGAAGCAGCACCGCCGCCGGAAGACGTCAAGCTCCTCACCGAAATCCGCGATCTGCTGAAGACGCGTTGATTGTCGCCATCGTCCCCGGCCTGATGTGCCGGCCCATGAGGCCGGCGATCTCCTGCCGGGGATGACCCATAAAGAAAATCCATGATCGCCTCACGGAATATCATGCACATGGCTGATTCGATGCGATAAGAAGGCGCCAAACGGAGTGTCTTTAATGTCCATTTTGAACAGTCTGAGTGCGCGCTCTCTGGCGGCTCCCGAGAGCGGCATTGTTGAAGTCGTGAATTATGCCCGGGGGCGGGACAATCTCCTGCCGCTCTGGGTCGGCGAAGGCGATCTGCCGAGCCCGGACTTCATCAATCAGGCCGCCATTGATGGGCTGAACAACGGCGAAACCTTCTATACCTGGCAGCGCGGTATTCCCGAATTGCGCCAGGCGCTGAGCCGCTATTATCAACGTCATTTCGCGACGTCGCTGCCGCCGGAACATTTTTATGCGACCGGTTCCGGCATGCAGGCCATCGTGCTTGCCGTGCAGGCGCTGACCTCGCCCGGTGACGAAATGGTCTATCTGTCTCCGACATGGCCGAATATCGTGGCCGCCATCGGCGTGGCGGGTGCGAAGGCGGTTCCGGTCGGTATCGATTTCCGCGACGGCCGCTGGAATCTCGACATCAACAGGCTGGAAAGCGCGATCACGGATAAGACGAAGGCGCTTTTCATCAATACGCCCTCCAACCCGACCGGCTGGACGGCGACGCTCGACAATCTCCGCGACGTTCTGACGCTCGCCCGCAAACACGATCTGTGGATCGTCGCCGACGAGATTTATGCGCTTTATCACTATTCCGGCAGCCGTGCGCCGTCCTTCCTCGACGTCATGGAGCCGGACGACAAAATCGTCTTCGCCAACTCCTTCTCAAAGAACTGGTCCATGACCGGCTGGCGCGTCGGCTGGCTTGTCGCCCCGCCGGCCATCGGTCAGGTGATCGAGAATCTCATTCAATATTCCACCTCAGGCGTGGCGCAGTTCATGCAGCGCGGCGCTGTCGCCGCCCTCGATCACGGCGATGGTTTCGTCCGCGAAAATTACGAACGCGCTCTGACATCCCGCGATATTCTCTGCGATGCGCTCATCGCGACGAACCGTGTGGAAACCCTGAAGCCGGACGGCGCCCTTTACGCCTTTCTCAAGATTGACGGCGTGACGGACAGCCGGGCGACGGCGCTCGATATCGTCGACAAGACCGGGGTCGGTCTTGCGCCCGGCACGGCCTTCGGCCCGGGAGGGGAACTGTTTCTCCGCGCCTGCTTCCTGCGCAACCCCAGGCAGATAGAAGACGCGGCCGATCGGCTGGCATCCTATATCCTCGGCAGGTAAGCGTCGGCTTTGCGTTCAATGGTTTCCCCTGCCGTGCCGGGATCGCGCTGGGGTAGGGAAATCGACAACAAAATCACAGCGAAGACCTAAAACTGCAACCCCACGGCGCAACCATCGACGTGGGGTATTTTCTGTGATATGCGCTCCTTGTTCCATTTATGAGAACATTTTCACTAATAAATAAAAAGCACTTCATTGCGCTAACCAATCGTAACCCACCTTTTTAATGGGGCGGTGGATTGGTCGCGTATTCGCTGTGCAAGTAATCAATGATGAAGAATTATTGGCTTTGATGAGCTCAAGAAAAGCAAACAGGGAAGTAGTATCATGGCTGTTCTGGTCACGGGTGGGGCCGGTTATATAGGAAGCCACATGGTGTGGGCTTTGCTCGATGCCGGGGAAGAGGTCGTTGTTGTCGACCGGCTTTCGACGGGCTCGCGCTGGGCTGTTGCGCCGGCGGCGCGTTTTTATCTGGGCGATGCGGCGGACCGCGCACTGCTGGACCAGATTTTCGAAGAAAACCAGATCGAGACCATCTTCCACTTCGCGGGCTCCGTCAGCGTTCCTGAATCGATCAGCCAGCCGCTCGAATATTACGAAAACAATACGGGCACGACCCGCGCCCTCGTCGCTGCGGCAGTCGCCCATGGCATCCGCAATTTCATCTTCTCCTCGACAGCCGCCGTCTATGGAAACCAGCCCTTTGACGGCCCGGTTCCTGAAACCGCGATCCTCAGCCCGGAAAACCCCTACGGCCTGTCGAAACTCGCCTCTGAAATCATGCTGCGCGATGTCGTGCAGGCGCATGATTTCAACTATGTGGCGCTGCGTTATTTCAACGTCGCCGGAGCCGACCCGCAGGGCCGCGCCGGGCCTTCGCCCACGGGCGTGGCAAACCTCATCAAAGTGGCCTGCGAAGCCGCAACCGGTCGCCGCGACCGGGTGGAAGTTTACGGGACGGATTACCCGACCGCCGATGGCACCGGCGTCCGCGACTATATTCATGTCAGCGACCTGATCGACGCACATATGCTGGCCATGGCGCATCTGCGCGCCGGTGGCGGCACCCGCACGCTCAATTGCGGTTATGGCGTCGGTTATTCGGTTCTGGACGTCCTGCAGGCCGTGCAGCGGGAATCGGGACGCGATTTCCCGATCATCCATTGTCCGCGCCGCGCGGGCGATATTGCGGCCATGGTGGCGGATTCGTCGCGTATCCAGTCGGAACTGGGCTGGCGCCCCCGCTTCAACGATCTGGCGACCATCGTTCGCACCGCGCTTCAGTGGGAGGCCAAACGTCAGGCCCAGCAAAGCGACCGGATTCCGCCCGTGCGGCGCAAGCTGGCTGCAATAGGCTGAGCGGCCTTCGCCTCACCGGACACGGTCTTTCTTGGCGGACGCATAGAGCGCCGGCCGATCCGGTGGAGCGGCTGGGCTAAGCCAGCGATCCCGGTCAAAGAAGCTGCGTGTCAGCTTCAACCCCGGCGATTGTTCGTTTGCGAGCAAAATCACGTTCAGGCGATGCGGCGCCGTCGGTTCCGGTTTTATGGAAACCGAAATACCGAAATGCTGTGCCTGATAGGGCTGCATCCGGCGTGCCGGCTCCAGCATGTCCGCCAGATCGGCCCAGCGCGTCTGTCCGATGATCGTGGCGAGCGCTTCATCGAGCTTCGCCAGAACGGCCGCCCCATCCGGCGTCTTGGGCGCAACCGCCTTCATCCTGATGGAGCGAATTTCTCCGGAGGCTTCGCCCCTTATTTCAAGAAAGAGCGATGCCCGCTCGGCCGGGTCTGATGCGCTTCCTGCCGCAAGATCGGCCATGCATTCGAAGCTGCGGATGTTGACCGGGCTCGCGTGCCAGCCCCGCGGGTTGGAGAAACCCGCGGCGGTAAAGCGCTCGCAAAGCTCCTTGCCGGAAACAACGAAATCGCGGGCGAAAGATGCTCTGTCGCCCACCTGCTCGAACTTCAGCAGATGCGGCGGCAGAGAGACTTTTGGGGTGGCGAGTTTCTGCCGTTTGACAGGCTTCATCTTCGGTGGCGTGGCGGACTGTATGGCGGGCGCCAGATTGAGATAGGCCAGCAGGCTTTTGAGGTGCTTCTTGTCATTGGCCAGCAGCACCGTCGCGCCTATGGCAAGGCAAACGGCCAGCACCGCAAACAGCAGCGCGCCATGGCTCACTCTCTTCTGCAAGCCTGCGTCCATCGCAAGACCTTAAGGGGCTGGCGGAAAAAGGCGTCAGCCGGTTCTGATATGGTTTTTCGGGCTGTCGGCAACCCGGTGAATATGTGGTGCGAGCGGTTGCTCTGAAAATCTTATGCAATTCACCGCCGAAGTTTCCGGCAGTGCAGGTTCTCATTCGGCGTTATTCTTGCCGCCGTCCTGTCCGCCGGCGCTGCTTTCATCGTCCGCAACCGGAATGGCGTAGGAGCCGTTCAGCCAGCGAGCGAGATCGAGCGAGCGGCAGCGATCCGAACAGAAAGGGTAGTCTTCGCGCGTCGATGGCCGCCCGCATTCCGGGCATGGCTGGGATTTGCGAAGCGGGGTGACGTTTCCAGCGCCTTCAGTGGGGGACTTTGCCATGGCCTATCCTTCGAGCCAGCCCGAAGTCACCTCAAATCCTTCTCCGGAAAGAAGCGACATGGTTTCATAAAGCGGCAGGCCGACGACATTGGTATAGGAGCCGGTCAGTTTCTGCACGAATGCGCCGGCAATGCCCTGGATGCCATAGGCTCCCGCCTTGCCGCGCCACTGGCCCGACGCGATGTAAGCCTCGATCTCCCGCGTGGAGAGGCGCTTGAAGCGCACCTTGGTCTCCGCCACCTTCTGCCGGATCTTGCCGCCGGGGGTCACGAGGCAGATGCCGGTATAGACCCAATGGCTGCGTCCCGAGAGAAGATGCAGCGCCGCCGAGGCCTCTTCCGTATATTCGGCCTTGCCAACGATGCGGCGACCGACGGCGACCACCGTATCGGATCCCAGGACATAGGCGTCTTTCCACGCCTGTTCGTTCTTCAGCGCCGCCTGCGCGGCTTCCGCCTTCTGCAAGGACAGACGGCGGCAGAGCGTGCGTGGATGCTCGAGCTTGGCCGGCGTCTCGTCTATATCCATCGGCATCAGACGTGCCGGTTCGATACCGATCTGATGCAGCAGCTCCAGACGCCGCGGCGAGCCGGATGCCAGAACGAGCTTTTGTTTTGAATTGGTCATTGCGCTGCCCGGGCGTCCGATGCGGAAGGTGGATTACTTGAAGCGATAGGTGATGCGGCCCTTGGTGAGGTCGTAAGGCGTCATTTCGACCAGCACCTTGTCGCCGGCCAGAACGCGGATACGGTTCTTGCGCATGCGGCCCGCCGTGTGAGCGATGATTTCGTGGTCGTTCTCAAGCTTCACGCGGAATGTTGCGTTCGGCAGCAATTCGGTTACGATGCCCGGGAATTCAAGGACTTCTTCTTTTGTCATGTAAGGGTTTTCTTCCTGTTGATAGTGCCGGACATATCGAGTCCGGGAAAATTGCGCGGAAACTACACAATCCCGGCACATTTGTGAACCTCTAAAGCACCGGCTTGAAAATCGCGATTGATTTTAACAGGCCGAGGCAGTTTTCAGTCTTTTGAAAGCGTATCCGCCACCGGCTGCTGCCGCCCCGGCAGTCGTTCCGAGATCAGCTTTGCCAGATGGTCCCGCACCTCGCGATAGGCGTCGAGGATTTGCTCGCGCGTGCCCGTGATCACCGTTGGGTCCATGGTCGGCCAGTAGACTACGTCCAGTGAATTCGAGCGCGTCAGTTCCAGTGCGGCGTGATGGGCTTCGGGCGTCAATGTAATGATCAGATCGAAAAAATCATCCTCGATCTCGTCCAGAGTGCGTGGTTTGTGCTTGCCGAGCGAAAAACCCTGTTCTTCCAGCACCGCATCCACGAAGGGATCGCGCTCGCCGGCCCGCACGCCTGCCGACTGGATGTAGATGCCGGGCGCCACCAGCCGTTTGGCGATGACCTCCGCCATGGGGGAACGGATGGAGTTCATGCCGCACATGAAGAGGACCGATTTGGGCGCTCGTCCCTCGTTTGGCGCTGCGGCAGGATCGATCATCTCTAACCCCGCCAATAAAGCACGCAGACAAGGGTGAAGAGGCGGCGCGCCGTGTCGAAATCCACCTTTATCTTGCCGGAAAGCCTATCCATCAGCGTCTGCGAGCCGTCATTGTGAATGCCGCGCCGGCCCATGTCGATTGCCTCGATCTGGCTCGGCGTAGAGGAGCGGATCGCCTCGTAATAGCTTTCGCAGATCAGGAAATAATCCTTGATGATGCGGCGGAACGGCGTCAGCGACAGAATATGGGTCGCGACATCCTTCTCGTCTTCGGTGCGGATTGAAAAAACCAGCTTGGCATCGACCAGCGATATATGCAGCCGATAGGGGCCGCCATCGTGGCCAAAGGGTTCGAAGCTGTTTTCTTCGATGAGGTCGAAAATGGCGACGGCGCGTTCATGCTCCACATCGGGCGTGGACCGGCCGATGCTGTCGTCCAGTACCACGTCGCAAAGCCGGAAATCGCCTGAAGCCATCGCTTAACTTTCCGGATTGAGGCGAATGGAGACGGAACGCGCATGCGCGTCCAGTCCCTCGGACCGGGCAAGGGTGATGGCCGCGGGCGCAAGCTGTCGCAACTGCTCCGGTCCAAGCCGCAGGATCGAGGTGCGCTTGACGAAATCCAGCACCGAGAGGCCAGAGGAGAAGCGCGCCGACCGCGCCGTCGGGAGCACGTGGTTGGAGCCGCCGACATAATCGCCGATCACTTCCGGCGTATGGCGTCCGACGAAGATCGCGCCCGCATTGCGGATATGCGCCATCAGGGCATCCGGGTCATCGACGGCAAGTTCCAGATGCTCGGCGGCGATACGGTTGGCGAGCGGAATGGCGTCGGTGAGCTTTTCGACCAGAATGACCGCGCCGAAATCGGCCCAGCTTGCCGCCGCCGTCTCGGAGCGTGACAGGCGCTTCAACTGCCGCTCGACAGCGGCTTCAACAGCCTTGCCGAGCTCGGCATTGTCGGTGATGAGGATGGATTGCGCACCGCGATCGTGCTCCGCCTGCGCCAGAAGATCGGCGGCGAGCCAGTCCGGATCATTGTCGCTGTCGGCAATAACCAGCACTTCGGAGGGACCGGCAATCATGTCGATGCCGACGGTGCCGAAGACCTGACGCTTGGCGGCCGCCACATAGGCATTGCCGGGGCCGACGATCTTGGCGACCGGCGCGATGGTCTCAGTACCATAGGCAAGTGCCGCCACCGCCTGCGCGCCGCCGATGCGGTAGATTTCCTCCACACCGGCGATGCGCGCGGCGGCAAGAACGGCGGGGTTTATCACGCCGCCATTGGCCGGCACCACCATGACGATGCGCTCCACACCGGCAACCTTGGCCGGCACGGCATTCATCAGCACCGAGCTTGGATAGCTGGCGGTACCACCCGGCACATAAAGGCCAACGGCCTCGATGGCGGTCCAGCGCGAGCCGAGGCCCACGCCGATATCGTCCTCGTAAATATCATCCTTCGGCATCTGCCGTGCATGGTGTTTTTCGATACGCCGGGCGGCAAGTTCAAGCGCCTCGATGACGCTCTTGTCGACGGCGGCAAAGGCCGCGTCGATCTCGTCCGCCGTGACACGCATCGAGACCTTGGTGAAATCGATACCGTCGAATTTCTGGGAATAATGGGCAAGGGCCGCATCGCCGCGATGTCGGACATCGTTGATGATGTCGCGAACGGTTGCGTTGACGTCTTCGGAAACTTCTCTCTTGGTTGTCAGGAAGGCCGCGAATTTCCGTTCGAAATCCGCCGACGCCTGCTCCAGCCAGATTGCCACGCCATTACCCTTTCATTGTCCCCGCGGGCGATCCCGCGAGGTGCACGAACTTACCGCAGAAAAATTGCGGCTCTGGTATGTGGCATAAATCGAAACGGTGACGAAAGGCAACCGTTGCAATGGCGCGGTGTGCTTATTCGCTGTCTGGATGATGCGGTTTGGCAGCCGTTTCCCAGGCGCCGCTCACATCGGTCAATTGCGCCTCGATGCATTCCACATCGAGCGCAATGGCGCCGCCGCCCGAAAGCGTCAATTCCACGGCTCCATCAGGTCCTTCGCCGTTCTGTACGAAGCGGATGGCAAGAAGCGACAGCACCTGTTCCCTGTCGGCGCGGTTGATGCCGTGCGAGCGGACGGCGGAGACGCGTTTCAGGAAAACGACGCTGCGGCAGCGTTCCGGCGGCAGGTTCTTTTTGTCAGTACTTTCCCAGACGAAACGGTTGGCGGAAAGCGTGAACTGGCCGTGCTTCGGCTCGAAGGCAACATCCTTCAGCTTAAAGACACTATCCTGCATATGCGTCGAGATGACGGAGAGATCTTCAGTATCCAGCGCGAGCAATTTCAGGCCGCTCATCTTTTTCTTCCTTCTTCTGCGGTGCGGACCGCTATTTCCATGACTTACATTGGAAATAGGCAGTCCGGGCCCACTCTGCAACGGGTAGAAAACGGATGAGCGGCGAAGACAGGATCAATCGCTGACGCGTTCGACCAGTGCACCGCAGCGGGTGAGCTTTTCCTCGAGGCGTTCGAAGCCTCGGTCGAGGTGGTAGACGCGCGAAACCATGGTCTCGCCTTCCGCCACGAGGCCGGCAATGACCAGCGACACGGAAGCGCGCAGGTCGGTCGCCATGACAGGCGCGCCCTTCAGGCGGGAGACGCCCTCGATGCGGGCCATCTGGCCGGAAAGCGAAATCTTCGCACCGAGACGGGCGAGTTCCTGCACATGCATGAAGCGGTTTTCAAAGATGGTTTCGGTGATATGAGAAACACCCTGCGAACGGGTCATCAGCGCCATGAACTGCGCCTGCAGGTCGGTGGGGAAGCCGGGGAAGGGCTCGGTGACGATATCGACCGGCTGGATGCCGTTGCCGTTGCGCACGACGCGAAGGCCGGTCTCCGTCTCACTGATCGTGGCGCCTGCAAGCCTGAGCGTGTCGAGCGCGTTGTCGAGCAGCGCTGCGCGCGTGCCTTCCAGCACCACGTCACCGCCGGTCATTGCCACTGCCATGGCATAGGTGCCGGTTTCGATACGATCCGGCAGAACGCGGTGGCGCGCGCCGGAAAGCGAGGAAACACCTTCGATGGTGATGGTGGAGGTGCCGGCGCCTTCGATCTTCGCACCCATGGCGATCAGGCATTGCGCCAGGTCCACCACTTCCGGCTCGCGGGCGGCATTGTGGATGACGGTGGTGCCGCGGGCAAGGCTTGCGGCCATCAGCATCACATGCGTCGCGCCGACGGAAACCTTCGGGAAGGTGTAAACCGCACCGATCAGGCCGCCCTTGGGTGCCGTGGCGTTGATGTAGCCGCCATCGATCTCCATCGTTGCGCCGAGCGCCTCAAGGCCCTCGATGAACAGGTCGACCGGGCGCGTGCCGATGGCGCAGCCGCCGGGCAGGGAAACGCGGGCGCGGCCCTCGCGCGCCAGAAGCGGGCCGATGACCCAGAAGCTCGCGCGCATCTTGGAGACCAGCTCGTAAGGTGCGGTGGTATCGACAATGGTGCGGCAGGTGAAGTGCACGGTGCGGGAATAGGCCTCGCCCTGGCTTTCGCGGCGGCCATTGACGGAAATATCGACGCCGTGATTGCCGAGAATGCGGATGAGCTGTTCCACGTCCGCCAGATGCGGCACATTTTCGAGCGTCAGCGTGTCGCTGGTCAGAAGCGATGCGATCATCAACGGCAAGGCGGCGTTTTTGGCGCCGGAGATGGGAATGATGCCGTTTAGCTTGTTGCCACCCGTAATTCTGATGCGATCCATGCGTCCCTACGGGCCTGTGCCCGCCTTTCTTTATCGTGCCTTGCGGAAAGGCGCGTCCTTAGACGAATTTCCGCAGCGTTTCAATTTATGCTTGGTGAATTCTCTATGAGGATGATTCGTCCGTTTTTGCGGCAGGCAGGCCAATCGTCTCGTCTTCTTCGCCGGCACGGCGCGCACGAACTTGCTGTTTGCGCTTCAAAAGATTTTCACGAAGCTTCTTGGCCGCCCGCGCCTTGCGCTCCGCCTCGCGCTGCCGCGCCTTTTCGCCAGGCCCCGCCTGCGGCTTGCCATCGGCCATCGGGGCGGATGCTTCCGCGGAAGCGCCGGCGGAAACCGCTGCCTTTGCCTGTTTGTCATGATGTTCGTTCATAGATTCAGCAATATCTGAAAAATGTATTTTTCAACAGGGGGCACGCTTTTTTGCCCCGCTTGATGAAGAATATCGTTTTGCGACTTGCGCTCGTCAAAAACCTATGGCAATAGGCCGCCACGCTTGATGCTGAAGCAAACGCTTCGGCACCGGATGCTGCTATAGCTCAGGGGTAGAGCACTCCCTTGGTAAGGGAGAGGCCGAGAGTTCAAATCTCTCTAGCAGCACCATTTCTCTCTAAAATTTCAAATGTTTACGTGGTTTTTGAACAGATCGCCTGCGGCGGTTGATGCATGCGCGCGCCGCGCAGTTCGGGGCAAATGGAAAACCGCGCCCCTTGCGAAGCGCGGTTTCCATATCCGAATATTCTGTTGCTGCCAGAGCGGGACGAAACCGCCCGTAGCCATCGGGCGCCGCTTACTGACGGAATAGCGACAGGATATTTTCGGAGCTGGTATTGGCGATGGAAAGCGACTGGATGCCCAGCTGCTGCTGTGTTTGCAATGCCTTGAGGCGTGTTGATTCTTCGTTCATATCCGCATCCACCAGGCGGCCGATGCCACTGTCGATGGAGTCGGTGAGCTTGGAGATGAAATCTTCCTGCAGGCCGATGCGCATCTTGATGGAGCCGAGAGCGGAGGAGGCGCTGCTAAGCGACTGAAACGCGGTTTCGACATCGGTGAGAAGATTGCCGATCGTGTAGGTTGGGGGCGTTGCGCTATCGAAAAGCTTGAGATCGATGTCCCACACGGAAATGCCCGAGGCCGTCCCGACCTGTCCGATGATGCCCTTCGTCGTATCGACCGTTGCAGGTGTGCCGGTCAGGCCGAAAATCACGTTGGCTGTTTCCGTCGCGGTCGTCGTGTCGACAAGGGTATAGTCGGTTTTCGTCACGCTGACCGAACCGCTGCCGTCACGGACAAAGCCGGAAACCACGGTCTTGTCGCCGGTGCCCAGCAACCAGTTTTCGCCGCTGAAAGACGCGCCCTGCGCAATCGATTCCAGCTGCTTTTTCAGCTGGTCGATTTCTTCCTGAATCTTCGTCTTGTCGACGCCCTCTTCGGTTGCCGCGACGATTTTCGATTTGATTTCTTTCACGACTTCGACGGCGCTTTCCATTGCGGAATAAGCGACATCGATCTTCGCCGCACCCAGTCCCAGTGCATCCTGAACCGCGGAAAGGGCCATGTTGTCCGAACGCATGGTGGTCGCGATCGACCAGTAAGCAGCGTTGTCGGAAGCCGTTTTAACGCGCAGCCCGGAAGAAACTCTGGATTGTGTGTCTTCGAGCTGGCCGCTGATTGCACGCAGTGTCTGAAGCGCCGACATGGCGGCGGTGTTTGTCAGAATACTTGTCATAATTGCCCCTCTGAGCTGGCTAAATGGGAAGGGACATTCCGGGATCGCCGGAAACGACAACGCGGCGTGATGCCTGTTAACCTCTTTTTCGTCTTGGTTAACGAGTCGTTTCGATGGCTTGATTTAGCGGTGATTTGGTTAATGAAGTCTTAACCGGGAAATTTATGAATTTTGCAGTCAAACGCACAAACAAAAACCGCGCCTTTCGGCGCGGTTGATTTTTTCGCTTTCGGTCTTCGATTAGCGGAAGAGCGACAGGATGCTTTCGGAGTTGCTGTTGGCGATCGAGAGAGCCTGAACGCCGAGCTGCTGCTGGGTCTGCAGGGCCTTGAGGCGGGTGGACTCTTCGTTCATGTCGGCGTCCACGAGGCGGCCGATGCCCTGTTCGACGGAGTCGGACAGCTTGGAAGCGAAGTCTTCCTGCAGGCCGATGCGCATGGAGAGCGAGCCGAGCTTGGCTGCGGCGCTCGTCATCGCCTTCAGGGAGTTTTCAACCAGCGTCAGGGCTTCGGCCATGTTGGTGGCGCGGTCTGCGGCTGCATACTGGGTGATGTCCAGCGTAAAGACGGACTGGGCGGCGACGGTCGTGAACGTTCCGGTCGTGCCGAGGATGCCGGAGGTGTCGGGAACGCCTGCAGCGTCGACGGAGCCGAAAAGAACGTTGCCGGTCGCCGTGTTGTCGAGGGCGTATTTCGTGGTCGTGACGCTAACGGCACCGCCGGTGGAGCGAACGAAGCCAGCGACGACCGACTTGTCCGGGTCCGTGCCGGGCGTTGTTGCGCCGAGGGTCGAAGGTCCTACGAGCCAGTTTTCGCCGTAGAAGGATGCGCCCTGTGCGATCGATACGAGCTGGTTCTGCAGCTGATCGATTTCTTCCTGAACCTTGGTGCGGTCGACGCCTTCTTCAGTTGCCGTGACCAGCTTTGCCTTGATTTCCTTAACGACTTCGATTGCCGATTCCATGCCGGCAGAAGCGGTGTCTACCTTGGCGGCGCCGAGGCCGAGAGCGTCGGAAACCGAGGAAAGCGCCATGTTGTCGGAGCGCATGGTGGTCGCGATCGACCAGTAGGCAGCATTGTCAGCAGCTTCGCCAACGCGGAGGCCGGAGGAAACGCGTGCCTGGGTGGATTCCATGTTCTGGCCGATGGTGCGCAGAGTCTGGAGTGCAGACATTGCTGCGACATTGGTAATAATGCTCGTCATAGTAGTGTGCCCCTTGAATGGCTGATTAAAGAAGGGACATTCCGGTTTCACCGGGAACGGCGCACAGCATCATGCCTGCTAACTGGCTGATTTTTAACGTTAGCTCGCCGTTTCGATGAGCTTAGGTAACGCCAGTTTGGTTAATGAATTGATAAGCGGGAAAAGAAAATCAACATTATGAAAATTCAAAATTACAACTCTCGCGCGTGCGCGCGCGTATCCCGAAATATTTAAAAAAAAGATAAGGCCGCATCCTTATTCGGGATGCGGCCTGTCTGGTGCATGCGGTTCGATTCAGCCTATCGAACCTTTATGCCTTCTACCCGGATATGCATTTGGTCAGCCCCCGAATGCATGTGGGAAGAAAATGGGTCCCCCAGCCCCGAAGGGCTATGAGAAGTTCAGCTCTTAGCGGAAGAGCGACAGGATGTTCTGCGAGTCGCTGTTGGCGATCGACAGAGCCTGGATTGCCAGCTGCTGCTGCGTCTGCAGAGCCTTCAGCTTGGTGGACTCTTCGTTCATGTCGGCGTCGACGAGGCGGCCAACACCCTTTTCGATGGAGTCGGACAGCTTGTCGGCGAAGTCGGTCTGCAGGTCGATGCGTGCAGACAGCGAACCGAGCTTGGCGCCGGCGCTGGTCATCTTCGTCAGGGCCGTTTCAACGGAGTAAAGAGCGTTGTCCAGGTCATCGGTGCCGACGTTGAGGTCGAGAACGGAAATCTGGGTGTAGGTCTTGGCGCCGACGGTGGTGGTTGCACCGGTAGCGTTCAGGATACCGGAGTTGGCATCGATCGTGCCCGGCGTCGCTTCGGTGTAGAGCATGGACGTGGCATCCAGCGCGTAGTCCGTCGTCTTGACGCTGACATTGCCGTTGTCGTCACGAACGAAGCCGGATACGACCGTCTTGGTGGCGTTGGCGGTGGAAACGAGCCAGTTTTCACCGTTGAACGAAGCGCCGGTGCCGATCGACTTCAGCTGATCGAGAAGCTGGGTAACTTCTTCCTGAATCTTGGTCTTGTCGACGCCTTCTTCCTTTGCGGCAACGACCTTGGCCTTGATCTGGGTGACAACATCGATAGCGGCTTCCATACCGGCAGATGCGGTGTCAACCTTGGCGGCGCCCATGCCCAGTGCGTCAGATACTGCACCGAGAGCCTTGTTGTCGGAACGCATGGTGGTCGCGATCGACCAGTAAGCAGCGTTGTCCGAAGCCGAACCAACCTTCAGGCCGGAAGAAATGCGGTCCTGCGTGGTCGACAGGTCGGAAGCGATGGAACGCAGGGTCGAGAGAGCGGCCATTGCGTTGGTGTTGGTGAGAATGCTTGCCATAATAAATGTGTCCCTTGTTTTTACGAGATACTGGAGTGGGGACATACCGGGTTTGGTATTACCGGTCGCAACGTTTCGGCTTCATGCCACTCGGTTCGGAAATGCTTAGTTTCAGAAACCAAACCCGCTGCGTGTAGAAAGAAATTCGCAGCGAAAAATTGCCCAATTATTAATTTGAGGGCCAAGAAATATTGGAAAATACTTATGGTTACTTTTTGATTTAGTTAAATGGTAATTTTTTTATTTAAAAAGATAGTTACCAAGTCGCCAGAAAAACTGGTAACCAAAGCGTAAAAACGCACAAAACCCGCGTAGCTGGGCACGCGGGGTTAAAAAACAGGGTTAACGGGTGTCAATCAGGCACAGAGGCCGTCAGTTGAACGATCTGACGAGACTGCCGACCAGCAGGTTCCAGCCGTCGATCAGCACGAAGAACAGGATCTTGAACGGCAGGGAAATCGAGGTCGGCGGTAGCATCATCATGCCCATCGCCATGGTGATGGTTGCGACGATCAGATCGATGACCAGAAACGGCAGGATGATGAGAAAGCCGATCTCGAAACCGCGCCGGATTTCCGACAGCATGAAGGCCGGAACGAGCACGCGGTAATCGACGACATTGTCGGTCATCACTTCCTGGCCGCGCTCGCGGGCGATGTCGACGAAAAGCTTCAGATCCTTGTCACGCGTATTGGCGTTCATGAAGGTGCGGAAGGGTTCCGCGATGCGCTGCACGGCCTGCTGTTCGTTGATCTGGTTCTGCAGAAGCGGCTGCACGCCGTCGGTCCAGGCTTTGTCGAAGGTGGGCGACATGACGTAGAAAGTCATGAACATCGCCATCGACAGCAGGATCATGTTGGACGGGGTCGAAGCCAGTCCCATGCCGGAGCGCAGGATCGAAAAGGCGATCACGAAGCGCGGAAAGCTCGTGACCATGATCAGGATGCCCGGCGCGACCGACAGAACCGTCAGCAGGCCGAAGGTGCGGATGATCCATGCCGCAACGGAGCCGTCTATCTGCGTGTTGAACAGATCGGACGGGAATTGCTGGGCACTGGCAAGACCCGGCAAGGCAAGGAGGACGGCGATGGTTACAAGAAATCGAATCATTCGATGACAAAGGTCCGGAACATGACCTTGGATACGCGCCCTTGAGAGCGCAGGTCAACTCGTTCCTGAATGTCATCCTTAAGATATTGAAAGCCGCGCGGCCCTTCGAGCTGCTGAAGGGAAACGGTGCGGACATAGGCCATGATGTCCTGGTGGATATCTTCCGCCAGACCCACCTCGACCGGCCCCTTGAACATCAGCGCCACTTCCAGCCGCACCCAGTTCGTCGAGGGGTAGGCGAGGTTGGTGGTGATGGGATCGAGCTGGACGATGCCGTTCGCCTCGGCTGAGATTTTCTCGATACCCTCTTCCTTTTTCTCGCCGTGTCCGCCGGCGGCAGCCGGGGCATGCGCCTCCGCGCCGGCGATCTTCGGCGCGATCATGCCGCCCACCAGCCAGCCGCCGCCCGCGCCGAGCAGCGTGAGGATCGCAACGCCTGCGATGGTCATGACCAGAGGGGAGGATTTTTTCTTGCCCTCAGCCTGTTCGTTTTCCATGGGTCAGTCCCGTTCCCGTGTGCCGAGGTCAGAGCGGCGAGAACAGGTCGACGACCTGCTGCCCGACCGGGGGCTGCTGCACTTCCGTCAGACGTCCGCGACCGCCATAGGAGATGCGCGCTTCGGCGATGCGTTCGTAGGAGATCATGTTCTGTGCATCCACATCCTGCGGCCTGACGATACCGCCGACATTGAGGATGCGGATTTCGTGGTTCACGCGCACTTCCTGCGAACCGCTGATGATGAGGTTGCCGTTTTCCAGAATGCCGGTCACCACTGCGGCCACCAGCAGCGTCAGCTTTTCAGAACGCTTGGTCTTGCCCTTTGCCTGGGTATCGGTGTCGGAACCGTAATTGATGCTGGAATCCGCATCCGGCGTCCATCCCAGAATCTGAGCTTTCGCCTTCCAGTTCAGCCCGCTGGAATTGGTGCGGTTGCGCTCGGTCTCGTTGTCGAAATCGGCCTTGTCGTTGATCTGGATATTGACGGTCAGGATGTCGCCGATGTTGAGCGCGCGCAAATCCTTGAACAGGGCGCCCTGGCTGTCGCTCCACAGCGAATAGCCGCTGGCCATGTGCTTCGGCTGCTTCGGATACATGCCCATTTGCGGCGTCTGGCTGAATTGCAGGCCGCTGCCGATCGGGCTCATCGCGGGTGCGTTGCCGATTTCCTTCAGGGTCTGGTTGTTCTGGCAGCCGGCAAGCAAGGCGAGCGGCAGGAGGAGGGCCGGAAGACGACGCGTGCTCATGAAGGATCCTTCGAAGTGTTTTTATCGGTTGCCTGCGACATGATGCCGGCGACGACAGCGGCTTTCTGCGCATCCATCTCGCTGAGGATGAGGCCCGACTGGCGGGGTGGCAGCTGCATGATGATGGCGGCCGCTATTTCCACATGCATCTTTTCGAGCTGGGGCGCGGCGGCATCGGCCTTCATCGTCTTATAGATATCGACGAGATTGCTTTTCGCCTGATTGAGGAAGTGTTCGCGGCGGGCCAGCCAGTCCTCATATTCCGCCTTGCGGTCTTCCAGCACGGCAATGCGCTCATTGACGTCGGACTGCAGCTTTTCCAGCTCCTGCTTTTGCAGCAGATAGCGCTGGTCGCGGGCCGCATCGGCGATGTTGGTGCAGAATTTCTGGATTTCATCCTGCGTGCTGAGTTCCGAAACCACGTTCTGCTGGCTTTCGGCGCCAGCAGCGGGAAGCAGGAAAAGCAGCGAGGCGACCGCCGCGAAGCGGACAAGGCCATTCGGGAAAGCGTTGTTCTTCCGAGTTTCCATCATTGCAGCACAAGCTCCGCCTGAAGGGCGCCGGCGGATTTGATGCCTTGCAGAATGGCGATGATGCCGTCCGCCTTGAGCCCGATGCTGTTGAGACCGGCAACCAGCGTGCGAAGGTCAGGCCCTTCGACGATGGCGACCTTGCTGCCTTCCTGCAATGCCATGATATCCGTCTGCGGCTGCACGGCCGTCTGGCCGCGCGAGAATGGCGCTGGCTGGATGACCTGCGGCGTTTCCGTTACCTGCACGGTCAGCGTTCCGTAGCTGACGGCGACGCGGGAAATGCGCACATCCGCGCCGATGACGATCGTGCCGGTGCGCTCGTTGATGACGACCTTGGCTGGCGTATCCGTTTCCACGGTCAGGTTTTCGATTTCCGCCATCAGCCGGGTGAGATCCGCGACACGGGGCTTCTGCACCGCGATTTCCTGCGAATCGCGCGGTTCGGCGATGGGATCGCCATAACGGGCGCGGGCAAAGGCGTTGACGACATCGGCGACGCGCACCGCCGTCGAAAAATCGGGATTGCGCAGCTGAAGAACCAGATTGACCGAATCCTTGAATTTCGACGGCAACTCCCGCTCGATGATCGCGCCGTTCGGCACGCGGGCGGAGGTGGTGACGCCCTGCGTCAGCGTCGCGGCATCGCCCTGCGCCGAAAAGCCGTTGACGATCAGCGCGCCCTGGGCGACCGCGTAAATCTGGCCGTCCGCGCCGGAAAGCGAGGTCATGATGAGCGTGCCGCCGCGCAGCGACGAGGCGTCGCCCAGCGAGCTGACCGTCACGTCGACACGGCTGCCGGGGCTGGCGAAGGGCGGCAGATTGGTCGTCACCATCACGGCGGCGATGTTCTTGGCATTCGACTGGCCGCCCTGCGTGGTGATGCCGAGATTCTGCAGCATCGCGCGCATGGATTGCTCCGTAAACGGCGAGGAGCGCAGGCTGTCGCCCGTGCCCTGCAGGCCGACCACGAGACCGTAACCGATCAGCTGGTTGTCACGCCCCGCCTGCAGCGATGCGATATCCTTGATGCGGGATGTATCCGCATGCGCTGCCGGAACGGAAAGGAAGGGCTGGGCCGAAAACAGAAAGGCCGCGGCCAGGATACGAAGCACTCTCATTTCGCCATCACCTGAATGGTTCCGTCCTTCATGACCGTGCCGTTGACGATGACGCCGGAATCGATGTTGCGCACCCGCACGATTTCGCCGAGCGAGCCGTCGGTCATCGGCGTTCCCGAAGCCATCAGCGTCATGTTGCCGATGGTGAAGACGAGTTTGACGCTGGTGCCGCGCACCACCAGCGAGGGTTCGCGCAGGGCCGCAACGGGGATCGTGCGTCCGGGAAGCAGGGTCTGCTTGGAGATCATGCCTTCCACTTCGCTGATGTCGCTCGCATAACCCGAGGAAATATTGGGATTGGTCACTTCCACCGGCTTCACCTGTTCGGGCGTGATCGTCTCGCCCGGATAGATCGTGCGGGTGGGAACCAGCGCCATCGGCGCCTGGGCAAGAGCGGGTGCCAGGGCGCCCAGTGAAAAGGCAGACGCAAGGCATATACGGACGAGCGCCGTTCTGCTGCTGCTATGTTTCCGGCCAAACCTCATGTTCGCCTGCCTTTCCGTTCTTACTTCAGGTTCTTGCTGACAATCGAAGCCATTTCGTCAGCGGTGGTGATGACCTTGGAATTCATCTCGTAGGCGCGCTGCGCCGTGATCAGGTCGGTGATCTCCTTGACGGCGTCGACGTTCGAGCCTTCGAGATAGGACTGCTTGATGTAGCCGTAGCTCGGATCGTCAGGCACGCCGATCACCGCGTCGCCGGAAGCCGGCGTCTGGGCGAAGAGGTTGTCGCCGAGCGGCTTCAGGCCGGCTTCGTTCGCAAAGTTGGCGATGGTCAGCTGGCCAAGTTCGGTGAAGTCAGCGGCATTGCCGATACGGGCCGTCACCTGTCCCGTGCGGGTAACGGTGATGTCCTGCGCGTCGGTCGGGATATTGATGTTCGGAATGACGTTATAGCCATCGATCGTCACCAGATTGCCATCGGCATTCTTGTTGAAGGCGCCGGCGCGGCTGTAGAGCGTCGAACCGTCCGCCGCCTCGATCTGGAACCAGCCCTGGCCGATGATCGCGACATCCAGCTTGTTGCCGGTCTCGATCAGGTTGCCCTGGGTGTGGATGTTGCGCACGGCCGAGGTCTGCACGCCGAGGCCGATATTGGCGCCTTCGGGCACGATCGCCTGGTTGGCGCGGTTCGGTACGCCCTGCATGCGCTCGGTCTGGTAAAGAAGATCGGTGAACTCCGCACGCGCGCGCTTGTAGCCGGTGGTGTTGATATTGGCGATGTTGTTGGCGATGACTTCCAGATTGGTCTGCTGGGCGTCCATACCGGTGGCAGCGATGGCAAGAGCTCTCATGTCAATATTCCTGCTGGGCTAGATCTGCATCTTGGTAATGTCGAGATAGGCCGACACGATCTTGTCTCGGAGCGCGATGGCGGTTTGCAGCGACTGTTCGGCCGAAAGCATGGCATCGACCACTTCACGCGTATTCGCCTTGCCCTGAATGCCTTCGAAGGAAGCGACTTCCGCCTTCTTCAGATTGTTCATCGCATCCACCGACACGTTGCCGAGAACGCTGGCGAAGCTTGCGCCCGTCTGCTGGGCGGGCGTCGTCTGCTCGCTGCCGAAAACGCTTTCCGTCAGCGAGGAAATGCCGCTTGCGCCGCGGGTGAGCGAAAGGGAACTGACTTGCTTGATACCGTCGATCATTGCGATGCCTTCAGAAGGTCGATTGTGGAGGCGACGAGGTCGCGTGTCTGGCGGATGACCTGAAGATTGGCGTCGTAGCTGCGGTTTGCTTCGCGCATGTCCGCCATTTCGATCAGGATGTTGACGTTCGGCATCTTCACCATGCCGTTGCTGTCGGCGGCCGGATTGCCGGGATCGTACTCGTTGACGAAATCGCCACGGTCGACGCCGAGCTTCTTCACCGTTACGCGCTCCACGCCGCTGACGCGGTCGAGCTCGGAACCGAAAGTGATGGTCTTGCGGCGATAGGGGTCGGCGCCGGGGGTGTCGCCGGTCGATCTGGCGTTGGCGATGTTTTCGGAGACGATGCGCAGTCGCGTGGACTGCACTTCCAGGCCGCTGCCGGCAATCTTGCTCGCCGCACTCAAGGGATCCATGGCTTACCTCTTAACCGTCATCAGCATCATGCGATGGAAGGATTTGACGAGATTGGCGTTCAGCTCGTACTGCCGCTTGATCTCGCCGGTCTTGGTCATTTCTTCCGCAAGCGCGACCGAATTGCCCGATTCCTGCATGCCGATCTCGTTATTGACCGGGTTGTCGCGCACCGCGATATTGTCGCTGAGGGTGCTCTCGCCGAAGTGGGCAGGGTTGGTCCTCGCCATGCCGACCTGCTGGCTGGTGGCCTGCATGACCGCTTCGAAAGGGCTGACATCCTTGGCGCGGAACTTGGGTGTGTTGGCGTTGGCGATGTTGGTCGCCACGACTTCCTGCCGCACGCTCAGCCATTCCGCTTGGCGGGATGCCAGATCGAACAGTTGAATCGGTTGCATAGACTTCTCCATCTCGTATGGCCCGAACCTACGGGGCTAATCTTGCGTCAGACTTGCGGGGAGGGGAGAAGGCGATGGCAAGGGCAGGAAGGGGAGGAAAAATGGCCTGCCGGAAACCCAGAAAGGGAAGCCTCAATCGACACCGCACCCGAAGCCCCTGCGGTGAACGCTTAAATTCCGAGATCACGCCGGCCCAGGGTGGAAACTCAAAGGCATGGGGCGAGGTGCTTGCTGAAGCAGCTTTATATCTCGCCTTGGAGACAGTCCGGTGCTATCGCTACGGTAGAGGGAAATGGAGGAGAGCAATCATGGATTTGGTAATTCCCAGCGCAGCCAATCTCGGCCTGTTCGTCAGCGCCACGCTGGTGCTGCTTCTTGTGCCGGGCCCGGCAGTCCTTTACATCTTTGCGCGTTCGGTCGAGCAGGGCCGTTCTGCCGGCCTCGTTTCAATCCTTGGCATTCATACCGCCACACTTGTTCACGTCGTCGCCGCCGCTGTTGGGCTCTCGGCGCTTTTGGCATCCTCCGCGCTTGCCTTCAGCGTGGTGAAATATGCGGGCGCGGCCTACCTGATCTGGCTTGGCCTCAAGAAGCTCCTCGGGTCGTCGGACATTCCCGACGTCGAGGGCGGTTTGCCGAAGCGAAGCAGCATGCGCATCTTTCGTGAGGGCTTCATCGTCAATCTCCTCAATCCGAAGACCGCATTGTTCTTTCTGGCTTTCCTGCCGCAGTTCGTTGAGGTCGATCGTGGCCATATGGCAATGCAGATCGCCTTTCTCGGAATTCTCTACACGGTGATTGGTGTTCTGACGGATTGCACCTACGCACTTGCTGCCGGCACGGCCGGCAACTGGCTGAAGCGCAGTCCCGCCTATCTGAAGGCTGAACGCTGGGTTAGCGGCTTCGTTTACATCGGCCTTGGTCTGACGGCCGCTTTTGCGGGCAATCAGAAGAAGTAGATCGCCTGACGTCGTTTGAGACGTTTGCGGCCCCCCGGATCCGGCCCTTGGGGGGCACTTTCGTATGCCGAGTTTTCAGCGAAATTCGATGATGACCTCAGGCCCGAGGTCGATCTGACTACTTTTCCGGATAGTAGGTCTTGCCGGAAGAGGTCTCGATCAGCCATTCGCCATTGCGCTGTTCGATCTTCGTCAGCAACGCATTGTCCGGCAGGGTCGAACCGACCCTCACCATATACATGCCCGAACCGTCCTCGATCAGGGCGCGGCCGTTGGAAACATGCAGCAGACGGAAGGAGGTCTGGCCGGGGAAGGGCTGATCCTCGATCCCGGCTGCCAGATTGTTCTGTTTTTCCTTGCCGCCAGCGTTCACGGTCGCCGTCGTCAGCATGTCGGGCAGATCCGCCGGCGGCGGGGTGTCTTCCTTGTTGCGGTTGGTCATGGCCATCGGCGAGACGCTGAAGACTTCCCGCGGGCCGGTATGGGGCAGATCGCGGGTGCGGTCGCCGCCCGCCACCTTCATGCCGAATTTTTCCTCGTTGAAGAACACGTACCACGGAAAAAATGCTGCTGCAGCGGCAAGCGTGATGCCTGTCCATGCCAGAATACGGTCGGGCGTGAAGAAAATCGGCCTGGGCAGCACGTCTTCATCGTGGCTATCGTTGTTCCGCTTTTTCTTCACGGGTCAGCCTCTCGCTCTTGGGGTTACCTGCGGCTGACCGTTCTGCGCTCCGTTCCGTAAGGCGGTCGCAAGATCAGCATAGGCGTCCTGTGCCGCCGGTTCGTCCGGCAGCTGCTTCAATGTCTCGTAGATGATTGGAACCTGCTTCACCGCCATGTCGAGATCGGGGTCGGTGCCGGGCCGATAACCGCCGATGAGGCGCAGATCGCGCGTTTCCTCGAAGCGATGCACCAGCGCCTTGAGGCGCGACACCAGCTTCTCCTGATCCGGCGTCCAGGCCTTCTTGGCGAGACGCGAGATCGAGGCGAGCGGATTGATCGGCGGGTAACGGCCTTCTTCGGCAAGGCTGCGGTCGAGCACGATATGGCCATCGAGAATACCGCGGGTCGAATCCGCAATCGGGTCGTTGTGATTGTCGCCATCCACCAGAATGGAGACGATGGCGGTGATGGTGCCGGTGCCTTCCGCGCCCGGTCCCGCCCGCTCCAGAAGGCGCGGCAATTCGGTGAAGACCGAGGCGGGATAGCCGCGCGCCACCGGCGGCTCGCCCGAAGCGACCGCCACTTCGCGGATGGCATGGGCAAAGCGCGTCACGCTGTCGATGATGAGGAGGACATTGTCGCCCTGATCGCGAAAATGTTCGGCGATGGTGACGGCGGAAAGCGGCGCCATCTTGCGCAGCATCGGGCTCTCATCGCTTGTCGCAACGACGGCGATGGACTTGCTCATATTCTCGCCCATCGTGTCTTCGATGAATTCGCGCACTTCACGGCCGCGTTCGCCGACAAGCGCAATCACCACCTTGTCGAAGGCGTCTGCCTTGGCGAGCATCGACAGCAGCGTGGATTTGCCCACACCGGAACCGGCGAAAATGCCGAGGCGCTGGCCCAGGCAAAGCGGCGAGAAGATATCGATTGCCCGCACACCCGTCTTGAAAGGCGTCTCCACCCTTTTGCGCGTCATTGAGGGCGGCGCATTGTTGGAAATCGAACGGCGCTCGATGCCGGAGGCCAGCGGACCCTGGCCGTCGATAGGTTCGCCGAGCGCATTGATGGTGCGTCCGCACCAGCTGTCGTCGGGCGAGACGCGGAAGGCGCCCTTGCGGATGACGGTGTCGTGAATGCCGATCGGCTCGCCGGGCTCGATGGGGCAGACATAGCAGATATCCGGTTCCACGCGCACCACTTCACCGAGATGAATACCGGTCGCGCTGCGATGGGCGACGAATTCTCCGAGCCGCACATGCCGTGACAGGCCGGAAACCGTATAGTGCCCGGCGGCGATGGTGCGGACATGGCCTCCATGCGCCACCGAAAACTCCGGATCGGCATAATGCCCGGCAAGGCTGGCGAGCTGTGCAAGCTTCGGTGAAATGGCGTCAGCCGAGAGCATGGATTCCGGCATTGTCATTACTCAGTTCCTCAACGCGCGCCGCCAAGCGTCTTGATGCCTTCGCCGAAGGTCGATTCGGTATCGCGCATCAGCGAGGAGATGCTTTCAAAGGCGCGGTTGACCTGGATGAGCTGCGTCATCTGGGAAATGCCGTTGACGTTAGACTGTTCGAGATAACCCTGAACGACGCCGACTTCATGATTGTTGACCACCGGAACCGGCTGGGCCACCGGCTTCACGCCGCTATTGGGATGACGCAGGAACCCTTGCGAGAAATCCGCCTGGAAGATGCCGAGGGTAGCGACGATGTTTTCGTTCTGCCGGATGGCTCCGTCGAGACCGACGGTGATCGGGCCGCCATTCGGATTGAGCTGGATCGGACCGCCGCCGGCATCGAGAACGGGATAACCGTTCGAGGAGATGAGCGCGCCGTCCGGACGCATGGTGAAACGGCCGTCGCGGGTCAGAATCTGGCCGTCGGGCGTATCCAGCGAGAACCAGGCATCGCCCTTGATGGCGAAATCGAAGGAATTGCCGGTCTGTTCGAAAGCGCCCTGACGGGTGGAAAGGTAGTCGTTGCCCTGCGAAACGAAGGCCACCCGGGCATTCATGTCATTGTGGTTCTTGGCGACCATTTCGTCGAATTTCACTTCGGAGCCGCGGAAGCCGACCGTGTTCACATTCGCCATATTGTCGGAAATGGTGGTGAGACGGCGCTCCAGCGCGATCTGCGAGGACAGGGCGACGTATAGTCCGGATTGCATATCATTTGCCTCCGAGTTTCAGGGAGTTGATGGAGATCAGCAGGTCGGGGGAAATGCCGTAGCCGCTGGAGGAGCCGAAAACGGCGAGAGGGTCATAGGTCGTCGAGGGGTTTTGCATTTCCCACATGATGGTGAAACGCTCGAGCAGCTTGCCGACCTTTTCGGGATCCTGCAGATCCTTGATATCGATGGTTTTTTCGATGAGCGCCGCCTGTTTGTCGACATCGGCGGCGGCAAACTCGTCGGGAAGGTTGTAGGCCGTGCGAAACACCTGCGCGAGCGCATCGTCCGCCAGAAAGTCGAGGCCGGATGTGATGGTTGACGCCTTGCGTTCGAAATAAAGGGCGAGCCGGACGCCGTTATTGTCGTCGCCCGCCTCCTGTTCCAGCGTCTGGCGGGTGTATTTGCCGATGACGCCCGATTTGGCGGCGTCGGTGGAGGTTGCCGCGGCCCCCAGGCCGGCAAAATCCAGCGACTTCGCAAAATCCGCGTAACGGCTGTCGGAAAGCTTGTTGGCGAAGGCGTCCTTGTCCGAGGTGCCTTCCGTCAGCACCTTGCGGATGAAGGCCTTCGCATAGGCCATGTCCTCGAGCCCGTGGGCCTTCAGTGCGTAATTGTAAAGGCGCGTATCGGCCATGAAGTCGTCGATGGATTTCACATCGCCGATCTTTGCGCGATAATATTCGGTCTCGCGCGCCACGTCGGGCTGCTCCGACACCCGCTCAAGCGATTTGCCGATATCCTGACTGATCAGTCTGTAGCTGGTGTAGGTGGAAGTCACTGAACCGCCGCTCTCGTTTGATCCCGATCTCAAGGCGCACGTCCGCCTTTGCCGGCATAGTGCCGTGGCTTGCTTGTGCGAAACTGGCTGGAGGCGGGAGCGCGGGAGAGGCTTTGCGGACAGGTTCACGCAAGCCACATTTTCTAGACATGGCGGCATGGAACACTGTTCGGGCGTGGTCGATCAATGAATATTGTAATTGGACTTATAATCACCTTCGGCTGCATCATCGGCGGCTATATGGCGATGGGCGGTCATCTGGACGTGCTGATTCAGCCGTTCGAATTGATGATCATCGGCGGCGCCGGTCTCGGCGGCTTCATCATGGCGAACCCCATGAAGGTCGTGAAGGATTCGGGCAAGGCGCTCGGCGAGGCCTTCAAGCATTCGGTCCCGAAGGAGCGAAACTATCTCGACGTGCTCGGCGTGCTTTATTCGCTGATGCGCGATCTGCGCACGAAATCGCGCAACGAGATCGAGGCCCATATCGACAATCCGGAAGAATCCTCGATCTTCCAGAGCGCGCCCTCGGTTCTGAAAAACAAGGAACTGACCTCGTTCATCTGTGACTATGTCCGCCTCATCATCATCGGCAACGCCCGCAGCCACGAAATCGAGGCGCTGATGGATGAGGAAATCGAGACCATCCTGAACGACAAGCTGAAACCTTACCACGCGATCACCACCATGGGCGATTCCTTCCCCGCCATCGGTATCGTCGCGGCGGTTCTCGGCGTCATCAAGGCCATGGGCAAGATCAACGAATCGCCGGAAGTGCTGGGCGGCCTGATCGGCGCCGCACTTGTCGGCACCATGCTCGGCATCATCCTGTCCTATTCGATCTGCAATCCGCTCGCCTCGCAGGTCAAGATCGTCCGCACCAAGCAGCACCGCCTCTACATCATCGTCAAGCAGACGCTGATCGCCTACATGAACGGCTCGGTGCCGCAGGTCGCGCTCGAATACGGCCGCAAGACCATCTCCAACTACGAGCGGCCGTCGATTGACGCCGTCGAACAGGAGATGATGAACCCCGGCGGCGAAAACAAGGCGGCATGACGATGGCAAAAGCTGCAGCGCAACAAGCACCCGCCATCGACACCGCCCTGCTCGCAAAATTGACGGGAGGGTTGTCCGACCGCAAGACGATCGCCAGGATCGGCTCCGATATCGGCCATCTCTACAGCGAATTCCTGCCTGATATCTTCCACAGCGAGACCGGCATCGCGATCGACGTCGAATATGTCGGTTCCGAATCGGGACTGATGACCGATCTCATCGCCAATGTCGGGAAGAATGTCGCGGTTGCCGATTGTTCCCTGCGCAACTGGTGCCCCAATTTCATGATGACGGTCGGCAACGGCTTTGTCATCGCGCTCATGGAGCGCATGCTGGGCGCGTCGCCGGACATGATCGGCGAACCGGACGAGCGCAGCCTGTCCCATATCGAGCTCGACCTCGCGGCCATGGTTCTTGGCCGCATCGCCGGGGTTTTGCGCTCCGGTGTCAACGCGCCGGGCGGTTTTGAGGCGGCCATCGATCCGCCCTTCAATTCCAACGGTAAAAGCGCCTTCGACGAGATGATCGCCGGCCTTTACGGCGTGACCATCCGCCTGAAGATCGATATCGGCAAGGTATCGTCGGAATTCTCGCTGATCGTGCCGCAGCGACCCCTGCTCAAGACTTCCATCGTTGCCCCCAAGGCTTCAGCCCAGGCGCTGAAGAAGCAGGAGGAATGGATGGAGATGATTTCGGAGCAGGTGAAGCGATCGCAGGTCACGCTCGAGGCGCGCATCAAGCTCGAAACGCTGACGCTGCGGACGATCTCGAAGCTGGTGGCCGGCGATGTCATTCCGTTCCAGTCTCTGAAGCAGGACGATATCGGCGTCGAGGTCAGCGCCAACGGTTCCAAGCTCTATAATTGCGAATTCGGCAAGTCCGGGGACCGCTACATGGTTCGGGTGAAGAACAATGTCAGCACGGACGACGAGATCTTACGACATTTGATGGGTTAAAATCCTGCCCGGCCTTCGGGGATTTGGGCAGGCTGACGCAAGTTTCAAAGGGAATAATCAGCGCATGGCTACGAAGAAAACACCTGTGACCGATGATGCGGCGCTGCCGTCGTTTGAAGACGGCGGCGACCTCGACCAGGCTATCGGCGATCTGCGTGGCGTCCTCAAGACGGATGCGGAAGGTTCGCTCTCCGATTTCGGCGACTTCGGCGATTTCGGAAGCACGGACGAGGTTTCGACGGATACCGACCTTTCCGCTTTCGGTGGCGGAACGGCCGATTTCGGGATGGATGATTTTGCCGCCGCCCCGCAGGTTGCGGGCGTGAAGGCGCCGCTTGGCAGCGGATTGTCCGAAAACATGGAAATGATCATGGACATCCCGATCGATGTCCAGATCGTTCTCGGCACCAGCAGAATGCTCGTTTCGGGGCTGATGAGCCTTGAAGAAGGAGCGACGATCGCACTCGACCGCAAGATCGGCGAGCCGGTCGAAATCATGGTGAATGGCCGCCGTATTGCGCGCGGTGAAATAACGGTTCTGGAAGACGATGATACGCGCTTCGGCGTAAAATTGATTGAAGTACTGAGTACGCGAAAAGCCTGATCCCTGTGGGGACGGAGAGGAAAGACCATGATGGACTTCGAGGATTTCGGTAACCCCCTGGCAGGGAAACCGTTGTCTCAGGCCGACAAGGCGGCCGCGGTGCTTCTTGCCATGGGCAAGGGCGTCGCCGGCAAGCTGCTCAAATTTTTCACGCAGCACGAATTGCAGATGATCATTTCCTCGGCCCAGACCCTGCGCGTCATTCCTCCCGATGAGCTTGCCCAGATCGTAGCCGAGTTCGAAGACCTGTTCACCGAAGGAACGGGTCTGATGGACAATGCCAAGGCAATCGAAAGCATTCTCGAAGAGGGCCTGACCCCTGAAGAGGTGGATAGCCTTCTCGGGCGTCGCGCCGCCTTCCAGGCCTATGAAGCATCCATCTGGGACCGCCTGCAGGAAGCCGAGCCGGAATTCGTCGGCAAGTTCCTGCTGCGCGAACATCCGCAGACCATCGCTTATATTCTTTCCATGCTGCCCTCGTCCTTCGGTGCCAAGGTTCTCCTGACCATTCCGGAAGAGCAGCGCGCCGATATCATGAACCGCACTGTCAACATGAAGGAAGTCAGCCCCACGGCTGCCCAGATCATCGAGAAGCGTGTGGTCAACCTCATCAACGAAATCGAAGCCGAGCGTAATGCCGGCGGTTCCACGAAGGTTGCCGATCTGATGAACGAACTGGACAAGCCGCAGGTCGATACGCTGCTCAGCTCGCTCGAGACGCTCAGCAAGGAAGCCGCAAACAAGGTCAAGCCGAAGATCTTCCTCTTCGACGACCTCATGTTCATGCCGCAGCGCAGCCGCGTCCTGCTGCTCAACGATGTTTCGGCGGATGTTCTGACGATGGCGCTGCGCGGCGCCACGATGGAAATCAAGGAATGCGTGCTCTCCAGCATCAGCCCGCGCCAGCGCCGCATGATCGAATCGGACCTTGCGGTGCCGCAGGCCTCGATCAACACCCGCGAAGTGGCGATCGCACGCCGCGCCGTCGCGCAGGAAGCGATCCGGCTCGCCAATTCCGGCCAGATCCAGCTGAAGGAAGCCTCCGCGGAGGAACAACCGGCCGCCGCTTGAGCGGAAGCCGGTTGATAACCCGCCCTTGCGGCGGAAGCGGCCATTGCGATGGCCGGTCACGGACGCTAGTTTCGGGAATGACGGCCTGCCGGGATCGGCGGGCCTTTTTTTTGATCCCGGGGACGTGCCTTGGCAGACGATCAGGACAAGGACAGTAAAACAGAAGCCCCGACGGAGAAAAAACTCCGCGATGCGGCGGAAAAGGGCAATCTTCCCTTTTCCCGCGAAGTGCCGATCTTTGCCTCGTCGCTTGCCTTTTATTGTTACCTGGTCTTCTTCCTGCCCGATGGCGCCGGTCGGCTTGGCGTCACATTGAAGGACCTGTTCGGCCAGCCCGAACAGTGGGACCTCAGCACCCGGCCGGATGCCCTGTCGCTGTTGTATTTTCTCGGCACCTCGATGGCCTATCTGCTCATGCCGGCGATGATCATGTTCATCGTCTTCGGGCTTGCCTCGTCGTTTTTCCAGAACCTGCCGTCGCCGGTGCTTGAGCGCGTGCGTCCGCAATGGTCGCGCGTCTCGCCGGCGAAGGGCTTCACGCGCATCTACAGCAAGCAGGGTTTCGTGGAATTCGGCAAATCCGTATTCAAGATCATGATCGTTTCGGTCATCATGTTCTTTGCCCTGCGTGGCGATTTTTACAGTCTCATCGATCTGATGTTCTCCGATCCGCAGGTGATTTTCGTCCGGGTGGTCGAGATCGTCAAAAAGATGATGGTCGTGATTCTGCTTTCGACCGCGCTGCTTGCCGCCGTCGACGTTTTGTGGACGCGCCACCACTGGTTCAGCCAGCTGAAAATGACGAAGCATGAGGTGAAGGAAGAATACAAGCAGTCGCAGGGCGACCCCGTGGTCAAATCCCGGCAGCGCTCCATCGCCCGCGACCGTGCCCGCCGCCGCATGATCAACAATGTACCGCGCGCCACACTTGTCATCGCCAATCCGACACACTTTGCGGTGGCGCTGCGTTATGTTCGCGAAGAAGGCGACGCACCTGTTGTCGTCGCCAAAGGTCAGGACCTTATCGCATTGAAAATCCGCGAGATTGCGGAAGAAAACAATATCCCCGTTTTTGAAGACCCGCCGCTTGCACGCTCCATGTTTGCGCAAGTCTCGGTAGATAGTGTGATTCCACCAGTCTTTTACAAGGCTGTGGCTGAGCTCGTTCACCGGGTTTACGCCATGAAGTCATCGAAAATACGGGTTCAATAAAACCAATGAAAAAATCCGCCTATTCCGAACAGCGGGAAATGATCGTCGCAGAGGCGATCAACCCGATCGCCACCGAACTTCGATTGTTAGACCCGGCCGACCTGATTTCGCTGCTCCGATTCGAGTGCTACGGCAGTATCGCCGATCTCGTTTCCTCGGCTGCGGAGCTTTATTATCATCCCGGTACGATCAATTTCGGCGCCGGCGGCGAATACAAGCTCGAATGGGAAGGCGCGCCGGAGATCGTCCTCGATCTCGAACTGAAGCCGAAGGGCGCCACGGTCTATGCGCGATTGACGCTCGCCAACGAACATGCGGCGATCGAGATCAATCACGTCTCGTTTCAGAACCCTTCCGAAAATCCGGACGAAAACACCGAGTTTCTTCGGAAAAGCCTGTCGGCTGCCCGATTCGTGCCCACCCGTCAGGGCGAAGCGGCTTAACCGGATCACCCGCTGCCTATTCCGTCATGTCCGTTGCGCGCGCCGAAATCGCGGGCGCAACGGCCTCGTTCCGGTGCGTTTTAACCCGAGCTTGCCTGAAGCCTGCCGGTTTATGCGAAACCCGGCTGCGAAAGCGAGGAACGCCTTGCAAATCAGTCCCGTTGTTTGTTACCTATCGCATTAACGATTTGTTAACGAACGGCAGGTCGCGGTGGTCGGTTCAGGCCATTGCCGATGCGCATGATGCCCCTGCTCGTTGTCGGCACAGCGCCGGATTTTTTCTTAAATTTTGAGTTGGGTGGACCCCATGACCAGCATTTTGACCAATGCGGCGGCGATGGCCGCGCTGCAAACCCTGCGGATGATCGACAAGAATCTGGAAACGACGCAGGCGCGCGTGTCCTCCGGCTATCGTGTCGAGACTGCGGCGGACAATGCGGCCTACTGGTCCATTGCGACGACGATGCGCTCCGACAATAATGCGCTTTCGGCTGTGCAGGATGCTTTGGGTCTGGGCGCCGCCAAAGTCGATACCGCCTATGACGCGCTTGAAAGCACGATCGAGGTCGTCAAGCAGATCAAGGCCAAGCTCGTCGCCGCCTATGGCGTGGGCGCTGACCGCAGCAAGATTCAGGATGAAATCAAGCAGCTTCAGGAACAGCTGAAGAGCATCTCCGAATCGGCCTCCTTCTCGGGTGAAAACTGGCTGCAGGCCAGTATCAGCAACGGTGGCACGCCGCCGGTTGAAGAATCGATCACCAAAAAGGTTGTTGCATCCTTCACCCGCACAGGCTCGGGCAATGTCGGGGTCACGACCGTTGACTACACGCTCGACAGCAGCACCGTGCTTTTCGACCTCAGTGGCGGAAAGCTCGGTATTCTCGACAAAAACGCCGTTTTCGTCAGCAAGACGGAATATGAAGTCACCCAGACGTCGACGACCGCCGGCACGGCGACGGAGGCGGGTTTTGTCGTACCGAAGCTCACCGACGCAGAAATCGGCGCGCTGAATGCCGCGACGACGGATACGAATACCGATCCGAATGTCTATAGCGACGGCACCGCCAATTATCTCCGCCTTGCCGAAAATGTGTGGGTCAAGGTGACGGGGACGGATCCGTCGAGCGGCGGCACCACCGTTTCTCCCGCCTATCGCGACACCAGCAGCAACGACTGGTTTTACGATACCAGCAGCGGAGCGGCGTCCGCCGATCGTTCCCTCGGTTTTTCCGTCTCCACCCTCGATCTCGGCAATCTCGATATCGTTGCCGCGGCCATGGGCGGTTTTGCCGGCGGCGGAACGACCTATACCGACGCAGACGCCATCGACATGATGATGTCCTTCGTCGACGGGCAGCTTGAGGCGATGACCAGCACGGCTTCCAGCCTGGGTTCGCTGCAGAGCCGCATCAGCATGCAGGACAACTTCGTTTCCAGCCTGATGGATGTGATCGACAAGGGCATCGGCCGTCTCGTCGATGCTGACATGAACGAGGAATCGACCAGGCTGAAAGCGCTGCAGACGCAGCAGCAGCTCGGCATCCAGGCGCTCTCCATCGCCAACGCCAATGCGGAAAATATCCTCCAGCTCTTCAAGTAACGGGTCTGGCCGGCGTGGGCGCGCGGGGATGAATGGGCGCAGGCTTCCTGATCGAGCCCGCCTTCATCCTCGCACAAGTTTGAACACCTAACGTCGGGTCAATATGGGGCGGATCGCATGGCGTGATCCGGCCGGGAAACGTGGAAGAGACGGGCAGGGTAGCAAGGATGACGGTGGTGCCGCCAAACGGCTTAGAGCATTTCCAGGAAAAGTGGACCCCGGTTTTCCGTCCGGAAATGCGGCGAGGCTTTTGCGATTCGCGCGGGCAACGAAACATGTCTGGCCCCTTTCGCCTGTTTTGCCGGGGGCAGGCATGAGCGCGTCCATTGCACGGTTTCTCAAGGACTTCGGTGAAGCGCAACCGCAACCGGCGGCGCAGGCCTTCGGCGACCCGTTGGCCGACACAGATTTCTTGTCCGGTTTTGCCGATGGCGCTTCCGGTTTCGACGAATTTGCTCCCGTCGATGTGGAGAGCGAGAAACAGGCGGCCTATGACCGCGGCCGCGAAGATGCTACCCGCGAGATCACCGAGAAGATGCAGACGGAGCGGGAAGAGCTGATCGCTGCCCATGCGGCCGAGCTGGAGGCCCTGCGTTCGGGGCACCTCGAAGAAATCGCGGCTACCCTGTCCCATGGTCTGCGCGAGGGCATTGATGCGATCGCGGCCAATCTCAGCGAACAGACCGCCAATATCCTTGCTCCGGTCCTGACGGAAAAGTTGTCGCTCAAGGCGGTCTCGGCGCTGGCGGATGTGGTGCGGAGCGCCATGCCTGATGGAGAAGGGGTCACACTTGTCGTGAAAGGCCCGAAAGATTTGTTCGAGCGTCTGAAGACGCAGCCGGGCTTTGAAGAAGAAACGATGAAATTTACCGAGACCACCGATATCGATCTTTCCGTCGAGTTGGGTGAAAGCGTGTTCGTGACGCGCATGTCCGCCTGGGCGTCCAGTCTTCGCAAGGTGATGAAATGAGTGAAGGCGAAAATCACCACCACGGTAAAAACGAGATCATCATCGTCAAGCGCCACAAGGGCGGGCATGACGGCGCCCATGGCGGTGCGTGGAAAATCGCCTATGCCGACTTCATGACGGCGATGATGGCGTTCTTCCTCGTCATGTGGCTGGTCAATGCCGCCAATGAGGAAACCAAGGCCTCGGTCGCCAGCTACTTCAACCCGATCAAGCTGTCCGATGAGAAACCCTCGTCCAAGGGGCTGGAAAAGCCGGTGGACAAGGAAGAGGGCGTCCAGAAGAAGGACCAGTCCAACATCCAGGCGGAAAAGGTCACCAAAGGCTCCGCCGCGGCGACGGGCGAAGACCTTACCTCGCAGACCGGTGAGCAGTCGAACTTCTCCGAAGCGGACTTTTTCGAAAATCCCTATTCTGTGCTGGCGGAAATCGCCCAGCAGGTGGGCCAGCAGGCCAATGTCAGCGCCAAGGGCGAGGGCGGCGCCGCCGATTCCGGCCCGGCGACGGGCGCTAGCGGCGGTGAAGCCTATCGCGATCCGTTCGATCCTGATTTCTGGACCCAGCAGGTGAAAATCACCCGCGCCGATCAGCCGCAGAAACCGGTTGAACAGCAGCAAGTCGTCGAGAACAAGCAGGAGGATGCGGCCGAAAACGCCCAGGCGGTCGCACTAAAGGCGTCCGAGACACCGGCCGACAAGGCGGAAGACGGCAAACCGATGGAAATCGCCGCCGTTGTGCCGCAGCAGCGTCCGGATGCCGCCGAGCAGGCAGCGCTTGCGCAGCCAAAGCCGGATGAGCCGCGCCAGGCGAGCGATGCACAGCAAAAGGCCAGCGACGCCGAGTGGGAAAAGGCCGACACGCTGCGCGAGGAGATCGAGAAGCAGATATCGGGCATTACCGGCAAGCTTTCCGAAGGTCTGGTGGTGACGCCGGCCGAAGGCGGATTGCTGCTCACCATTTCCGACCAGACGGAAACGCCGATGTTCAATATCGGATCGGCCGTTCCCCGGCGTGAAATGGTTCTGGCCATGGAAAAAATCGGCAAACTGCTTCAGGAGCGCGGTGGCAGCGTGGTGATACGCGGCCATACCGACGGACGGCAGTTCAAGGGCGAGGCCAATGACAACTGGCGGCTTTCCATGGATCGCGCTCACAGCGCCTATTACATGCTGGTGCGCGGCGGCCTGTCGGAAGAGCGGGTAAAGCAGGTCTCGGGTTTTGCGGACCGCAGATTGCAGGTGCCGGCGGACCCTCTGGCGGACGCCAACCGCCGCATCGAAATTCTGCTTGAGGCCGATCGGGGGTGAGTGTGACGAAAACCTCGAAACGCTGGCTTCTTCTTGCGGCGACGCTTTGCGGTCTCGGCTCCGAGCCGGCCAGGGCGTTTTCGCAGTCGCAAGACAATCTCATGCCCTATGCCATGCTCCGCTCACTGCAATTCGTGCAGGATTCAGTCGCCATGGGCGACCATTCCGCTTCGGAAATGCAGCGGTTTCTACTCCAGACCATCGACGAGCGGCTGAAGAGCGCGCCTTCGGCGATCTTCAAGGATCCGCGCAATGTCGATGCGGCGCTCATCTATGCGATGAGTGGCGGCAATCCGGCCACGCTGGAACTGCTGGTCGCGCGCGATGTGGATGGCAATTTCGACAGCCGCGTTGCCGATATCCTGCGCAAATACCTCTCCGGCAAGGGAACGCTTGTCGCGCAGAGCATTGCGGCCATGGTGCCGGAATATCGCGGCAAGCGGATTGGCGCTTATCTGGCGCTGATCGGCGGCAATGTGACGATCCCGCGCGATCCGCTGGCGGCACTCGGTTTTTACGATATCGCCCGGCTCGAAGCGCCGGGCACCATCGTCGAGGAGGCTGCATTGCGCCGTTCGCTCGCCATCGCGGTTGAAGACGGCGATGCGGCACGCGGCGTCGATTATGCGCAGCGTTATGCGCGGCGGTTCCTGCATTCGCCCTATGCCAGCCAGTTCGCGGACCTTCTGGTCTCGCTGGTGGTCAAGCGCGCCGATTCCATCGGCGAGGAGGCGATACAGGAAACCTTCGCCATGATGGATACCGAGAGGCAGAAGGAAGCCTATCTGCGGCTTTCCCGCCTCGCGGCGATCAGCGGCAAGGATTCGCTGGCGCGCATGGCGGCTTTGAAGGCGAAGGCGCTGTCTCCTGCGCTGCCGGGTGAGCCGGAAGTACAGGCAAATCTCTATGAAAGCCTTTCCAACATCGGCACGCCCGATGTGGTGAGCGCGATCGAAACAATAGGGCAGATTCCCGAAGCGCAGCTTTCGGATCGGGACAGGGCCTTGCGGGAGGCGGCAAGGGCGATTGCCGAGCAGGTGGTTCGTCCCCCTTCCCCGCAGTCCGGTGTCGAGGCCGACACTGCGGCCATGAAGGACACCGGGCGGAATGCGCCCGAAAACGAGGCGGCCGCTGCCGATGCAAGGAGCATCTGGCGGGTCGAAACCCAGAAGGCTGACGACGAGGGCGACAACGTGCGGCAACTCGTGACGAGCGGTCGCAGCAAGCTCGATGAAATCGACAGCCTGTTGAAGAAAGGCGAGGGGGCACCATGATCGACGCAACCATCAACGCGATAATGAATGCGCCGCCATCCGATCCGCGCGCCGGCAGCGCCAATGCCAGGGACGACGCCAAGGGCGGCAGTTTCGGCGATGCCCTTTCCACGGTTCGGGACGAGCGCCCGCCACAGGCGCTGCATTCGCGGCACCAGCAGGACGAGAACCCGGCTGAAGAACAGCAGGCGCAGCCCGATGGCGAGGCGGAAAAGATGGATGTCCCGGTCAAGCGGCCCGCAACATTTCTCAATGTGATCGTCAACGAGCATGCCGGCGAAGGTCGTGCCCAGGAGACGGTGGCCGAGTTTCAGAGCGCGGTGAAAACGGCCCGCACCACGCCGGAAAATGGCAAGACCGGCAAGAAGCTCAAGGACGACGCCGACAAGGACGCCAAGGTGACGGACGATACGATCGATCCGAAGCTGGCGGAACTGCAGCTGGTGACGGCCAATACCGCCGATATGGCGACGGCCAAGACACCGCTTGAGGAAATTGCACAGGCGATTGCCGGCAAGGCCGACACGGTGAAATCGGACCGTGCTGAATCTGTCCGGGGCAAGGTCGAGCATTCGGTCAAGGACATGCCGACAGGGATCGCACCAGCCGGTAACGAGGCGGGTTCGGCTTCGGAAAATGAGGGCGATGCCTCGGCATTCCGTTTTTCGTCTCCGCGCTCAGGCGCGGCCCGGGCTCTGGACATGAGCACCGTTCAGCGTGAAGGCCGTGTCGAGTTCGATGCACGCGAAAGCACCGGCAAGGCGGCTGACACCATAACGGTTCTCGATTCGCGGCGCTTTATCGGCCTGGCGCCCTCGACCAACGCTTCGGCCCTGACCGGCCTGATCGTCAATGATCCGGAATGGGTGAGCGCCATGCAGCCCGGTTCGTCGCTCTCCAATGCGGCGGCCCAGAGCAGCACCGGCAAGGTCGTCCATACGCTGAAGCTGCACATGACGCCGATCGAGCTTGGATCGGTGACAATGTCGCTGCGTCTTGCCGGTGACGAGCTTGCCGTTCACATGACGGTGGAGAGTGTTGCGGCCTATAAAAAGCTCCAGGAAGACAGCAAGAGCATCCTCGATGGCCTCAAGGCGCAGGGTCTGACGGTCGATAACATCACCATCAGCATCGCTTCTTCCGACAAGAGTGACCAAACGGGCACACAAGGCAACAATCAGCAAAATCAGCAGGCGCAGCAGCAGGGTCAGCAGGCCGCCGCCGGGCGCAACCGTGACGAGTCCGCAGCACGGGGCGACCGGCAAGGCAATGGCGATAATTTGGGGGTGCATAATGAAGGCATGGATGGCGCTCCTGGCTCTGCCCGCTCTTCTGCTGACAATGGCGTCTACCTCTGAGAACGCGTCCGCTTCGGCAACGTCAGGTGTCTGTGAAAGAGAGATCCAGTCGGCGGCCCGCAAATATGGCGTGCCGGAGGGAATTCTCTATTCGGTGGGGCTGACCGAAACGGGCCGCAAGGGGCGGCTCGACCCCAATGCCATGAATATCGAGGGAAAACCGGTATTTGCCTCCTCCAGGGAGGAGGCTTTGGCCACTTTTGAGGCAGCGAAACGCAACGGCGCAAAGCTGATCGACCTCGGATGCATGCAGATAAATCATTATTTCCATGGCGAAAACTTCGCATCCGCGCGGGAAATGTTCGATCCGCGCCGCAATGTGGAATATGCCGCCATGTTTCTGCGCAACCTTCACAACAGACATGAAACCTGGACCATGGCGGTCGCCCGTTATCATGCCGGTCCCAACAATGACCCGGCGCAGAAGAAATATGTCTGCCGTGTCATCGCCAATCTGGTGGCGACGGGCTACGGAAAATGGACCGCCAACGCGAAAAATTTCTGCGACGGTTGACAACCTGAAATTGCTTTAAAGGGCCGCAGGACTCGTATTTCGAAATGTGGCGATAGATTGATCGAAAAAAGGCATTTCAAGCGGTTTTTTCGGAATTTTGAAATTTCTACACAAAAATTTTGTGCCATATATGGTTAATACCCACTATATATAGATCAAATCGGCACAAAATGGTTAATCAATTATTAATATCTATCGATGATTTCCTACAGTTGTCCGTGAATCGCCCGATTCGTACCAATGCCACATTGGAAAACACCACACTGATTCGGAGGCGGACGAATGATCGTAGTGGTTGATGAGCGCGAGCTCGTTAAAGACGGCTATACATCTCTATTTGGGCGTGAGGGCATTCCCTCGACCGGGTTCGATCCGGTCGAATTCGGGGAGTGGGTCTCGACGGCGGCGGAAAGCGATCTTGCGGCTGTGGAAGCCTTCCTGATCGGCCAGGGCGACCGGAGCTTTTCTTTGCCGAAGGCGATCAGGGATCGCACGACGGCCCCGGTGATCGCGGTCAGCGACCAGCCCTCGCTGGAATCGACGCTGGCGCTTTTCGACAGCGGCGTCGACGATGTCGTGCGCAAGCCGGTGCACCCCCGTGAAATCCTTGCACGTGCGGCGGCGATCCGTCGCCGATTGCAGGTCATCTCGAACTTCACCGATGCCGGGCCGATCCGGGTTTTCTCCGACGGCCGCGACCCGGAAGTGGGTGGTGAAGTGTTCCCCCTGCCGCGCCGTGAGCGCCGCATCCTCGAATATTTGATCGCCAATCGCGGACGCCGCGTTTCCAAGGCGCAGATTTTCAATGCCATCTACGGCATCTTCGATGACGACGTCGAAGAAAACGTCGTTGAAAGCCACATCAGCAAGCTGCGCAAGAAGCTGCGCAAGAAGCTTGGTTACGATCCGGTCGATTCCAAACGGTTCCTCGGCTACAGCATTGATTGGCAATGATTTTCATTGACCCGCGTGGTCTTTTTCAAACGCGGTATTTCCGACAGCTTCACGCAAGCCAAACGCTTTACCTTCTCCCTGAAAGATGACCACGAGGGTTTTTGAATGAGTATTTTCGGCACTATGCGAACCGGTGTGTCCGGCATGAATGCGCAGGCGAACAAGCTGGGCACCGTGGGCGACAACATCGCCAACGCAAGCACCACCGGCTACAAGCGCGCATCGACGTCGTTCTCCTCGCTCGTTCTGCCCTCCTCGTCGGGCAGCTACGCGTCCGGCGGCGTGCAGTCCAACGTTCGCTACAGCATTTCGGAGCAGGGCAACCTCTCCTACACCACCTCGAGCACCGACCTTGCCATTCAGGGCAACGGCTTCTTCGTGGTTCAGGATGGTGCAGGCACGCCTTACCTCACCCGCGCCGGTTCCTTTGTGAAGAACGCGGAAGGATATCTGGAGAATGCGGCGGGCTTCCAGCTGATGGGTTACCCTTACGGCGCCAACCCGCCGGCCGCGGTCGTCAACGGATTTACGGGTCTCGAGGCAATTAACGTCAACAACTTCGGACTGACGGCATCGCCTTCCACGCAGGGCAGCTTCCCGGCCAACCTTAATCGTGATGAGGCAATCGTTGCTGCGGGATCGCGTCCAAGTGACAACGTCGCGACGTCGACGGTGGGCAGCAAGACGTCGCTGACGGCGTTCGACAGCGGCGGTGCCAAGGTTCTTTACGACTTCTATTACACGCGCATTGACAACGATGCGTCTGGCAATCCGCAGTGGGAAGTGTCGGTTTATCGTCAGGATCAGTCAACGGATGGCGGCTTCCCCTATACGGCAACCGCACCGGCTACGCTCGTCAAGGAAACGGTCACCCTGACCTTCGATCCTGCGACCAACAAGCTCACCAGCGGATCGGATAGCTCGATCACGATTAACGACAGTAACAGCGGCGTGGCGCAGGCGATCGAGATCGACCTGTCGCAGATGACCCAGTTCTCCTCGAAGTTCACGCCTGGCACCGCTGTTCTGAACGGTAACGGCCCAAGCCAGATCAAGGACGTCGAAATCGGCAAGGATGGCCTGGTGACGGCGGTCTATCAGGATGGCGGTCGCCGCAACATTTACCAGCTGGCGCTGGCCACGGTGCCGAGCGTCGACAATCTCAGCCCGCAGAACGGTAACGTCTATCTGCCGAGCAACGAGTCGGGTGTCGTCACCATCGGCTTTGCGCAGACGGGTAGCTTCGGCTACATCCAGAAGGGTGCGCTGGAAGGCTCGAACGTCGATATCGCCAGCGAACTCACCGACATGATTGAATCCCAGCGTATCTACACAGCGAATTCGAAAGTCTTCCAGACTGGATCGGATTTGATGGACGTCCTGATCAATCTGAAGAGATAATACTTCTCACGAGGACAGATGAATGTCGCTCACGTCAGCAATGAATACTGCGCAGTCGATTTTCAATAATACAGGTAAGCAGACGGACGTTACCTCCAAGAACATTGCCAATGTCGGCAATGCGAACTACGTCAAGCGAACCGCCATTCTCGGCACGACCATGGCTGGAGCGAGTATCGTCTCCAACGGCCGTGCCCAGAATGAAAGTCTTCTCAGGCAGACGATTTCCAGCTCTTCTCTTGCTTCCGGCCAGAGCACGGTTCTGACCGGCCTTGAGGAAATGAAGAGCATTTTCGGCGGCAACGATTATGAGAGTTCGCCGGCCACCTACATGAAGGAACTGCTGAAGAGCCTGGACGCTTACGCTGCCAAGCCGAGCGATGCCGCTCTGGCCGCAACGGCGGTCACCTCGGCTACCGATGTCGCCAGTTCCCTGAACAAGGCCTCTAGCGAATTGCAGGCGATGCGTCTGCGCGCCGACAAGGAAATCGCCCTTCAGGTCGACAAGCTGAACGGGCTGCTTGCGAAGTTCGAGGAAGCCAATAACGAGGTCAAGGCGCAGACGGCGATCGGCGGCGATCCAAGCGACGCTCTCGATCAGCGCGAGACGCTTCTGAAGGATATTTCCTCCATCATCGGCATCAATGTCGTCAATCGTCCCAACAACGATGTGGCGCTTTATACGACGGATGGCGCGACGCTGTTCGAAATCGTGCCGCGCAGCGTCACCTTCAAGACGCAGCCGGGCTATGATGCGACGACCACGGGCAACGCAATCTATGTCGATGGCGTAGCGCTGAAGGCAGGAAGCGGCAGCAACACGACGTCTGAGGGGTCGCTTCAGGGCCTGATGCAGGTTCGTGACGATCTGGCGCCGACAATGCAGAGCCAGCTCGACGAAATCGCCCGCGGCCTCATCACCATGTTTGCGGAAAAGCCGGCCGACGCGACCAGCGGCCTGCCGGATATGCCGGGTCTCTTCACCTACGGCTCGCCGGCGGCGACGACCATTCCGGCAGACGGGATTGTCTCTCCCGGGCTCGCGGCCAGCATTACCGTCAACCCGGCGTTAATTATTTCCAAAGGTGGCAATCCGGAATTGTTGCGCGACGGCGGTATCAACGGTACCGATTACGTGATCAATACCGCAGCGTCGGGGGGAACCGGTTTCTCCGAGCTGATCCGCAGCTATGTTACTGCTTTCGACGCGCCCATGAATTTTGCCGCGTCGACACGTATCGATACGAATACCAGCATCCTGAAATACGGCACCAACTCGATGGGGTGGCTCGAACAGGAACGTTCCGGCGCGACTTCTGCGAACGAAGCGAAAAGCGCGCTTTATGAGCGCTCCGCCACGTCCTATTCGAACAATACGGCGGTCAGCCTGGACGAGGAACTGTCGCTGCTCATGGATATCGAGCAATCCTACAAGGCCGCGACCAAACTGGTGACGACCGTTGACGAAATGCTCAAGTCCCTGATGGACATGGTGAGGTAAACGATGAAAACGTCATTCATTTCATCGCTGGCGATGCAGAACAGCATGCGCAGCACCATCCTCAAGGCTCAGCTCGAGATGACCAATCTCAATACCGAGCTGACGACGGGCAAGCATGCCGATCTCGGCGTGACGCTGGGCGCCAACACCGCCCGCAGCCTCGATCTCAATCGCGATATCGACCGCATCTCTTCGCTGGTCAGCGTCAATTCGATTGCAACGCAACGCCTCAAATCTTCGCAGACGGCGCTGGACGGCATGGCGCAGGCCGCACAGGAAATTCAGAAGGTTCTTGTCCCCAATACCAGCAGCGAAGCGCCGACGCTGACGACGGTTGCCAAAACCATTTCGAATGCCTTCAACAATTTCACCAGCTTCGCCAACACGGCGGTCAATGGCGAGTTTCTGTTTTCCGGCATCAATACGGATGTGAAGCCCGTCGATGACTATTTCGCTGAAGGGTCTCCCCTGAAGGAAGCCTATGAGACCGAGCTGAACGCATTCATGGCGGCGCAGACGCCGGCGGTTGGCGATATCACCGGTCTGTCCAAGACCCAGGCCGAAGCCTTCATGACCCATATCGAGGGTGTGTTCAACGGCACCACGACGGTAACGAACCCGCCCCACAGCAGCCTGACGGCCGGCCAGAACTACGATTTCTGGACGACTTTCGGCTCCAAGGCGAGCGACACCAACATGACGAGCCGCATCAGCCAGAACGAGGTCGTGGAAACCTCCAGCAACAGCAATTCGCAGGGCATGCGTTATTTTGCACTGACGGCGATGACGTCGATGACCTTCCTCGACGAAAAGGTGGATAGCGGCGTTCGCGAAATGGTGGCGACCAAATCGGTGACCAATATCGGCACCGCCATCAGCGGCCTGAACCAGCAGCAAAGCCAGCTCGGCCTTTCCGAAAGCCGCGTTTCGAAGGCCAATGATTCGCTGGCAGCCCAGAAGAAGATCATCGAAACGCATCTGCTGGATATTGAGGGGATCGATACCTACGAGGCGAAGACCCGCCTCGATCTGCTGCAGCAGCAGATTGAAATCGCATACAGCCTCACGTCGCGTCTGCAAAAAATGAGTCTGGTGAACTACCTCTGATGAACAGGGGTGGCGGCAGATAAAGGATACATGAATGTACCAGTTTTCCTACGCCGAAATCATGGAGGATGGTGTCGCCAACGCGAAGGATCGCGAGCGGCAGGCGTTGACAAAATCGATCGACCTTCTGGTGGAGGCAAGGGATTCCTCTTCGCAGCGCCACACGATCGAAGCGCTTTTTTACACTCGAAGGGTCTGGATCCGCTTCATTGAGGATCTCAAGCAACCCGACAACCAGCTTGCCATGGAGCTCAGGGCCAATCTGATTTCCATCGCTATCTGGATATTGAAAGAGTGCGAACTGATCCGGAAACGTCAGTCGACGAATTTCCAGGGCATAATTGACGTGACAACCATCATCAGGGATGGACTGAAATGAAAAGTACACTTCGGATTTCGCTGAAATCGGGCGAAAAGATTTTTATCAACGGCGCGGTTCTGCGTGTGGATCGCAAGGTGGCGCTCGAATTCCTGAACGATGTCACGTTCCTGCTTGAAAACCACGTTCTGCAGCCCGATCAGGCGACGACGCCTCTCAGGCAGCTTTATTTCATCGCGCAGATGATCCTCATCAACCCGGAAGGGCGCGAACAGTCCACCAACATGTTCCGCAAGTCGGTCAGCATGCTGCTGAACTGCTTCCAGCATGACGAGGTTCTGGCGGAACTCAAGCGGATCGACGGGCTGGTTGCCTCGGGCAAGGCTTTCGAAGCGCTGAAGGCCATTCGCGGTCTCTACCCGATCGAGGAAAAAATCCTCAACAATCAGGAAATGACCCCCGCAACGATCGAACAGATTCGCAAGGAGATCGCACCATGGCGGTAGATGCAGTCACTTCGGCAGCGTCAAATCCCTGGGCCAATGCCGGGGCAAGCAGCTCCGACAGCAGCGCGGCGTCGCTGAACTACGACAGCTTCCTGAAGCTCCTCATCGCCCAGATGAAGAACCAGGATCCGACCAGCCCGATGGATGCCGGCGAGCAGATGTCGCAGCTCGCAAGCTTCTCGCAGGTCGAGCAGACCATCAAGACCAACACCCATCTGAAGAGCATGCTGCAGGCGGAAGCCCTGACGCGCGCCTCCGATCTGGTCGGCAAGACAGTCAAGAGCGCCGACGACACCGTCACCGGCGTGGTGAAGGAAGTCGAGGTCTATTCGGACGGCGTTGTCGCCATCACCGAAGCTGGTGACAAGGTGCTGCTGCAGGCCGGCGTGACCTTCTCCAACGGCCCGATTACGAGTACATCTGATAGCGGAACCGATTCGGATAGCGCGACCGGTTCCTGACATTGAAGAGGCGGCATGACGCCGCCTTTCCGGATTGAGGATGCGACGATGAACGAGGCCGATGCGCTTGACATCATGCAGGCGGCTGTCTGGACGGTTCTCGTCGCGGCTGGTCCCGCGGTTCTCGCCGCCATGATCGTCGGTGTCGTCATCGCCTTCATTCAGGCCCTGACCCAGGTTCAGGAAATGACGCTGACCTTCGTTCCCAAGATCGTCACGATCATGCTCGTGCTCGGCGTTGCCGCCCCCTTCGTGGGCGCGCAGATATCGCTCTTTTCCAATCTCGTCTTTTCCCGCATCCAGTCCGGCTTCTGACGCGTCCGCTGTAGATGCCACTTTCGCGCAAGCTTCAGCCGCTAGGGATAGGCTGAAGCATCGGGCCGAATTGCGTGCGCTTTTCGAAAACCGTTGCTACGGAACCGTGCGACGGCTTTTCCGTCGCCCTTCTCATGAAGAGACAGGACGAATTCATGGCGCAACCACCAGTCATCTCCCTGCCCAAGGTCAGTCCGAGCACGCGTGACATCGGCTTCGCACTGGGCATCGTGGCGATCCTCTGCGTTCTCTTCCTGCCCATTCCGGTCATGCTGGTGGATATCGGTCTGGCCTTTTCGATCGCGCTTTCGGTGCTCATCCTCATGGTGGCGCTCTGGATTCAGCGGCCGCTGGATTTCTCGTCCTTCCCGACCGTGCTGCTGATCGCGACGATGATCCGCCTGTCGCTGAACATTGCGACGACGCGCGTTATCCTTTCCCACGGCAATGAAGGGCCGACGGCGGCGGGTGGCGTGATTGCGGGCTTCTCCAGCCTCGTCATGTCCGGCGATTTCGTGATCGGTCTGATCGTCTTCCTGATCCTGATCACCGTCAACTTCATCGTCATCACCAAGGGTGCGACGCGTATCGCCGAAGTCGGCGCCCGTTTCACGCTGGACGCCATTCCCGGCAAGCAGATGTCGATCGATGCGGATCTGTCCGCCGGTATCATCGACGAAAAGGAAGCGCAGCGCCGCCGCCGCGAGCTGGAAGAGGAAAGCTCCTTCTTCGGTTCGATGGACGGCGCCTCGAAATTCGTGCGTGGCGACGCCATTGCCGGCCTCATCATCACCGCGATCAATATTTTCGGCGGCATCATCATCGGTTATTTCCGCCATGGCATGCCCATCGGCGAAGCGGCCGACGTTTTCGTCAAGCTTTCGGTCGGTGACGGCATCGTCTCGCAGATTCCGGCCCTGATCGTATCGCTGGCCGCCGGCCTTCTGGTCTCGCGCGGCGGCACCGCCGGCTCGACGGACCAGGCGGTCGTCAATCAGCTGAGCGGTTATCCGCGCGCGCTGATGGTTTCGGCCATGCTGATGGGACTGCTCGCCATCATTCCGGGCCTTCCTTTCCTGCCCTTCATCTTCCTCGGTGGCATCATGGCCTTCGGCAGCTGGTATATTCCGCGCCAGGCGGAGGCAGAAAGCGCGCTGCGGCGTCAGGAAGAGGAAAACAAGGTTCTCCAGACCACCGAGGCGGAAAAGGATTCGGTCAAGCAGGTGCTGAAGACGGCCGAGATCGAACTGGCGCTCGGCAAGCAGGTTTCCACCCGCCTTCTCGGCGCGCATCAGGAACTGGCCTTCCGCGTCGGCAAGATGCGCAAGAAATTCGCGACCCAATACGGTTTCGTCGTGCCGGAGATCAAGGTCTCCGACGACATCATGATCCCGGAAAAAGCCTATCAGATCCGCGTTCACGGCACGACCATCGCGTCCAGCAACCTGCGCGTCGGCGATGTGCTGGTCGTGACCGGGGCAGGGCGCAAGCCGAGCATTCCCGGCGACGAAATTCGCGAACCCGCTTTCGGCATGCCCGCCGTCTCGATTCTCGAAACCTTCACCGAGGATTTGAAGCGCGAAGGCTTCCATCCGATCGACAACGTCTCAGTGGTGCTGACGCATCTGAGCGAAGTCATCCGCAACAACCTGCCGCAGCTCCTGTCCTACAAGGACGTGAAAATCCTCATCGACAGGCTAGATCCCGAATACAAGAAGCTGGCCGACGAGATTTGCTCGTCGCACATGTCCTATTCCGGCTTGCAGGCGGTGCTGAAACTGTTGCTTGCCGAACGCGTATCGATCCGCAACCTGCATCTCATTCTCGAAGCCGTCGCCGAACTTGCGCCGCATGTGCGCAAGACGGAACAGATCGTTGAGCATGTCCGCGTTCGCATGTCGCAGCAGCTCTGCGGCGATCTGGCTGACAATGGCGTGTTGCGTGTCCTGCGTCTCGGCAACAAGTGGGACATGGTCTTCCATCAGGCGCTGAAGCGCGACCAGAAAGGCGAAATCGTCGAATTCGACATCGATCCGCGCCATCTCGAGGAGTTTTCCGAGCAGGCATCCAAAGTTATCCGTGAATTCATGGATCGCGGCCTGCCCTTTGTCCTTGTAACCTCGCCGGAAACGCGGTCCTATGTGCGCATGATTATCGAGCGACTCTTTGCGACCCTGCCGGTTCTTTCGCATGTGGAACTGGCCAAGGGTCTCGAGATCAAGATTCTGGGCGCCATTTCATGATAACCGACCCGCAGGGGACAATCATTGCATTGTTCCTTGCCATCTGCCGTATCGGCGCATGCTTCATGACCATGCCGGGCTTTTCAAGCTCGCGCATTTCGCCGCAGATTCGCATGCTTCTATGCGTCGCGGTGTCCATGGCGCTTCTGCCCGTGCTGTGGGACACGATTTATCCGAAAGTTTCCGGCGCAAGCCAGGGCACGGTCGTCGGCCTCATCTTTACCGAGGTCGTCATCGGTTCGATGTATGGCCTGATCGCGCGGTTCTACACCCTCGGTTTCCAGTTCACCGGCGCGCTCATCGGCGCTTCCATCGGTCTCAGTGCGCCGGGCGGTGCCGATGTCATCGAAGACGTGCAGGAAAACCAGATATCCAACTTCATCACCTTCGGCGGCCTGCTGGTGCTGTTCATATTCGATTTCCATCACATCGTCCTCAAGGCGCTGGTGGATTCCTACACCGCCACGCCGGTCGGCGCGCTGATCAGCGGCCAGAAGATGCTGATTACGCTGACCGACACGCTCAGGGCCTCCTTTTCGATCATGCTGCGTCTTGCCAGCCCCTTCGTGATTTACGGCTTGATGTTCAACGTCGCGGTCGGTCTCATCAACAAGCTCGCGCCGCAGATTCCGGTCTTCTTTATCTCGACACCCTTCGTTCTCGCGGGTGGTCTTTTCATGCTCTATTTGTCGATTGCGGCCCTCATCCGCCAATTCGTGGATGGTTTCGGCCCGGTCTTCATCGGCTTTTGATCGGGGGAAACGCGATGGCTTCGGACAAGCGCTCGGCCAAACTCAAGCGTCTGGTAACAGTCCAGCGGCACATGGAAAAAATGGCCGAGGTGGAACTGGCCGATACCACCCGCACACGGGCGGAAGTGGCGCAATCCATGGAGAACGTGCTGGAAGCCATGAGTTCCATGGAACCGGTGCACCAGACATTCTCCCGGCACTATTCGGACCGCTACGGCCGTCTCGTCGTCCAGGACCGCCAGCTTGAAGGCGTGCAGCAATTTCAGGAAAACAAGGTCCTGAAGGAAAAGACCAAGGCTGACCGGCTGGAGGACAGGATGCATCTTGCGCGCGATCTTGAGGACCGCGAGGCCGACGATAATGCAATCTATGATTTGTTAGAAATTACGAATGTTTCCCACACACCAGCCTCCAGCAAGGTTGGCGATCCATAGTCTGTCCCATTGTTGCATCGCGGGCGTTTTTGAGGACGTCTCCGGCGATGTTTCTTGATTGAGCGGATGCGCCGGCTTTCTGTGCCGCCCATTCGTCAGCTCGGGAGATCTGGACGTGGCGATATCGGTGATAAGTGATCTGGTGATGGATGTGGTTCGCGCTGCGGACCCCCAGGAAGTTCAGGTCGCCCAGGAAAAACTCAAGGCGAACAAGGCGGCTTTTGCCGCAACCAGCCTTGCCGATGCCGGCAAGGGCTTTGGCGCCGCGGTCGACATGCTGGATGGCGCCTCCTCGAAGGCTGGTCTCGGCGACACCAATATTCGTGCGGCCCGCACCGAAATCCCGGAAACATACCGTAAATATGAAGCCTCGGTGCTCCAGACCTTCGTGGCCAACATGCTGCCGAAAGACAGCGAGGAAGTTTACGGCAAGGGCAATGCCGGCGAGATCTGGAAGAGCATGATGGCCGAACAGTTTGCCGACACGATTTCCAGAAATGGCGGCGTCGGCATCGCGGAACAGGCTTACAAGGATGCGCTTCGGAAAGCTGAAAGCAAAGGCATTACCGACGTATCGATGAATGAAAAAGACAATAATGCTGCAATTCGGATGGTGGCGGAGTTCGAGCGGCAGGTCCTCGGCGTTTCCAATGAGAAAACGGACGAGGCTTGAGAATGAAAAACCTTAACGAGGAGACAAGCATGGACCTTATGTCGAACGACCACCGTATCCAATCCGTTCTCGGCCGCCTTGAAGTCATCATCGACAATGAGAACGAGAATATCGGTAAGGACCCCAAGTTCGACTTCAAGGTCTCCAACGCCCATAAGAGCCGTTGCCTTTATGAGCTGACGATGCTGTTCCGCGATACCCCGCGCGAGGAAATCGCCGCCGGTTACATGGAGCAGGTCAAGGGCATCAAGTCCAAGCTCGCCACCAATGCCAGCCGCGTCGAGGCGCATCTGAATGCGGTTCGCGCGGTCGCGGACCTCTTGAAGAACGCCATCCAGGAAGCCGATACGGACGGCACCTATTCGCAGGAACAGTTCATGTACGGCGCAGCCTCCTGATGTTGAAGCTTCTTCTCACCGGCGTCTGGGTTTGCGCCGTCACGCTCGGCGCGGTGTATTTCTCCGTCCAGTTGGCGACGGCGCCCGCGCCGGATGAGGCGGGGGCAAAAAAGGCCAATCTGCAATTGGTCAAGGGCGAAAGCATCACTATCCCCGTCATCAATGACGGCGGAGTGAACGGCTATTTCCTCAGCCGTATTTCGTTGCGCGTCGACAAGACCAAGATGGCGAAGATCGAGCTGCCGGCAACGCAGTTGATGACCGATGAACTGTTCACGCTGCTTGCGGGTTCTTCCATGGTCAATATCGCCAATATTTCCACCTTCGATCCCGAAGCCTTCAAGCAGCGCATCCGCGAGGGGCTGAACAAGAGGCTCGATGACGAAGTGGTCGAGGATGTGCTGATCGAACAGCTCGATTACCTTTCGAAAGCCGACATCCGCGAACAGAACGGCAATGGCACGCCCCGTTCGGTCAAGCTCGTCGAGGGCGAGAAGGCCGAAGTCGGGAAAGAAGCGGCGCCAAGCCACTGACGACCAGGAGGCGAGGGGCGTCGGCCGGCTGCGGGATGTGGCGCATCCTTCTGGTTAATTGTCTCTTGCCGCATCCCCAGGCATTCTAGAGATTGCTTTCAAGCTAAATTCAACCTGCACCTGTATAACGAACCCATGAACCACCATCCCGCAGGCCATGTGTCGGATCGGTGGCGATGGGTTTGGCATTTGGGGGTTGGCAATGAGTTTCGCGTCAGGTTTCGCGCGGCCGGAATCGCAACGGAATATCCACGGACTGCGCGTCTGTGATCTCGACTGGAATGGGGCGCTGGAATTGGTCAGCGGCAGGGCGTCTGCCTGTGAAGGGCACACGATGCTGTCCTTTCTCACCATCGAGAAGGCAAAGCTTTCGCTCAAGGACAACGCCTACCGACAGATTCTGGAAAGCTGCCTGCTTCTGCCGCAGGGCAAGGCAATGAGGGCCGCCGCGCGCAACGAGAAGGGTGAGCCTCTGCCTGCGCCCATCGATGGCGTCGCTTTCACCATGGCGCTTCTGACCTATATGGCCGTGCCGAAGCGTATCGGTGTGGCGGGAGATGATGCGGCGCAGATCGGCGAGGTTCTCGCCAGGTTGCGGGCGCACGCGCCCTGGCACGATTTCGTCATGCTGAACCGGGATGCATCGGGCGTTAAGGTGGATGTTCTGCTGGCGGGAATGTTGAAGGAAAACCAGGAGACATGGCTGCACCGCACCGTCAGCCGGGAGAATGCGCGGGTCACCATCGCGGTTGGCCCGCTGTTCAAGGTCCTGTCGTCGGAAGTGGCCGGCATGCCGGAAATTTTCCGCAAGCTTCACATGAGCTGGCTTTACAGCCTCTGCGCCGAACCCTGGCACATCGCGCTCGGCAAGAGCTGAGGCCGTTCTCGCAGGCGTTGCGTTAACCATTTGTTTGCCACGATCCTTTAACCTCTCGTAAGGTTTTGACAGTCGCCCGTTGCGGGCGGCACCGAGGGCGGCAGACGGCTTCAGATGGTTGATGACAATCCGGACATGATGGCGATCCGCCCTGACGAGGATGATGTCGCAGCGCCCGTATCGCAATGGCGCAGACATTGCCGGCGGCTGCTGACGTCCGGCTGCATCGCCGCCGCCACCGTTGCCGGGGCTGCCCTTCCGCTTCTGCTCGTCGATTCGGGCTTTCGCGGTTATGTTTCGCAGGCCCGGATCGAGGTCTCCCAGACCGCTTACGATGCCCCCGATGCGGCCCGCTTTCTGGCGATGGCGCGTCGTACCCTGCTTTCACCCTCCGGGCTCGACCGGATAACCGCCGATCTCAAGCTGAAGTCCGCCGATATGGTCGGCGTTCGCAATCAGGGCGAACTTGGCCTGCTTTTCGACCTTCTGACCGGTGCGGATGCGCGTCCGCTATCCGAGCGGGAGGCGCTGAACGGTGCGGTGGGCGAAGCGATCCGGCTGGAACTCACTCCGGATGAAAATACGCTGATCGTGACCGGCAAGGCCGCAACGCCGGAAACCGCCATGCGGCTGACCGATTATCTTTCGATGCGCGTGATCGCGGATGGCAAGGCCGGCACCATGACGCCCGCCATGCGTGAGACGGAGAGGGCGCGGACAAGGCTCGATGAGGCGGAAGCCGCGCTGAACGGTTTCCAGATGCGCCACGGTGACGCCGTGATGGCCGAGGCGCAGCAACTCGAACAGCAGCTGCGCGACGTAAACGACAATCTGGCGCGAACCACCCGGCAGCAATTGTCCATTCAGGCCGATCTGACGGCGGCTTCGGCGCTGAAGCCGAATGATGTTTTTGCGAAGCCTCTGCCGGCCGGCGTGGGTTTTTCGGCGCTTGAGGATATCAGGCAGAAGCATGCGACCGCCAGCATGGCGCTTGCTGCGGTTTCGGTCGATTACGGCCCGAAACACCCCCGCCGCATCGCCGCCCAGAATGCGGTGGATGCCGCACAGGCGCTTGCCGCCCCCGCATTGCGGCAATTGCTGGAAGGCCTGCGGGCGGATGAAAAGCGCATCTCTCAGGAGATCGCGACCGCCAATGGCGAACAAAAGAAATACCTCGACCGCCTGAACGAACTCGGCGTTGCCCCCGGCGAATTCTCCAGATTGCAGGGTGAACTGGAAACGGCGCGAAATGCCTATCTTGAGGCAAGCGAACGCCGCGACCTCTCCGCATCCGCCACGCCCGCGGTCGAAACCCGTTTGGCGAAGAAGGCAGCCCCCGGAGAATTGACCCGCGACCTGACGCAGGCCGCCCTGCTGGCGGGCGGCGGTGCATTGATCGGCCTGCTGGGCAGTCTTTATCTCCTGAGCTATCGTCGCCATGACGAGGAAGAGGAAGGTGCATTGCTCATCGAAGAGGGCGCGCAACCTCCATCTTCCGCCGAGCCGTCGGTTGAGTCTCTGCATATTTCCGAATTCGAACCGATCGAGCCGGCTGTGTTCGACGATCTGCAGGATCTTGCCGCAGAGGGCAACATCGAGCCGGAGGAAGACGGCTTTGCCGACTACTACGGCGAGGCCGTCAATGACGACGACGACATGCCGCTGGACGAGCGCGTGCGGCAGGTCCTGATGGGCAACCGCACGGTCAGGGCGGCTGATCCGGCCTCTTCCGGACTTCCGCCGCTTCTGGCCGAAGCCCTTGCCGGGAATTTCGACCATGCCCAGGCTGAAGCCGAGGAGCTGATGGAATTGCGACGCGAACTGGCGTTCCTGAGAGAGTGTCTTACCGATTACGCCGATCGCCGTGACGACTACCGCAAAACAGCCTGAAAACGCCGCATTTTCGCTTGCATTCCTGCGACGGGGGCACCATACGGAGCCTACGTAACCCAGCAGGAGCAGGACGCATGGCAGTTGTGATTGACGGGAAGGCGAAGGCGGCTTCGGTAACGGAGGCGGTCCGCAAATCGGCAGAAGCGCTTGAGGCGGAAAAGGGCGTAAAGCCCGGTCTCGCGGTCGTCATCGTCGGAAACGATCCGGCCAGCCACGCTTACGTGAACTCCAAGAGCAAGATGGCCAAGCAATGCGGTTTCAACTCCGTCCAGCACACGCTGCCGGAGGAAACCACGCAGGCCGCACTCCTCAAGCTGGTCGGCGAACTGAACGCCGACGCTTCCATTCATGGCATTCTGGTGCAGCTGCCGCTTCCGAAACACCTCAATTCCGATGAGATCATCCAGTCGATCCTGCCTGAAAAGGATGTGGATGGCTTGAGCGTGCTGAATGCCGGTAAGCTCGCGACCGGCGATCTCGCCACCGGTCTCATTTCCTGCACGCCCGCCGGCGCCATGCTTCTGGTGCGCGGCATTCACGGCGAAGACCTTTCCGGCCTCAACGCCGTGGTCATCGGCCGCTCGAACCTGTTCGGCAAGCCGATGGGCCAGCTTCTCCTGAATGCCAATGCTACGGTGACCATGGCGCATTCCCGCACCAAGGATCTGGCCGGCATCTGCAAGACGGCGGATATTCTGGTCGCGGCGGTCGGCCGCGCGGCGATGGTGAAGGGCGACTGGGTGAAATCCGGCGCGACCGTCATCGATGTCGGCATCAACCGTATCCCTGCGCCGGAAAAGGGCGAAGGCAAGTCGAAGCTGGTGGGCGATGTCGCCTATGACGAGGCAAGCGCCGTTGCCGCAGCCATCACGCCTGTTCCCGGCGGTGTCGGCCCGATGACCATCGCCATGCTGATGGCCAACACCGTCATCGCCGCCCATCGCGCGCTGGGTCTGACCGCGCCGAAGTTTTAAGCCTGTCGGGTTCAATCGAACTACACGGCACAGCAATTTTTGTGCGCTGCCCCTCACTGCCGTCATTCCGGCCTTGAGCCGGAATACAGCCGACGCGCGTCTGCGCGGCGCGACGACTCTTTTCAGCCCAAGGACTTGGGCTGGCGGGATACCGGCTCAAGGCCGGTATGACGACCGGGGGATGGAGGCCAGCCTCTACGTTTTCGGAGCCGGCCCCGTCGAAGCGCGCACCACCAGTTCCGCCTTCCAGAGTTCCTGATGCGGTTCCGTCTGGTTCAGCTTGATGCGGTTGATCAGGCGCTGGCCCACGCGCACCCCCGCTGCCCGGAGCGACGAACGGGTGGTGGTCAGCGGCACGGAGAAATTATCCGGCTTCAAAAGCGGCAGCACGTCGTCATGGGCGATCAGCGAAATATCCTTGCCGGGTTTCAAGCCGCGCTGGTTGAGCGAACGGATCGCGCCGAGCGCAAGCGCGGTACTGGCGCAAAGGATGGCGGTCGGCTTTTCCGGGCGTGACAGCAACGCTTCCATGCCGAGATAACCTTCCTCGTCGGTCATGCTGCTGTGTCTTTTGTTGTTCGCATGCAATGTCAGGCCATTTGCCGAAAGCGCCTTTTCCACCCCGAGACAGCGCCGATAGGTGAAATCATAACCCTCCGGGCCGTTCAGTAGCCCGATCCGCGTGTGGCCTAGCTGGAGGAGAAGCTGGGTCGCATCGCGGAAGGCGCCCTCGTTGTCCACGTCGAGATAGGGATAATCCTCCTCCACGCCAACAGAGCGGCCATGCACGAGGAAGGGCAGGGAGAGCGATTGCATCATGGCGATGCGCGGGTCGTTCTTCTTCATATAAGCGAGATAGATGCCATCGACGCTGCCGCTTGCGGCAAGCCCCCGCAGGGCTTCGCGTTCCTTTTCCGGCTCTGTCGGCATGATGACGAGATGAAAGCCGCTGCGCGATGCTTCCTCACCGAGACCGCTCAGGAATTCGCCGAAATGCACGTCGGAACGATGGTGTTCACCAATCGGCATGACAAGCCCGATGGAGCCGACCTTGCCCGTCGCCAGTCGCTGTGCCGCGGCATTCGGGCGATAGCCCGTCTTTTCGGCAGCCTCCATGACGCGGCGGCGCGTGTCGGCGCTGACCTCGGGATAGCCGTTGAGCGCCCTGCTGATGGTCGTCTGCGAAATGCCCAGCAGTTGCGACAACTGTTTCAGGTTCATGTCTCTCATTTCCTCCATGCGTGCGCTCTGGAAACGGTAAAACCTCTCCCCAGGCTTCCAAAGCGCTTTAGATTTTTACCAGCCTCCGCCGCTTTTCTCAATCGAAAACGATAGCCGCCTTTCTAAATAAATATGATTATTCACAAGGCGCTGCAACGTTTCCGCAGAAAGAGCCTCTTGACTCCTTCTTGATGACAATGAGATGAATAGGCAGCCAAAGCGCTTTGATTGAGCGAGGACGCTTTGAGCCTTTTATGTGATGGGAGGTAAATCACATGCAGAAGACTCTTTTGGCGACGGCTGCTGCAATAGCGCTGCTGTCCGGTGCGGCCTCTGCCGCTGACCTGAAATTCGCGCCCGGCGGTGACGCCAAGTTCAACTGGAAAAGCTACGAGGACTTCAAGGCGGCCCATGCCGATCTGAAAGGCCAGACGCTGACGATTTTCGGCCCGTGGCGCGGTGAGGATGAGGCGCTGTTCCAGTCGGTGCTTGCCTATTTCGCCGATGCGACCGGCGTGAACGTCCGTTATTCCTCGTCTGAAAATTACGAGCAGCAGATCGTCATCGATACGCAGGCGGGTTCGCCGCCCAATATCGCCATCCTGCCGCAGCCCGGCCTTCTGGCCGATCTGGCCGCCAAGGGGTTCCTCGTGCCGCTCGGCGACAAGACCGCCGACTGGGTCAAGGAAAATTACGGCGCGGGCCAGTCCTGGGTCGATCTCGGCAGCTACAAGGGCAAGGACGGCAACAAGGCCTATTTCGCCTTCCCCTTCAAGGCGGACGTGAAGTCGCTCGTCTGGTACGTGCCTGAGAACTTCGAAGAAGCGGGCTACAAGGTGCCCGAGAGCATGGAAGATCTGTTCAAGCTGACGGACCAGATCGTTGCCGATGGCGGCACGCCCTGGTGCATCGGTCTCGGTTCCGGCGGGGCAACCGGCTGGCCGGCAACGGACTGGGTGGAAGACCTGATGCTGCGCACGCAGCCGCTCGACGTTTACCAGAAGTGGACGACCAACGAGGTGAAGTTCACCGATCCGGCCGTGGTCGAGGCGATCAACGAGTTCGGCAAATTCGCCAAGAATGAAAAATACGTGAGCGGCGGCGTTGCAGCCGTGGCCTCCACCGACTTCCGCGACAGCCCCAAGGGTCTCTTCGACATTCCGCCGAAATGTTACCTGCACCATCAGGCATCGTTCATTCCGTCCTTCTTCCCTGAAGGCACCAAGGTCGGAACGGATGCGGATTTCTTCTACATGCCGACTTACGCGTCCAAGCCTGACCTCGGGAAACCGGTTCTCGGCGCCGGCACGCTCGTCACGGTAACCAAGGAAGCACCGGCAGCCAAGGCATTCGTCGAATTCCTGAAGACCCCGATCGCCCACGAAGTGTGGATGGCACAGTCCAGCTTCCTGACGCCGTATAAGGGTGTGAATGTCGAGACCTATGCCAACGAGCAGATGAAGCGACAGGGTGAAATCCTCACGACCGCGACAAGCTTTGGTTTCGATGGTTCCGACCTGATGCCCGGCAAGATCGGTGCCGGCGCGTTCTGGACCGGCATGATCGATTTCGTCGGTGGCAAATCCGCCGATCAGGTCGCCGCCGATATCCAGAAGGCCTGGGACGGCCTGAAGTAACAATCGGATCAGGCCCGGCGGCACGCTGCCGGGCCTTTACCAAATGGAACGGATCCGATGACCGCATAAATCAGCGCGGCGCGGAGAGGATCAGGGAGGGAACATGGCTCAACAACTCGTGTCTGCCATCGGCGTCATGGTAGCGGGCGTTTTTGCCTGCGCTGCCTATTACTGGCTATCCGACAAGGCGCTGCAGGTGATCTTTCCCGTCCGATCGGGAGATGTCATTCACGCATCCCGCAATCTAAACCGCCGCGCCGCCGTCCGGCCCTGGCTGTTCATCGGCCCGGCGCTGATCCTTCTGCTGGTCTACCTGGTCTATCCCGTCATCGCCACGCTGATCCTGTCCTTTTATGATCGCACAGGCAGCGAATTCGTCGGCCTCGCCAATTATCGCTGGGCGTTTTTCGACGCGGGTTTCCGCCAGTCGATCTTCAACAACATCCTCTGGCTCGCCGTCGTGCCGGCCGCCTGCACCTTCTTCGGCCTCGTCATTGCCGTCATGACCGACCGCATCTGGTGGGGCAACATCGCCAAATCCATCGTCTTCATGCCGATGGCGATTTCTTTCGTTGGCGCATCGGTCATCTGGAAGTTCATCTATGAGTATCGCGCCGAAGGTCAGGTACAGATCGGCCTCCTGAACGCCATCGTCGAGTTTTTCGGCGGCAGCCCGGAGGTGTGGATTTCCATGCCCTTCTGGAACAATTTCTTCCTGATGGTCATCCTCATCTGGATCCAGACCGGTTTCGCAATGGTCATCCTGTCCGCAGCACTGCGCGGCATTCCGGAAGAAACCATCGAGGCGGCTGTCATCGATGGTGCCAATGGCTGGCAGATCTTCTGGAAGATCATGGTGCCGCAAATCTGGGGCACCATCGCCGTGGTCTGGACGACGATCACCATTCTCGTGCTCAAGGTCTTCGATATCGTGCTGACCATGACCAATGGCCAGTGGAATACCATGGTTCTCGCCAATCTCATGTTCGACTGGATGTTCCGCGGTGGCGGCGACAGCGGCCGAAGTGCTGTTATAGCGCTCATCATCATGGCGGCCGTCACCCCGATCATGGTCTGGAATATCCGCCAGGCGAACCGCGAGATGGAGGGCCGCTGAGATGAATATCGTCAAACGCCTGCGCCGCGTCGGCCTGCCGCGCCTCATCGTCCATGCCAGTGTTCTCGTCGTCGTGCTTCTCTGGCTCTTGCCCACGCTCGGCATTCTCGTCAGCTCGCTGCGCGACAAGGACCAGATTACCGTGTCGGGCTGGTGGACGGCCTTCTCCAGCTCCGAACAGACCTCGGCAGTGCGCCTCGCCGATGCTTCCGTGCAGAAGCAGGACGGAAGCCGCTATGTGATATCAGGCAATGTTTTTGAAAATGGTGCCGGCGGAAAAGTCTCCGCCTTCGGCGTGCGCGTTCAGGAACCGAGAGCATTCAACGCCGGCGAACCGGCCGATATCGGCGATGGCGAAACCCTGCTCGTCAATACGGACGGCACTTACGAATATAGCAAGGCTTCGAGCTTCGAGGGCGCGCGCGGCAAGCGCGTCTATATTTCCGTCGCGACGCCGCCCGTCTTCACGCTCGACAATTACCGCACGGTTCTGACCTCGGAAGGCATCGGCCAGTCCTTCGTCAACTCACTCACCGTGGCCGTGCCGGCAACCGTCATCCCCATCCTCATTGCGGCCTTCGCCGCCTATGCGCTGTCATGGATGAGCTTTTCCGGCCGCAATCTGCTGATTGCCATGGTTGTGGGCCTGATCGTCGTGCCGTTGCAGATGTCGCTGATCCCGCTGCTGCGGCTCTATAATGAAATCGGCACCATCTTCGGTGTGCCGTCCAAGACCTATGCCGGCATCTGGCTGGCGCACACCGCCTTCGGCCTGCCGCTCGCCATCTATCTGCTGCGCAATTATATTTCCGGCCTGCCGAAAGAGATCATCGAAAGCGCCCGCGTGGATGGTGCCAGCGATTTTGAAATCTTCGTCAAGATCATCCTGCCGCTCTCCTTCCCGGCGCTTGCCTCCTTCGCCATCTTCCAGTTCCTGTGGACCTGGAACGACCTGCTCGTCGCCATGGTGTTCCTCGGCACGCAGAAGGACGAACTGGTGTTGACCGGTGCGCTCAACGCGCTGCTCGGTTCGCGCGGCGGCAATTGGGAAATCCTCACCGCCTCGGCCTTCGTCACCATCGTCGTGCCGCTCTGCGTCTTCTTTGCTCTTCAACGTTATCTCGTGCGTGGCCTGCTCGCAGGCTCCGTCAAGGGAGGCTGATCATTCCATGAACGCCCATACCAGACAGGACACTTCCATGACCGCTTCGGTGACTTCCGCTTTGACGCCCAACAAGGACTGGTGGCGCGGCGCTGTTATCTATCAGATCTACCCGCGCTCCTATCAGGACTCCAATGGCGACGGCATTGGCGACCTCAAGGGCATCACCGACCGGCTGGCGCATATTGCCGGCCTCGGTGCCGATGCGATCTGGATTTCACCCTTCTTCACCTCGCCGATGAAGGATTTCGGTTACGACGTCTCGAATTATGTCGATGTCGATCCGATGTTCGGCACGCTTGCCGATTTCGACGGGCTGATTGCGGAGGCCCATCGCCTTGGCATCCGCGTCATGATCGATCTCGTCATGTCGCACACCTCGGACCAGCATCCGTGGTTCGTGGAAAGCCGCGCCAGCCGCAACAATCCGAAATCGGACTGGTACGTCTGGTCGGACAGCAAGCCGGACGGCACACCGCCCAATAACTGGCTGTCGATCTTCGGCGGTTCCGCCTGGCAGTGGGATCCGACCCGCATGCAATATTACATGCACAACTTCCTGACCCAGCAGCCGGACCTCAACCTGCATAACCCTGAAGTGCAGGAAGAACTGCTGAACATCACCCGTTTCTGGCTGAAGCGCGGCGTCGATGGTTTCCGCCTCGACACCATCAACTTCTATTTCCATGACCTTGAGCTGCGCGATAACCCGGCGCTCGCGCCGGAGCGCCGCAATGCCTCCACGGCACCTGCGGTCAATCCCTATAACTTCCAGGAACATCTCTACGACAAGAACCGCCCGGAAAACATCGCCTTCCTGAAGCGCTTCCGCGCGGTGCTGGACGAGTTTCCAGACATCGCCGCTGTCGGCGAAGTCGGCGATAGCCAGCGCGGCCTCGAAATCGTCGGTGAATATACTTCCGGCGACGACAAGATGCAGATGTGCTATGCCTTCGAATTCCTGGCACCCGATGCGCTGACCCCGCAGCGCGTCGCCGATGTGCAGGCGGATTTTGCGAGAGCCGCACCGGAAGGCTGGGCCTGCTGGGCTTTCTCCAACCATGATGTCGTGCGCCATGTCAGCCGCTGGGGCGAGCATGTCGAGGATAAGGACGCTTTCGCCAAGGTTCTTTCGGCGCTGCTGATGACGCAGCGCGGCTCCGTCTGCATCTATGAGGGCGAAGAACTCGGCCTCACCGAGGCCGATATCGCGTTCGAGGATTTGCAGGATCCATACGGCATCCAGTTCTGGCCGGAATTCAAGGGCCGCGACGGTTGCCGCACGCCGATGGTGTGGGATGCCGGCCACGCACAAGCCGGTTTCTCGACAGCCGACAAGACATGGCTGCCCATTCCGGCCGAGCACAAGCAGCGCGCCGTCAGCGCCCAGCAGGGCAATGAAGCTTCGGTGCTGGAACATTACCGCCGCTTCCTCGCTTTCCGCAGGCAGCACCCGGCCTTCGCAAAGGGCGGTATCGAATTCCAGCCGGTGCAGGGTGAGGTGCTGAGCTATACCCGCAAGCTGGGTAACGAAACCGTGCTTTGCCTCTTCAACTTGTCCGCAACGCCGGCAAAGACCACGCTGCCGGACGGGAACTGGGAGGTTCTCGAAGGCCACGGCTTTGCAAGCGGCCTTGAAGGCAGAAGCGTAGAACTTCCGGCATGGGGCGCTTTCTTCGCCCGTTACGCCTGACAGAATAGGGAGGAACACCCATGACAAGTCTCGTTCTCAAGGATATCCGCAAATCATACGGGCAGGTGAAGGTCCTGCACGGCATCGATCTTCAGATCGAACAGGGCGAATTCATCGTTTTCGTCGGTCCCTCGGGATGCGGAAAATCGACGCTTCTGCGCATGATCGCCGGTCTGGAGGAAATCACCGGCGGCGAGATGTTCATTGATGGCCAGCTCGTCAATGAAATCCCGCCCTCGCGCCGGGGCATCGCCATGGTGTTCCAGTCCTATGCGCTTTATCCGCATATGACTGTCTATGACAACATGGCCTTCGGCATGAAGATCGCGAAAGAGAACAAACAGGAGATCGACCGCCGCGTTCGTGCCGCTGCCGAAATCCTGCAACTGACGCAATATCTGGAGCGGCTGCCCAAGGCGCTCTCCGGCGGCCAGCGCCAGCGCGTCGCCATCGGCCGCGCCATTTGCCGCAATCCGAAAGTCTTCCTGTTCGATGAGCCCTTGTCGAACCTCGATGCGGCGCTGCGTGTCGCCACCCGCATCGAGATCGCCAAGCTCAACGAGCAGATGGCCGATACGACGATGATCTACGTCACCCACGACCAGGTGGAGGCGATGACGCTGGCGGATCGTATCGTCGTTTTGAATGCCGGTCGTGTGGAGCAGGTGGGTGCGCCGCTCGAACTTTACGAAAGGCCGGCCAATCTTTTCGTGGCGCGCTTCATCGGCTCGCCCGCCATGAACATCATCGCTGCAAAAATTACGGGAACCGGTGAGAGGACCTCCATCGAACTTGCCGGCGGTAAAACGCTCGCCGTTTATGTTCCCACGCCCGCAACCGAAAAGGGCGAGGCGGCAAGCTTTGGCGTCCGGCCGGAAGATCTGAGCATCGTCACCGGGGACGATTATCTTTTCGAGGGAAAAGTCGCGATCGTCGAAGCGCTCGGCGAAGTGACGCTGCTTTATCTCGAAGCGCCCAAGGGGCAGGAGCCGATCATCGTCAAGGTGCCGGGCATTGTTTCCGTCGGCAAGGGCGAAACCCTGCGTTTTGCGGCACCGCAGGAAAAGCTTCATCTCTTCGACGCCGAGGGCAAGACCTATCGCAGCTAACTGCCGTCGATACCGAGACCGTGCCCCGGAACCTCCTCGTTCCGGGGTTTTTGCTGACCTTTTTGCCGCTGTGGAAAAATGTCGGAAATGTCCCGCTTCCGGTCTGTTTAAGCCTGCGCTGATATGAATTGTTAAAGACTATGACCTAGTCTCAATCCATTGATCGAGCATGGGAGTCTGGGCGTGCAGAGCGGTACGGGTGTCATCAGGAACCATTACCTGAGCAAGGAAGAATCCTTCATGTATGACCGCGAAAGCCGGTTCCGCATGGAAGATACCATGAACGCCGCACGCATCGAATATACCGAAAAGGCCGTGATGCACATGGCGGCGCGGCGCTGCGATGTCATCCGCATCTCCCAGACCGAAGCGGTGCTGGCGCTGCTGACGAAATATAACCTGCCCAACCAGTTCTATCTCGATATTCCCGACGCCCGGATCACCAAGATCGGCTGCGTGATGTTGCGCGTCAACGCCAACAATACCATCCACGTCCGCTTCCTGCGCATGCTGACGCAGAAGGAACTGGACCGCATTTTCGTGTTCAGCACGCATCCGGCGCATAGGGACCGGAAGCTCGATATCCGGTCGTTCTGAAAATCGGATGATCGGCGAGGGACTTAAGAAAGCCCACCCAGAACCGTCTGCTTCAGCTTCACATCCGGCACCTCGGTGAACGCAAGGTCGCTGCGGCCGAAATAGGATTTCTGGTTGGTGGCTGACCAGTCGTTGCAGACCAGCTTGTAGCGCTCTTTGTTTTCCGGCTTTTCCGGCATGGCGTAGAGATAGTCGCCGGTGCGCGCGGTGAGCGGAATGTCGCCATCCTGATTGCAGCGCTTGAGGATTTGGGCGAGAGCCTCGCCATCCACTTCCGCCACCATCAGCCTGCCGTCGAAACGCAGCGAGGCGTTGAAATCGTAGCGGCGAATATCGCCCTGCGGCAGGCCCGCGCCGAAGGAGGTGTGGCCGATGAAGCCGACATCCGCACCGGTTTTTGCGGCGATGAGCTGCGCCACGCGACGGCCCGCCTCATCGACGGTCATCGCGTTGGCGGATTTGCCGACGATGGCCCGTTCTTCGGCCGTGAGGTGCTTTTCGAGCGTCTGCTCGATCAGGGTCTTGAGAGCCGGTGAGCTGGGAGCGCTGCGATCGATTGTGACGGTCTCGATGGCAGCAGCCTTGCCGGGAGCCGTAATCGTCGCCACCGTCATGGAGGTGCACCATGAACCGGTATGGACATAGCGGGTGGCGCCCTGTTCATGCACGAAGTTCAGATGGTCATGGCCACCGACCAAGAGGGTGCCATCCGGCAGGAGCGGCAGTATATCGCGGTCGGCGACGACGCCGGCATGGCTGAGAACGATGTTGATCGCATCCGGTTTGACGATATCGGGAAGGTTGGCCTTGGCCCATTCGACCGGCTGCGGAATGTCCAGCATTTCGCGCGTGGCCTTGGGATAGGTGTTGATCGCATTGGTGGCGAGACCTGCCAGAACGACCTTCCGCCCGCCGACGCTTACTTCGGCGCTGGCGGCGGCATAGGGCTTGCCGCTGCGCTTGTCGATGATATTGGAAAGCACCGTGATGCCGAGCGCCTGCGCGCGACTGACGAAATTGGCGAGATCGTTGTCGATATCAGGCTCATGATTGCCGATATTGACGACGGTGGGGGCGAGCTTTGCGAGCGCCGCCAGGAAGGTCCATTCAATCTCGCCGGCCGAACGTGCGGCCACCGCATTGCCGATTTCGAACAAGTCGCCGTTCAGCAAGATGATATGGGGCGCCCTGTCGGCGGCGATGCGCGTTTCGATGGCCGCTAGAAGCTGGCCGATGCGCTCATAGGCCGAATGCAGGTCGGAGATGACGATTGCACGCAGCGCCACGTCCTGCGCCATAGCCGGCGTTGCCGCCGCCATCAGCGGCAGCAGGGCGGTGCCGGCCATGAGCTTCAGCACATCGCGGCGTTTGCTTGAGAATATCGTCATGTCAGGCCCCATCATCCGAAACTGCGCCGCCGTCCCGCGGCCGGCTGAGAAGGCCCTAAAGGGCGATCATCACAGCCGCATGACAAGTCTGACGTTTAAGACATGGGAAATAAAGCGGTTTCTGCGCCAGCTCTCGGCTATGAGGGGTGCACTCAGGCGATGCCGCAAAGTGGGGTTGAAAGGCGAAAGCCGCATCCGGCCTTCGCCTTTCAAAAATCAATGGAACAGGACGCTGGCGCCCTGATCGGCCGGACCGGCATTGCGGCGGAAGGGGGCGAACAATTCGCGGCCCATGCCCCATTCATTGCCGGAAAGATCGGCGCGCGCCGGTTCGCGTTTCGCCAGTTCGGCGGCGGAAACCAGCACTTCCAGCGTTCCCGAGATAGCATCGAGGCGGATGATGTCGCCATCGCGGATGAGCGAGATCGGGCCACAATCGGAAGCCTCCGGCGTGACGTGGATAGCGGCGGGCACCTTGCCTGATGCGCCGGACATTCGCCCATCTGTCACCAGCGCCACCTTAAAGCCGCGATCCTGCAAAACGCCGAGCGGCGGCGTCAGGCGGTGCAGTTCCGGCATGCCATTGGCCTTCGGCCCCTGGAAGCGGACGACGGCGATGAAGTCACGGTTGAGCTTGCCGTCCTTGAACGCGTCCTGAAGCTCCTGCTGATCATGAAACACGATTGCCGGCGCTTCGATGATGTGGCGTTCCGGCTTGACGGCGGAAATCTTGATAACCGATTTGCCGAGATTGCCGGTCAGCATCTTCAGACCACCGGTCGGCTGGAACGGGGTCTCGATGCTGGAAAGCACCTTCGGGTCGTGGCTCTGCTCGGGGGAGGGCTGGCGGACAACCGCGCCCTTCTCGTCAAGCTTGGCATCCACGGTATAAGCCTCGAGGCCCTGGCCGAAGACGGTGCGCACATCGTCATGCACGAAGCCCTGCTTCAAAAGCTGCTTGATGAGGAAGCCCATGCCGCCGGCGGCGTGGAAATGGTTCACATCGGCAAGACCGTTGGGATAAACGCGGGCGAGCAGCGGCACGATGTCGGAGAGATCGGAAATATCCTGCCAGGTGAGGATGATGCCAGCCGCACGCGCCATGGCGATCAGATGCATGGTGTGGTTGGTGGAACCACCCGTTGCATGCAGACCGACGACGCCGTTGACGACGGATCTCTCGTCGATCATCTCGCCCGCCGGGGTGAACTCGTTGCCCTGTGCCGTAATCGCCAGCGCGCGCTTGGCAGCTTCACGCGTCAGCGCATCGCGCAGCGGCGTGCCGGGATTGATGAAGGAGGAACCGGGCATATGGAAGCCCATGATCTCCATCAGCATCTGGTTGGAGTTCGCCGTGCCGTAGAAGGTGCAGGTGCCGGGACCGTGATAGGATTTCGATTCCGCTTCCAGAAGCTCGGCGCGGCCGACCTTGCCTTCGGCATAAAGCTGGCGGATGCGCGACTTCTCGTCATTCGGCAGGCCTGATGTCATCGGACCGGCGGGAACGAAGACGGCGGGCAGATGGCCGAAGGCGAGGGCCGCGATGACGAGGCCGGGCACGATCTTATCGCAGACACCGAGATAGACGGCGGCGTCGAACATGTTGTGCGACAGGCCGATGCCGGCAGCCATGGCGATGGCATCGCGGGAAAACAGCGAAAGCTCCATACCCGGCTGGCCTTGCGTCACGCCGTCGCACATGGCGGGAACCGCGCCCGCCACCTGCGCTATGCCGCCCGCTTCCTTGGCCGCATCGCGGATGATCGCGGGAAAGGTTTCATAGGGCTGGTGCGCCGAGAGCATGTCGTTATAGGCGGTGATGATGCCGAGATTGGGAACCCGGTCGCCGGCAAGGATGTCCTTGTCGGCGGGGGAACAGACGGCAAATCCATGCGCAAGATTGCCGCAGGAAAGCACGGAACGGTGAACGCCTTTTGAGACCTGCAGCCGCAACCGCTCGAGATAGGTCTCGCGGTAGGGCTTGGAACGTTCGACGATGCGGGCGGTGATGGCCTGAATGCGGGAATCGGCGGACATGGGCGTTCATCCTGTTCGTTGGTCGGCAACCGGCGTTCCGGGAGGTGAACGGCCGGTTGTCGTGTTTCTGTCTTCATGTCTTCGGGGCGCTTGTCGCCGGGCCGCAATCGCGGCGGTGGCGTTTGGCTTATGGCGCCCAGTATATATCCACGGGCGTTTCTGCCCGGTTCAGCACGGCGCGGATCGGCATTTCATCCTCATCCTCGCCCGATTGTGCCTTCTCCAGCGTCGCCTTCTTGGCCGCACCTTCGATATGCAGCACCAGAAACTCGGCATCGTGCAGGCTGGAGAAGTTGAAGGTCAACCGCTCCTCTCCCGCATTCTCCGCCGCCATGGTCAAAACGCCGCGCGGTTCATCGAGGTCCAGCGCTTCGTAAAGATTGTCTCCACCGGGGAAGAACGATGCCGTGTGGCCATCCGTTCCCATGCCGAGAATGACGACATCGAAGGGATCGCAGATCGCCTCGGTCTTGACGGTCGCAAGCGTCGCCGCATCCTCCGGCGAGGCCGCCGGCTGGAACAGCGGCACGAAATAAGCCGACTTCGCCTTGTCCTGCAAAAGGTTCTCGGCAACGAGGCGGTGGTTCGAACGGTCGCTTTCCGGCGGCACGAAACGCTCGTCCACCAGCGTCACGCTAATATTGGGCCAGTCGAGATCGTGTTTCGAAAGCGCCTGAAAGAACAGCTTGGGCGTCGAACCGCCGGAGACGGCAATGCTTGCCGCACCGCGGTCCTTCGTTGCCGCATCAAGGCGTTTGGCGACCTCCGCCGAAAGAGCGGTTGCCAGTTCGGCGGCGGTGTCGAAGACGTGGATCGTTTCGCTCATCGCCGGGCCCTCAATCGGCATCGTGCCAGGTGCGGCCATCGCGCTCGATCAGCGCGATAGAACCGCTCGGACCCCAGGTGCCGGCGGTATAACCCTGCACGCCTTGTCCCAGATCTTCCCAGCTCTTGAGAATGGGGTCGATCCAGTCCCATGCGGCCTCGACCTCGTCGCGGCGCATGAACAGCGTCTGGTTGGAGCGGATCGTATCCATCAACAGCCGCTCATAGGCATCGGGGCTGCGCACGTTGAAGGCTTCGGCAAAGCTCATGTCCAGCGAGACCTGACGCAGGCGCATGCCGCCCGGGCCGGGGTCCTTGATGAGCAGAGACTGCTTGACGCCTTCATCCGGCTGCAGGCGAATGACCAGCTTGTTGGCTTCGATCTTGCCGGCCGCATCGTCGAAGATCGAATGCGGGATCTGCTTGAAGGTGACAACGATTTCCGAAACGCGGGTCGCGAGGCGTTTTCCCGTGCGGATGTAGAAGGGAACGCCGGCCCAGCGCCAGTTGGCGATTTCAGCCTTGATGGCGACGAAGGTTTCGGTGTTGGAAACGCCGCCTTCCAGCTCTTCCAGATAGCCCTTGACCGGGCCACCGGCGGAAGCGCCGGCGCGATACTGGCCGCGAACCGTCTGCTTTTCCACATTGCTGGTGTCGATCGGCTTCAGCGAGCGCAGAACCTTGAGCTTTTCGTCACGCACGGCTTCCGCATTCATGGATGCCGGCGGCTCCATGGCGACAAGGCAAAGCAGCTGCAGGATATGGTTCTGAACCATGTCGCGCAGCGCACCGGCCTTGTCGTAATAACCTGCGCGGCCCTCGAGACCGACCGCTTCGGCAACGGTGATCTGCACATGGTCGATATGGGCGGAATTCCACAGCGGCTCATAAAGCGCGTTGGCGAAACGCAGCGCCATCAGGTTCTGCACCGTCTCTTTGCCGAGATAGTGGTCGATGCGGAAGATCTGCTCTTCCTTGAAGACGTGGCCGATGGTGTCGTTCAGTTCCTGTGCGGAAGCGAGATCGCGGCCAATCGGCTTTTCAACGACGATGCGGGTCGAGCGGGTGATGAGCTTGTGCTCGCGGATCTTGTCGGCGATATCGCCGAAAATGCCGGGCGCGACGGCCAGATAGAAGGCGCGGACGCGCTCCTTGCCCTCGTCCAGCAGCTTCTTCAGCACGTCCCAGCCATTATTGCCCTTGGCATCGACTGGCACGTAGAAAAGCCTGTTCAGGAAGATGGCGACCTGCGCGTCGTCATATTCGCCGGCCTTCAGGTGCTCCTTCAGCGCGTCCTGCGCGAATTTGCGATATTCCTCGTGGGTCATGACCGAGCGCGACGCACCGATGATGCGGGTCGGCTCCGTGAACTGGCCTTCGACCTGCCGGTGATAAAGGGCCGGCAGAAGCTTGCGCTCGGCAAGATCGCCCGTGCCGCCGAAAACGACACAATCAAAAGGTTCAACAGGAATGATCTGACTGCTCATATCGATTCTCTCGATCTTCAAAGGTTGGGGCATCAATAATCTAATCGATTTAAAAATGCCAGACTCAGTTATGTGAAATTATGAATTTTGCTTCCGGCAACTCGTCCGCCGCCGGCAACAGACTGTAAACATTGGCCTAAAACCTGTCTCGCAACGCGTACCAGGAGAGCGCGAGGAAAAGCAGCGGCGCGCGCAGCGACGCCCCGCCGGGGAAAGAGGGCACCTTCAGCTGGGCGAAGGGCGCCAGCATGTCTTTTTTGCCGAGAACGAGATCGGCATAGAGCTTGCCGCAATAATTCGACAGCATCACCCCATGGCCGGAATAACCGCCGATGGAGGTGACGCCGGGCATGACCTCGCGCACGAAGACTTTGCGCGGCAGGGTAATGCCGACGGAGCCGCCCCAGGAATGGGTAATCTCTATATCTTTCAGCGCAGGATAGATTTCCGCGATCTGCCGGCGGATGTGGCTGGAAATATCGCGCGGCGCATCGGCCGTATAGGCTTCCCGCCCGCCGAACAGCAGCCGGTTATCGGCCGTCTTGCGGAAATAGCGCACCACGAACCGCGAATCCGCCACGGCCTCCCGGTCGGGAATGATGTCGGGAAACGCATCCAGCGGCACGGTTGCGCCGATGAAGGAACGGATCGGCATGATATGGGCGGCCGTCACCGGTTCCAGATTGCCGATATAGGCATTGGTCGCGATCAGAACCCGCGGCGCGGTGATCGTACCGAAAGGCGTTTCGATGATGGTCTTGCCGCCCACTTGCCGGATGGATTTCGCAGGCGTCATTTCATAAATGCCGGCACCCGCCGCTTTCGCCGCCTTCGCCAGCCCGACCAGCAGCTTCAGCGGATGGATATGGCCGGTGCCGGTATCGCGCGTGCCGCCGAAATAATGGGTGGAGCCGACGCGTTTGCGTGCTTCTGCGCGTTCCATGTAGGAAATATGCGGATAGCCATAACGGTTGTTCATCGCATCGACACTGCGGCGATAATCGTCCTCGTAAGCGGCTTTATGCGCCACATAGAGCTGCCCGGGAAGATATTCCATGTCGATGCCGCGGCTGACGGCGAAGCCGCGCAGGTAGTTTTTGGCGTCCTCGGCAATGTCGAACAGCAGCTTCGATTGCTCGAAACCGATCTCTTCTTCCATCTCGTCGGGGAAAGAACGCTGGCCGGTGCCGAATTGCCCACCGTTGCGGCCGGAAGCGCCATCGCCGAAACGATGCGCTTCGATGAGGGCGACGGAGACGCCGTTTTCGGCGAGGTTACAGGCGGCCTGAAGGCCGGTATAACCGCCGCCGATAATCGCGACGTCCACCTCTTTCGAGCCGTCGAGAGCGGGATAGTCCGGCCGCTCGCCAACGGTTGCCTGATACCAGGAAATTCCGGGCGCAATCGGGCTTTGCCATGTCATGCTCGGGGTTCCTCACACGTTGAGAAGCAGGAATTCCCGCTCCCAGGGGCTGATGACCTGCATGAAGGTCTCGAACTCCCCGCGTTTCAGACCGGCATAGAGGCCCACGAATTCATGGCCGAACACCCGATCGAACTGCTCTTCGCCTTCCAGCAGCGCCACGGCTTCCAGAAGACCGCGCGGCAGTTCGATGGAGCCTTCATTGGCCGTATCGGCGGTGGGTTCGGTTGGCTCGATATTGTTGACGATGCCGAGCCAGCCGCAGCCGAGCGAGGCGGCAAGCGCCAGATAGGGATTGGCGTCCGAACTCGGCAGGCGGTTTTCGACACGCCGCGCCTGCGGGCCGGAAATCGGCACGCGGAAGGCAGTCGTGCGGTTGTCGTAACCCCAGGCATTGTTGACCGGGCAGGCCATGTCGGGCGTCAGGCGGCGATAGGAGTTCACATAGGGCGCCAGCATGACAAGCGCGTTCGGAACATAACGCTGCATGCCGCCCACGAAGGAGAAGAATTCCTTCGAAGGGCTGCCATCGGCATTGGAGAAGATATTGCGGCCGCTGTCGATCTCCACCACCGACTGGTGGATGTGCATGGCCGAACCCGGCTGGCCCTGCATGGGCTTGGCCATGAAGGTGGCGTAGATGCCGTGCTTCAGCGCCGCTTCGCGGATGGTGCGCTTGAACAGGAACACCTGGTCGGCAAGCTCGATCGGATCGCCGTGGCGGAGGTTGATCTCAAGCTGCGCCGGGCCTTCCTCATGGATCAGCGTATCGATCTCGAGGCCCTGCTTTTCGGAGAAATGGTAGATGTCGTCGATCAGCTCGTCGAATTCGTTGATGCCGGCGATGGAATAGCTCTGCCCGCCGACGATGGAGCGGCCGGACCGGCCCTTCGGCGGATGCAGCGGATAATCCGGGTCGTCATTCATGGCGACGAGGTAGAATTCGATCTCAGGTGCGACGACCGGCTTCCAGCCCTTTTCGGTATAGAGCGAAAGCACATTCTTCAGCACGTTGCGCGGCGTGTAGGGCACGAAATTGCCTTCCGCATCCACCACGTCGCAGATCACCTGCGCGGTCGGGTCGGTTTCCCACGGCACGACGGAGAGCGTGGAAAGATCGGGCACGAGCTTCAGGTCGCTGTCGCGCGGTTCGTAGCGGAAATTGGCAGTCTCGTCGGGATATTCGCCGGAGATTGTATGGCGGTAGAGCGCGGATGGCAGGGCCAGCGAGGTGTCGCCCGTGAACTTCGCCGTCGGCATCATCTTGCCGCGCGGAACCCCGGCAAGGTCGGGCGTGATGCATTCTATGTCTTCGATCCCGCGCGCCCTCAGCCATTGGGCGGCTTCGCGCCAGGAGGAAACGCCACGGGTGGAGGAAAGGTCGAGGGGAGGGGTCTTCTTTGCCATGGTTGCCTGTTTCTTCGGGCGGAGCATGGTTTTCTTGGCGGGCATGTATCACCGGGTCTGTGTTTCGACTGGCGCCATCATAACCGTAGTTTGGCAATTGGCGAGGGGGAAAGCGCCATTGACAAGCGGCGGCACTTCGAAAAGAGGAAAGGAAACGGATCGGATGGAATGATGACAGAGAAATGTGACGTGCTGATTTTGGGGGCGGGCGCCGCCGGCATGATGTGCGCCATCCGCGCCGGCCAGCGCGGCCGCTCCGTCGTCATTCTCGACCATGCGAAAGCGCCGGGCGAAAAGATCCGCATCTCCGGCGGCGGCCGCTGCAACTTCACCAATATCCACGCCGGGCCAAAGAATTATCTCTCCGCCAATCCGCATTTCGCCAAATCCGCGCTCGCCCGTTATACGCCGCGCGATTTCATCGCCCTTGTCGAAAAACACCGCATCGCCTGGCACGAAAAGACGCTCGGCCAGCTCTTTTGCGATGACAGCGCCAAGGACATCATCCGCATGCTGCTTGGCGAAATGCAGGCGGTGAATGCGAAGCTGCGGCTGGAAACGTCCGTCTCGGCCGTCACCCATGATGGCGCCCGTTTCCGCGTCACGACATCCGGCGGCGTCATCGAGGCGGAAAGCCTCATCGTGGCGACGGGCGGCAAGTCGATCCCGAAAATGGGCGCGACCGGTTTCGCCTACCAGATCGCCGAACAATTCGGCCTCAAGCTCATCGAGACTCGTCCGGGCCTCGTGCCGCTGACGCTCGATCCCGCCTTGCTGGAAAAGCTGAGCCCGCTCGCCGGCGTCGCGGTTCCGGCCGAGGTTTTCCATGGCAAGGCCTCGTTTGAGGAAGCGCTGCTCTTCACGCATCGAGGTTTAAGCGGCCCTTCCATCCTGCAAATCTCATCCTACTGGCGCGAGGGGGACGTGGTTCGCCTGAAGCTCGAGCCGCATCGCGATATAGCCGCGTTGCTGAAGCAGGCGAAGCAGAAGAACGGCCGCCAGTCGCCCCAGACGGCTCTGTCGGAAATCCTGCCAAAACGGCTGGCCCAGCACGTCGTCGAACAATCCGGCCTCACCGGCCATCTGGCGGATATGTCCGACAAGGCGCTGGCGAAGCTGGCGGGCGAGGTGCAGGACTGGCAGATCAAGCCCGCCGGGTCCGAAGGCTATCGCACGGCGGAAGTCACGCTCGGCGGCGTGGACACGACCGGTCTCGATTCCCGCAGCATGGCGGCGAAATCCGTACCCGGCCTCTATTTCATCGGTGAATGTGTTGATGTGACCGGTTGGCTCGGCGGTTATAATTTCCAGTGGGCATGGGCCTCCGGGCAAGCGGCGGGTGAATTCGCGTGAGACCACGCCCGTTAATGCCTTGTTAATGGGCGTGGAGTCATCCTGACCAAATGCCAGCAAAGCCGGATCGCTCAATGATCCCGCTGCACATGATGTCCTGCTGGAGGCCCTCAACAGGGCATGGGTCGGTTGAGTTTTTCGTCAGGAACCCGCGCATGAACAGATCTGCACATCGCCGCCCTCGCGCCATTGCCATCGCCCGCACTGACAACGAGAGCCGTCAACTGGCTTTTCGCCTGAGCCTCATCGCAGCCGGTGCTCTGGCAGCTCTGATCGCTCTGTTTCACTGATCCGCGGCTCTTTGCCTTCATCCGGCTTATAAGCGCGCTGAAAAGCCGCCACGGCCGAGATGCCTCGGCCATATCGGCATAAAATTTCTCTTCTTGTAGAATGGCTTCGCGCCGTGTGCGCGGCTGCTGGTTTTCGATGATAGTCCGGGCTGCAAAAATCGCGTGCATGTCGCTCTCCTTCTAATGCGGAGGGCCATGATGCGCGCCGTTTTTTGATTTATCTGCGCAAGAAAATGCGCTACGTTTTTCACCCATGAAAAACGTCACCTGGGATTCCTATCAGCTTTTCCTCGATGTGTCACGCAGCGGCGGCCTGACGGGTGCTGCCGCATTGACGGGTTTGAGCCCGGCCACCATCGGGCGGCGCATGGTCGAGCTGGAGGAGCGTATCGGCAAGGCGCTGTTCCAGCGCAGCCAGACGGGATACGCCCTGACCGCAGACGGCCGTACGCTGTTCGACCGGCTTCAGGCGATGGAGAGTGCGGCAAGGGACATCGAGGGATGGCAGAAGGCGTCGTCGGCCTCGTCTGTCGTGCGCATTGCCGTCGGCACCTGGAACGCCTGGCTGCTAACCGGGAATTTCTCCGCCATCTGCACCGACCGCGATGATTTCCGCATCGATCTTTTCATTGCCGAACAGAGGGCGTCTCTGGCCCATCGCGAAAACGACATCGGCATCCGCGCTTTCGAGCCGCAGGAAAAGAACCTTGCCGCCATCAAGACAGGGGAGGTGGCCTATGCGCCCTACAGGCTGCGCAACGCCGCTACTTCCGTTGCTGATCGGTGGCTGGCGGTGGCGGAGGAAAACGCCATTTCAACCTATCTACGCTGGCCGCACGAAAATCGTAACAACGGGATCGTGGTAACGGTGAACCGGCCGACGGCGCTTCTCGATCTGGTGCTGGCCGGGGCGGGGGTGGCGGTGCTTCCCTGTTTTGTGGGCGATGCCGATGCGCGGCTCGCTCGGGAAGGCGAAGAGCTGGAGAGCCTTCGCCACAATCAATGGATCGTCATGAACAATGACGATCGCCACCGCCGTGATATCAGGACGGTGGCGGATCGGATGACCCGTCTGATCAAGAGCCATTCCGATCTATATGCCGGGCGCAAAAGCCGCCCCGCATAGGTGAAATTACCCTTAGTTGCATAAATAGCTTTAAATAATTTATAGTTGCGTGTGCGTCAAAATATCCCTAGGTTGCTTTTTGTAAGTTTAACCCCTTTAGGTTGAGGTCGCCATGATAATTTCAGCATCATATGTAAATGCGATGTCCGCAGCAGGAACGCCGGAAGAAGCAGCAAAGCTCTTTTATGCAGCAGTCAGCAAGGGTCTCGCGGCAGTCGTTGCCGATGCTCTTTCGCAATCTGTCACGGCAATTGCGCCGGCAGCCGAAGGCACCAAGATCGCAGGCTGGGAAAAGCTCGTTGGGGGTGTGGCGATGCATCTCGCGTGGGAATCGCCGGCCGTTCTGAACCCGATTCCCCTTACGCAGCTTGCCTGCTTCGCTCCCTATGCGCCTCAACTCCAGGGCAACGTCGAGGCGATGGGCGTCAATGTAAGCATAGGTGTTTCCGTGTCGGCGAGCTTCTGAGGCGGCCACGTCCGACGTTTGCATTGAAGACCGGAGCATCGTTATGATGTTCCGGTCTTTCGTTTCAGGCGGCGTCACGCCCCTGCGCGACGATGACGGGGATAAGCAGATCCCCCCAGTTGCCGCCGCCGCCATGGTGGCGGGCCGAGCGGACCAGCTCGACGGAAACACCGGCCTCGACGGCTTTCATGACGGCCTGGTTGAGGCGGTGCAGATCGTTGGCCAGCATGCGGATGGCGGCCTGCTGATCCTGCGTCATGGCGGAGGATTGTTCCTCGGCGCGTTCCTTGACGTGGGTCTTGATGGGGTTATGGGCATTCATGGCATTTCTCCTCTCATTATTGGTTGGGGTTCTTGATCCGGTTTGCAAGCCCTTCCCGTCACCGGGAAGGGCAGTTTTTCGATTTTATTCGGCCGCCGGGCGGAACTGGTCGTGCTCGGTGGATTCCTTCATGGCTGTCGTGGACGACGTGCCGCCCGAGATCGCCAGAGACACGGCGTCGAAATAGCCGGTGCCGACTTCGCGCTGGTGCTTGGTGGCGGTGTAACCATTGGCCTCGGCCGCGAATTCCGCTTCCTGAAGCTCGGAATAGGCCGCCATCTGCCGGTCCTTGTAACCGCGTGCCAGTTCGAACATGCCGAAATTCAGCTGGTGGAAACCGGCGAGCGTAATGAACTGGAATTTGTAGCCCATCGCGCCCAGCTCGCGCTGGAACTTGGCAATCGTCGCGTCGTCGAGGTTCTTTTTCCAGTTGAACGACGGCGAGCAATTGTAAGCGAGCTTCTTGCCCGGATGCACCTTATGCACCCCTTCCGCAAACCTGCGCGCCTGCTCGAGATCGGGCTTTGATGTCTCGCACCAGATCAGGTCGCAATAGGGCGCATAGGCAACGGCGCGGGCGATGCAGGGCTCAAGACCGTTCTTGACCTGATAGAAGCCCTCAACGGTGCGGCCGGCATCGTAATCCACGAAGGGCTGGTCGCGCTCGTCGATGTCGGAGGTCAGAAGCTTGGCGGCTTCCGCATCCGTGCGGGCGATAACCAGCGTCGGTACACCCATGACGTCAGCCGCAAGCCGTGCCGCTGTCAGGTTGCGGATATGCGCCGCCGTCGGGATCAGAACCTTGCCGCCGAGATGGCCGCATTTTTTTTCCGATGCCAGCTGGTCTTCATAGTGAACACCCGCAGCACCTGCCTCGATAAAGGCCTTCATGATTTCGAAGGCGTTGAGCGGCCCGCCGAAACCGGCCTCCGCATCAGCGACGATCGGTGCGAACCAGGTGTCGACCGAAAGGCCCTTGCCTTCCGCCGTCTCGATCTGGTCGGCGCGCTGCAGGGTGCGGTTGATGCGCTTTGCGAGTTCCGGTGCGGCATTGGCCGGATAAAGCGACTGGTCCGGATACATGGCCGACGCCGTGTTGGCATCCGCCGCAACCTGCCAGCCGGACAGATAGATCGCCTTCAGCCCGGCGCGAACCATCTGCATGGCCTGGTTACCGGAGAGCGCGCCGAGCGCATTGACGAAATTCTCCTCGTTGATCAGCTTCCACAGCCGGTTCGCGCCCATTTCGGCCAGCGAATGGCGGATTTCGACGGAGCCGCGCAGCCGCTCCACGTCGGCAGCGGTGTAGGTGCGCTCGATGCCATCGAAACGTCCCTGCGCAGCACCCGGAACAAGTTTGTAAAAATCCGTCATACTTCTCTCTCCCATGATAAATGCGGTTTCCGTAACGGGCCGTCTTCAACATCATATGGCGCCGTTTGATGTGACTACATTTACATTTTTCGAGATTTGAGCGCCAGAACAAACATAAAAACAGTGACTTGAAAGAAGTTATCCTGTAGGGTGCATGACAGGGTGGAGCTGTGAAATTGTAAATTTTGTAAAAGTCTTTTGCCTGCAAAGTTTGTAACAGGTTTGTATGAGTCGCAGGCACGGGGAGGTGAGGCGGTGTCGGAAAACAAGATTTTTGCAGGCCCGCGCGTGCGCCGCATTCGCAACGGTCTCGCGCTGACGCAGACGGCCATGGCCGAGGCGCTGGCGATTTCGCCGTCCTATCTCAATCTCATCGAGCGCAACCAGCGGCCGCTGACGGTGCAGCTGCTTTTGAAGCTTGCCTCCGTCTACAAGGTCGATCTGGACGACCTGCAGGGCGAAAGCGCCGGTTCCGCCGGGCAGCTGCGCGAGGTCTTCGCCGATCCGCTGCTTGCCGGTGAAGTGCCGTCGCCGCAGGAGCTGATCGAGGTTGCCGATGCCGCGCCCAATGCAGCAAGCGGTGTCCTCAAGCTTTACCGGGCCTATAGGGAGCAGGCGCAGCGCCTTTCCGATCTTTCCGATCTTCTGGCGCGGGAAGGGCACGAGACGGCGCTCTCCTCCACCCGCCTGCCGATTGACGAGGTGCGCCACGTCTTTGAAGACCGGCCGGCCTATTTCCATGCCATCGACGCGGCGGCGGAAGAACTTCACAAACACCTGTCGGCGGGCGACGATCTCGCCTCCGGCCTTCGTGCATGGCTTCAGAAAAACCACGGCATCGTGGTTCGCACCCTGCCGGTTCATGCCATGCCGAACCTCAGGCGGCGTTATGACCGCCATTCGATGCGGCTGTTTTTATCCGAACGCCTGTCGCAGCCGGACCAATTGCGGGAAATGGCGATGGAGACCTGTCTTCTGGCGCTTCGCGAAGAAATCGGCACGGAGCTTGAAGGGCTCGGCCTGAAAGGGGAGGAGGCAAGGCGCATCGCCCGCTTCGAACTGGCGCGTTACGCCGCCCATGCGTTGATGATGCCCTATGGCGCATTCCTGAGCGCCGCCCAGCGGGCGAAATACGATCTCGAGGTTTTGCGGTCGCGCTTCAACGTTTCTTTCGAACAGGCAGCCAACCGCCTCGTCAGCCTGCAACGGCCGTCAGCCGCGGCGATCCCGTTTTTCCTGATGGAAATCGACAATGCCGGCAACCGTTTCCGCCTTGCGGGGGCCGGCGGTTTTCCAAGGGCGCGTTTTGGCGGCCTCTGTCCGCGTCTCAACATCCATGCCGCTTTCGCCCAGCCGGGACAGGTGCTGGTCGAAGCGGTGGAGATGCCGGATGGCGACGCTTTCCTCACAGTGTCGCGCACGCTGGAAGGTCCGCAGGCGGGTTTCGGGGAAAGAGTGAGGCGCACGGCGGTGCTTCTCGGCTGCGATTTCGCCCAGGCCGGAGAGACCGTCTATGGCCCCGCCGCTTCGGGTGCTGCGCCCGTCGCCGTCGGCCCTTCGTGCCGGCTGTGCGAAAGGCAGGGCTGTCTGTCGCGGGCGGAAGCGCCGCTGACGCGGCCGCTCGGGCTCGATGAAATGGTCACCGGCCTCAGTGTTTTCGACTTCCAGTAGGTGTTTCCATTCGCTTTTTCCCGGCCGGAACACATTTGGTTGAAAATGCTGTGCTGCACATTTCCCGCTTGCTCCCTTCTGTTTTCCTTTCTAGTCTCTCCCAAAAAAGGGGATCACGCTCCCACCGTGAGGATGCGTTAACAGGAGACATCATGAAAAACCGTTCTCTCCGCCTGACCTTGGCTCTCACCACCGCGCTCGTTGCAGCAGGCTCGGCAATGGCCCAGGAGAAGGTCGTCCACGTCTATAACTGGTCGGATTATATCGACGAATCGATCCTTGCCGATTTCACCAAGGAAACCGGCATCAAGGTCGTCTATGACGTTTTCGACAGCAACGAGCTTGTGGAAACCAAGCTTCTGGCCGGCAGCTCCGGTTATGATGTCGTGGTGCCGACGGGCCCCTTCCTCGCCCGCCAGATCAATGCCGGCGTGTTCCAGAAACTCGACAAGTCCAAGTTGCCGAATCTGAAGAACATGTGGCCCGAGGTTTCCGAGCGTCTGGCGAAATACGATCCCGGCAACGAATATGCCGTGAACTACATGTGGGGCACCACCGGCATCGGTTACAACGTCGCCAAGGTGAAGGCTGCTCTCGGCGATGTGCCGGTCGATAGCTGGGATATTCTCTTCAAGCCGGAAAATGCCGAAAAGCTGAAATCCTGCGGCATCAATATTCTCGATGCGTCGGACGAGACCTTCGCCATCGCCATGAACTATCTCGGCAAGAATCCGGATAGCAAGGAAACCGCCGATCTCGAGGCGGGCGGCGACGTCTACATGAAGATCCGCCCCTATGTGAAGACCTTCAATTCCTCCGCCTATATCGATGAACTGGCGAATGGCGACAGCTGCATCACCATCGGCTGGTCGGGCGATATCCTGCAGGCGAAGAGCCGCGCCGAGGAAGCCAAGAACGGCGTCGAGGTGAACTACGTCATCCCGAAGGAAGGCACCTATATGTGGTTCGACAACCTTGCCATCCCGGCGGATGCCAAGAATGTCGAGGAAGCCCACGCCTTCATCAACTATCTGATGCGGCCGGAAGTCATCGCCAAGGCCTCCAACTATGTTCAGTATGCGAATGGCAACCTCGCTTCGCAGGCGCTGATGGATGAGGCCGTCGCCAAGAACCCGGCGGTCTATCCCGATGCAGAGACACTGAAGAAGCTCTTCACCATCTCGCCCTACGGACCGAAGGAACAGCGCGTCCTGAACCGCGTCTGGACGCAGATAAAGACCGGCAGCTGACACTTCCGCCCGCTGGTTGAGGAACGGCCGGCGGGCCTGTTCCTCTGATCCTTTGCCGGCAGGTCCCGTTACCTGCCGGTGTCGCCCGCCCCGAAGCATCGATCGAAAGACCAACGGGATTTGAGGGTAGGGTGAATGGCGAAAACTCTGGGGCCGGTCAAACGCAAATTCAGCCCGTGGGACAACCCCGATGCGGTTCCCTTCATCCGCTTTGAAAACGTCACCAAACGTTTTGGCGATTTCGTCGCCGTCAACAATCTGACGCTCGATATCTATGAACGCGAATTCTTCTCGCTGCTCGGTCCCTCCGGCTGCGGCAAGACCACGCTGATGCGCATGCTGGCCGGTTTCGAGGAACCGACCGAGGGCCGCATCCTGCTGCAGGGCAAGGATATTTCCGGCGTGCCGCCCTATAAGCGCCCCACCAACATGATGTTCCAGTCCTATGCGCTTTTCCCGCATATGTCGGTGGAAAAGAACGTCGCTTTCGGTCTGGAGCAGGACGGTCTGCCCAAGGCGGATATCGCCGCCCGCGTCGGGGAAATGCTGCGGCTCGTCAAGCTCAGTGAATTCGCCAAACGCAAGCCCAGCCAGCTTTCCGGCGGCCAGCGGCAGCGCGTGGCGCTCGCCCGCTCGCTTGCCAAGCGACCCAAGGTGCTTCTGCTGGATGAACCGCTCGGCGCGCTCGACAAGAAGCTGCGTGAGGAAACGCAATTCGAACTGATGGACATCCAGACCAATCTCGGTCTCACCTTCCTCATCGTCACCCACGATCAGGAAGAAGCGATGACGGTCTCGGACCGCATCGCTGTCATGGACAAGGGCAATGTCGTGCAGGTGGCGACGCCGGCCGAGATCTATGAAGCGCCGAATAGCCGCTACGTGGCGGACTTCATCGGCGATATCAATATTTTCGACGCCAACGTCGTCGCGAATGCCTCCGATATCGGCAAGCCCGGTCTGGTGACGCTGGATTGCGAAGGGCTGAAGGTGGCGGTGGAGCAGGAATGCGCCGCTGCGACCGGCAGCCAGGTGGCTTTCGCCATCCGCCCGGAAAAGGTCCGCATCTCGCTCGACCAGCCCGCCGACAGCAGCGTCAATTCCGCCTATGGCGAAGTCTGGGATATAGGTTATCTCGGCGACTTCTCGGTCTTCATCGTCAAGCTTGCCGACGGCCGCGTCATTCGCGCCGCGCAGGCGAATGTTTCGCGTCTCGTCGATCGCCCGATCACCTTCGGCGATATGGTGTGGCTGAACTGGAAGCCGGATTCCGGCCTCGTCCTGACGCGCTGAGGGAGGCTTCGATGGCGATCACCACTCCCGAAAACCGGCAAAGCCCCTGGCGCTGGCTGGTCGTCGCGGTTCCCTATTTCTGGCTGCTGTTATTCTTCGCAGCACCGTTTTTCATCATCTTCAAAATCTCGCTGTCGGATACGGCGATCTCCATGCCGCCCTATACGCCGGTCTTCGAGGGGTTTTCGAAGCTCGGCGCGTTCTTCTCCGAACTGGATTTCGAAAATTACCTCTTCCTGACGGAAGACCCGCTCTACATCGATGCCTATCTGTCATCGCTGCGCATCGCCTTCATCTCCACCTTCCTGCTGCTCCTGATCGGCTATCCCATGGCGCTGGCCATGGCGCGCGCGCCGTCTTCCATTCGCCCGACGCTGGTGATGCTGGTGATCCTGCCGTTCTGGACCTCGTTTCTGATCCGCGTTTATGCCTGGATCGGTATTCTGAAGCCGGAAGGCCTGCTGACGGTGCTGTTCCAATGGCTCGGACTTCTCGGGCCGGACCAGCAGGTCAATATCTTCCGCACCGAGACGGCGATCTTCATCGGCATTGTTTATTCCTATCTGCCCTTCATGGTGCTGCCGCTCTATTCGGCGCTGGAAAAGCTCGACAATACGCTGCTGGAAGCGGCGGCCGATCTCGGCTGCCCGCCATGGAAGGCCTTCTGGAAGATTACTTTCCCGCTGTCGCTGCCGGGCGTCGTGGCCGGCTCGATGATCTGCTTCATTCCGATAACAGGGGAATTCGTCATCCCCGATCTCTTGGGCGGCGCCCAGACGCTGATGATCGGCAAAACGCTGTGGACGGAATTCTTCGGCAACCGCGACTGGCCCCTGGCATCCGCCGTGGCGGTACTGCTTCTGCTGTTGCTGGTGGTGCCCATCGCCATCTTCCAGAACCAGCAGAAGAAGGTGGGGTGAGGCCATGAAGCGCGGAAAATTCGACATCACCGTCCTAACCCTCGGTTTTGCCTTTCTTTATATCCCGATCATCATCCTGATCGTTTATTCCTTCAACGCCTCGAAGCTCGTCACTGTCTGGGGCGGCTTTTCGCTGCAATGGTACCGCTCCATGTGGTCGAATGAGGGGCTGATGGATGCAGCCTGGGTGACGCTGCGTGTCGGCATCCTCAGCGCCACCATCGGCACCATCCTCGGAACGCTGGCGGCGCTGTCGCTGACGCGATTTGCCCGCTTCCCGGGCCGGGTGCTGTTTTCCGGCATGATCTATGCGCCGCTCGTCATGCCGGAGGTCATCACCGGCCTGTCGCTGCTGCTGCTCTTCGTGGCCGTCGGCGTGGATCGCGGTTTCTGGACAGTGGTTATCGCCCATACGACTTTCACCATGTGTTACGTGGCGATCGTCGTGCAGTCGCGGCTCCTGACCTTCGATCGCAGTCTCGAGGAAGCCGCGCTCGATCTCGGCTGCCCGCCGGTCAAGACCTTCTTCCGCATTACCCTGCCGCTCATCTTCCCCGCCGTCATTGCCGGCTGGATGCTGGCCTTCACCCTGTCGCTGGACGATCTGGTGATCGCCAGCTTCGCCACCGGCCCCGGCGCAACCACGCTGCCGATCAAGATTTATTCGCAGGTTCGCCTCGGTGTGACGCCGGAAATCAACGCCATCTGCACGATCCTCATCGGGCTTGTCACCATCGGCGTGATTGTCGCCTCCATCGCTTCCAAACGCACCGAATTGCAGCGCATGCGGGACGAACATGCGGCGGCGCGGAACTGATCGAATATCCTGCGTCGATTTTTACGCGTTACTGTTGAAATCGCGAGAAAAGTAGAAACTGTTAATTTAGTTTCGGCGCTTTACGGTCTCAGAATAGGAATTTTCGTCGGTAATTGATCGATTTTGGTTTTAACCGCTTGTTAATAGGAGTTGGCGGAAAGTAAACCCAACGCAGGGCCGTCAAATTTTTGATAGCCGGGACTGATAATTTCCATCTGGCGAGATTGTCCCCCTTTCTCTCGTTGAAAAGCACAACTCATCCAGGCGGCCGCAAGGCCGCCTTTCTTTTTGCCGCAAAGGCCCTTGCCATTCAGCGGTTTTCCGGATGATCCATCGATTTCGAGACGATAAGCACGGGAATAAGCCCGGCAATGATGATGATGATCGCTGGCACGGCCGCATCCTGCACCCTTGAGCGGGACGCATCCTCATAAACCAGCGTGGCCAGCGTGTTGAAACCGAAAGGCCGGAGCAGGATGGTGGCCGGCAGTTCCTTCATGGATTCGATCAGGACGAGCAGAAAAGCCGTCAGCGCCGCGGGCCGCATGTTCGGCAACAGCACCTTGAAAAGCGTCTGCGCCCGGTTGCGCCCAAGCGTTCGCGAGGCCATGTCGATATGTGGAGAAAGCTTCTGAAAACCGGCATCGAGCGTGCCTTCCGCCATGGTCATGAAGCGCACGGCATGGGCGTAAATGATGGCGAAGGCGGTGCCGGAGAGCAGCAGCCCGGTGGAAAAGCCGAAATGTGCGCGGATGAAGCCATCGACGCCATTGTCGAGACTGGCCAGCGGAATTAGCACCCCGATGGCGAGCACGGTTCCCGGCACGCCATAACCCATGGAACCGAAGCGGGCGGCCACCTTCGAGCTGCGCGAGCGCTCGGTGCGGATGGCATAGGAAAACACGAAAGCGGCTATCAGCGTCACGAAGGCGGCGGAAAGCGAGACTTCGAGACTGTGCCCGAGTGCTTTGAGAAGCTTCGGCGCAAACAGCGCATCGAGCCTCCTGGCGGCGTAACCGCCAAGCACGATGACGGGAATGAAAAAGCCGCTCGCCACGGGAACGAAGCAGAAAAGGCTCGCGCCCCAGCGCCGCCAGCCGTTGAGCGCCTTCAGCCGGTGACGCTGCGCCATGCTTGTCGCCTTCGGCGCGCCGAAGCGCTGTTTTTCCCGCGCATTGCGTTCGATGACGATCAGCGCACCGACGATGACGAGGATGACGGCGGCGATCTGCGTCGCATTGGCGAGATTGCCGCGATTGAGCCAGGTTTCGTAAATGGTGAAGGTCAGCGTCTGGACGCCGAGATATTCAACCGCGCCGATATCGTTCAGCGTTTCCATCAGGACCAGAGAAAGCCCGATGGCGATGGCAGGCCGGGCCATCGGCAATTGCACGGAGAAGAACACATTCAGCGGTTTTGCGCCAAGCGTGCGGGCCGCTTCGGCCGCAAACCGCCCCTGCATGGAAAAGGCGGCGCGGGCCGAGAGATAAACGTAAGGATAGAGGACCGAACTCAGAACGATCACCGCACCGCCGAGCGAGCGTATGTCCGGAAACCAGTAATCGCGGATGCTGTGATAACCGAAAGCGGCGCGCAACGCGCTCTGCACCGGGCCGGTGAAATCGAGGAACTCACCGAAGGCATAGGCGGCGAGATAGGAGGGGATGGCGAGCGGCAGGACGAGTGCCGCGGACAATAACCGCCGCAGCGGAAATTCGAATGTGGTGACAAGCCAGGCGCAGACGATGCCGAAGAAAGCCGTCGTCGCGGCCGTCATCCCCAAGAGCAGGAAGGTGCGGAACCCGGCGCGCGGCAGGACATTGGCGAGAAGATGCTGCCATCCCTCCGTGCTGCCCGTCAGCGCCAGCCAGAAAATTGCCAGAATGGGCATGGCGGCAATGGCCGCGACGATGACCGCCGTGATGGGCAACACCGAGAAGCGTCTTGTTGCCGGAAGGGAAACCGTCATGGACATGCCAGTCTACTGTCGTGCAAAGGCCTCAACCGGCGACCATTGTGCCGGCGGCTTCCGCATTGCTACGCCCGCATGGCCTCAGTTGGCAAGAACCCGCTGCGACGGAAAGGTGATTTCCACCAGGGTGCCTTCATTCGGCGTGGAGGTGATGGAGAAATTCGCCCGGTTGGCGTCCACCATCGCCTTGGTCAGCGGCAGGCCGAGCCCGGTGCCGTCGCCGCGCACACGCTTGCCGGAGGAGGCCACCTGCCGGAACGGCTTCATGGCCTGTTCCAGTTCCGCCCGGGTCATGCCGATGCCGGTGTCGCGAATGCGCAGCGACACGCTGCCATTGGCCTCATAGGCGGTGGACACCACGATCTGGCCGCCCGAGGGGGTGAAGCGGATGGCGTTCGACAGGATGTTCAGCACGATCTGCTTGATCGAGCGCAGGTCGGCGACGATCTGCGGCACGGATTGGGCAAGAGCGGTGCGGATGATGACGCGCTGGTTGTTGGCCTGCGGCTGCACCAACGAGACCGCCTCGGCCACCGTTTCGTTGAGCGGCACGGCGACGAAATCCACATCCATCTGCCCGGCCTCGATCTTGGAAATATCGAGCAGATCATTGACGATGTCGAGCACATGCCGGCCGGAGCGGCCGATATCATTGGCATATTCCACATAACGCGGATGGCCGATCGGTCCGAAACGTTCGGTCGCCATCATGTCGGCAAAGCCGATGATGGCATTGAGCGGCGTGCGGATTTCATGGCTGACGCGCGCCAGGAAGTCGGTCTTGTGGGCATTGGCGGTTTCCGCCGCACGCTTGGCGTTGCGCAGTTCTTCTTCCGTGCGCTTCCACTGGGTGATGTCGCGGATCACCGCACAATAGCCATGCGAGGATTTCAGCCGGCCGATGGTCATGAACAGCGGCAGGAAGCCGCCGGACGCTTCTCGGCCGATCACTTCGCGGCCGTCGTTCAGCACGCTGGCGACACCGTTATTGGCAAGGCCGGAAAGATAATCCAGCACGGCGCGCTGGCTCTCATGGGCAAAGAGGGTGACGAAAGGCTTGCCGGCGATTTCACCATTGTCATAGTTGAACAGCGCGCTGGCGGAACGGTTGAGCGAGCGGATTTCACCTTCGTCTCCCAGAAGCACCACGCCGTCGGTGGCCGTTTCCAGAATGGAATGCAGCTCCTCCACTTCGCCCTGCAGCAGGGAGAGGCTGCCTGCTTCCGCATTTTCGGCATCGCCGGCAGCAATATTTTCGTTGGCGGCCGCAACAGGCGTCTGCTTTTCCTCAAGCGGCACCAGCGACAGCATCAGCGCCTTGGTTTCTTCCCAGCGAATGGACTGCAACCGCGCCTTGACGGGAATGATGTCGTTGTCAGAGCTGACGACCACCATGCCGCCTTCGTTGTCCGGCATGTCCTCCAGCTCCTGCCGCTGCAGCAGCGCTTCCAGACCGCCCACCTCTTCGAGTTCGGCGAGAGAGCCATAGCCCGTCAATCGCAGGAAATCCGGATTGGCGTGGATCAGCCTGTCGCCGGCATGCACCAGAAGCGCCACGGGCATCTGGTCCAGCGTCTCGGCCGTCAAGGCATTTGCGGGACGAACGGCCGGGCTGACCATGGCGGCGGCAATATCGGCAGCCGGCCGCTCGTCAGCCGCAGGCTCCTGCTTTTCCTCGGAACCGCTTTCATCCGCCGGTGCGCGAATGGCCACAGGCTGTTCGCCACGAACATAATCGGCGAAAAGATCGTCTTCCTCCGCCGGTTCGGTTTTCTTGTCGTCATTTTCCGTTTCGGAGGGCGCGCTTTCCGAAACATCCGCATCGATATCCTGCTGGATATCCTGCATCATCGGATCAGCGGAAATGGCCTCCGCATCCGTTTCCCGGTCTTCTTCGGAAGCAGCATCCGCCGGCGCAAGGGCCCGGCCGATTTCGCGGAAGGCAGCCTGCTCGCCTGCGGTCAGCCCCTCGCGGGAGCGCGAGCGGCGCTCCTCCAGATGGACGACCTTGTCGGAATAGGCCGGCTCCAGCGTGGGCGTTGCAACCGGCGCTTCGAATTCCGGCGGAGTATAATCATGGTGTTGCTCTTCAGCCGAAACCACGTCCGATGCATCATCCGCCGCATCGGCCTCCGTTGCCGGGACCGCATCCTCAGCGATGGAATCGGGATCTTCGCCTGCCTCGTGATCTTCATCGATAAAGGCCAGCAATTCGTGGCTTTCATCCTCAATGACGGGCTGCGGCAGGGCTTCCGCCGGATCGGCCTCTTCGCCGTTGAGGAAGGTCAGGCCGGTGGCATGCGGGTCTTCGGCGGCATCGGCAAGCCGCACGATGCCGAAACCGCGGAAGCCGTCGAATTCGCGTGAGCGCGTATAGGTGGGCAGGGCGGCGAGATCGATCGGCACCATCAGCGATGTGCCTTCCACCGGCCAGTAGATCGTCTTGCCGGACCATGTGTCGCGACGGCCGAGAAGCTCGCGGATCTTGCCGTCGGGATCGAGATTGAACAGGGCCGCGACATCGGCAAAGCCCATGCCTTCCACCGCAGCCGCCTTGGCGCCCACAGCCTCTGCAAATTCATGCGAGATCGAACTGAAGCGCCCTTCCGCATCGATTTTCCAGACGAAACGGGAAGCGCGCGCACCGGCATTGAAAACAAAAGGCTGCGCTTCTGCGCCAGCGCCGATGTCCGTTTCCTCGGTCTCCGTCTCCGCCGTTATCTCCTCATCCGCCGCAGGAGCAGCTTCTGACGGCGCGGTTTCGACGATTTCATCGTCCGCGACTGCGTTTTCTTCGGCCCGGGTCTCTTCGGGGGGGGCATCGGCGACTGCGCGCTCGGTTAGGGGAGCCTCCGCTTCATCCTCATCGAGTTCGAAAAGATCGGCGATGTCGTCGGTCATCGCCACATGTGCCGCGGCGTCGGCGTCCTGCACGGAAAGCACCGCCGGGGTCTCCGCTGCGTTTTCCGGCAATGACAGAGGGCTGTTCTCATCCTGCTGCGCTGCCACTTCCTCTTCGGGATCGACCGGCAGTTCCTGCACCTCTTCCATATCCTCGATGCCAGCGACGGCATCGAGCACGGAATCGAAAGAGGAGGTTGCAGCGGCAACAGGCGCGACCTCCGCAACCGGCAGGGCGGGCTCGGCGGCGGCTGGCGTTTCCTGCGGCCTGTCTTCTGCGAAACCGTTGACGGGATCGAGTGTGCCCAGCGCGGTTTCGACCACGAACATCAGGTTCAGTTCGGGCGATGCCGCAATCTGGCCGGTGGCGGCGGGCAGATAGCCCTTGCCGGTCGGCACCGGCCGCTTGACGAGATGGCCGGACTGCCCGGCTGCCATTTTCACCAGTGTCCGTGCGGTATGCGGCGTGATGCCGAGCGACGAAAAGCCGGGCGAGGCGGCGACAATCTCGTTCTCGCCGTTCAGGACCGCCATATGGATATCGGGGTCATCGAAACCTTCGATCATGCGCCGGGCGCATTCCGCCGTGTCGGGTGCGGCCTGATCGGTAAGGGCGGAAAACAGGATGGCGGGCTGGCCGGGTTCGGCCTCGATGATTTCCGCGCGCGCCGTAACGGCAAGGCTGCGGAAGCCGGACGTGATGCGAATGGTAAACGGCAGGCTGTCGCCCGCTTTGGAAAGCCGCGCCGCCGTGGCCGCCAGTTGCCGGAAGGTCACGTCCTGCGGTTTCGGGCCCTGTTCCAGAAAATCGTAGACCATCGGCGTGCCGAACAGCGCCGCACCCCGGCCATTGGCCCAAAGGGCGTTTTTAAGGTCGAGCGAGAACAACGCCATGGCCGCGCCGCGCCCGAAACCTTCACGCACCCGTTCATGCACTGCGATATCGATAAAGGGATACTGGACGGCGGGCATGTCGAAACCTATTCTGGCACTACCGGACCTTGCGGGCTTTTCGGCTTCCTCATGAAGCTCTAAACGTAAACCCGCCAAGGCATCACGTTAACAGAATTTTAAATAACTTCACAGCGCGGTCCGGTCCACCATCCGCCGGATGAATCGCCAAATAGAGTTAACATCAACAGGCCGCTGCGGCCTCTTTATGTCAGCCCGACCCATTGAAAAGCACTTGCCTTTCTCAGCCTTTTTTCGCAAAATTCGAACAGGCACTTGCAAATGGGGAAAACACCTTTTATGTCACCCCCCGTGACGCCGCTTCGGCGTTTCATGTGCGGTTGTAGCTCAGTTGGTTAGAGCGCAGGTTTGTGGCACCTGAGGTCGGTGGTTCGACCCCACTCAACCGTACCATTCCCCTCTCCCGGTAAGTTATGCGTCACAAGGACTTTCCGGGAGAGGGGAATATTTTATCCAGCCCGATCCGCGCAGGCCGCTGCCGATTTCCGAAAATCCTCAAAATTATTGCCATGTCCATGGTGGTCCCCACGCAACCTTGGTGACGTGTGGGCCTTTGCCACACGCCGTCCGGCAAAAACCATTTGGCTAAAATCGCTTGCGCTGGTATTGTCCGCCCAACGAAACCTTATGAAAGCCAGCAGCATAGCGTCTACGCTTGTGCGCGGCGAAATGGACAAGACAGTGATCGACCCCGGAAACGGCCCAAAGCCGTCGGAACAAGGGGCGTCGGTGGCGAACAAAGGGAAAGCGAAGCGATCCCGTCGTGGCAAGAAACACAAGCGTGACGGTCAGCCCCGTGACGCTGCTGTGCTGTCGCATGATGTTGCCGCGGATGTTCCGGCCGGTTCCTCCTATGTATCGGCCCTCGAGCCGGATGCCGAGCCGCGCAAGAGAAAGCGCCGCAGGCGCTCTCGTGGCAAAGGCGCGTCTCAGCAGGTTGCAGCAGCTTCAGGCGCGCAGGCGCAGGCTCCAGCCGCAACAGATGTTGCCAATCCATCCTCCGTGCCACCGGGCGCAGGGCGAAAGTCGCGCCACCGCAAGCGTGGTCACCGCGATCCGCGCGGCCGCGATCCACAGGGCCGTCCGCTGGTTCCCACCCATGCGCCGAAACATGTCGGCAAGCAGAATGGCCGCGCCAATGGGGCCGGGCAGGACCCGCACCGGCAATCCGAACTATCCGCCCGCCATGCCGGCCGCCAGCATGAGCATGGCCAGGAGCCGCCGGCGGATATGTATGCCGCGCTCGATCTCGGCACCAATAATTGCCGGCTTCTGATCGCGCAGCCGACGCGGCCCGGCCAGTTCCGGGTCGTCGATGCCTTTTCGCGCATCGTTCGGCTGGGCGAGGGGCTGGTGTCGAGCGGTCGGCTCTCCGACGACGCCATGGATAGAGCTGTCGAGGCGCTGAAAGTCTGCTCCGCGAAACTCTCCGGTCGCCCGATCAGGCGCATGCGGCTCATCGCCACCGAGGCCTGCCGCGCTGCGTCGAATGGCGAGGAATTTCTGGCGCGTGTGACGCGGGAAACGGGCTTGAAGCTCGAAATCATCAGCCGCGAGACGGAAGCCCGCCTTGCGGTGTCCGGCTGCGCCTCGCTCGTCGGGCGCGAGGCGCGTTCGGTCGTGCTGTTCGATATCGGCGGCGGATCGTCGGAAATCGCCGTCATCAAGGTCGGGGAAAGCCGCTCGAACCGGCTCGCCAACCACATCACCCACTGGACCTCGTTGCCGGTTGGTGTCGTCACGCTTTCGGAACGTCATGGCGGGCGCGATGTGACGCCGGATGTGTTTGCCGCCATGGTGCGGGAAGTCGAAGGGCTGCTCGATGCCTTCCATTGCCCGCCTCTCGCGCCGCAAACCCATCACGAGGATTTTCATCTGATCGGAACCTCGGGCACGGTGACGACGCTTGCCGGCGTCCATCTCGACCTGCCACGATACGATCGCCGCAAGGTGGATGGGCTCTGGCTTTCCGATGCCGAGGTGACGGCGATGCAGGACAAGCTTCTGGCCTGGGATTTCGCGGGCCGCGCCGCCAATGCCTGCATCGGGCCTGACAGGGCCGATCTGGTTCTGGCCGGCTGCGCCATCCTCGAGGCCATTCGCCGCCGCTGGCCGGCACGCCGCATGCGCGTGGCGGATCGCGGCCTGCGCGAAGGCCTTTTGACGGATATGATGGCGGATGACGGCGCATGGCGGCGCAACCGCATCAGGCGCATGCAGATGACACGGCAGGACAGGACGGAAGGTTTGACATGAGCAAGGCGCCGACAAGCAATAACCGCACCGGCCGCAAGATCGGCCAGAAGGTCAAGAAGACCAAGCTCAAGGCCTCGTCGCGCCGCTGGCTGGAACGTCATATCAACGACCCCTATGTGCAGCGCGCCAGACTTGAGGGCTATCGCGCCCGCGCCGCCTTCAAGCTCCTGGAAATAAACGACAAGCACCAGATTCTGAAGGGCGCGCGCCGCATCATCGACCTTGGCGCCGCACCCGGCAGCTGGTCGCAGATCGCCTCCAAGGTGACGGATTCGACCGAGGACGATATCCGCGTCGCGGCCATCGATTTCCTTGAGATCGATCCCATTCCCGGTGTGAAAATCCTGCAGCTCGACTTCCTCGACCCGAGCGCGCCGGAAAAGCTCATGGAAGCCGTTGGCGGCACGCCCGATCTGGTGCTGTCGGACATGGCCGCACCGACCACCGGCCACCAGAAGACCGACCACATCCGCACCATGCATCTGTGCGAAGTCGCGGCCGATTTTGCCGTTCAGGTGCTGGCGGAAGGCGGCCATTTCCTTGCCAAGACCTTCCAGGGCGGCACGGAAAAGGCATTGCTGGATATGCTGAAGAAGAACTTCAAGCAGGTTCTGCACATCAAGCCGGCGTCGTCCCGCTCGGAATCGGTGGAAATGTTCCTGCTTGCCAAGCACTTCAAGGGCCGCAAGAACGAGCCGGCCGACGCGTCCGAAGCCGAAGAGGCTTCCGAAGACTGATCACTCCGCCGGTTGCGAGACCTTGCCGCGGTGGCCGGAGACGGCCGCCCCCGCATTGCCGTCCATGCGGATGATCGGCACGATGGCGAACAGCGATACCAGCGCTACGATGGTGAAGGCGATGTGGAAATCGGCGAGCTGCAGATGCGTACCCGACATCATGCTGCTGACTTCCAGAATGGAAGCGGCGAAAGCCACGCCCAGCGCCAGGCTGATCTGCTGCAGCACCGACGCCATCGAGGTCGCCTGGCTGGCCTGACTGTCCTCGATATCGGAATAGCTGAGCGCGTTCGATCCGGTGAAGAAGAAGGACCGGGCAAATCCCGCTGTCACAAGGAAGATCATGATCAGCGGATAGGGCGTTTCCGGGGTGAAGAAGCTGTTGGCGAGCGTCGTGAAGGCGCCGACGATGCCGGCTCCGATCAGCGTTGAGCGGAATCCCGTTGCCGCAAACACCCGCTTGGCCATGAATTTCGTGGTGATCGCACCGATTGCGCCGGCAAAGGTGATCATGCCCGACTGGAACGGGTTAAGCCCGAAACCGATCTGCAGCATCAGCGGCATCAGGAAGGGTATGGCGCCCGTGGAAATGCGGAAAACGGTGCCGCCGACGGAAGCCGCCCGGAAGGTCGCGTTCTGGAATATGCGAAAATCGAGAATGGGGGCAGGGTGGCGCGCGGCGTGGCGCAGATAAAGAAAACCGCAGATGAAACCGATGATCGTCGAGGCAATGCCGATGGCCGGCGGCAGGGCCGGCAGGCTGACGACGGAGAGGCCGAACACCACGCCGGAGGCGGCGATGCCTGAAAGCACGAAGCCTTTGCCGTCCATGGGCGGCGGGTTGGTGGTTTCGATTTCCGGCAGGAAGATCGTCGAGAGCCAGATGCCGATGACGCCGATGGGCACATTGATCAGGAAAATCCAGTGCCATGAAAAATAGGTGGTGATGAAGCCGCCGATGGGCGGGCCGGTCAGCGGTCCCACCAGCCCCGGAATTGTCAGCAGCGCCATGGCGGAGACGAGTTCGCTGCGCTTGGTCGTGCGCAAAAGCACGAGGCGGCCGACGGGCGTCATCATCGCCCCGCCCATGCCCTGCAGGAAACGCGAAAGCACGAATTCGAACACCGAGGACGACACCGCGCAGCAGATCGACCCCACCACGAAGACGCCGATGGCGAACCGGAAGATTTTCTTCGCGCCATATTTGTCGGCCATCCAGCCGCTGATGGGAATGAAGATCGCCAGCGCCACCATATAGGCCGTCAATGCGAGCTTGAGCGTGATCGGCCCGACATGAAGGTCGGCGGCAATTGCCGGAAGCGAGGTGGCGATGACGGTGGAGTCCATCTGCTCCATGAAGAGAGCGACTGCCAGAATGAGGGGAATGATGCGGTTCATGAGGCTGCCTGCGGCTTTCCGCTGCGACAAAGGATATCGCCGTTCCTCCTACGCCTGATAAGCGGGCTTGCCAACACGTTAATTATCAATTTCTCAAGTTCCGATCAAACCTGCGTGAGGCCGGTTTTCTTGCAACTTTCTCGCTCTATTGTCCGTTGGCACGGTTCAGTTGGCGATCATGGCCAGTTGGCGATATCGGAGACAAGACAATGACCCAATCCTTGAGCATGAGCAGACGCGGCCTCATCGGTGCAGCGGGCGCAAGCGTTCTCGGTGCGCCGCTGTTGATGGCGCGCACGGCAACGGCCCAGACCAGCCAGCCGCAAACCTCCATGGAGATAGAACACGCGATGCCGCCTGAAACCAATCGCTTCAAGCTCGGCAATTTCGAAGTGCTGGTGGTGAAGGATGGCGCACGCGCGGCCCCCAATCCCGGCGAGACCTTCGGCACCGACCAGTCGGCCGAGACGGTCGGAAAATTGCTGGAAGACAATTTTCTGCCGAAGGAGCAATTCGTCAATTCCTTCTCGCCGGTCCTCGTCAATACCGGCACCGATCTCGTGCTGTTCGATACCGGTTTCGGTGAGGCCGGGCGCGGTGCGGGCAATGGCCGGTTGATCGAGGGCATGGCGGCCGCCGGTTATACGCCGGAAGATGTGACCGTGGTGGTGCTGACCCATATGCATGGCGACCACATTGGCGGCCTGATGGAAAAGGGCGCTCCGGCTTTTTCCAAGGCGCGCTACGTGTTCGGCCAGGCGGAATATGATTTCTGGACGGATGAGAAACGCGTCGGCACGCCTGCCGAAGGCGGCCACAAGGGCGTTCTCACAAACGTCAAGCCGCTGGCGGAAAAGGCGACCTTCATTGGCGACGGCGCCAGTGTCGTATCCGGGATTACCGGCGTGGCGGCCTTCGGTCATTCACCGGGGCACATGATCTTCCGTGTCGAATCGGAAGGCAAACAACTCATCCTGACGGCGGATACGGCCAACCATTTCGTCCTTTCCCTGCAGAAACCAGACTGGGAGGTGAAATTCGACATGGACAAGGCGGCAGCCGCTGCGACCCGCAAGAAGGTCTATGACATGATCGCCACCGACCGTTTGCCTTTCCTCGGGTATCACATGCCGTTCCCGGCTGTCGGTTACGCGGAAAAGCTGGATACCGGCTATCGTTTCGTGCCGAAATCCTATCAGTTCGACATCTGATGCATGTCGCGCAAAAGTGTTAAGCGGTTTTGCGATAACGACATGCATAAAAACAAGCAGTTAGAGCGCGTCGTGTGGAACAGGAATCCACACGATGCGCTCTAGCGTCTGCTGCAACGCAGCAACAGAAAAAGCCCGGAAGCCGATTCCGGGTTTTTTCTATTCCCTTCCTGTCATGAACGTGTTACCAGCCCTCGCCAACTTCCAAGCAATCCTTGCAGGGCGCCGGGGTGAACTTTTCGTTCCGGAACGGCCACGCATTTTCAGTATGAAGGAATTTGGTCATGGCACGCATCATTCAAACACCCACTGGTTTGGACGCTCTCACATTTGACGATGTGTTGCTGCAACCCGGACATTCCGAAGTCATGCCGGGACAGACGAATATCGCCACCCGCATCGCCCGCGATATCGATCTGAACCTGCCGATTCTGTCTTCCGCCATGGATACGGTTACCGAAGGCCGCCTCGCCATTGCCATGGCCCAGGCCGGCGGCATCGGTGTCATCCACCGCAACCTGACCCCCATCGAACAGGCCGAAGAAGTGCGGCAGGTGAAGAAGTTCGAAAGCGGCATGGTCGTCAACCCGGTCACCATCGGCCCGGACGCGACGCTCGCTGAAGCACAGGCGCTGATGAAGGCGCATGGCATTTCCGGCATTCCGGTCGTTGAAAACGGCGGTTCCGGCGGCCACAAGAACGGCCGTCTCGTTGGTATTCTGACCAACCGCGATGTGCGCTTTGCCTCCGATCCGCAGCAGAAAATCTACGAACTGATGACCCGCGAAAATCTGGTCACGGTCAAGGAAAGCAGCGTCGATCAGCAGGAAGCGCGCCGCCTGCTGCACAAGCACCGCATCGAAAAGCTGCTGGTTGTGGATGCCAAGGGCAATTGCGTCGGCCTCATCACCGTCAAGGACATCGAGAAGTCGCAGCTGAATCCCAACGCCACCAAGGACGCACAGGGCCGTCTTCGCGCCGCTGCCGCCATCAGCGTCGGCGCTGACGCCATCGAGCGCGCCGAGCGCCTCATCGATGCCGGCGTCGACCTTCTGGTTGTTGATACCGCGCACGGCCATTCGCAGCGCGTGCTGGATGCCGTCTCGCAGGTCAAGAAGATGTCGAACTCGGTTCGCATCATCGCCGGCAATGTCGCCACCGCCGACGGCACCAAGGCGTTGATCGATGCCGGCGCCGATGGCGTCAAGGTCGGTATCGGCCCCGGCTCCATCTGCACCACCCGCATCGTCGCCGGCGTCGGCGTTCCGCAGCTCGCGGCCATCATGTCGTCGGTTGAAGTCGCCAATGCGGCTGACATCCCCGTTATCGCCGATGGCGGCATCAAGTTCTCGGGCGATCTGGCCAAGGCGATCGCCGCCGGCGCTTCCGCCGTCATGATCGGCTCGCTGCTTGCCGGTACGGATGAAAGCCCGGGCGAAGTGTTCCTTTATCAGGGCCGTTCCTTCAAGGCCTATCGCGGCATGGGCTCCGTTGGCGCCATGGCGCGCGGTTCCGCCGACCGTTATTTCCAGGCCGAAGTGCGCGACACGCTGAAGCTCGTTCCGGAAGGCATCGAAGGTCAGGTTCCCTACAAGGGCCCGGTTTCCGGCGTCCTGCACCAGCTGGCCGGCGGCCTGAAAGCCGCCATGGGTTATGTCGGCGGCAGCAACATCAAGGAATTCCAGGAACGCGCCACCTTCGTTCGCATCTCCAGCGCGGGCCTGCGCGAAAGCCATGCCCATGATGTGACGATCACCCGCGAAAGTCCGAACTACCCCGGCGCGGTTTGATCTTTCGAGGCGAATCCGTAAAAGGATACTGAGTATTTGGCGCTCCCCGATTCATGCCGGATCGGGGAGCGTTTTCATGATTGGAGAAGAAAGCATGTCACCCACGACCGCAATGTTCTGGCCGATGATCACCCATGTCTTTCTGGTCTTCTGGCTTTACGGGCTTCTGATCGTCCGGCGCAACAAATACACCTTCAAGGATCGCGAATCGGCGATCAAGCTGCGCGACCGGGGCGAGGAGGCGCGCGAAAGCCATCTGGTGAACCGCAACATCGCCAATCAGTTCGAACTGCCGGTGCTGTTCCACATCGCCTGCCTGCTGCTCTACATCACGGATGCGGACAATATCGTCACCGTCGTTCTGGCATGGCTGTTCGTGCTCTCGCGTTATGCCCATTCCTATGTCCACGTCACCAGCAACCGCCTGCGTCAGCGTGGCGCATTGTTCGGCATCGGCTTTGCGCTGGTCGTCTGCCTGTGGGCATGGCTCGCCATATGGTTGGCGCTGGAGTAAATCGGCACCGTGAGGTTGCCTCATAAGTGAGACAATCCCGCCTTGCAAAATGCTCCGATTTGCGATGGGTCAATTCCATGACGCCCCATCCCCGCTAATCTCTGCCTCGCCGTCAAGGATTTCAGGCGAGCAGAGATTAGGGAGTATGTCATGGCTAAGACAATGAAGGCAGCCGTCGTCTGCGCGTTTGGAAAACCGCTGACCATCGAGGAAGTGGCGATACCGGATCCCGGCCCCGGTGAAATTCTCATCAACTACAAGGCGACGGGCATTTGCCACACCGACCTGCACGCCGCAACCGGCGACTGGCCGGTCAAACCCAATCCGCCCTTCATCCCCGGCCACGAAGGCGTCGGTTACGTTGCCAAGATCGGCGCTGGCGTCACCGGCATCAAGGAAGGCGACCGCGCCGGCACGCCCTGGCTCTACACCGCCTGCGGATGCTGCATTCCCTGCCGCACGGGCTGGGAGACGCTGTGCCCGAGCCAGAAGAATTCCGGCTATTCCGTCAATGGCAGCTTTGCCGAATACGGCCTCGCCGACCCGAAATTCGTCGGCCGCCTGCCGGATAATCTCGATTTCGGTCCGGCCGCACCGGTGCTCTGCGCCGGCGTCACCGTCTATAAGGGCCTCAAGGAAACCGAAGTCAGGCCCGGTGAGTGGGTGGTCATTTCAGGCATTGGCGGGCTTGGCCACATGGCCGTGCAATATGCCAAGGCCATGGGCATGCATGTCGTTGCAGCCGATATTTTCGACGACAAGCTGGCGCTTGCGAAAAAACTCGGAGCCGATGTCGTCGTTAATGGTCGCGCGCCTGACGCGGTGGAGCAGGTGCAGAAAGCGACCGGCGGTGTCCATGGCGCGCTGGTGACGGCGGTGTCGCCCAAGGCCATGGAGCAGGCTTACGGCTTCCTGCGCTCCAAGGGCACCATGGCGCTTGTCGGCCTGCCGCCGGGCTTCATCTCCATTCCGGTGTTCGACACGGTGCTGAAGCGCATCACGGTACGCGGCTCCATCGTCGGCACGCGGCAGGATCTGGAGGAAGCGCTGACCTTCGCCGGCGAAGGCAAGGTGGCGGCCCATTTCTCCTGGGACAAGCTCGAAAACATCAACGATATCTTCCACCGCATGGAAGAGGGCAAGATCGACGGCCGTATCGTCGTGGACCTGGCCGCCTGATGTGAAGAACCGGTGGCGGCGCTCACGCAAATGTGTGACGCCGCTTGCCCCCGCCTCGTTCCCCGCGGGGCGATCTGCGCTATCCTTCCGCATCCGTGCGTTCAAGGAGGATAGAGCGATGGACGAGCCCAGGATCACGCAGGCCATGATCGACGCTTACGATGAATATACCCATCTCAGCCTCGATCGCCGCAAATTCATGGAAAAGCTCACCGTACTGGCCGGGTCTGGTGCAGCGGCGGCGGCCATCGCCCCGCTTCTTTCGGCCAACAGCGCCCGTGCGGCTGTCATCGCGGCCGATGACGACAGGATCGTCGCCGAGGAGGTTACCTATCCCGCCCCCGGTGGCGAGATGAAGGGTTACCTCGTTACACCGAAATCCGCTTCCGGCCCCATCGGCTCGGTCATCGTCATCCACGAGAACCGTGGTCTGAACGACCATATCCGCGATGTGGCAAGGCGTGTGGCGCTCGCCGGTTTCAGGGCGCTTGCGGTCGATTTCCTATCACCGCAGGGTGGCACGCCCGCCGATGAGGAGAAGGCGCGGCAGATGTTCAGCGGTCTCGACATGGACGCGACCGTCGCCAATGCCGAAGCGGGCCGGGTATGGCTTGCGGCAAGGCAGGGGGCGAATGGCAAGGTCGGTGCTGTCGGTTTCTGCTGGGGCGGCGGGCTGGTCAACCGTTTCGCCACCAAGTCAGAAGGTTTGAATGCCGGCGTCGCCTATTACGGCCAGCAGGCCCCTGCGACCGATGTGCCGGCCATCAAGGCGCCGCTGCTTTTGCACTATGCGGGTCTCGACGAGCGCATCAATGCCGGCATCGACGCCTATAAGAAGGCACTGGAGGAAAACGGCAAGACCTTTGAAATCTTCGTCTATGACGGCGTCAACCACGCCTTCAACAATGACACGTCCTCGGCGCGCTACGACAAGGCGGCCGCCGATCTCGCCTGGGGCCGGACGACGGAGTTCTTCAAGAAATATCTGGCGTGATGGGGTTTTTTGGGCGTGCATTGTCTATGAACCGGAGGTGCGTGAGGCTTCACCCCCCCTCTGCCCTGCCGGGCATCTCCCCCTCAAGGGGGGAGATCGGCAAGAGGCCCGCTTGTCGCTTCACTCTCAAGCTTCAAGATGGACGAGACATCGCCGCAGATCGATCTCCCCCCTTGAGGGGGAGATGCCCGGCAGGGCAGAGGGGGGTAAAGCCCCACGCACCTCAATCCGCTGATCTACACGCCCCCAGCCCCACGCTTCAAATGCTCGTCGAGCCTCGGCATGATCTCCACGAAATTACAGGGCAGGTGGCGATAATCGAGCTGGGCCTTGAGAATCCCGTCCCACGCATCCTTGCACGCACCCGGCGAGCCCGGCAGCACGAAAATGAAGGTCGCGTTCGCCACGCCGCCGGTCGCGCGTGACTGGATGGTGGCGGTGCCGATCTTGTCATAGGAGATGCGATGGAAGAGGGCGGAAAATCCATCCATGCGCTTTTCGAACAGCGGCTCCAGCGCTTCGGGCGTCACATCGCGGCCGGTAAAGCCGGTGCCGCCGGTGGTGATCACCACATCCACGCCTTCAGTGAGCGTCCAGTCGCGCACGGTGCCGGCAATCGCTGCCTTGTCATCAGGCACGATGGCGCGAGCCGCGAGCCTGTGGCCCGCTTCCTCCAGCCTTGCGACGAGCGTATCGCCGGATTTGTCGTTCTCCAGCGTGCGGCTGTCCGAAACGGTCAAAACCGCAATGCCAAGGGGAATGAAGGGTCTTTCGCCTGCCATGGCCTTATCCTCGAAGTATCTGTCTTCAAATGGTCCGCGTCGCCTGAAAATACCAGCCGGGGCGTTTCTTCAGAAGCGATGTTTCCGCTTTCCTGGCCGCTTCAAGGGAATGAAAAATCCCGAAACAGGTTGCTCCCGAACCGGACATGCGCACGAGCGCAGCACCTTCCTGCGACAGCAACCCAATGATTTCCCCGATTTCCGGCAGAAGCGCCTGGGCCGGCGGTTGCAGATCGTTACGGCTTTGGGCGAGAAAATCCATCCAGCCGATTGTCGCAGAGGCGGGCAGGGGCGGATTGGTCTTGTTCTGCAATCGCCGGAAAATCTCCGGCGTCGAGACCGCCTTTAGCGGATTGGCCAGAACCATCGACAGCTCCGGCAGATCGGTCACCGGTTCGATGTCCTCGCCGATGCCGCGCGCGATCAGGGATCGGCTCTCAAGGCACATCGGCACATCCGCCCCGAGCGTCAACGCCATGGATGCAAGCGTATCCGGTGCGATCCCGGCACGCCAGTGCCGCAAAAGCCCACGCAGTGTCGCTGCCGCATCCGCCGAGCCGCCGCCGATACCGGAAGCCACCGGCAGGTTCTTTTCAAGATGAATGGCGACCGGGGGTGCCGGTTGACCTGTCGATGCCAGCGCATCGCGCAACAGGTCCCTAGCGCGGGTGACGAGGTTATCGCCGCCATCGCCCGCGCGCAAAAGATCGCCGAAAGGGCCTGAGATGGAGAAACTGTCGGCATCGGCGTCGCGAATACGGATCGTGTCGCCGGCTTCGGTAAAGGTCACCAGCGTTTCGAGCAGATGATACCCATCCGCTCGCTGGCCGGTCACATGCAGCGCCAGATTGATCTTGGCCGGGGCCGCCTCGATGGTCTCGGTGGCCCCGGAAACCTCATGTCCGCGCATGCGGCGTCAGGATTTCTTGTCCGGAGTGGCAGCGGGTGCCGGTGCCGGAGGAGCCGGCGGCACCGGCGCGACGTCCTTCTTGGCGGTATTTTCGGCATCTTTTTCCACCGGCGGCAGGCCGTTGGCGATCTTTTCCTTCACCTTGGCCTTGTCCACGTCGTCGCTGTCGCCGATCAATGCGCGGTTCCACTGATAGACCGCCTCGATCTTGCGGCCGACCCGCCAGTAGGCGTCGCCCAGATGATCGTTGATGGTCGGATCGCCGGCTTTCAGTTCGATCGCCCGTTCCAGCTCGGTCACGGCTTCGTCGAAAGCGCCGAGGCGATAATGCGCCCAGCCGAGCGAATCGACGATATAGCCGTCATTCGGCCGAAGCTCGACCGCGCGGCTGATCATCTTCATGCCTTCATCGAGATTGATGCCCTTGTCCACCCAGGAGTAACCCAGATAGTTCAGAACCTGCGGCTGTTCCGGGTTCAGCTCCAGCGCCCGCTTGAAATTCGGTTCGGCCTTGTCCCATTCCTTCAGCCGCTCATAGGCGATGCCGCGCTGGAAGAAGACCGACCAGTCGGATTTCTGCGGCACGGAGCCGATGACCTCGATGGCCTTGTCGTAGTTCTCGGCCATCGCCTTGTAGTCCTTGGCGTCCGAAAGCACGCTTCCATAGGCGAGATAGGAACGGATATCCTTCGGATCGGATTCGAGCAGGGATTTGAGATGCTTGCGCGCTTCCTCCACCTTGCCGGTCTGTGCGAGCGTCAGTCCGAGCTGCAGCTCGGAGATGCGATACATCGGCGAATCCTTCGGCACCTCGCGGTAGAAAGCAATGGCGCGGTCAGGCTGTTTCAGCGCTTCGGAAAGGCCGCCGAGAAGGATGAGCGTATCCGGGCTCTTCGGATCGAGCGCGCGCGACGTCTGCAGATAAAGCGTCACGATTTCTTCGGCGCCTTCGCGGTTCAGCGCGCCGGCGATGGAGAACATCACGCTGGCGGCGCCCTCCACCGCATTGGTGATCTGCTGTTCCGGCTTTTCACCGTTTTCGATGGACTGGCGAAGTGCCTTTAGCGGCGCGTAATTCGGCGCGAAAGTATCTCCGACCGCAATCGCATCCAGCGCCTTCTGCTTGTTGCCGGCGGAAGCCTCCAGCCGGGCAAGCGCCATCACCGCGCGCATATAGGTATCGGAGGCGGTTGCCCCGCCTTCGCGGTCCGTCACCGCTTCGTTCAGGCTCTTGCGGGCGGCTTCATTGTTGCCGGAAACAAGGGCGATGGCCGCCGCATTGTATTTCTGGAAGATCGAAATCCAGCCCGGGCCCTTCATGTTGTTGACCAGCGCCAGCGCTTCCTTCGGCTTGCCGGAACCGGCGCGCGCCCAGGCGGTCAAAAGCGTGTTGACCATGCGGTCGAGATCGTTCGGGCCGGTATATTTCAGGATCTTCTCGGCCTTGGCGAATTCCTTGTCCTTGATGGCGTCGAGGCCGCGTACGATGGTCGTCACGCGCTCCACCGAGGTATCGTCCTTCATCGAATCGGCGATCTTGGCGCCGGCCTCGAAATTGCCGCTCAGAAGTTCGGCGATCATCAGCCGCTGGCGGATTTCCGTATTGGCCGGATCGAATTCCAGCGCCTTCTTGTAAAGCGAAATCGCGGTGGGATAATCCTGATCGACATCGGCATTGCGCCCGGCGAGGAAGGCGCCGGAGAAGGTGTTCACCTTGCCGGGATCGAACGTAACGGCCTTGTCTTCCGGTGTCGCCTTCGTCTCCGCAAAGCCGGGGCTCGCACCCGCGCCGATTGCGAGAGCAGCGGCAAGAGCCGCGCTGCAGAGAAGACGGAGTGCTGGTTTACGCCGCATGAGGGAACCTTTGCCTTTGTGCAGAAGCACGGAAAAATCAGTTTCCATTGTTGGTCACGATAGAATGGCTTTTTTGAAGCAGCCCCGCAAGAAATTATGGCCCCGGCCACAATCACGCCTTGCGGAGAAGCTGGCCCGGAACATTGGGCGGATGGTCTTTTCCATCCGCCTTTCGCCCGGCCTCTAGCGTCAGTTCAGACGCTCGATGCAGAAGTCGATCACTTCCAGAAGCGCATCTTTCCAGGGGCTCTGCGGCAGCGGTGCGAGCGCATCGCGGGCGATGGTGCCGTAGTGCGTGGCGCGGCCGATCGTATCGCCAAGACCGTTGTATTTGGTGATCAGGCCCAGCGCCTTTTCGAGGTTCTCATCGCTGCTTTCACCCTTTTCGATGGCGTTGCGCCAGAAGGCGCGCTCATCCTGCGTGCCGCGACGATAGGAGAGGATGACCGGCAGGGTGATCTTGCCTTCGCGGAAATCGTCGCCGGTATTCTTGCCGAGATCGGCGGATTTTCCACCGTAGTCCAGCACGTCGTCAACGAGCTGGAAGGCGAGGCCGAGATTCATGCCGTAGGATTTCAGCGCGCTGCGGGTGGCCTTGTCCGTCTTGGCGACGATGGGGCCGACTTCCGCCGCCGCCGCGAAAAGGGCGGCCGTCTTGGCGCGAATCACCTGCAGATAATCGTCTTCCGTCGTTTCCATGTTCTTGGCGACCGAAAGCTGCAACACCTCGCCCTCGGCGATTACCGAGGCGGCGGTGGACAGCACGTCGAGCGCATCGAGCGAGCCCACATCCACCATCATGCGGAAGGCCTGGCCGAGCAGGAAGTCGCCGACGAGAACGCTCGCCTGGTTGCCCCAGATGGTGCGGGCGGTGGATTTGCCGCGGCGCAGATCGCTTTCATCCACCACATCGTCATGCAGAAGCGTCGCCGTGTGCATGAATTCCACGCTGGTGGCGAGCTTGATGTGATTATCGCCCTCGTAACCGAACATCGAGGCCGAGGCGAGCGTCAGCATCGGCCGCAGGCGCTTGCCGCCGGAAGAGATGAGGTGGTTGGCCACCTCGGGTATCATCTGGACATCGGAACCGGCCTTGGAAAGGATAAGCTGGTTCACCCGTTCCATATCGGGGCGGGTCAGGTCGACAAGCGGCTTGACGGATGCGAGTTTGTTTTTGCTTTCTTCAAGCGGTATGACGACGCCCAAGGGACAGGACTCCAGTTCGAATTTGAATTCGACAATAAAAACTGACGCCTTGCGCGGCAAGGGGCGAATTGCCGCTAGCCATTCAAAAAGATGGGAATTTAAGGTCTATCCATGCGTGAACTGATCCGTACCAACGATGCCGTGCTGCTCTCCTTCGCCGAAAGCCTGATGAAGGATGCCGGCATCCATTGCCTCATCGCCGACCAGGCGATGAGCATTCTGGAAGGATCGCTCGGTCTTTTGCCGCGAAGGTTTCTGGTGGAGGAAGATCGGGCCGATCAGGCCCGCCGCATTCTCATCGATGCCGGGCTCGGTGACGAGTTGCGCAACGAAGAGGCTTGAGCGGCGGTGGGCGACGGCATTTCCGAAACGATCGACGCCTTTCACCGGGGCCGGTTTCACATCATCCAGCCGAAGGGCAGGGGGCATCGGGCCGGCATGGACGCCATGCTCCTGGCGTCATTGGTGGCAGATGAGCGGGCCTGCCGGATAGCCGATCTCGGCGCCGGCGCGGGAGCTGCGGGCATGGCGGTTGCGGCGCGGCTGGAGAATGCCGAGGTAACGCTGTACGAACGCTCGCCGGAAATGGCGAAATTTGCCCGCCGCAGCCTAGAACTGCCTGATAATGCTGCTTTTTCTGCCCGCGTCAGCGTGCGCGAAGCCGATGTGACCCTGCGGGCGAAAGCACGCGCCGAAGCGGGCTTGCCCGACGAGCATTTCCATCACGTCATCATGAACCCGCCCTACAACGATGCGAGCGACCGCCGCACGCCGGACGCCCTGAAGGCCGAAGCGCATGCCATGACCGATGGCCTGTTCGAAGACTGGATCAGGACCGCAGGCGCGATCATGGTGCCGGGCGGTCAGCTTTCCCTGATTTCAAGGCCGCAATCGGTGGCGAAAATCATCGCCGCCTGCGGCAGTCGTTTCGGCGGCATCGAGATCACCCTCATCCATCCGCGCCCTGGCGAGGACGCGGTGCGCATGCTCGTCACCGCCATCAAGGGTTCGCGGGCGCGGCTGTCGTTCCGCGCGCCGCTCATCATGCATGAGACCGGCAGCCATGCCTTCACCCCCTTCGTCGATGACCTGAACAATGGCCGCGCCCCCTATTCGCGTAATGTAAGGGCAATCCGGACCGCGTCATAAATATCGCCGTTCCGCCGGCCGCAAACCATTGTGTTTTCCGGGGCGATACATACATCCCTGACGAACGGATAAATGCTGCGAGGATTGAGTAGTGGTTTTTTTGAAGTATCTGGTGCCGAAACGCTTTCGTAAAAAAGAGCTCGTCATCCCGGTGGTGCGCATGCATGGCGCGATCATGGCCGGCGGCAACCAGTTCCGCCCCGCCCTCAATCTCGCTTCTTATGCGCCGCTTCTGGAAAAGGCCTTCGCCGTCAAGGATGCCCCGGCTGTCGCCATTTCGCTCAACTCGCCCGGCGGTTCGCCGGTGCAGGCGCGGATGATCTATAATCGCATCCGCCAGCTCGCCGAGGAAAAGGAAAAGAAAGTCTTGATCTTCGTGGAGGACGTTGCGGCCTCCGGCGGCTACATGATCGCGCTTGCTGGCGACGAGATCATCGCCGATCCTACCTCCATCGTCGGTTCCATCGGCGTCGTTTCCGGCGGTTTCGGTTTTCCGGAAATGCTGAAGAAGATCGGCGTGGAGCGCCGTGTCTATACGGCCGGCGAGAACAAGGTCATCCTCGATCCCTTTCAGCCGGAAAAGGAAGGCGACATCGATTACCTGAAGTCGCTTCAGGTCGAAATCCACAATGTTTTCATTGATATGGTCAAGATGCGCCGCGGCTCGAAACTGAAGGGCGACGAGGCGATCTTCTCCGGCCTGTTCTGGACCGGCATGCGCGGCCTCGACCTCGGCCTGATCGACGGGCTGGGCGACATGCGCGAGGTTCTGCGCCGCCGTTACGGTGAGAAGGTCAAGCTCCAGCTCGTCAGCGGCGGGCGCACTTTGTTCGGCAAAAAGGTGCCGGGCGTCAATGCTGCTCTGGACGTGAATGCCGAAAGGTTGGCTGCCGGCGCCGTCTCGGGGCTTGCGGAGGTCGCCGAAGAAAAGGCATTGTGGTCGCGTTTCGGTCTATGATGTCTCGGGAATAAAGCCTTATGGCGCAGCTCATTACAATTCTTCTTCTGGTGGTGGGATCCGTCATCCTATACCGCCGCTTTGTCCGCGATGCGGAAAAGCTCTCGGCGAAATCGAAACAGCGCGAGAAGGAACGCGAGACCGGCGCCATCGGCACGCTGATCAAGGACCCGGAAACGGGCGAATACCGCGTGAAGCGCGAGGATGAGACGTAATTTTCCTGTAACGCAGAATTTGCTATAGTCGCTTTCGAGTAAGGAGACCGTCATGCGTGTCACGAAATGGGGCGATAGTCTTGCGGTCCGCATTCCGGCGGATGTCGCGGAAGCCTTGCACATCAAGGAGGGCGACGAGGTGGATGTTTCTGTGCCGACACAGGAACCGTCTGCTTCTATTTCGCAGGAAGAGCGCGAAAAGATACTGTCTTATATTCGCGCTCAGCGTTGGCAGCTACCGCCCGGGTGGAAATTCGACCGCGAAGAGGCAAATGAGCGTTGAGCCATTTGCCCTTTCTCGACACGAATATCTTCATTTACGCCTTTCTGGATGACGAACGTTCATCCAAGGCCCAAGAGATCGTTTCGAAACCTTATGTGACGAGCGTTCAGGCATTCAATGAATTTGCCAGTGTAGTCCGGCGGAAGTGGCCTCAAAAATGGGGCGAAATCCGCAGATCGCTGGATGGTCTCCGTCGAATGGCTGTGACAGTCGTTGAACTCGATGTGCAGTTAAATGCGAGCGCCGTGGATCTTGTCGATAAATATAACTTCGCCTTCTATGATGCATTGATGGTAGCAGCAGCCCTGGAGGCTGAAAGCACCGTATTCCTCTCGGAAGACATGCATGACGGTCTTACCGTTGAAGGGCGGATGAATATCGTCAACCCCTTCGCCGCCCGTCTCCACGCATAAAACCTTGACCCTCAGGCCATGCCGTGGCACGTGTCCGCATCCGAAGTAAGTCAATGCTTACTTATCCTCCTAACGCCGCGATGACTGCAATGACCGATGTTCCCGACCATATGAACCCGAAGCGTTCCTTTCAGGCGCTTATCCTGACGCTGCACAATTACTGGGCCGACAAGGGCTGCGCGGTGCTGCAGCCCTACGATATGGAAGTGGGCGCGGGCACGTTTCATCCGGCGACGACGCTGCGCGCGCTTGGGCCCAAGCCTTGGAAGGCCGCTTACGTGCAGCCCTCGCGCCGCCCGTCCGACGGCCGTTACGGCGAAAACCCCAACCGCCTGCAGCATTATTACCAGTATCAGGTCATCTTGAAGCCCAACCCGTCTAACCTGCAGGAACTCTATCTCGGTTCGCTGAAGGCGATCGGCCTCGATCCGCTGCTGCACGATGTGCGTTTCGTCGAAGACGACTGGGAAAGCCCGACGCTCGGCGCCTGGGGTCTTGGCTGGGAATGCTGGTGCGACGGCATGGAAGTCTCGCAGTTCACCTATTTCCAGCAGGTCTGCGGCATCGAGTGCTCGCCGGTCGCGGGCGAGCTGACCTATGGTCTGGAGCGTCTCGCCATGTATGTTCAGGGCGTCGACAATGTCTATGACCTGAACTTCAACGGCCGCGAAGGCGAAGAGAAGATTTCCTATGGCGACGTTTTCCTGCAGGCCGAGCAGGAATATTCCCGCCATAATTTCGAATTTGCCGACACCGCCATGCTGCATCGCCATTTCATCGACGCCGAAAAGGAATGCCAAGCGCTTCTCGCCGCCGGTGCGCCCGGTGATAACGACAATCAGCGCCTGCACAAATGCGTGTTTCCGGCCTATGACCAGTGCATCAAGGCCAGCCACGTCTTCAACCTTCTGGATGCACGCGGCGTAATTTCGGTCACGGAACGCCAGAGCTATATCCTGCGCGTGCGCACGCTGGCGAAAGCCTGCGGCGAAGCCTTCCTGCTGACGGATGCGGGCGGGCTGAACTGGAACAGGGCCGCCTGATTTTTGAAGGCAGATTCAAGCCGAAGCTTCTAATGAATTTGAAAGGCCGTTCTTGACGGCCTTTTATTTTGTGTTGATTGGTTATGTGAAACATCGTGATGGATTTGATTATGAATATTAGAAGCTTAGTTTTTTTGCCTGTATTGATGCTTGCATGTTTCCTCGGCAACGCTGCGGCTGCCGAAACGACTGAATGGATGAGCGGCAATGATGCCTTTCGCCGAGCAGACAAGCTGCGTAGTTTCGGAATGATCGTCACCCGCATGGATTGCAAGGACAGCGGCCAACGGACGCTCGATGTCGGTAGCGCGCTTGTCCGCATGCACTACACGCAAAACTCGAAAATGCTCGACTGGAGAATAGACGGCTGGAATCATCTGGGTGAGAACAAGGACTATTGGGCCGAACGCGGCTACAGGCTTGCCTCACACAACGTTTTTGTAAGGAAAACATCCGGTCTGCGATTATACTGCACCGTCTACAATAAATGACGCGCAGCACTGGTCGCGGTTTTATCCTCCCGGCAAAAACCGACAGAATGAGCGAAGCCCCATGACTTTGCGGCGATGAGCGGCTATCGTGCGCGCATCGAAGCTGGGAATCGCAATTCATGTTCATCACGCTGGCAATCATCGCGGCAATCGCGCTTTATGTCGTCTTCATCTATAACGGGCTGGTCAAGGCGCGGCAGATGAAGGAAGAGGCGTGGTCGGGCATCGACGTGCAGCTGAAACGCCGCGCCGATCTCATTCCCAACCTCATCGAGACCGTGAAGGGTTACGCGGCGCATGAAAAGAGCACCTTCGAGGAGGTGATTGCCATGCGCAACCGGGCGCAGGCCGTGCCGGCGGGCGATGTTGAGGGTCGCGCCCAGGCGGAAGGGCTGCTGTCGCAGGCGCTAGGTAAACTCTTTGCGCTTGCCGAAGCCTATCCCGATCTCAAGGCCAATACGAATTTTCTGGAATTGCAGCGCTCGCTGGAAACCATCGAAAGCGAAATCCAGATGTCGCGCCGTTATTACAATGGCGCTGCCCGCGATCTCAATGTCAAGGTGGAAAGCTTCCCCTCCAATCTGGTTGCAGGCCAGTTCGGCTTTGCCAAGGCGCCCTATTTCGAGATCGAGAACCCGGCCGACCGCGCCGTGCCGACAGTGAAATTCTAAGCGCACTGTTCCCCCGGCGGCTTAAGACCTCCCGTTCAAATTCCGATAATCCGGCCCCGCGCCGCATTCTTTGACAAGACGACAATCATGATCGAACTGACCATCACCCCGCCCGACCACCCGCTTTCCGGCAAGGTCGAGCCGCCCGGCTCCAAGTCCATCACCAACCGTGCGCTTCTGCTGGCTGGTCTTGCCAGGGGCAAAAGCCGGTTGACCGGCGCACTGAAAAGCGACGACACGCTTTATATGGCCGAAGCCCTGCGCGAGATGGGCGTCAAGGTAACCGAGCCTGATGCCACCACATTCGTGGTGGAAGGCACGGGTGTATTGCAGCAGCCGGAAAAGCCGCTTTTCCTCGGCAATGCCGGCACCGCCACGCGCTTCCTCACTGCAGCTGCAGCACTTGTGGATGGCGCCGTCATCATCGATGGCGACGAGCATATGCGCAAACGCCCGATCATGCCGCTGGTGGAAGCCCTGCGCTCCCTCGGCGTCGAGGCGGAAGCGCCGACCGGCTGCCCGCCCGTCACCGTCTGCGGCAAGGGCACAGGGTTCCCGAAGGGCAGCGTCACCATCGACGCTAACCTCTCCAGCCAATATGTGTCGGCACTTCTGATGGCGGCTGCCTGCGGCGACAAGCCTGTCGATATCATCCTCAAGGGCGAGGAGATCGGCGCCAAGGGCTATATCGATCTCACCACCTCGGCCATGGAAGCCTTCGGTGCGAAGATTGAGCGGGTGAGCAACGCCATCTGGCGCGTGCATCCGACCGGCTATACGGCGACCGATTTCCACATCGAGCCGGATGCCTCCGCCGCCACCTATCTCTGGGGTGCCGAGCTTCTGACCGGCGGCGCAATCGATATCGGCACGCCGGCCGATAAATTCACCCAGCCGGATGCCAAGGCCTATGAGGTCATGGCGAAGTTTCCGCACCTGCCCGCCGAAATCGACGGTTCGCAGATGCAGGACGCCATTCCGACCATTGCGGTTCTGGCCGCCTTCAACGAGACACCGGTGCGTTTCGTCGGCATCGCCAATCTGCGCGTGAAGGAATGCGACCGTATCCGCGCCGTCTCGCTCGGCCTCAACGAAATCCGCAATGGTCTGGCGCATGAGGAGGGCGACGACCTGATCGTGCATTCCGATCCGGCTCTTGCGGGCCAGACGGTCAAGGCCTCCATCGATACTTTTGCCGACCACCGCATCGCCATGAGCTTTGCGCTGGCGGCGCTGAAGATCGGCGGCATCGCCATCCAGAATCCGGCCTGCGTCGGCAAGACCTATCCCGGTTACTGGAAGGCGCTCGCCTCGCTGGGTGTTGACTATACCGAAAAGGAAAGCGCTGCCGAGCCGCAGCACTGAGCCATTGAGGAGGGACCGCCCGTGAAGACCATCGCCGCAAGACTTCTCGCGCTGTTCGTCTTCCTGGGCGCGGCCTTCCCGGCCTTCGCGGAGGAATTCATCCGCTCCTACCATTCCGTCGTCGAGGTGGCGGCGGATGGCAAGCTGACGGTGACCGAAACCATCACCGCCCGCGCCGAAGGACAGAACATCAAACGCGGCATCTTCCGCGATTTCCCGCTTTATGCGCTGGATGCGAATAACCGCCGTACCAAGGTGGATTTCAACGTCGTTTCGGTGGAGCGCGATGGCGCGCCGGAAAACTGGCGCACCGAGAATATCGATGGCGGCATCCGCATCTATACCGGCAGCGCCGAGCGTTTTCTGCCGACCGGCGAGCATATCTTCCAGATAACCTACACCACCGCCCGGCAAATCCGCTATTTCAGCGATTACGACGAGCTGACCTGGAATGTCACCGGCAATGGCTGGCAATTCCCCATGGGTGAGATTTCCGCCACCATCAGCCTGCCGCAGGGTGTCAGGGCCACCGACACCGCCGTCTTCACCGGTCCTCTGGGTGCGAAGGGCAAGGATGCGCGCATTCTGAACGAAGGCAACGAGGTGTTCTTCGCCTCCACCCGCCCGTTTACGGTTGGCGAGGGCATGACGGTCGCCGTCAAGCTGCCCAAGGGCGCGATTGCCGCGCCTGACACCTCGCAGGAGGCGGGCTGGTGGCTGCGGGATAATCTCGCCATCCTGCTTTCGGGCGGCGGGCTTTTCGCCGTGCTGCTTTATTACCTGCGGGCCTGGTTCGCCGTGGGCCGCGATCCGGCGAAGGGCGTGGTCGTGCCGCGCTGGGATGCGCCGGAGGGGCTTTCGCCGGCTCTGGTCAATTACGTCGATAATCGCGGTTTTTCGGGCGCCGGCTGGACGGCGCTTTCTGCCTCGGCCCTTGATCTTGCGGTGAAGGGTTATGTCGTTCTGGAAGATTTGAAGAACGCCATCGTCATCCGCCGTACCGAAAAGGCAACTACCACCGATCTGCCGACCGGCCAGAAAACGCTGCTTGCCTCCATAGGCAGTCCGGGCGAGACTTTGACCATCGACAAGGCCCATGGGGCGGAGGTGGAAAAGGTCGGAAAACAGTTCCGCGCGGCGATAGAGAAAGAACATCGCGGCAAATATTACCACAGCAATGCCGGTTACACCGTCTTCGGCATCTTCCTCAGCATCGCCATCATCGTTGCGACGCTGGTGTTTGGCGATCTGGATGAAAGCGCCATTGCCGCCGTGCTGGTTTTCGGCTTTTTCGCCTTCTTCTTCAGCATCCTGTCGATCGGCATCGGCCGCCAGTTTTCGCGCGGCGCACCGCTGCGCAAGCGGATCGGCGGCATCGTCATGCTGGCCTTTGCCGGTTTCGTGGCCTTTTCCGCCATCGGCGGCATCGCCACGCAAATCCTGCTGGATGTGACGCATGACACCAAGTCGCTGGCGCTGGCGGCGATTGGCGGCATCGTGCTCACCAATGCGCTTTTCCTGTTCCTGATGGGCGCGCCCACACCGCTCGGCCGCAAGCTGATGGATGGCATTGAAGGCCTCCGAACCTATCTGACGCTGGCGGAAAAAGACCGGATGAACATGGCTGGTGCGCCCGCCATGTCGCCGCAGCATTTCGAGACATTGCTGCCCTATGCCGTGGCGCTCGGCGTCGAAAAACCGTGGAGCCGCACGTTCGAGGCCTGGCTTGCAGCAGCCGCTGCCGGTGCCGCTGCTGCAAGTTATGCGCCCGGCTGGTATGCGGGCAGCAATTACGGAACCTTTGGCGACAGGATCGGCGGCTTTTCCACCTCCATGGCCAATACCATTGCCTCCGCCATTCCCCAGCCCGTCAGTTCTTCCGGCTCCAGCTTTTCGGGCGGTGGCGGCGGCGGTTTTTCCGGCTCCGGCGGCGGCGGCGGTGGCGGCGGCGGCTGGTAACGCCTGCCGGCGGTAATTTAACCGATAGCTGGTGACTTTTGCCGCTGGTCTTGCTAAGTCCGCGACACTCTTTTGCAACAGATTAAAGTCCTGATCCCATGCCCGATCTTCTGCTTGAACTTCGCTCCGAGGAAATCCCCGCCCGCATGCAGCGCAAGGCGGCGGGCGATCTGAAGAAACTCGTCACCGATGCCTTGGTGGAGAGAGGGCTGACCTATGAGGGCGCGCGCGAATATTGGACGCCGCGCCGCCTGACGCTGGATATTCGCGGCCTCAACGCCCGCTCCGCCGATGTGCGCGAGGAAAAGAAGGGCCCGCGCACCGACGCCAATGAAAAGGCCATCGAAGGCTTTCTGCGCGGCGCCGGCCTCAACGACATTTCGGAAGCGCAGGTCGTTTCCGACCCGAAGAAGGGCGATTTCTACGTCGCCATCATCAACAAGCCCGGCCGCCCGGCGGAAGAGATCATCGCCGAAGTGATGCCCGGCATCATCCGCTCCTTCCCCTGGCCGAAATCCATGCGCTCCGGCCCGGCCTCCATGCCGAAGGGTTCCAGCTATGCCGGTATCGAAGGCAAGGGCTCGGAAAGCCTGCGCTGGGTGCGGCCGCTGCAATCCATCGTCTGCCTGTTCGGCCCCGAACATGACGAAACCCAGGTCATTCCTTTCGTGATTGACGGCATCGTCGCCGGCAACGTCACCTATGGCCATCGTTTCCATGCACCCGGCCCGATTACCGTGCGCCGTTTCGAGGACTATGTCTCGAGCCTCGAAAAGGCGAAGGTCATTCTCGATGCCGAGCGCCGCAAGGATATCATCCTGCACGACGCCAAGGACCTGGCCTTCGCCAATGGTCTCGATCTGGTCGAAGACGAAGGCCTGCTGGAAGAAGTCTCCGGCCTCGTCGAATGGCCGCAGGTGCTGATGGGCACCTTCGAGGAAGATTACCTGCAAATCCCGGCGGAAATCATTCGCCTCACCATCAAGACCAACCAGAAATGTTTCGTCACCCGCAATCAGGGTGCGGAAGAGGGCCTTTCCAACCGCTTCATCCTGATCTCGAACATCGAGGCAAGCGATGGCGGCAAGGAAATCATCCATGGCAATGGCAAGGTCGTGCGCGCCCGCCTGTCGGATGCCCGCCATTTCTGGAACCGCGACCAGGGTGATCTGCCCGATCTGGAAACGCTGAAAGATTCGGCTGCGAAATTCGACCTCGATCTCAAGAAGCCGCTCGACCAGCGCATGGCCAAGCTCGATGCGCTGAACGTGACGTTCCATGCCAAGCTCGGGACGCAGGGTGAGCGCGTGGCCCGTATTCGCGAACTGGCGAAGGCGCTGGCCCCGGTTGTCGGTGCCGATGCCGATCTGGTGGACCGTGCCGTGGTGCTGGCCAAGGCCGACCTGCGCACCGAAGCCGTCGGTGAATTCCCAGAGCTTCAGGGCCTGATGGGCCGTAAATATGCGACGCTGCAGGGCGAAAACGAAAGTGTGGCCGCCGCCATCGAAGATCATTACAAGCCGCAGGGCCCCTCTGATCGTCTGCCGGCCGACAAGGTGGCGATCACGGTCGCTCTGGCCGACAAGCTCGATACACTCGTCGGTTTCTGGGCCATCGATGAGAAGCCGACCGGTTCGAAGGATCCCTTCGCGCTGCGCCGTGCGGCGCTGGGTGTGGTGCGCATTCTGCTTGAGAAGAACGTGCGGCTTCCGTTGCTGAGCGTTGCGAAGGACCCGGACCTTCTCTCCTTCTTCCATGATCGCCTGAAGGTCTATCTGCGCGATCTCGGCGCGCGTTACGATCTGATCGACGCCGTTTTGACGCCGGAATCCGACGATCTCCTGATGATCGCCCGCCGTGTCGAGGCGCTCACCGCCTTCATCACCGGCGAGGATGGCCGTAACCTTCTGGCAGGCGCCAAGCGCGCCACCCAGCTTCTGGCTGCCGAGGAAAAGAAGGGTACCGTGGTCGCCGATGGCGTTTCGGAAGAGTTGCTGAAGCTCGATGCCGAAAAGGCGCTTTACGCGGCGATCAAGACCGCCTCCGCCGACGCTGCGAAGGCCGTTGCGGGCGAGGATTTCCGCTCCGCCATGCAGGCGCTGTCGACGCTGCGCGCGCCTGTCGACAAGTTTTTCGAGGATGTGCTCGTTAATGACGAGGATGCGGCCATCCGTGCAAACCGTCTGGCGCTGCTGAAGGCTATTCGCGAAGCGACCGGAACGGTTGCGGATTTCTCGAAGATCACGGGGTGAGGGGGTTTTGGGGTAGCCACATCTGTCAGCGTGCTTGGTTCACCCCCTCTGCCCTGCCGGGCATCTCCCCCTCAAGGGGAGAGATCGACCCGTGGCAACCTCTCGGCTACATTGAACGTTTTGGGAAGAGCGAGGAGCATGCCTCTCGCCGATCTCCCCCCTTGAGGGGGAGATGCCCGGCAGGGCAGAGGGGGGTAAGCAGCGACCGCGACCTTGCAGGATGACCCCATTGACCCACACCACCCCCAAAATCCTCATCAGCGCCTGCCTCCTCGGCCAGCCGGTCCGTTACGACGGCAGAGGCAAGCCCTTTTTCCATCCGGCAATCGAGCGCTGGCGGCAGGAGGGCAGGCTGGTGACGATCTGTCCGGAGATGGCGGGCGGCATGCCCGTGCCGCGCCCGCCGGCGGAAATCGAAAATGGCGCCTCCGGTCTCGATGTGCTGGAGGGCCGCGCCCGCGTGCTGGAAGTGACCGGCGGCGATGTCACGGCGCAATTTATCGCCGGCGCGGAAAAGGCGCTGGCCTTCGCCAGGGCCAATGGCTGCACATACGCGCTTCTGATCGACGGTAGCCCGTCCTGTGGGTCGGTTGCGATCTATGACGGTTCGTTTTCTGGCGTCAAACACGCGGGCAATGGGGTTACGGCGGCGCTGCTCGAAAAAGCCGGTATCGCCGTATTTTCACCTGCCGATATCGACCGGCTGGATGCGCTGACCCGTTAGAGTTTTTTCGCTTTTCTTCGAATCGCGAAAACACTCTAACTCTTTGTTTTGGCGCATTTCCGGACGGAAAACCGGGGTCCACTTTTCCTGGAAATGCTCTAAAAGAAAAGCGCCGGAGTTCCCCCCGGCGCCGTTGTTCATCGATAGCCTCGGAGCGCATCACCCCGCCATGCGCATCTCATGCGCCATCGCATGCAGCTGGTGGCCGGAAGAGACACGGAAACCGCGGATGAGGTTCAGCAGTTCCTCGGTGTCCACGGCCAGCGCTTCCGCCGAAGCTGTGGTTTCTTCCGCCATCGCCGCATTGTGCTGGGTGGCGACATCGAGTTGGTTGAGCGACGAGGAGATCGAGCGCAGCGTCGTATCCTGTTCGGCGGCCGAATGGGCGATCTTGCTGACGATTTCGTTTGCGGATTTGATCTGATCCGAGATGCGTTTCAGCGCATCGCCGGCCTCGCCGACAAGGCGCACGCCGTTTTCCACCTGGGCGGAAGAGCGGGCGATCTGGTCCTTGATCTCCTTGGCGGCGGCGGCGGATTTCTGCGCCAGTTCGCGCACTTCCTGCGCCACCACGGCAAAGCCCTTGCCGGCCTCGCCCGCCCGCGCCGCTTCCACACCGGCATTCAGCGCCAGAAGGTTGGTCTGGAAGGCGATGTCGTCGATCACGCCGATGATGTTGGAAATCTGGTCCGATGACTGTTCGATACCGCTCATCGCGGTGATCGCCTCTTCCACCACCCGGTCGCTGCGCATGGCTTCGGAGCTGACGGTGGTGACGCGCTTGGCGGCGTCGGCCGCCCCTTCTGCCGTCTGGCGCACCGCAACCGTCAATTCATCGAGAGCGGCCGAGGTTTCTTCCAGATTGGCAGCCTGCCGTTCGGTGCGCTGCGAAAGCTCGTTGGAAGCCTTTCGGATTTCCTCCTTGGAGCCGCCGATGTCGATGCTCTTGGAATTCACCTTGGCCATGGCGGCGTCGAGATGGATCAGGGCCTCGTTGAAATTGTCGCGCAGCGCCGCGTAGCGATTGCCGAGATCGCCGCAACGCACGGTCAGATCGCCGCCCGCCAGCTTCTCCAGCGCCTCGCCGATGGTGGTGACGACGCGCGCCTGCAATTCTGCCTCGTCGCGCTGCATGTCGAGATTACTCTGGCGCTCCGCATTGAGCTGCCGCTGCTGTTCTTCCTCACGGCGCTGCATGGCATGGCGCTCGCGCACCTTGTCCTGAAGCGAGGCGGTGGCCTTCGCCATCATGCCCACCTCGTTGGTCAGGCCGGTATGGGGAATGGCGAGCGAGACGTTTTCATTGGCCACTTCACCAAGTGCGCGGTGGATGTCGCCGAGCGGCTTCGAAATGCCACGGATGACGTAGAAGGCTGCGGCAAGCGCCAGCACGAAGATCAGCGCGCCGATCGACAGCGCCTTCATCACATCGCCGCGCACCTGCGCGTTCAGATCATCGATGTAAACGCCGGTCACGACCACCACCTGCCAGGGCTCAAAGGCAAGTGCATAGGAGCTCTTGGCGTAGTCATTGCCTTCCATGCCGGGCTTCGGACCGTAAAAATCCGTCTGGCCGCCGCCATTGCGGCCAAGCCGCACCAGCTCGTCACGATAGGCGAAACCCTTGCTGTCCGGCTTGCCCTTGAAGCTTTCGCCGACGCGCTTGGCATCGGGGTGGAACTTCATCGTCACGTCGTAGTCGTAACCGAACAGATAGCCGTCGGGCGTGAAGCGCATGGCGCTGACGGTGGCGTAAGCCTGTTTCATGGCCTCGTCGCGCGAAAGCGTTCCGGCCTTTTCCTTTTCGTGGAAGGATTGCAGGATGGAGATTGCCGATTGCACCTGCGTCCGCAGCATGCCGTAGCGTTCCTCATAGATCGCATCGGTGGCGGATTTCAGCTGGTAAAACGTCGCCACGGCGAAGGCGGCCATCAGGGCCACCACGAGAACGATCAACTGACGGGAAATGGAAAGGTTCTTCATGGGCGCTCACAAGCGTTTGGGATCGCGCGCCCGAAAACGCCGCGCGGTACCGATGTTTCGGAGAAGGGAGAGGCGCATGATGCGCGATAAAAGGGCCCAAAAGCGCGTGTCCGCGCCGCGGCCTCATTCTGTGCTGCATCGCACTATAGACGCACTTAGCGGCTAAAAATTTGAATAAATATTTAATTAGCGAAAGCTTTATCAGGCCCGACAGGCAGAATAAGCGGGAGAAAAAGCAACATTCCCCGCATGGTTGCGGCGCCATTTCCGGAATGCAGCGATGACGCGATTATTTGACCTTCGTCATGAAATGCGTCATCGGCCGGTCAATTGCCGCGCAATTGGAAATCCGGGAACTGGGTGGCGCCGATCACCGAGGCGCTGGCCGGTTCGGCTGCGTTTTCGGTGGAAATTTCCTTGACGGCTGCCGTGGTGGTCGTCACGTCGATGCCGGCCGATGTCGAAACCGTCTCAGCGGGATGTGCCACGGGTTCTGCGTCGTCATAGGTCGCGATGGCCGTGCTGGGGGTTTCCGCCATCCATGCAGGATTGGTGCTGACGAAGGTGACGGGCGCGCCGCCAAGCCAGGCTTCGGTGCGCAGCAGGGTGCGCTTGCCGTCGACTTCGCGCATTTCCGTGTGCTGCGTGCCCGGCTCAATGGAGGGAACGGCATAACCCTGCGCCACGGCTTTTCCCTTCATGGGCTTGCAGCCCGCGCAGTCGCGACGAATGAAGCTACCATTGGCCACATGCACGCCGTGTATATATTCGATGGAAGACGCCATCGCCGACCCGCCGGTCAGCGCGACAATCGCTGTCAGAAAAAGACGACGCATCGAAAAACCCCCGAAACGACGGCGCGGCCTCGTGTTCGAGACACAATGCGCCATTCAATGTTCCGGCAAGTATTACCGATGTTTCGTTTCCATCGGGTCAGCAAACTTGGTAAAAATTGAACGAAATATTCGCGTCCAATCCCGTTTGCTTTAAGGATCAGGCCTTCTCGCGCGCGACGGCCTGCCAGCCGATGTCGCGGCGGCAGAAACCGTTTTCCCACTCCACCTTGTCGGCCAGCGCATAGGCGCGGGCCTGCGCTTCCGTCACGGTCTTTCCAAGGGCGGTGACGTTCAGCACGCGTCCACCCGTGGCAACCAGCCCGCCGTCCTTCAGCGCGGTTCCGGCATGGAACACCTTCGCCTCGGCGCTCGCCTCGGGAATATGGGCGATCGGCGTATTCTTGTCGTAAGTGCCGGGATAACCCTTCGAGGCGAGAACGACGGTCAGCGCCGCATCGTCGCGCCATTCCGCCTCAACCTTGTCCAGCGTGCCGGTGGCGGTGGCATAGAGGATCGGCAGCAGATCGCTTTTCAGGCGCATCATCAGCACCTGGCATTCGGGGTCGCCGAAACGGACGTTGTATTCGATGAGTTCAGGGCCTTTGGCGGTAATCATCAGCCCGGCGAAAAACACGCCGGAGAAGGGATTACCGTCCTTGGCCATGCCCGAAATCGTCGGCTCGATGATCTCCTTCATGGTGCGCTCCACCATGGCCGGTGTCATGACGGGGGCAGGGGAATAGGCACCCATGCCGCCCGTATTCGGACCGGTATCGCCATCGCCGACGCGCTTGTGATCCTGCGCGGTGGCGAGCGCCAGCGCGGTCTTGCCATCGGAAAGGCAGAAGAAGCTCGCTTCCTCGCCGTCGAGAAAGGCCTCCACCACCACTTCGGCGCCGGCCGCGCCGAAAGCGCCGTCGAAGCAGTCGTCAATCGCGGCAAGCGCTTCCGCTTCCGTCATGGCCACGGTCACGCCCTTGCCGGCGGCAAGACCGTCCGCCTTGATGACAATCGGCGCGCCCTGCGCACGAACATAGTCCTTGGCCGGCTCTGCGGACTTGAAACGCTGGTAAGCGCCGGTCGGAATATCGTAGCGCGCGCAGAGATCCTTGGTGAAGCCCTTGGAGCCCTCAAGCTGGGCGGCGGCTTTCGAGGGGCCGAAAGTGGCGATGCCGGCGGCACGCAGGTCATCCGCAAGACCGGCAACCAGCGGCGCTTCCGGGCCGACCACGACGAAGTCGATTGCTTTTTCTTTCGCAAAGGCGATGACGGCCGCATGGTCTTCCACCTTCAGCGCCACCAGCGTCGCATGGTCGGCAATGCCAGGATTGCCGGGGGCGGCATAAAGCTCATCGAGCAGGGGAGACTGGGCAATTTTCCACGCCAGCGCATGTTCGCGTCCGCCGGAACCGATCAACAGAACTTTCATGGTCAATACCCCTGCAAATTCGCCAGTAACCTTGTGTCAGGGGCGTTAAGGGCAGGGGGGCGAAAGGTCAAGGAGAAAGCGCCGCAAATGCCCGTCTTTCCCTTGAACGCCGCCTTTCCTGTGGAATCGTTGCCGCCTCTTGTTGTCACGCCACAATCAGACATTATGTTCGCCGCTCCAGATCTGACAGCAGAGAATCCCATGACCGCAGACAATGCCCGCCTCGCCTCGCTCATCGCTTCCGAAATCAACGCCCGCGCCGATCAGGTAAAGGCGGCGGTGGCCCTGCTGGACGAGGGTGCGACCGTTCCCTTCATCGCCCGTTACCGCAAGGAAGTGACGGGAGGGCTGGACGACACCCAGCTTCGCACGCTTTCGGAACGTCTCGTCTATCTGCGCGAACTCAATGCGCGGCGCGCCTCCATTGTCGATTCCATCACCGGTCAGGGCAAGATGACCGATGAACTGATGGTCAAGATCATGCAGGCAGGCACCAAGGCGGAGCTGGAAGACCTCTACCTGCCCTATAAGCCGAAACGCCGCACCCGCGCGGAAATCGCCCGCGAACGCGGTCTCGGCCCGCTCGCAGAAGCCATCTGGGATAACCGCGCCGCCGATCCGGCGAAGCTGGCGGAGGCTTATGTTCAGGGCGAGGTGGCCGATGTGAAGGCGGCACTCGAGGGCGCGCGCGACATCGTGGCGGAAACCATGACGGAAAATGCCGATCTTCTCGGCCGCCTGCGCGATTACATGCGCCAGAACGCCACCTTCCGCGCCAAGGTCGTGGATGGCAAGCAGGCATCGGGTGAGAAATTCTCCGACTATTTCGATCATTTCGAGCGCTGGGCGACGGTGCCGGGCCACCGGGCGCTGGCCATGCTGCGCGGCTGGAACGAGGAAGTGCTGACGCTGACAATCGATGTCGATGCGGACGATCCTTCGCCGGTCAAGCCCGCGCAGCGCACCATCGCCGCCGCCTTCGATATCCGCAATGCCGGCCCCGCCGATCAATGGCTGATGGAAGTGGCTGGCTGGACGTGGCGGGTGAAGCTTTCCATGTCGCTCTCGCTCGATCTGATGCGCGAATTGCGTGAGCGCGCCGAAGAAGAGGCGATCCATGTTTTCGCCCGCAATCTCAAGGATCTGCTGCTGGCAGCCCCTGCCGGCTCCCGCGCCACCATGGGGCTCGATCCGGGCATCCGCACCGGCGTCAAGGTGGCGGTGGTGGATGGCACCGGCAAATTGCTTGATACCACGACGGTCTACCCCTTCCCGCCTAAGAACGACGTGCGCGGCACGCAGGCGGAACTTGCTGTCCTCATCCGCAAGCACAATGTTGAGCTGATCGCTATCGGCAATGGCACCGGCAGCCGCGAGACGGAAAAGCTGGTCGCCGATCTTCTGGCGCAGATGCCGGCTTCGGGGGCAAAGCCCACCAAGGTCATCGTCTCGGAGGCGGGCGCTTCGGTCTATTCCGCTTCGGAACGGGCAGCCGCCGAATTCCCCAATCTCGATGTCTCGCTGCGCGGCGCCGTCTCCATCGCCCGCCGCCTTCAGGATCCGCTAGCGGAACTGGTGAAGATCGAGCCGAAATCCATCGGCGTCGGTCAGTACCAGCATGACGTCGATCAGGGCCGTCTCAGCCGTTCGCTCGATGCTGTGGTGGAAGATGCGGTGAACGCCGTCGGCGTCGATCTCAATACGGCCTCTTCGCCGCTTCTGGCGCGGGTGTCCGGCCTTGGCAGCTCGATTGCCGATGCCATCGTCGCCCATCGCGACCAGACCGGCCCCTTCGCCAGCCGCAAGGAATTGCTGAAGGTGCCGCGCCTCGGCCAGCGCACCTTCGAACAATGCGCCGGCTTCCTGCGCATCCCGAACGGCAAGGAGCCGCTGGATGCTTCCTCGGTTCACCCGGAAGCCTATGGCGTGGCGAAAAAGATCGTCGCCGCCTGCGGCCGCGATCTGCGCTCGCTGATGGGCGACAGCGCCGCGTTGAAGGCGCTCGATCCGAAGAAGTTCATCGACGAGCAATTCGGCCTGCCGACCGTAAAAGACATCATCGCCGAACTGGAAAAGCCCGGCCGCGACCCGCGCCCGAGCTTCAAGACCGCGACCTTCGCCGAGGGTGTGGACGAGATCACCGATCTGAAACCGGGCATGTTGCTGGAAGGCACCGTCACCAATGTCGCCGCCTTCGGCGCTTTCGTGGATATCGGCGTGCATCAGGACGGGCTGGTGCATGTCTCGCAGCTCGCCGACCGTTTCGTGAAAGACCCGCATGAGGTCGTCAAGGCGGGCGATGTGGTCAAGGTGCGGGTCGTGGAAGTGGATGTGAAGCGCAAGCGCATCGGTCTCACCATGCGCAAGGATGGCGGCGAGGCAGCGCAGCAGCCGATGCGCGAGAAGGGCAATGCCAGCGCCATGCGGCACGCGACAGCCAAGCCGAAAGAGCGCAACGAGGGGTCGCAAACCGGTGGTGCGCTGGCCGCCGCTCTGGCTGAAGCCATGAAGCGACGCTGACCTGCGGTTGAAATGATTTTTTACCAAAAAGCCCCGCCAAATACCCCGGCGGGGCTTTTTGCTTGATGAAATCGTTCAATTTTTTTGAAATAAGACTATCTTGAAACTTGTGCCGAAAGGAATACGGTCAGGAAAATTGATAAGTGAGACTTAGCAATTGGGGGTGCCATGGCGTCGTCTCTGCATGTTCTTCTCGAAAAGATAATCAAGACCGGTGATCTCACCGTGAACAGCCCGGGCGGCAGCCGCACATTCGGCAACGGCGCGGGAAAAAAGGTGGTTCTGAACTTCACCGACGAAGCCGCCATGCAGGAGATCGCCGCCGATCCGGCGCTGAAGCTGGCTGAAATGTATATGGAAGGCCGGGCGAAGGTCGCGGAAGGCGACATTTACGATTTTCTGGCGCTGGTCAAAGGCAATACGCTGAGCGAGGCCCTGTCCTTCGGCATGATCTGGCGCGGCATGGCGCGCATCATCGCCGCCCGCATCAAGATGCATCTGCCGGTCAACCACAACAAGAGCAACGTCGCCCATCATTACGATCTGAGCGCCAAGCTGTTCGATCTCTTCCTCGATGAGGACTGGCAATATTCCTGCGCCTATTTCAATCCGCCCGGCATCAGCCTCTATGAGGCGCAGGTTGCCAAGAAACGGCACATAGCCGCCAAGCTGATGACCGAGCCGGGCCAGAGCGTGCTGGAAATCGGCTCCGGCTGGGGCGGCATGGCGATGTATATTGCCGAAAGCGCCGATGCGGATGTGACCGGCATCACGCTCAGCGAAGAACAGCTGCGCGTTTCCCGCGACCGCGCCGCTAAACGGGGCCTTGCGGCAAATGTCCGTTTCGAATTGCAGGACTATCGCTACCTGCCGGCTTCGAAAAAATACGATCGCATCGTCTCCGTCGGCATGTTCGAACATGTCGGGCCGACCCACTATCGCGATTATTTCGACAAGGTGGCGGAGGTGCTGGACGATAAGGGCGTGATGGTGCTGCATTCCATCGGCCAGCCCTATCCGGCGCTGGCGACCAATCCCTTCATCGAAAAATATATTTTCCCCGGCGGTTATATTCCCTCGCTCGCCGAGGTGCTGCCGGCTATCGAAAAATCGCGGCTGCTGGTGAAGGATATCGAAATCCTGCCCATGCATTACGCCCACACGCTTCGCCACTGGCGCGAGCGTTTCGTGGCGCGCAGGGCCGAAGCGATAGCGCTTTATGACGAACGCTTCTTCCGCATGTGGGAGTTTTATCTGGCGGGTTCGGAAATGGCCTTTACCCACGAAAACTTCCACATTTTCCAGATTCAGATCGCCAAGGATCGCGATGCCGTGCCGCATAGTCGCGACTACATTGCGCGGAACGAGGCGAAGCTGCTGGAATTCGAAAAGACGCGTGCGCCGCTGGAGAAGGTGACGTTCTGACCACGGCCGAATGACGAACGTTTCCGCACACGCGGCGTCATCCTCGGGCTTGTCCCGAGGATCTATCCACGTTGCGTAAAGTCCTTCGGTCGCAGATGCTCGGGACAGGCCCGAGCATGACGGAGGTGAGGTTTTGAGGCCTTATCGCCACCCTCCGCAGGAGGCGAATTTCAACCCGCGCTGGTTAATGAAATGGAAAGACAATCCCTCTAATTCTACGGACACCTGTCTGTATTGCGTTTCTGGGGTTCTTTCATGTTCAAGCCATCAGCGGCAGCCGCCGCCTGTGTCCTGTCGCTTTTTGCCGTGGGTAATGCCCATGCGGAAGGCTGGTTTTCCGGCGACTGGTATCTGAAGCTCGGCGGCGCGGGTTTCACCGCACCGAAATATCAGGGCGACAACAAGAATGAATTCGGCTTCTCGCCCATCATTTCGCTCGGCCGCCAGGGCCAGGGCGCGCGTTTCACCTCGCGCAATGACAGCGCCTCTATCTCGCTTCTGGATAACGGTCCGATCAGCATGGGTCTTGCCGGAAAGCTGGTATCCCCGCGCGACGAGGGCGACTCGTCCGATCTGAAGGGCATGACCCGCATCAAGCGCGGCGGCGAGCTCGGCGGTTTCGCCGAGGCCTATCCGACCGACTGGCTGCGCGTTCGTGGTGAAGTCCGCCAGGGCATTCGCAGCCATAGCGGCGTGGTCGGCGATGTTGCCGTCGATGCCTTCACCGATATCGCCCCCGGCATCCAGATTTCCGCCGGCCCGCGCGCGACATGGGTGAGCAGCAAATACAATGAGCGTTATTACGGTGTAAGTGCCGCACAGACGGCCGCCGGCGCACCATCGCCCTATAGCCCCGGCGGCGGCCTGCATTCCGCCGGCATCGGCGCCGCCATCACCTGGAAAGTCACCGAAAACGCCGAAGTCGGCTCGTTTGCGGAATATCGCCGCCTGACCGGTGACGCCGCCGACAGTTCGCTGGTGCGCGAGCGCGGTTCGAAGAACCAGTTCATCATCGGCGTTCAGGCAAGCTACAAGTTCAACTTCTCGCTGCCCTGATAAATAGCGCAATACGGTCCTGAAAAGCCCCTTGGCGAAACCGCTGCGGGGCTTTTCCGCGTGTGCGGCCGGGTGCTGAAATCCATTCCGATTTTTCCGCCGATGCTGTAGAACCATCCCATGGTTAACCACAGCGATTTGTCAGATCGCGTCTCCGACGCGCCATCCAATAACTGGGTCTATCGGATTTTGCCGAGGCCCCTCTGGCCCTATGCGCAGCTGGCGCGGTGGGATCGCCCCATCGGCTGGCAATTGCTGATGTGGCCATGTTTCTGGTCCGCAGCCCTTGCGGCAAATGTCGCGATGGCGAGCGGCGGCTTTTCCTGGGCGACGCTGATCTGGCATCTGGTGCTGTTCTTCGTCGGATCGGTGGCGATGCGCGGCGCGGGTTGCACCTATAATGATCTGGCCGACCACAAGATCGACATGGCCGTGGCGCGCACCCGTTCGCGGCCGCTGCCTTCCGGCCGCGTGAGCCGGTCGCAGGCCAAGTTCTTCATCGTCCTGCAGGCGCTAGCGGGGCTTGTCGTGCTCCTGCAGTTCAACAGTTTCGCAATCGCCACCGGCATATTCTCGCTGATCTTCGTGGCGATCTATCCCTTCGCCAAGCGCTTCACCAACTGGCCGCAATTTTTCCTCGGCCTTGCCTTTTCCTGGGGTGCGCCGATGGGCTGGGCGGGACAGTTCGGATCGATCGCCTGGCCGGCTGTCCTGCTTTATGTCGGCTCCATCGCCTGGACGATCGGTTATGATACAATCTACGCCCATCAGGACAAGGAAGACGACACCGCCGTGGGCATCGGTTCAACCGCCCTGCTGTTTGGCGAGAACACACATCGTTGGCTGGTTTTCCTTTATGGCACAGCCCTTGTCATGATGTTCCTGTCGTTCTGGGTCGCGGGTGTTAACGTCATTGCCTATAGCGGCCTTGCCGCTGCGGCCATCATGCTGTTCCGGCAGGTCTGGGTGCTTAATATCGACGATGTCGATCAGTGCCTCGTGCTGTTCAAATCCAACAACCGCGTCGGCGTGCTGATTTTCGCGGGCCTCATCCTGCCGCTCCTGCTGGCGTAAGCCTGTGAAAACACGGAATGAAAAAGCCCGGCCGCGTCATCCGCGCCGGGCTTTTTGATTTGTCTGGCTGAAGATTATCAGCTGCGGGCGATGATTTCCTTGCCCTCGATCTTCATGCTCATGCCCAGCGAACCGGTGGAGCGGCGAACGAGGAAGCGCGGGCGACGCTCCGCGAAATAGGAATGGCGGCGGCGCGGGCGGGTATTCTGGGTGCGCACCTTGCCGAGATGTTCTTCCAGCGGACGGGCGACGCCATCGGCTTCCACCATCAGCATGGGAATACGGTAGGCCTCGGACCAGCTGCGCCAGTCGGCGGCGATGTCGCAGAGATCGTGGGCAACGAGAAGCGGAACGCAGAGGTCCGGATCGTCGTGGTGCAGCTCCAGCGTCACCGTTACCTGTCCATCGCCATGGTCGATGGCGCGGGCGGCAACGCCCTTGAAGGCGCGGGCTGGCAAAGCGAAGGACAAAGGCAGGCCGGAAGAGGACAGAACCTTTCTCAGAACGGCGCCCCGTTCATCGAGAGTGACGGCGACATCGGTTGCGCCATTGCCTTTTCCATAAGTGACCTGTTGCGGAAAACGTGCCGGGTCGAGTCTGAGAGTGGCGACGGCCCAGTCGGGCTTCAGAACGGTCTTGGTCATGTTTATTCTACCCTTGTTTTACCTGAGAGCCGGTTTCCGGTCTTCTCATCGGGACTTTTCGTCCTCTGATGTCGGGAGAATATCCGCCGCATGTTCGAGACTGCTTAAAAATCGCGGTTAAGAAAACTTTGCATTCCCAAATGGTTAGCAAAACACACTGTGGCATGGTTTCGCTTAGGTAAAAGAGATCTGGACAATGCGGTTTTTATCCCGGCCGAAATTGTGCTCTTTCAAGCTCCGGGCAAGGCGTCTCCAGCATAGTCAGGCAAAGGCTTGCCGTGCGTCCCGATGGAGGCGCGATGGGTGGATTGAAAACCGGAGCATTCGGCGTCTGAAGCGACGCGCGGGTCTCCAGGGGGCATTCGGATGGTATCGACTTATCTCAGCTACGACCTCATCAACCGCGATATGAAGGCAAGCCTGTCGCGTGTGTCGCAGCAGGGGCTCATCGAGCGGCAGACGACATATTACAAGGAAAACATCGGCAATGTGAAAAGCGTCGATGAGTTCCTCGACGATTACCAGCTCTATTCCTATGCCATGGATGCCTTCGGTCTCGGCGAGATGACCTATGCCAAGGCCTTCATGAAAAAGGTGCTGGAAAGCGATCTGAACGACCAGAACAGCTTCGCCAACAAGCTCACCGATGAGCGGTATAGGGAATTCGCGGCAGCCTTCAACTTCACCACATCGACGAAGACCGTTCAGACGGAAGCGCAGCTCGACAAGATGATCGGGCTTTACGATACGTCGATAACCGATCTCGATGACAGCCTCGCGGAAGAGACCCGTTATTACAAGGCGATTGTCGGCACGGTGACCAATGTCGACCAGCTGCTGCGTAACGACCGCACCCGCGCCTATATCTTTCAGGTCTTCGGCATCGATGAGAAGACCTATTCCTATGCCCATATCAAGGGATTGATGACGAGCGACATCAACGATCCCGACAGCTACATCAACCAGAAATACGGCACGGCCTATAATGACGCGGTCGAAAAACTGACGATGAAGGGCAATATCGAACTGCACGCGCAGGTCACCGCCCGGATTACCGCAATCGACACCGAACTCGCCGGCACCGGTTTGACGGCGGAGGAGCGCACGCAACTGGAGGCGGAAAAAGTGACGCGCCAGGACCAGCTGACGCAGCTTGAGGCGGTGTTGCCGCCACAGGATGAGTGGGAAGCGAAGCTCGCCGCCATCAAGGCCGAGCAGACGACGCTCACCAGCACCGTCACGCAATATAACAAGATGGCGCAGCTCGCCACCGCCTTCGAGTTCAAGAACGACGGCACGGTGACCGCCGGTCAGGCGCAGACGGCGGATAATCTAAAGGCCCTGACGGATGCCTATATCGGCAGCGCCCCGCGCGTGACGCCAACCGTCGCCACACTGAACCGGGATTATTTCGAATCGAAGATCGGTTCGATCAAGACCGTAACGGAACTGACCTCGGATACCCGGCTTCTCAACTATATCAGGACCGCATTCGACCTTAACGACCTCACAGTCGTCACGGCAACGATCCAGAATATCCTGACCAGCGATCTGAGCGATCCGAACAACTACATCGCGACCGTCGGCAAGAACGACAAGCGTTATATCGCCTTGAGAAATGCCTTCAATTTCCAGACCGACGGAACGCTGGCAGACAGCACGACACCCCAGACGACGGCACAGACCGCGACCACCACCAGCGGTTATATGACCTATTATAACGACAAGGATGACGCCGCCGACGAGAAGGCGCTGAAGCTGTTCAAGAGCGATATAGCCAGCGTCACATCCGTCAAGGATTTCATCGACAGCAGCGCGGTCTATACCTATGCGCTGAAAGCCGTCGGCCTCGATCCGACCAAGGTGAATTCCGCCGATATTCGCAAGGTCCTCACCAGCGATCTGCAGGATAAAAAGAGCTTCGTCTACACGCTGAAAGACGAGCGTTATGTCAAGCTGGCGGAGCTGTTCAACTTCGCCTCCGATGGTAGCGTCGGTACACCGGTTCTGGCGCAGTCGGAAATCGAGATGCAGACCATGTCGGCCGACTACATCAAGAAAAAATCGGCGTTCGGCACGGAAAAGGACAAGGAAACGGCGACGAAGGAATCGGAATATTTCACGGCCGAGATGCAGAAGATCAAGACGCTCAAGGAATTCCTGAGCAATGATCGCCTGACGAAGTTCGCGATGGAGTCGCTCGGCATCGATCCCGAAAGCGTGACCAAGGAACAGCTCGAAAAGGCCTTCACCTCGAAGCTCGATGACAAGGACAGTTACGTCAACAAGGAGATGGACCCGGTCTTCCGCCGCCTCGTCACCGCCTTCAATTTCAATACCGACGGCACGCTTCTTCACGAGGACCGCAGCCTGATCCAGACGCGGCGCGGCCTTTACGAGACGCTGGACAATTATCTCACCCAGACGCTGGAAACGCAGGCGGGCGAAGAAAATGCCGGTGTGCGCCTGGCGCTCTATTTCCAGCGCATGGCGGCCGGAACGACGTCCTATTACTCGATCCTCGCCGACACGGCGCTCCAGAGCTTCATCAACACCACTTTCGGCATTCCGGATGAACTCGCCAATGCCGAGGTCGATACGCAGGTGACGATGATGAGGAAATATTTCGACATCGAGGACTTTCAGGATCCGGAAAAGGTCAAGAAGCTGGTCGCCCGTTTCACCATCATGTACGACAATCAGCAGAACACCACCGATCCGATCATGACGCTCTTCAACGGCAGCGGTTCGGTGGGCATAAGCGCCGATACGCTGCTGGCGGTTGCCACGCTGCGGGCGCGGTAGCACAGAAAGCGCCGACGAGCGACGGGAGGATCTGGGTTAGCCGGCTTGAGGCCGATGACAAAGCCTCCCGCATAGGCGACGCCATCCCTGGGACTTTATCCTCTTACCACCCCGGCAGCATGTGCCCGGCGCGCAGGCGCGGCATCTTGGGGTAGGTCTTCACATCGCTGTCCATTTCGTCGGCAACGCTCATCGGCGAGATATTGTCGAGGCAGGCGGTGATGTGGTCGGTGATGGCGTTCACCAGCGAGGGGGAGAGGCCCGGCCGTTTCATCAGGCCGATCTGCACCGGCGGCAGGGGCGGGAAGCCGTCCGCGGCGGTCAGCACCTTCATGCCGGTGCGCAGCGCCGATTCCGGCAGCACCGAGACGGCCATGCCCGCCAGCACGGCAGCGGCGACGACGGTGGAAGACCAGCTCGTGAACAGAACCTGATAGTCCCGCCCATCGGCATCGAGCGCCGAACAGGCAAGCTGGCGCCAGTGGCAATCGCGCCGCCCGACGGCGAGCGGCACGGGTGCATCGTCCTTCAGCGGATGGTTGGCGGAAGCGACCCAGCAGAGCGGTTCGGTGCGCACCACATCCGAGGAGCGCGCGCGCGGATTATGGGTGACGAGCGCGATATCCAGCTCGCCGCGCGCCATTTTTTCGGCAAGGCTGACCGAAGGTTCGCAGACGATATAAAGCTCGACATTGGGATGGGTCTTGGCGAAGCGCCCGATGATCTCCGGCATGTAGCGGTCGGCATAGTCATCGGGCGTGCCGATGCGCAGCGTGCCTTCCAGCCGGTTGTCGTCGAAGGCGGCGATCGCCTCGTTATTGAGGCGGATAATGCGGCGGGCGTAATTCATCAGTTTTTCGCCCTCCGCCGTCAGGCGGTTGCCGCGCCCGTCCTTGGCGAAAAGCTGCTTGCCGATCCGTTCTTCCAGCCGTCGCATCTGCATGGAAACGGCGGATTGCGTCTTGAAAACGCGGTCTGCGGCCTTGGTGAAGCTGCCCGTATCGACGATGGCGATGAAGGTATGCAGCTGGTCTATGTCGAGAGGTGCGGACATGGATGGCCATCCATCAGAATGATTGATGCCTCACATTAGAAACATTCGTTGGACTGATCAATAGTCTTGCGACATTTTGACACCCAGCAAATCAATATCAACCCCGGGCCGGCGAAACGTCAGGCCCCCAACCCGAGGCAGCTTCTCGCGCGTGGTGCGCCGGGGGCGGTGCCGCATCGTGCCGTTACGAAAGGATAAGTGTCATGCGCACGGCAGAACGGAGAATGGAACTGGAACTCGCAACCTCGCGGCAGAACGATACGCTTCGTCGTGTCGCTGTCCTCTTTGCTTTCCGAGTCAAAACGTTCTTGCAGCGCATCTACAATCGTATCGTGGCCAATGGCCTCACGGAACTCGATGACCGCCTTCTGGCCGATATCGGTCTGGCGCGCTCGGATGTGAGGGACGCGCTCAATACCGGCCTGCTCGAGGATCCGACCGCTCATCTGACCCGGGCCGCACGCAACCGCGCGGTGACCCGGTTCAAGACCGTTTAAAGCATTTTCAGGAAAAGTGGACCCCGGTTTTCCGTCCGGAAATGCACCAAAACGTTCCAGAATGTTCGGGCAATTCCGGCAGACCTCCAGCCGCCGGAATTGCTTTCGAACGGAAAAGTTTTCCCCGCAGGGTGATTTGCCAATAGCCCTGCCTTTGCCCGGTGTCAGGCCCCTCGGCCGCGCCGGGCTTTTTTAATGGCGGCGCAATTTTCTCAATACTGATATTCTTCGAATACCGGCAGCACGGAGCCGCCCCAGCGACCGTTGTAAAGCGCAAGCAGGTCTTCGGCGAGCGTGGTCTTCTTGGCCAGAACCTCGTCCAGCGACGACAGGAACACGGTTTCGTCCTGCCCTTCGCCGTTCAGGCGCTTGCGGTTTTTGAGGCCGGTGCGGGAAATGTCGAGCACCTCGCGGGCGAGACCGAGAAGCGGCTTGCCGGCGATCTCGGCGGAAAGACCCCTGGCCGGAACGGCATCGCGAAGGGCGATGACCTCATCGAAGCTCCAGCCGGCGGTCAGCGCATCGGCAGCGGTCAACGCCTCGTCATCGTAGAGAAGGCCGACCCAGAAAGCGGGAAGGGCGCAGATGCGTCTCCACGGGCCGCCATCCGCACCGCGCATTTCCAGAAAGCGCTTCAGGCGCACGTCGGGGAACAGGGTGGAAAGATGGTTCGTCCAGTCGCCCATGGTCGGCTGCCAGTCGGCGATTTCGCCCTTCAGCGCACCGTTCATGAACTGCCGGAAGGTGACATGGGTGCAATCATGATATTTGCCGTCGCGCACGATGAAATACATCGGCACGTCGAGCGCCCATTCCACATAGTCCTTGAAGCCGAAATCATCGCTGAAGGTGAAAGGCAGCACGCCCGAGCGGCGGTTGTCGGTGTCGCGCCAGATATCGCCGCGCCAGGAAAGAAGACCGTTCGGCTTGCCTTCGGTGAAGGGCGAGGAGGCGAAGAGCGCTGTCGCCAGCGATTGCAGCTTCATGGAAACGCGCATCTTCCGGCGCATGTCCGCTTCGGAGGAAAAATCGAGATTAACCTGAATGGTGCAGGTGCGGTACATCATGTCGAGACCCTTGGTCCCGACCTTCGGCATATAGCGCGTCATGATCGCGTAACGCGATTTCGGCATGCGCGGCGTTTCGTCGTAGCTCCACAGCGGGCTGCCGCCGATGCCGAGGAAACGGATGCCCATCGGCTCAGCCACTTCGCGCAGCGTCGCCAGATGCTGGTTGGATTCCTTGCAGGTCTGGTGCAGGTTTTCGAGCGGCGCGCCCGACAGCTCGAACTGGCCGCCCGGCTCGATGGAGATGGCGCCCATGCCGTGCTGCTCGCCAAGGCCGATGATGTTTCCACCGTCCATGATCGGCTCCCAGCCGAGCTTTTCCTGCATGCCCTTCAAAAGCGCTGAAATGCTGGCTTCGCCGAAATAGGGAACGGGACTGTTATCCTCGCGGAAAAACGCGAATTTTTCGTGTTCGGTGCCGATGCGGAAGTCGGCTTCAGCTTTGCAACCGCCCGCCAGATAATCTGTAAGCTCCGTAACGGAGGAGAGGGGGGTCTGGTCGGTCGTGTCGCGTGCCATGGCTTACCTTGTTATGACGTCTCTGTTGCGGCGAGGCATATGATTGGCAGATAGGGCCGGATCGTATCCGGAGGCAAATGAATTTCTTTTAAAGATGCATGAAGCGCAATGGGGCCATTCAATTCCAGTCGCCGATCGCCGCCTGAATGACCGCGAGCGCGGCGACGGCGGCCGTATCGGCCCTCAGGATACGCGGCCCGAGCGGAATGGGGGTAACGAAGGCAAGGCCGCGCAGAAGCTCCCTTTCTTCCTCGGAAAACCCGCCTTCCGGGCCGACCAGCAGGGCAAGTTTGCGCTCCGTGACGGCTTGCAGGATCGGCAGCGGATTTTGCCCCGCATCGCCTTCGTCGCAATAGATGATGCGCCGGTCGTGGGGCCAGCTCTCGAGCATGTCCTTCAGCTTCACCGGCTCGGCCACCTCGGGCAGGGACAGTATGCCGCACTGCTCGGCGGCTTCGATGGCGTTGGCGCGCAGTTTTTCGGTATTGTGGATCTTGCCCTGAACATGCTGCGTCATCACCGGCTGCAACAGGCCGGCGCCCATCTCCACCGCCTTCTGCACCAGATAATCCATGCGCCCGACTTTCAGCGGCGCGAAAAGATAATGCAGGTCCGGGGCGTTTGGCTGGGGCCGTGTCTGCTCGAGGGGGACGAGCACGATCTTCTTGCGGCTCGGAAAGGCAAGTTTCGCTTTCCATTCGCCGTCGCGACCATTGAACAGCAGGATTTCCGCACCGTCGGTCATGCGCAGCACATTGGCGAGATAGTTGAACTGTTCGGCTGTTGCCTCCTGCGCGACGCCTTCGGCAAGGCTGGCTTCGATATACAGGCGTTGCATCCGGAAATTGGCGCGCATGGGATTCTGTTTCAGGTTCAGAGAAAGAGGGAGGACATGAGCCAGTAGAGCAGCGCCGCAAGCGTTGCGCTGGAAGGAACGGTGACCAGCCAGGCGGCGATGATCGTCATGAAGTGCGAGCGGCGGACGAGATAACGGCGGCGTATCTCGGAAGGATTGTCGGCATATCTTTCGGACCGGCGGGGCCTGCCGTCACCAGCCTGAACGAGCTCCTGCCGCCGCCGCGACGATTGGGTGTACCATTCGCGGAAGAAACCGACGCCGAACACCGCACCGATTGCCGTGTGGGTGGTGCTGACCGGCAGGCCGAAGCGTGAGGCAACGAGCACGGTGAGCGCCGTGGCCACGGAAACGCAGAAGGCGCGCATCGGATTGAGTTTGGTGATCTGCTCACCGACGAGGCGGATGAGGCGCGGGCCATAAAGAAGAATACCGCAGGAAAGCCCGAAGGCACCGACCAGCATTACCCACATCGGCGCACGGGCGGACGTGCTCACCGCCTCGTCATGCAGGGCCCGCACGATGGCCACGACGGGCCCGATGGCGTTCGAAACGTCATTCGCCCCATGAGCGAAGGACATCAGGCCGGCGGCGAGAACCAGCGGCCACTGGAAGAGGATTCGAAGCGACTGGTTGCGGTTTTCCAATCCTTCCGATTGTTTGCGGATGATCGGCACGCAGAGCCGCCAGACCACGAGCCCGGTCACCAGCCCTGTGAGGCTGGCATGGCCAAGCGACACATGCATCAGCTGCCGCAATCCGACCCAGATGAGATAGGCCACGAAGACGCCCGCCATCAAACCGATGAGAACCGGAACCCACAGCCGGGCGGAGGTGAGCTTGTCCTCGCGGTAAATGATGAATTCCTTGATGAAAGCAAGGATGGCGACGGCGATGATGGCGCTGATGAAGGGCGCCAGTACCCATGCGAAGGCAATGCTGCCGAGCGAAAACCAGTCGACCGCCTTCGCCCCATAGGCGGCCATTCCCGCGCCCGCAACTCCGCCCACCACCGTATGGGTGGTGGAAATCGGCGCTCTCGTCCAGGTCGAGATATTGACGAGAAGGCCGGCGGCGAGAAGCGCCGAGAGCATCGCCCATGAAAAGGCGGTCCTGTCGGGAATGGTCTCGATGTTGATGATGCCGCTGGAAATGGTCTCGACGACGTTGCCGCCGGTGATCAGCGCGCCGGCAATCTCGCAGATGGCGGCGATGATGAGGGCGGCGGCAAGCGGCATGGCCTTGGCCCCAACCGCCGGGCCGACATTGTTCGTGACGTCGTTCGCGCCGATATTGATCGCCATATAGGCGCCGATGGCGACGGCGGCGATGATGATGACCGAGCCCGCGGTGCCGGTGACGAAGACGCCGGCGAAGATGGCCGCCAGGACAACGAACATGAACCCCGCGCCAAGGCCGGCAAGCTGCTGCGTGACATGCAGCGTCGCCTCTTCGACACGGGTAATCTTGTCGAGATCCTTGTCGAGCGTCGGTTTCATATTCGATGGCGGCTTGATTGCCATTCAGACCTCGTTTGCCAGCATTCCCTTTCGTCCGGCAGTGTCGCAGGTTGAAGGCAATTTTACAGAAAGACTGTTACATCTCGCACATCTTTCCAAAAGGAAAGACGATAAAAGCCATGTTGGAAAAACAAACTGCACATTGTCACGTTCGGGGCGGGCGCGCTATTTCGAATGCGTCATCCGCTTGTCGAAAGCGAGCATCAGCGCTTTCAGTTCCGGCTCGTTGACCCGCGTGGTCGCCTCCTGGGGGCTGACCCATTCCAGCCGTCTCGAGTCCCTTTCGGGAAAGCTTTCCTGCATTTCGGAAACTTCGAGCAGATGCACCTGAACCCGGCACGGCACATTGACGCCGCTGTTCAGTTTTTTTTCATATTCATAATAACCGAAGGGAGCCTTCTCCACCGTGCCTTTGACGCCGGCTTCCTCATAAGCTTCCTGTTCGGCCACCGCATGGGCCTTCTTGTTGGCCATCGGCCAGCCCTTGGGAATGACCCACCGTCCCGTATCCCTGCTGGTCAGCAGCAGGACTTCCGGCTCCGGATGCTTTTTGGACAATCGATAGCACAGCGCCGCATATTGCTGTCGCGGTGGTCTGCGCAACATCAAGCCAACGTCTGTCGCCAATCGATTCAAAATCTTCAATCCGGATTGATCCTTCTTTGCCGGGTAGTGATAATTGCTAATATAGAGATGCCGTAAGTTCCGCCAATCCCCCTTCACCCATAACCCACTACTGTCTTCACGCTGATGAAGCCTGCGGGCAAAGATGGACATGGTGGATATGCGAACAAAGCTTCGACCGGGTGGTTCCCCGGCCGGACAGCCGATGCGGTAATACTCTCTCCGCCCGCCTTCAAGCATACTGAATGCAAAGCCGCTATGAATTGTAGCCGGGGCTGTTTTAGTCCGGGGTTAATCCCCAGTGCCGGAGACCTTCGACCACACCGTCCGCTTCCTTCGCAGCCGAGTGAAAGAAGCGCATATCATGATATGCCAGCGAGACGAGCTCCGGCAGGGCATTGCCCACGATCACGCCGCGAATATTCTTTAGCTCAAACATCGCCCGATCGTTGCCAGTATCGCCCGCAACCACTGATTCGTCGAGGCCGATGCGTAGTTGTCCACATAGCCATGTCAGCGCTGCGCCCTTGTCGGCGGCTTTCGGCAAGATATCGAGGTCGCGGTCGCTGGAATAGACGATACGGGCATCGATATCCGCAGCCACAAGCGCGGCCTCAATCTCTTCGAGCGCGGCGTCATCGGCGTCATGCAGGAACCAGCTCGATTTCAAGCCGTGCTGGTAACGCTCTTCCTGCATCGTCACACCGGGAACTCCGGCCATGACCTCGGCAATCTTCTGGGGGTCGAAACCGGTGCCGAGGGACTGTGTATAGGCGCTTGCCAGCTCGCTTCGCTTTTTGGCATGCAGCATGGTGCCGACTCCGCCGATGATGTAGTCGGGCTGCGGCAGCGGCACCTCTTCGAGAAGTGCAAGCTGGTCGTCGATCAGCCGGCCGCTGTTGAAAACGAGAAGAGGACGTTGACCCTCCGGCAACGAATGCCAGAAATCGCGGAACCGGCGTGTGGCGTCGTTATCGCCGACGACGGTTCCGTCGAGATCGGTGGAAAAAAGGCGAAGCGGTCTCAATCGCCGTCGTTCCATGGTTCGGCCCAATCGGCTTCTTCCAGAACCGGCATCATGGTCCTGCCCTCCACAAGGGCGAGAAGCTGCTGGGCAATGCCGGTCCATGTGAACAGGCTGCGCGCCTTGTGCGCCCCCATGCGGGAAAGCCGCCCGTAAAGCCGCTCATGCTTGAACGGCTTCATCATGGTGATGCCGAGGTCTTCCTTGTCGAAAGGATCGGCAAACAGCGCATGGCGGCCATAGCTGACGGCCCGGAACAACCCGCCATGGATGGTGACGACGGTGGGCGTGCCGCTCGCCATCGCCTCGATTGCGGTCATGCCGAAGGGCTCGTAACGGCTGGAAAGCACGAAAAGATCGGCGGCGCGATAGATGTCCGGCAGGTCTTCATCCGCGACATAACCGGAAAACGCCACCCTGTCTTCGAGACCGAGCGCTTTCACCCGCTCCTTCAACTGGTTGAGGATCGTGGTTTCCTGCTCGTCCATATTCTCGCCGCCGACGGCCAGATGCAGCCGGGCTTCCGGTTCGCGCTCGGCAAGCACGGAGAAACCGTCGATCAGCAGGTCGTAACCCTTGTTGGTCGCAAGCCGTCCAAGCGCCAGCACCGTCTTGCCCTCGAAACCGAAACGCTGCCGGATCATCTGCCGCGTCGCATCGGAAACCGGGAAGAAACGGTTGTCGTCATAACCCGGCGGGATCATGTGGATGTGCTTGCGCTTCAGACCGTAATCCTCGATCAAGACGTCGAGCTGCACCGGCGTCGTGGCGATCACCATGTCGCAGCTGCGATAGATGATCAGCTCATGCTGGATACGTTCCCGGAAGTTGAATTCCAGTTCGAACGTATCGGCCTTTTCCGGATAGTCGGTTTCCATCTGGCGCTTTTTCCAGATGCCGAGCGAATGCGGCGTGTGCAGATGCGGGATTTTCAGCGCTTCGGACAGCCGCTGCCCGGCGACGCCGGCATCCCAGTAATGGCTGTTGATGAAAGAATAGTTCAGGTCGTTTTTCTTGATGAAACGCAGCGCATTTTCGCACCATTCCATCAGGTGCCGGTGCAGATATTCCTTGGGAATGAAATCCCGTCCGCCGCAGGGAATGCGCACCACGCGGACGCGCTCATCGACCTCATCGAATTCCGGCTGGTCTTCGAAGCGGCGGGTATAAAGATCGACGGTATAACCGAGTTGGCCGAGTTTGCGTGCAAGCTCAAGCACATAAACCACCTGTCCCCCGGTATCGGCCGCGCCCAGTGGCGGGTGCGCGGCGACATAGCCATGCGTCGATATGAGAGCTATCCGCGGATAGCGTTCAGTTTCGCTCGTGGTCGTCATGGGTCCCATCTTGGTAAATTTTTCCAATTAACCCGATAAAAAGACCAAAGAGCACAAAAGGTTCCATCAAAACCTGAATAAAAGAGATGCCGTATTGCGCCGGGTGCCGTTTTCAGGTGCTGCGCTGCTGCTGCCTCAGGCGCGAAATCCGGTCCCATTCCCGCGCCTGATGCGCCTTGGATGTCGTCTCCACGATGAAGTCGATATGGGCCTCCGCCGCCGCCCTTGCCGCGGCCGGATCGCCGGCGATAATCGCATCGTGGATGGCGATATGTTGCCTCAGCACCTCGTCATGGGCGCCCGCGACAGTGAAGATGAGATGGCGATTGTAAAAGATGTCGTCGCTCAGAAGCCGGTAGCAGGACCGCAACGTGTGCATCAGCACGATATTATGCGCCGCCTCGCCAATGGCGTTGTGAAATTCCACATCGCCCGCAAGCTCTTCTTCGAAACGGCCCGCCTCATGCGCTTCCCGCATCCTGTCCACGATGGCGGCGAGGTTGCGCCTGTCCGGCTCCGTTGCCCGCTGCGCGGCAAGTTCGGCGGTCATGCCTTCGATATAGCGGCGATATTCGAGGAAATCCTGCGTCGCCCGGCTGTGGCGGGTAATCAGCGCGCTCAAGGGATCGGAAAAGACCGGGCCGACAATATCGGCGACATAGGTGCCGCCGCCATGCCGGCTGGTAAGGAGGCCACGGGTCTCAAGCTCCTTCAGCGCTTCCCGCAGGATCGGCCGCGAGACATCGAGGCGTTGCGCCAGTTCGCGCTCGCCGGGCAGCCTGTCGCCATCGCGCAATATGCCGTCGAGGATCAGTTCCTCGAAACGTAAGATCACCTCCTGCGATGTGCGGCTGTGCTCGATGCGCGCAAAAAGCGTTTCGTCCATCGCAGAAGTCTCCGGCGAAATCCGCCCCGTATTTCGATCGGGGGCAAATTATCAGCGAAGCATCGCACTGGTCAAATATTCTATCCAGTTCCGCGCGAGTGGCGTCTTGTGTAGCTGCGGCAACTCGGCATCTGCCTTTCCAAACTGGCTTTTGTTAAAGCAGGCTTGGGACAGGGTGACGATGGCGGATTTTTGTCGTCAGATGGATCAAAACAATTACATCGGCTTCGATTGCGATGTTTTCATTGTGATCGATGTTTTAGAAATCCGGGATAGGAAGCGGGGACGAAATCGCAATGGCCAAGGGTAGATTTGCTTTCGCAAGCGCGCCGGAAAGATCGCTGGCGCTCGGGGAGGTTCATGCGCGGCCGACGGTGCTTCTCGCACCCTCGCGCATCATCGTCCAGCTCGCCTTCATGATGGATGGCGGTTCCGCCGTGCATCACTCGGTCATCGCGGAAATGTCGCGCAGCCGGGGTGTTGCGCCGCCGGAGCGGGATGCCCGCCACCACGCCATGCCCTGGGGGCAGGGGACCTTGCGCTGGGAGCGGCATACCGAATTTTCGACCTGGTTCTGGGATGGCCCCGCGCCGGAAAAATTCGGCGGCGAGATTGCCGGCGATCCCTTCGGCGACGGCTTTTCGCCGCCCGGCTCGCTGATCTCGGGCGTGCGGCTTGAAATCCGTCCGGAAAACGGCGTAGCGTCTCAGGCAGAGACGATCTTCGAGCCGACCAGCCTCTGTCACAGCGACGTGCGCGACGGTCAGGCGGCGATCCTCACCGATTTCCGGCAGGATCGCGACGGGCTGACGCAGATATTGGTGATCGACCGGGGCCTCACCGATTACAGCCGTGGCGCGCTGGTGCAGCGGCTTCTCGATATCGAGACCTATCGCACCCTTGCCATGCTCGGCCTGCCGATGGCGCAGACGCTTTCGCCGGAAATCCGCCGCATCGAGGATGGCCTGACGGGTATCACCCAGCGCATGAAAAACGGTGCGCGCGACGAGGCCGATGCGCTGCTGGCGGAAATGACCCGGCTTGCGGCCGAACTGGAGGCCAATGCCGCGCTCAGCCTCTATCGTTTCGGCGCCAGCCGCGCCTATGACGGCATCGTGCGCGAACGCATCCGGGCGCTTGCGGAAACCCCGGTGCAGGGCCACGAGACCATGGGCAGCTTTCTGGAACGGCGCATGGCGCCGGCCATGCGCACCTGTCAGTCGGTGGAGGAGCGGCAGGCCAACCTGTCGCGCAAGCTCTATCGCGCTACGGCGCTCGTCCGAAGCTGGATCGATGTGGAACTGGAGCGGCAGAATACGGTGTTGCTGAACACCATGAACAAGCGCGCCGCCATGCAGCTTCGCCTGCAGCAGACGGTCGAAGGCCTCTCGGTCGCCGCCATTTCCTATTATGTCGTCGGCCTCATCGGTTATCTAACCAAGGCGATCAGCCATGATGTGCTGCCGGTCGATCCTGCCGTGGTCACCGGCATCTCCGTTCCCTTCGCGGTCCTCGGCGTCTGGTGGGTGGTGCGCCGCATCCGCCGCTCCCATGCCGAGGGCGGGCATTAAGGGGTAACCCCATTTCCCTCAGCCCTGCTCCCAATAGGGTGAAGGCCCATAGAGCCCGGCCAGATAATCGATGAACAGTCGAACCTTCGCAGGCAGGAACTGCCGGCTCGGATAAACCGCCGAGAGCGTGACGTTTCGCGACCCCTCATAACCCGGCAGAACCTGCACCAGCTTGCCGCTGCGCAATTCATGGCCGATATCCCAGGTGGAGCGCAGCGCAATGCCGAGCCCCGATATCACCGCCTCGCGGATCACCTCGCTGGAATTGGTGATAAGCATCCCTTCCGGGCGAATGCTCATCGCGCCGCCCGGTCCTTCCAGCCGCCAGACATCGTTATTATGGGCCGGCAGGCAGCGGTGCTTTTTCAAATCCTCGATTGTCGCGGGCATACCATGGGCCGCAACATATTCCGCCGAAGCGCAGAGCACGCGGCGCACTGGCGCCAGCCTGCGGGCCACGAGGCTGGAGGAATTCAGATCGGCGATACGGATGGCCAGATCGTAACCACCCTCGATGATGTCGATGAATTCGTCGCTCAGCACCAGATTGACCGAAAGATCAGGATGCCGCTCCATGAAACCCTTCAGATGCGGCGCGATATGCATGCGCCCGAAGGAGGTCGGGGCGGAAACCTTCAGCGTGCCGTTGACCGTATTGGCGCGGCCGGACACGAAATCCTCGGCCTCTTCCAGCCCTTCCAGCACGGCAAGCACCCGCTCGTAAAAGCCCTGTCCCGCTTCGGTCAGCGAGATTTGCCGTGTGGTGCGCTGGAAAAGCCGCGCCCCGAGCTTTTCTTCCAGCCGCTTGATGCGCTTGGAGATGACGGCGGGCGAATAACCAAGCTCCCTTGCGGCCAGCGACATGCTGCCGGAAGCGGCAACGCTTGCGAAGACTTCCAGATCGCCGAGATTCGTCATAGTTGCCCTCGATTGTTTCCAGAATGGAAAAAATCCATAACATTTGATTGCACCGTTTCAAAGTGGTAAAGAAAGAATACCAGTTGATGAAATGGCAGGGAGGAGGCGCGGTGACGCAGCCGATCAAGTTTCTGGAGCCGCGCGCGAAAGTCGTCGCCGGCCGCGACCGCATCATAGCGGACCTCAAGGATATTCTGCCGGCGGACTGTCTTGTGCACGAGCCGCGAGAACTCGTGCCTTTCGAAACCGACGCCTTCGTCTCCTATCGCCGCCTGCCGCTGGCCGTGGCGTTGCCGAAAACGACGGAAGAGGTGGCGGCGGTGATGAAGTATTGTCACCGCTACGGCATTCCGGTCGTGCCGCGTGGGGCCGGCACCTCGCTCTCCGGCGGCGCGATCCCGCAGGAGGATGCGGTGGTGATCGGCCTTTCGAAAATGGCCTCGATACTCGAACTGGATTTTTATAACCGTACGGCGCGGGTGCAGGCGGGCGTCACCAATCTTTCCATTTCCGATGCGGCCGGCGCGGAAGGTTTCTTTTATGCGCCGGACCCCAGCTCGCAGCTTGCCTGCACCATCGGCGGCAATATCGGCATGAATTCCGGCGGCGCGCATTGCCTGAAATACGGCGTCACCACCAATAATCTGCTCGGCGTGAAAATGGTGCTGGTGGATGGCACGGTGCTGGAACTGGGAAGCAAGCACCTCGATGCTGCCGGCTACGATCTGCTCGCCCTCGTCTGCGGCTCGGAAGGCCAGCTCGGTATCGTGACGGAAGCGACAGTGCGGCTGATCGCCAGGCCGGAAGGTGCGCGACCGGTACTGTTCGGCTTCGAGACGTCGGAGGAGGCTGGCTCCTGCGTGGCCGATATCATCGGTGCGGGCATCATCCCGGTCGCCATCGAATTCATGGACAAGCCGGCCATCGAAATTTGCGAGGCCTTCGCCAAGGCGGGTTATCCGCTGGATGTCGGCGCGCTGCTGATCGTCGAGGTCGAAGGCTCCGAGGCGGAAATGGACGCCATGCTGGCCGACATCGTGGCGATTGCCCGAAAACATGGCGTGAAGACGGTGAAGGAATGCCAGTCGGCCATGGAAGCGGCGGCGATCTGGAAAGGCCGCAAATCCGCCTTCGGCGCAACCGGCCGCATCGCGGATTATATCTGCATGGATGGCACCGTGCCGCTCTCCCAGCTTTCCTACGTGTTGAAAAAGACGAGCGAAATCACCGACCGCCTTGGCCTTCGCGTCGCCAATGTCTTCCATGCCGGCGATGGCAACATGCATCCGCTCATCCTGTTCAACGCCAACGATCCGGAGGATGCGGCCCGCGCGGAAGAGGCAGGCAATGAAATATTGAAGCTCTGCGTCGATGCCGGCGGCTGTTTGACTGGCGAACATGGTGTGGGCATCGAAAAGCGCGACCTGATGCGCCACCAGTATGGTGAGGCCGATCTTGCCCAGCAGATGGCGGTGCGGGGGGCTTTCGATGAGGGCTGGCTGATGAACCCTTCCAAGGTGTTTCCGCTGGAGGGGAGGGGATGATGGGTGTGAATTTTGTGACGATGGTGGGTGTGGCTTACCCCCCTCTGCCCTGCCGGGCATCTCCCCCTCAAGGGGGGAGATCGACTCGCGGCGACCTCCCGCTCAATTCTCGAACGGTGCAATTGAAACGATGTGCCAGCCTCTTGCCGATCTCCCCCCTTGAGGGGGAGATGCCCGGCAGGGCAGAGGGGGGTATCCCTCGCGCAAACGTTGCTATCCCATGCCCGGAGCCCGCCACCCCATGCTGACCCCCTACGCAGAAACCCAGGTCGCCGACATCATCCGCGACCACGCCGTGCGTAAAAGTCCACTGAAAATCATCGGCGGCAACACCCGCTCCGGTTTCGGCAATGCTGTCGCAGCAGATGAAGCACTCTCTTCCCGCGCGATGAACGGCATTGTCTCCTACCTGCCCGCCGAAATGGTCATGACCGTCAAGGCCGGAACCCCGCTCGCCACCGTCGAAGCAGCTCTCGCGGAAAACCGCCAGATGATGGCCTTCGAGCCGATGGATCACCGCCCGATCATGGGCACCGAAGGTGAACCGACCATCGGCGGCGTCTTCGCCGCCAATGTTTCCGGCCCCCGCCGTTATGTGGCCGGTGCGGCCCGCGACAGCCTGCTCGGCATCCGTTTCGTCAACGGCAGCGGTGAGGTCATCAAGGCCGGCGGCCGGGTGATGAAGAATGTCACCGGGCTCGATCTGTCGAAGTTCCTCGCCGGATCGTTCGGTACACTCGGTTTCCTCACCGAAGTCACCTTCCGCGTGCTGCCGAAACCGCCTGCGGGAAAAACCGTGGTCGTTTCCGGTCTCGACGATGAGGCGGCGACGCGCATCATGGCGGCGGCAATGGCGATGAGCGTGGAGGTTTCCGGCGCGGCGCATCTGCCGGAAAGCGTTCGTTCCCGTTTCATCGATGGCGGATTGCCGGATGGCCCGGCGACCATCCTGCGGCTGGAAGGGCTTTCCGCCTCGGTGGAGGCGCGCACGGCCAAACTCCTCTCCGTCATGGACCGGGTCGGGCCGTGGGCGCTGCTGGAGGGTGAGGAGAGCAGGCTTTTGTGGCGTCAGGTGCGCGATGTCGCGCCCTATGCGGGACAGGCGGCGAAGCCCTTGTGGAAAGTATCGGTCGCGCCTTCGGTGGGTCATCAGCTTGTCGCGGCGCTGCGCATGGAAGCGGGCATAGACGCCTTTTACGACTGGCAGGGCGGCCTCGTCTGGATGCAGATGGAGGCGGACCCCGAGGCGAATTTGCTGCGCGGCGCGATCCGGGCGCTCGGCGGCGGCCACGCAACTTTAGTGAGGGCGAGCAATGCGGTGCGCGCCACGGTCGCTGCCTTCGAACCGCGTCCGGCGGCGGAAGCCATCCTGTCGTCGCGCATCAGGGAAAAGCTCGATCCGGCGGGCATCTTCAATCCCGGCAAGATGGCCGTGACGATGGAAAGGGCGGTCTGAACCATGCAAACATCCTTCACGCCCGAACAGCTGGCCGATCCGCATGTGGCGGAATCCGAAAAAATCCTGCGCAAATGTGTGCATTGCGGCTTCTGCACGGCCACCTGTCCCACCTATGTCACGCTCGGCAACGAGCTGGACAGCCCGCGCGGCCGCATCTACCTCATCAAGGACATGCTGGAAAACAGCCGCCCGGCCGACCGCGAGGTCGTCACCCATATCGACCGCTGTCTTTCCTGCCTTGCCTGCACCACCACCTGTCCCTCCGGCGTGGATTACATGCATCTGGTCGATCATGCCCGCGCCCATATCGAACAGACATACAAGCGCCCCTTCATGGATAGGCTGATCCGCAATCTTCTGGTTGCCGTCCTGCCGCATCCCGCCCGTTTCCGGCTGGCCCTGCATCTGGCCCGGCTGGCGCGGCCTTTCTCCGGCCTGCTTGCCAAAGTTCCGGCGCTGAAGCCGCTGCAATCCATGCTTGCTCTCGCTCCCGCCGCGGTGCCTGCGGCTTCCGCATCAGCCCGTTCGGGAGAGCGGCCGGCCGAAGGCGAGAAGCGTGGGCGCGTTGCGATCCTCACCGGCTGCGCCCAGCCGGTGCTCGATCCCGGTATCAACGAGGCGACGCTGCGCCTGCTGGCACGGCTCGGCATCGAGGTCGTGGTGCCGAAGGGGGAGGGCTGCTGCGGTTCGCTGGTGCATCATATGGGCCGGGAGGAAGAGGCGCTCGCCTCGGCAAGGCGCAATGTCGATGTCTGGACGCGTGAGATGGAGAGCGGCGGTCTCGACGCCATCATCATCACCGCCTCCGGCTGCGGCACCACCATCAAGGATTACGGCCATATGCTGCGGCTCGATCCGACCTATGCCGAAAAAGCCGCGCGGGTCTCGGCTTTGGCGAAGGACATCACCGAATATCTCGCCACCCTCGATCTGCCGCAAGGGCAAAGCCAGGGTCTGACGGTCGCCTATCATTCGGCCTGCTCCATGCAGCATGGCCAGAAGATCACGCTTGCGCCGAAACAACTCCTGAAGGCGGCGGGTTTTACCGTTCGCGATCCGGCGGAAGGGCATCTCTGCTGCGGCTCGGCCGGAACCTACAACATCCTGCAGCCGGAGATTTCCGCCATGCTCAAGGCGCGCAAGGTGAAGAATATCGAGGCCACCCGGGCGGATGTCATCGCCACCGGCAATATCGGCTGCATCACGCAGATTGGAACCGGCACGGATATGCCGATCCTGCACACGGTGGAGCTGCTGGACTGGGCCTATGGCGGGCCGAAACCGGCGAGGCTTTCGGTTTAAATTTCGCACGACACGGGACAGCTCTCCCGCTCGCGTCTCTCCGTCAAGGCGGCCATGATCACTATCGTCCGGCTCAGATTTTCATGCACGCGTCCGCCGTCGGAAAGTCGGTGGTGACGGGCATAAGACCTCTCTGCGTCATCCTCGGGCTTGTCCCGAGGATCTAATCACGTCGAATAAAATCAAGACGTTGGCAGATCCTCGGGACAAGCCCGAGGATGACGTCAGTGCGATTGGCTCGGTTAGCGTTCCTATTTAACGTTACGGCCGGAATGACGGAAAAAGAGAGCGTCGTCCACGCGGCACGCTCTGGGCCATATCTTCTAGAACTTATACGCCACGCCGAAATTCACCGCATTGGTGATGATATCGGTCTTCAACGAGCCGCCATTGTCGATATCGACGTCGACGAAGGAATAGGTGCCCTTATATTCCACGAAGGTCGACCAGTTGTCGGTGATGCGGTAGCTGAGGCCGGCCTGCGCCTGCAGGGTTGCGCCGCCGAACTGGTATTCAAAGGTCTTGCCTGACGGGCGATATACTTCCACATGCGGCACGTTGATGCCGACGCCGGCGCCCACGTAAGGGGTGATCGGCAGCGATTCCAGCGGAAAACGGTAGAGCGCGTTGAGCGTCAGCAGGTTCAGGCCGTCGGTGAATTCGAAATGCGACCAGCCGGAACGGGCAAGCGTCTGATCGTCGGCATAGACCTTGTCATGGGTGAAATCGAGTGAGATGCCGAAATTCCGCAACTGACCCTCATCGAACCAGTAGGTGCCGCGCACGCCCCAGTAAGGCGGGTTGGAAAACGACTTGCCTTCCCATCCGGCCCGGAAATCCGGACCGTCGGAAACCTTCACATCGCTGTGCGGCGCGCTTTGCCAGCCGCCATAACCGGAAATTTCAAATTCGCCCGCGATTGCGGCAGAGAAGGAAACGCCGCTGAACAGCAGGGCGCAAACAAATAAAGTATGGCGCGGCATGAAGTGAATCCAGATTGATATCAGTAATTCACCAAAGCGTTTTTTGATAACATTTGAATGACAGAAACGAAAAACGGGCGGCCGATTGACCACCCGTTTTAAGGCCGTTCCATCATCCCCCTGAGAGAGGTTCGGCTCCTGGCGTCCCCCGCCAAGTTTCATTCCATTGAATTGAGCCGGATTGTACCGCCGCAAGGCGGCAATTCAAGCGGATACGCCGCCACACCGGCCCTGAAGCGGCCGGAAAGGCTGAACCGTTGCTGTCATATCACAATGACCTTGGTTCCGACGTTGACGCGCTCGTAAAGATCGGTGACATCCTCGTTGCGCATGCGGATGCAGCCGGAGGAATTGTTGCTGCCGATCGTCCACGGCTGGTTGGTGCCGTGGATGCGATAAAGCGTGGAGCCGAGATACATGGCGCGCGCGCCCATCGGGTTCGCCGGGCCGCCTTCCATGAAGGCCGGCAGGTAGTGTCCCTTCCTCGCCTCGCGGCTGATCATTTCCTTCGGCGGGGTCCAGCTCGGCCATTCCGCCTTGCGGGTTACCTTGTGGGTGCCGGCCCATTCGAAACCGGGCTTGCCGACGCCGACGCCGTACCGCCGGGCCTTGCCATCCGCGAGAACGAGATAAAGGAAACGGTTCGGCGTATCGATGACGATGGTGCCGGGCTTTTCATTGGTCGGGTAGGTGACGATCTGCGGCAGGAATTGCGGCGCGATCTGGGTGCGCACCGGCGCATTGGGGCGGACGGCGGCGTTCTGCACCCGCGCCGGGCGCTGCGATGTGACGCCGGAGCTGGGGCGCTGCGGCATGGCGGCCTGGCGCTGCTGGAAGAACGGCTGGCGTGCGGCAGGCGCACGCGGATAAACCACGGGCCGCACATTGCCGCGGCCGCCGAGCTGGGTAACCCAGGGGGCCGAAAGATCCGGGCTGACGACGACGGGCGGGCGCTCGCGATAACGCTCATTAGCCATGGCTGCCGGGGCAGCAAAGGTGGAAACGAGGCTCAACGCCAGAAAAACGGACTTCATCGTCATCGGGTGGACTCTCTCTGCGGGATGTCGCAACTATGGATTTGCGGGACTGTTCGCCCGCTTTGCCGGACACGTTCGCACCTCGACGCCAGCGAATCGTAAATGGCTGTTCATTAAAAAGCGCTTGATTAGGAAAAGCTGGATTTAAGGTTAGCACCGGGTTTTGAAACGTGGTGAATGAGTGGTAAGTGCGCGGTCTGAACCGGTCACGGGCGGGAGCGGAGAAGGGTGGTTGCGGAATGAGTGAAGCGGGACTTGAAACGGGCGCGGATGGCCTTGTGCGGTGTTTCTGGCAGCAGGGGCTTGCGGATTACAGCCGATATCACGACGAGGAATGGGGTTATCCCGTCACCGATGATCGCCGCCTTTTCGAGAAGATCTGTCTGGAAGGTTTCCAGTCCGGCCTTTCCTGGCTGACGGTTCTGCGCAAGCGCGAGGCGTTCCGTCTTGCCTTCGCCAATTTCGAATTCGAAAAAGTGGCGGAATTCGGTGAGGCCGATATTGAGCGTTGCCTTGCCGACAAGGGCATCATCCGCCATCGCGGCAAAATCGTCTCGACCATCAACAATGCCCGCCGCGCCATGGAGCTGCGCGATGAATTCGGTTCGCTCGCCCGTTATTTCTGGGGTTTCGAACCGGCCGCCGCAGAAAGGCCGCAAAGGCTGGACTATGCGACGTTAAGGGCCAACCCCACCAGCGCCGCCTCCATCCGTCTTTCCAAGGACCTGAAGAAGCGGGACTGGAGTTTCGTCGGCCCGACGACCGTCTATGCATTCATGCAGGCCATGGGTATGGTCAACGACCATATCGAAGGCTGTCATTGCCGCCAGCCGATAGAGGCCATGCGGCGGGAGTTTGTACGTCCATGAAGGTAACCTCCCTTCTTCTGGCTCTCACCATGACTGTCACCGCCGTGCCGCATCCCTCCTTCGCGGAAGGCCGCAATGTCGACGGTATCTGGCTCGATGACGGCGAAAGGCTGAAGGAAGTGGCGCTGCCGCCGGCCGGGCCGCTGAAGCTTGACGGCTGGACGCGGCGCGGGCGCGGCGATGTCTATCGCCTGAAGGTGAAGGCCGGGCAGACGGTGAAGATCGAGCTTGCCGCCTCCAGCGAATTCGTGCTGATGGCGGTCTTCGATTTTTCAACGCCGGATGAGGACGCGATCTTCTTCAGCGATTCCGAAGGCAAGGTCGCAACCCTGACGCCGAAGGCGGATACGGAATGGCTGATCCGCCCGACGCTTATCCTGGGATCGCCGCGCCGCGGTCTCGGCGCGCATTACACGCTGACGGTCAGCACCGGGACGTAACAGCCCGCCCTTTGCTTAGGCCGCCTGGGTCAGCACAATCAGGCCGAAACTCAAGACACCAAGCAGCACGAGCGACAGGCTGGCGGCGACGATGACCTTGCCGCCGGCATGACGAAGGCTGCGAATATCGACCGAAAGGCCCAGCGCCGCCATCGACATGATGGTGAGAATGTTGGAGAGCGTCGCGACAGGGCCGATCAGAGCCTCGGGAATGAGGCCGAAGGACCGGGCCATGATCATCAGCACGAAGGCGATGATGAACCACGGAACCATCTGCTGCAATCTCAGGCGTTCCGTGCCGGACTGGCCATGGATGACGGAGAGGGCGGCGATCACAGGTCCCAGCATCAGCACGCGGATAAGCTTGACGATGGTGCCGGTCTGCACGGCGACTGCGCCGAGCGGGGCGGTTGCGGCCAGAACCTGCGGCACGGCATAAACCGTCAGGCCGGCGAAAATACCATATTGGGTGGCGTCGAGACCCAGAAGCTGCGGCAGGAACGGCATCAGCAGGACGGCGGCGACGCCGAGAACGGCTGTGAAGGCAATCGAGGCGGCGACATCTTCCGGCTTGGCGCCGATGGCGGGCGCAGCGGCGGCGATGGCGGAGTTGCCGCAGATGGAATTGCCGCAGGCGATCAGCGTCGCAAGCTTGGGCGGCAGACCGAGCATCCGCCCGGCGGCATAGCTGACGACCAGCGACAGCGCGACGATCAGCGCAATGCCGCCGATCAGCAAACCGCCGGCGCCCTTGAGGATGGAAAGGCTCAGAGATGCACCAAGAAGCGCCACCGCGATTTCGAGCAGCGTCTTGGCGCTGAATTTGATGCCGGCCGAAGCGACGGCGGGCAGCGACACCAGCGAACGCAGCAGCGTACCGATCAGAATGGCGAGCACGAGATCGCCGAGCCATGCGTGGCCTGCAAGCCGCACCTGAAAGCGCTCCGCCAGAATGGCGGCGCAGCTGACGGCCGCGCAGATGAGAATGCCCGGCAGAAGCGGGGTAAGCCAGCGGAGCGAAAACTGAAAGGGATGGGTAAGGGTGCGATGGTGTGCCATGGCCAGACAATGCCGTAGCCGCCTGTTTTATTCTATCAAATAATATGGCATATATTATTCGATAAAATCGAATGAAAAGCCATGACCTTCGAACAGCTTCGCATCTTCATCGCCGTAGCCGAACGCGAGCACCTCACGAGGGCCGCCGAAGCCATCGGCCTGACCGCCTCCGCCGTCAGTTCCGCCATCAAGAATCTCGAGGCCTTTTATAATGTCGAGCTGTTCCATCGCGTCGGCCGCAACATTGAACTTACCGAAAGCGGCCGGGTATTTCTGGGCGAAGCGAAGGCGACGCTGGCGCGTGTGCGTAATGCGGAATTGATTCTCTCCGAAATGGGCGGGCTGACGCGCGGCGAAATCACCGTTTGCGCCAGCCAGACGATTGCAAGCTACTGGCTGCCGCCGATCCTGATGCAGTTCAAAAAACTTTATCCGGGCGTGACCGTGCGGCTCGATATCGGCAATACGAAAACGGTGACCCAGGCCGTGCTCGACGGTCTGGCGGAGGTCGGTTTCATCGAAGGCAGGATCGACGAGCCGGCCTTGATGGTGCAGCCCGTCGTCTCCGACAAGCTGCTGGTCGTCACCGGTTCGGCCCATCCTTTCGCCGATGGCCGTTATCTCACTGCGCTCGATATGCTCTACGGCACTTCATGGGTTCTGCGTGAACAGGGTTCCGGCACCCGCTCCGCCTTCGAGGCGGCGGTGCGGCAGATGGGGGTGGACCCGGGCGAGCTTTCCGTCATGCTCGAACTGCCCTCCAACGAGGCGGTGGTGATGGCGGCGCGCTCCGGCGGCGCGGCCACGGCGGTTTCCGCCTCCGTCGCCTCGCTGTTTCTGCGGCAGGGATTGCTTGTCCGAGCCGGCATCGATCTGCCTGCCCGAAACTTCGCTTTGCTGCGCCACAAGGAACGCCATACCAGCCGGGCGGCCATGGAACTGGAGCGCCTTAGCCGTGCGGCTTCGGAGGACTATAAGGCCGGTCTCGCGGGGTTGTAACCTTGTGGGAGCGCCAGCCGGCGCTCCCCGTTTGACAATTGCATCAATCACTTGCCCTTGGACTTCAGCCAGGCCTTCATCATGGCGATCTCGCCTTCCTGCGCCTTGATGACCTCTTCGGCCAGCTTGCGGATTTCCGGGTCCTTGCCGTATTCGAGCTGGACCCTGGCCATATCGATTGCGCCCTGATGGTGCGGGATCATGCCACGCACGAAATCGACATCGGCATCGCCGCTATAATCGATGGCCATATCGCCATGCATTTTCTTGCTGGCTTCCATGAACGCCTTGGTGGAAGCGCTGTCGCTCATGGTGCCTTTTGACATATCGTGTCCGGCATGGCCGCCCGCTTCCTGTGCGAAAAGCGGCACGGCGAAGACGGTTGCGAAAGCAGCGGCGAGAGTGATGGTCTTGATAGACATGGATTATCCTTCCTGTGTCTGGCGGATTTTTCGAAGATGGGTCTGAAAAAATCTGGGTCAGGCGCGGGGAGGCGGCAGCGGCGGCGCGAAGGCCTTGCCGTCAAAGACGATGCCGCGTTGCGGCTTGGGATAGGCGAATGCCACCCGGCCGCTATCGGCGAAGATCGTTCGGGGAACCACGATCAGGCAGGCAGCGCAGGAGCCGGGATGTGCGGCATCGCCACCATGCGGGCAGCAACCGCCCGTGCCGGCTCCATGAGCCCCATTCTCCGCATGCGCTTTAGACCCGTCATCGCGATCAGCGGCTCTATGCGAATGGGCATCGTCATGTTTCATCGGCGACTGTGAGGAAGCTGCCATGCCCGTAGCCGTCGGCATGCTCATCGCCATCTGCGCCGGCATTGCGCCGTATAACAGGCAGGCAAGGAACATCAATGTGCGGACCACCTGGGACATGGTGTGAATTTACCGCCGCAATTATGGAATAAGCATGACGATCAGGTCAGTTCACGCGCGATGACGTGATGCACGATGCGGTAATCCCTGCTTTCCTCGCCAAACGGGGCAAGCGGCCATTCCCATGCGGCGGCGGGGGCAGGAAGCTCGATGCCATGCAGCAGGTCTTCGTGCTGGTGCAGGTTGCCGTCCTTGCCGATGATGTCGAAGGAGGTGTCCGTTATCAGGCAGGCCTTGCAGGGCAGGCCAGCCAGCGCTTCCAGATGGGTGTGAATGAGCTTCGGCAGAAGGTCGTCCGGGGTATCTGCGATCTTTTCCCGCTCCAGCCGGTAGCGTGCGCCGGTGCCGATCTGTGACAGGAGATTGGCCGATACCACGAGATCGAGATAGGGCACCCGCCGCAGGAAATCGAGCGGTTCCGCCGGCCGGCCGGCGAGAACATCGTCAAAGCCGGAAAGATCGCGGTTGGCGATGCGGACATTCTTTTTGGCATTGAGGCGCAGCTTCACCTGCACGCTGGCAAGATGCACCAGATCGACCAGCACGACGGTATCGAACATCGCCACCAGCGCATCATAGGGCACATCGCGCAACAGGCCAGACCCCAGTACGACGGCCGTTCGCCGCTGCTTCAGCTTTCTCGCCGATTGCAGAACGAATTGCCGGCTGTTGTTTTCATGCTCCGCCCAGGCTTTGGCGCAGCGGTTGGCGCGCGCCCACAGGTTGACGGAATAGCGGATATGCGGCCGGAATTCTTTCGGCGTGACCGCGCGCGTGGCGGCATATTGCAGGGCTTCGAGGATCATGAATGCCTATCGGTAGATTTCACGGCGATGGCCGATTTCGACCACCAGCACGACGAGCTTGTGATCCTGTATATCGCAGATGATGCGGTAATCGCCCACCCGGTAGCGCCAGAAATTTCCGAGCTCGGAGCCTTGCAGGGCGGCGCCGGTCTGCCGTGGATCATCCAGTGCCGCCAGTCGTTCATGGAGAAAACTCCGGATTCGCTGGCGCGTTTCCGGATTTATCTTGCGCATCTCTTTCTGGACAAGCGTGTGATATTCAATTGTCCAGATCACGCCAGAACTCCTCGGCGCTTACAACCTTCGATTCTCCACGCTGAATGTGCCGCGTCGCCTCTTCGGCAAGATAGAGGTCCTCCATATCCTCGATATGTTTCTCGATCGCCTCGCGGATGTAATAGGCGGATGTGCGGCCGGTGCGCTCGGACAGCGCCTTCAGCCGCTCATAGGTCTCGTCCGGCAGGCGTATGGCCGTCTGTTTGCTCATGGGTCGCGTCCTTCCCGATACTAATTGGGATACATGTATCCCATATAGCACCGCTTGCCTGAACAGGCCAGTAGAACCGCAGCCTTTGCGGCTTGCCGCACCGGGCTTCATCCTCTAATACACCGGCTTGATTTCAGGAAAATATCGGATCGGCCCCATGAGCGAAAAAGCAAAAAAGCCTCAGAAACTGAAAGCCCGCCTGCCGCGCGGCTTCGTGGATCGCTCGGTTGCCGATATTCATGCCACCAATGAGATGATCGAGAAGATCCGCAGGGTCTATGAGCTTTACGGCTTCGATCCGGTGGAAACCCCGCTGTTCGAATATACCGATGCGCTCGGCAAATTCCTGCCCGATAGCGACCGGCCGAACGAAGGTGTGTTTTCGCTGCAGGACGATGACGACCAGTGGATGAGCCTGCGCTACGATCTGACCGCGCCGCTTGCCCGTCATGTCGCGGAAAACTTCAACGAAATCCAGCTGCCATACCGCACCTATCGCGCCGGTTATGTCTTCCGCAATGAAAAGCCCGGCCCCGGCCGCTTCCGGCAGTTCATGCAGTTCGATGCCGATACCGTGGGCGCCGCCGGCGTGCAGGCCGATGCCGAAATGTGCATGATGATGGCCGATACGCTGGAAGCGCTCGGAATTCAGCGCGGCGACTATGTCATTCGCGTCAACAACCGCAAGGTGCTCGACGGCGTCATGGAAGCCATCGGTCTCGGCGGCGAGGACAATGCCGGCCGTCGTCTCAACGTGCTGCGTGCCATCGACAAGCTCGACAAGTTCGGTCCTGAAGGCGTGAAGCTGCTGCTCGGCCCCGGCCGCAAGGATGAATCCGGCGATTTCACCAAGGGTGCTGGTCTTGGCGAGGAGCAGATCGAAAAGGTGCTGTTTTTCGTCGGCATCAAGGATTATGCGGCAAGCGCCGACGATCTGGCGAAACTGGTCGCGGGCACCTCGAGAGGCGGGGAAGGCGTTGAGGAGCTGAACATCATCGGCGCTCTGGTCACCAGTGCCGGTTACGATGCGACGCGCATCAAGATTGATCCTTCCGTCGTGCGTGGCCTCGAATATTACACCGGCCCGGTCTATGAGGCCGAGCTGAGCTTCGATGTCACCAACGAAAAGGGCGAAAAGGTCGTGTTCGGCTCCGTCGGCGGCGGCGGGCGTTATGACGGCCTCGTTTCACGCTTCATGGGCCAGCCGGTTCCGGCCACGGGCTTCTCCATCGGCGTTTCGCGCCTGATGACGGCTTTGAAGAACCTCGGCAAGCTCGGTCAGGTCAAGCCGCTTGCACCGGTTCTGATCACTGTCATGGATGGCGATGTGGAGAGCATGGGCCGTTACCAGCGCTTCACGCAGGCGCTGCGCGCCGAGGGCATCCGCGCTGAAATGTACCAGGGCAACTGGAAGAAATTCGGCAACCAGCTGAAATATGCCGACCGTCTCGGCTCCCCCATCGCCATCATCCAGGGCGGTGATGAGCGCGCCGAAGGCGTGGTGCAGATCAAGGATCTGATCGAAGGCAAGCGCCTGTCCGGCGAGATCGAGGACAATGCCAGCTGGCGCGAGGCGCGTGTGGCGCAGGTCAGCGTCCCGGAAGCCGAACTGGTGGCGAAGGTTCGCGAGATTCTGGAGCATCAGGCAGAGGACGTTCGCCGCGCCGCCGAAGGGCGCTGAGGCCATGGCGATCCTTGCGCTCGACCATGTTCAACTGGCGATGCCGGCGGGCCGCGAAGATGAGGCGCGCTCTTTCTATGGCGGCCTGCTCGGCTTTGCGGAGCAGGCAAAACCCGCCAATCTGGCCGCGCGGGGCGGGTGCTGGTTCAGTCGGGGTTCGATAAAACTGCATCTCGGGGTCGAGCAGGATTTCCGCCCGGCGCGCAAAGCCCATCCGGCCTTTCTGGTCGATGATATGGCAACCTTGCGAAAAACACTTGAAACAGCAGGCTGCCATGTGGTTGAGGATGAGCCGCTTGAAGGGTATCACCGGTTTTATGTCCATGATCCCTTCGGAAACCGCATCGAAATGATGCAGCCGCTCGAACCGTGACGAAAAGTACCGTTCCATGCCCCTGATCGACATGCCGGAATTTTCCGGAGAGCTACTGGAAGAATTCGCCGCGCGCCGCACGAGCCGTGTGAACACGCCGGTCATCCAGCCCGCCGAACCGTTTCTGGATATGGCAGGCGAGGATCTGCGCCGCCGTATCTTCATGACGGAGAGCGAAACGGGTGAGAGCCTGTGCCTGCGCCCCGAATTCACCATCCCGGTCTGCCTGCGCCATATCGAAACGGCGACTGGCACGCCGAAGCGTTATTCCTATCTCGGCGAAGTCTTCCGCCAGCGTCGCGAAGGTGCCAACGAGTTTTATCAGGCCGGTATCGAGGATCTCGGCGATACCGATATCGCCGCCGCCGATGCTCGTGCCGTCATTGACGCCACCGGCATTCTGCAGCGCCTGCTGCCGGGCCGGGCGCTTGCCGTCACGCTGGGCGACCAGCAGGTGTTTGAAGCGGTGGTTGCCGCCCTTGGCCTGCCGCTTGGCTGGCAGAAGCGGCTGGTGCAGGCCTTCGGCGATATGGCGCAGCTCGACGCGCTTCTGGAAGGCCTCGTGCATCCCAAGCCGATGACCGGGCTGGATGCAAGGGTCGCCGGCCTTCTGGCGACGGGCGACGAGGCGGTGCTGGTCGATTATCTCGATACGGTGATGCAGGAGACCGGCTATTCCACCAATGCCAGCCGTTCACCGCAGGAAATCGCCCGCCGCCTGCGGGAAAAACTGGCGCTTGCCGCCACGCGCCTGCCGGATGAAAGCTTCGCGCTGCTCAAGCAGTTCCTGGCCCTGAAGGCGCCCCTGCCGCAGGCCTCGCAGGTTCTTGCCGATTTTGCCGCAAAGGCGAAGCTGAAACTGGACGGCGCGCTTTCGTCTTTCGATAAACGCGTCGCAGCGCTTGCCAATGCCGGTGTCGATCTCGAAACCGTCAGCTATGGCGCGGCCTTCGGTCGTCCGCTCGATTATTATACCGGCCTTGTCTTCGAGGTGGTGGAAGCGGGTGGAGACAGCGTTCTGGCCGGCGGCGGCCGTTTCGACCGGCTGCTGACCCTGCTCGGCGCACAGGAAAAAATCCCGGCCGTGGGCTTTTCGCTCTGGCTGGATCGCATCGAAGCGGTGCGTGGGAGCAACAGGCCATGATCACCATCGCATTGCCCTCAAAGGGCCGGATGAAGGAAGATGCCTCCGCCGTTCTGGAACGCGCCGGGCTGAAAGTCGCGGCTGTCGGCAATGACCGCTCCTATCGCGGCCGCATCGAAGGACGCGACGATATCGAAATCGCCTATCTGTCGGCTTCCGAGATCGCCCGCGAGATCGGCGCCGGCACAGTGGATTTCGGCGTGACGGGTGAGGACCTTGTGCGCGAGGGACTGACCAATGCCGATGCGCAGGTTGAATTCTGCGCCCGCCTCGGTTTCGGCCATGCCGACGTCGTGGTCGCGGTGCCGGAAATCTGGCTGGATGTGGACAGCATGGCCGATCTTGGCGATGTGGCGTCTGAGTTCCGCGCCCGTCATGGCCGCAGGCTCGCCATCGCCACCAAATATTGGAGGCTGACGCAGCAGTTCTTTTCGCGCCAGCACGGCATTCAGCTTTATCGCATCGTCGAAAGCCTTGGCGCGACCGAAGGTGCACCGGCTGCGGGGCAGGCGGATATCATCGTCGATATCACCTCGACCGGCTCGACACTCAGGGCCAACCACCTGAAAATCCTCGCGGACGGCATTATTGTTCGCTCGGAAGCCTGCTTCGTGCGCGCCCGCAAGCCGGAACACGAAGGCGATGCGGCGGTTCAGGAGATCGCCTCGCGCATCAGGGCTGCGGTCTGACGACATAAAACAAAAAGCCGCCGGAGCGATCCGGCGGCTTTTTATTGGTCGATCTGTCTGGCTCAGGCGTGGGCCACAGCCGTGCCGCGCTTAGCGTCGACGGAATAGGCGCCGGGGCCGAAGGCGGCAAGCAGGATGTAAGCGCCGGCAAGGGTGATGTTCTTCACCATCATGATGCCGTTCAGCGTGTTGATCCAGCCAAGAGCCGGCTCAGGCCAGCCGGGAACGGCAACGGTGCCGCTGTGGAAAACCAGACCGGTGAAGACGCAGAAGACGGCAAGCGCCCAGGCAGCGATTTTGGTCTGGAAACCAGCGAGAATGGCAAGACCGGCAACGAGTTCGAACAGGCCTGCGATATAGGCAAGCGCGGTTGCGGCGGGCAGGCCGGCGCCCGTGATCATGCCGGCCGTACCGGCCGGATCGACGAGCTTGCTGAAGCCCGACGTGATGAAGATGAAAGAAAGCAGAATACGGGCGATGAGAACGAGAACGTTCTGGCTGCTGGACATGGATATCTCCGGTAAATAATCGGCGTGTCGCCGGTTGAACTGCAATGTCTGAAGATATCAATGACCGAAAATCATTCGCGCCGAAAGATGAACAATAGGAGACGAATTGTCTTCATATAGTGAACGAACATCCTGGGTCCGTTGGCTATGTTCAGGCGGCGAAGCGAATATCCTCAAGGCGCGGAAACAGGAAAAGCCCTGATATGCGCCCTTGCTGCCCGTCTTCGAAGCCGGAAGATTCACCCATGCAGATGACCGGCTGGCGCATCGCCGGCAAGATGGAGAGGCCGGTTGAAAAACAGAAACGTGAGGGTGCAGTGGAGACCTGCTCGAAAAGTTCCAGAACGCGGGCGTGGTCAGCGCGGTCGTAACAGCGGACAAGGCTGAGCAACCCGCACTCGCCCGGCGGCAGGCCATGCATGAACGACGCGTGTTCGCCGAGCCGGATGACGCCACTGGAAAGATCGCTGCTCCACTCCTCCGACATGAAGAAATGCGACAGGGTCCGGGGATCGGGCGTGGTCGTCAGCGCCGCAGGCAGAGCATCGTTGCGTCTTGATATTTCAAACAAATCGCGCCCCCGCATGAACACGTGCCAGCGCCGCCACTTCAAGCGCCACTGCCAGGTTGAACCTTTACCGCCACCCGCAGTCGAACGTGTTTGCCAGGCATCGAAACCCCTTCGATGCTGGCCGCCCCGTCGCGGAACCCTTACGGGGGGTGACTTATAGTTTATTTTCCCCTACCTACAACAACCAGCCAGTGAGAAAATCAAAAATATTATGTATTTCTTCTTCAAAATCGCGAGACTTGCGAAAAAGCACAACTAAATAGCGCACTTATAAGCCGGTCTGAGTGGAAACCGGCCCCGTATTGGGTGGTGATTCGCTCTTGAATGTGCCCCATTATTGCATAGGGCCGCAAAAAATAGCCGGATAAAATCATGCCTGTTCCAAAACGGGACAATACACGAACCGTTCCGCTTTCGGCCTTCAGAATTGTGCAACCTGTTGATTTTCATGAAGCATCCCAAGGATGAGGCCGATAAGGCGCGCCGCCTTCCGTCAATCACGCATGGGCGGCAAAGAAAAAGGGCGGTCCGAAGACCGCCCTTTCCTTATTCCGGTGACAGGACTGATTAGAAGTCCATGCCGCCCATGCCGCCGCCCGGCATTGCCGGCATCGGAGCGTCCTTCTTCGGAAGCTCGGCGATCATGGCTTCGGTGGTGATCAGCAGCGAAGCAACCGAAGCTGCGTTCTGCAGAGCCGTACGAACAACCTTGACCGGGTCGACGATGCCGAGCTGGATCAGGTCGCCATATTCGCCGGTCTGGGCGTTGTAGCCGTAGTTGTCTTCGTTCTTCTCGAGGATCTTGCCGACAACGATGGAAGCTTCGTCACCTGCGTTGTCTGCGATCTGGCGAACCAGAGCCTGCAGGGCGCGGCGGATGATGTTGATACCGGCTTCCTGGTCGTCGTTTTCACCCTTTGCGGTGATCTTCGTGGACGAACGCAGCAGGGCAACGCCGCCGCCCGGTACGATGCCTTCCTGAACGGCAGCGCGCGTCGCGTTGAGAGCGTCGTCGATGCGGTCCTTCTTTTCCTTCACTTCGACTTCCGTCGAACCGCCGACGCGGATAACGGCAACGCCGCCAGCGAGCTTGGCAAGACGTTCCTGCAGCTTTTCGCGATCGTAGTCGGAGGTGGTTTCTTCGATCTGGGCCTTGATCTGGGCAACACGGCCTTCGATGTCGGACTTCTGGCCGGCGCCGTCAACGATCGTGGTGTTTTCCTTGGAGATCGAAACCTTCTTCGACTTGCCGAGCATGTCGAGGGTAACGTTTTCGAGCTTGATGCCGAGGTCTTCGGAAATGACGGTACCACCGGTCAGGATGGCGATGTCTTCCAGCATGGCCTTGCGGCGGTCGCCGAAGCCCGGAGCCTTGACGGCAGCGATCTTGAGGCCGCCACGCAGCTTGTTGACGACGAGCGTTGCAAGAGCTTCGCCTTCGACGTCTTCAGCGATGATGACGAGCGGCTTGCCGGTCTGAACGACAGCTTCGAGAACCGGCAGCATGGCCTGGAGGTTCGAGAGCTTCTTTTCGTGCAGGAGGATGTATGCGTCTTCGAGGTCCGCAACCATCTTTTCCGGGTTGGTCACGAAGTAGGGCGACAGGTAGCCGCGGTCGAACTGCATGCCTTCGACGACTTCGAGTTCGGTTTCAGCGGTCTTGGCTTCTTCAACGGTGATGACGCCTTCGTTGCCGACCTTCTGCATTGCTTCAGCAATGTCGAGACCGATCTGACGCTCGCCGTTTGCAGAGATCGTGCCGACCTGCGCAACTTCTTCAGACGTGTTGATCTTCTTGGCCTTGGCCTGAAGGTCCTTGACGACTTCAGCAACGGCCAGATCGATACCGCGCTTCAGGTCCATCGGGTTCATGCCGGCAGCAACCGCCTTGGAACCTTCGCGAACGATGGCCTGGGCCAGAACGGTCGCGGTGGTGGTGCCGTCACCGGCGATGTCGTTGGTCTTGGAGGCAACTTCGCGAACGAGCTGCGCGCCCATGTTCTCGAACTTGTCTTCCAGTTCGATTTCCTTGGCGACGGAAACGCCGTCCTTGGTGATGCGCGGAGCGCCGAAGGACTTGTCGATAACGACGTTACGACCCTTCGGGCCGAGGGTTACCTTCACTGCATCAGCAAGAACGTCGACGCCCTTGAGCATCTTTTCGCGCGCTGTGCGGCCGAATTTTACTTCTTTGGCTGCCATGTTCAAAACTCCTGGTTTCGAATGGCCGGACCGGGTCCGGCTTGAAATTTAAGGAAGGACGGGTTCGGCCAGATCAGCCGATGATGCCCATGATGTCGGCTTCCTTCATGATCAGAAGGTCTTCGCCGTTGAGCTTGACTTCGGTGCCCGACCACTTGCCGAACAGAACGCGGTCACCAGCCTTGACGTCGAGAGCGACGACCTTGCCGGACTCATCGCGTGCGCCGGAACCGACGGCGACGATTTCGCCTTCCTGCGGCTTTTCCTTGGCGGTATCGGGAATGATGATGCCGCCCTTGGTCTTGGCTTCGGATTCAACGCGACGAACGACGACGCGATCGTGAAGCGGGCGGAAATTGGTGCTTGTCATTGCCTAATCCCTCGATCAAATGACTTCATGAACCTTCGCAGGCTCGCGTGATGGGTGTTAGCACTCTTCTTGTTTGAGTGCCAGCGGAACCGAGATAAGGAGGGCTTCTTCCGGAGTCAAGAACGCCCTGTCTGAAAAATTTCATGGCTTATGGTTATCAGCGTTCCATGACAGAAATTTCCCATGCGCGGACGGGCGCGGCGACGTCGTTCTTTTCGCGCGTTGCGGCCGCATCGCATCTAAGGGGCATTTGTGTTCATGCTGCGTCAGGCGGGCCAAAGACCGGTCTGGCGGCGCTTTTTTCCTTGCCATCGGCGTCCCGCTTTGCGATGTGACGCTCACCCTCTTCTCGCATCCGGAAAGCATCTCATGGCCCATCGCATTCTCACTCTCGGCGAAATTACGGCTGGGTTCGACGTTATTCTTTCGGATGTCTGGGGCGTGCTGCACAATGGCGTCAGCGCCTTTCCGGATGCGGCGGTTGCCCTGCGGGAAGCGCGCAAGGCCGGCAAGACGGTGGTGCTCATCACCAATTCGCCGCGCCCCGCTCCCGGCGTCATCGCCCAGCTTCGCGTTCTCGGCGTGCCGGATGAGGCCTATGACCGTATCATCACGTCCGGCGACGTCACCCGCGGCCTGATCGCGGAAGGCCCAAAAAAGGTCTTCCTGCTCGGCCCGGAACGGGACATGCCGCTGCTGGAAGGTCTCGATGTCGAATGTGTCGGCGAGGCGGAAACGGAATCCGTGGTCTGCACCGGCTTCTTCGACGACGAGACGGAGACGCCCGAAGACTATACCGAAATGCTCAAGGGCTTCATTGCCCGCAACGTGCCGATGATCTGCGCCAATCCCGATCTGGTGGTGGAGCGCGGCGAGCGCATCATTCCCTGCGCCGGCGCCATGGCCGCTTACTACGAACAGCTCGGCGGCGAGGTCCGCATTGCCGGCAAGCCGCATGCGCCGATCTATGAAGCCTGCCTTGCGGCGGCCAAGGAGGTGCGCGGCGCTTTCGCCAAGGATCGCGTGCTCGCCATCGGCGACGGCATGCCGACGGATGTGAAGGGCGCGATTGCGAGCGGCCTCAACCTTCTTTATATCAGCGGCGGCATTCACGCCGCCGAATATACGCTGAACGGCCAGACGGACGAGGCGCTTCTCAACGCCTATCTCAAGGGGCAGGGCGCGGCTCCCGGCTGGTGGATGCCCCGTCTCGCCTGAGGACGTCTTGCCTGAGGAATAGCTGGCGCAGGAATGGATCGATTGCCATGACCGTTTTTCACCGCAATGAAAAAAAGGAGCCGCTGCCGGAAGCTCTTCGCGGCGGCGTCATCGCCATCGGCAATTTCGACGGTGTGCATCGCGGCCACCGGGCCGTGCTGGATCGTGCTCTGGAGCTGGCGGAAGCCCGTGGCGTTCCCGCGCTGGTGCTGACCTTCGAGCCGCATCCCCGTTCCGTCTTCCGTCCCGATACGCCGGTCTTTCGCCTCACGCCCGCGCCGCTGAAGGCGCGCATCCTTGAGGCCATCGGTTTCCGCTCCGTCATCGAATATCCCTTCGACCGGGAATTTTCGCAGCGCTCGGCGGAAGAATTCGTCCAGTCCATTCTGGTCGACTGGCTTCATGCCAGCGCCGTCGTCACCGGCTTCGATTTCCACTTCGGCAAGGGCCGCGAAGGCGGCCCGGCATTTCTGATGGAGGCCGGCAAACGCCATGGCTTCGACGTGACGCTGGTGGATGCCTTCCGCGACGAGGGCGCGGATGTCGTCTCCTCCAGCCGGATCCGCTCGCTTCTGTGCGAAGGCGATGTGGCGGGCGCCGCAGGTCTGCTCGGTTATCGCTTCACGGTGGAAAGCGAAGTCATCGGCGGCCAGAAGCTCGGTCGCACGTTGGGTTATCCCACCGCCAACATGGCGCTGGCGCCGGAAACGGAACTGAAGGCCGGCATCTATGCCGTGCGGTTCCGCCGCCCGGACGGTTCGATCCGCGATGGCGTGGCAAGCTTCGGTTACCGCCCGACCGTCACCGAAAACGGTGCGGCGCTGCTCGAAACATTCGTCTTCGATTTTTCAGGCGATCTTTATGGCGAGGTCTGTTCGGTGTCCTTCTTCGGGCATCTGCGCGACGAGCTGAAATTTGACGGTCTCGAACCGCTGGTGGCGCAAATCAGGCGCGACGAGGAAGAGGCAAGGGCAATGCTGTCAGGCGTGCGGCCGCTGAGCGAACTGGACGCCAAGATCGCCTTTTGAGCTGAAAGGGCCAACAGCCCCTTATTCCGGCCCCGGTTGCTGTCGCTTTTCTCTTCCTTTTTACCGGAAAACCGCATAAACAATCCGCCATGTCCCAATACCGGTTGATGTTTAAAACTCAGATTGGCCGAATTATTGGCCCGGCTTTCCGCCCGCTCTGACGAGCCGGAAGGTCCGGGATTTTGGCGCTTGTCATGACATTTGTCATGGCGCTTTCCGTATTTGCCCTGTTTTGAATTGAGACGGCGCGACCGCCACGGCGCGCAACAACGGTACGATTATGAGCGACACCGCAGAAAAACTCGACTATTCCGCCACCCTGTATCTGCCGCAGACGGATTTTCCGATGCGCGCCGGCCTGCCGCAGAAGGAACCGGAAACGGTGAAGCGCTGGCAGGAAATGGGCCTCTACAAACGCCTGCGCGCCTCCGCCGCCGGCCGCGAAAAATTCGTGCTGCATGACGGCCCGCCCTATGCCAACGGCAACATCCACATCGGCCACGCGCTGAACAAGATCCTGAAAGACGTCATCACCCGCTCGTTCCAGATGCGCGGTTACGACGCCAATTACGTTCCGGGCTGGGATTGCCACGGCCTGCCGATCGAATGGAAGATCGAGGAAGCCTATCGCGCCAGGGGCAAGAACAAGGACGAGGTTCCGGTCAACGAATTCCGCAAGGAATGCCGTGACTTCGCGGCCGGCTGGATCAAGGTTCAGTCGGAAGAGTTCAAGCGCCTCGGCATCGAGGGCGACTTCGAAAACCCCTACACCACGATGAACTTCCACGCAGAAGCCCGCATCGCCGGCGAACTCCTGAAGATCGCCCGCACCGGCCAGCTTTATCGCGGCTCGAAGCCCATCATGTGGTCGGTCGTCGAGCGCACGGCGCTGGCGGAAGCCGAAGTCGAATATGCCGATGTCGAGAGCGACATGATCTGGGTGAAATTCCCGGTCAAGGATGCGGTTCCCGGTCTTTCCGGCGTCTCCGTCGTCATCTGGACAACGACGCCGTGGACCATCCCCGGCAACCGCGCCATCGCGTTTTCTTCGCGGGTCGAATACGGCCTGTTCGAAGTCGAAAGCGCGCAGAACGATTTCGGTCCGCAGCCGGGCGAAAAGCTGATCTTCGCCAAGAAGCTCGCCGATGAGGCCGCAGCCAAGGCGAAGCTGACCTTCAAGCTCGTTCGCGACGTGGAAACGGAAGAACTGGCCGCCATCACCTGCGCCCATCCTTTGGCGTCGCTCGGCTACGATTTCCCGGTTCCGCTTCTCGAAGGCGATCACGTCACCGACGATGCCGGTACGGGTTTCGTGCACACAGCGCCGAGCCACGGCCGTGAGGACTTTGACGTCTGGACCGCGCATCAGCGTGAGCTGGAAGCGCGCGGCGTTTCGTCGGCCATCCCGTTCCCGGTTGGCGATGACGGTTTCTACACCGAAGACGCCCCCGGTTTCGGCCCGTCCGCCGAAGGCGGCGCTGCCCGCGTCATGGACGATAACGGCAAGAAGGGCGATGCCAATGACCGCGTCATCAAGGCGCTGATCGCGGAAAACAACCTGTTTGCCCGCGGCCGTCTGAAGCACAGCTATCCGCATAGCTGGCGTTCCAAGAAGCCGGTCATCTTCCGCAACACGCCGCAATGGTTCGTCTATATGGACAAGGAACTGGGCGACGGCACGACGCTGCGTTCGCGCTCGCTGAGTGCTATCGACGACACCCGCTTCGTTCCGGCCTCCGGCCAGAACCGCCTGCGCGCCATGATCGAAGGCCGGCCCGACTGGGTTCTGTCGCGCCAGCGCAGCTGGGGCGTGCCGATCGCCGTCTTCGCCGATGAGAAGGGCGAAGTCCTGATCGATGAGGCCGTCAACGCCCGCATCCTCGAGGCCTTCGAGGCCGAAGGTGCTGACGCCTGGTTCGCCGAAGGCGCCAAGGAACGTTTCCTCGGCAATGACCACGACCATGCCCGTTGGCAGCAGGTCATGGACATTCTCGACGTCTGGTTCGACAGCGGCTGCACCCATACCTTCACGCTGGAAGACCGCCCGGACATGAAGTGGCCGGCGGATGTCTATCTGGAAGGTTCCGACCAGCATCGCGGCTGGTTCCACTCGTCGCTGCTGGAAAGCTGCGCGACGCGTGGCCGTGCGCCTTACAACGCCGTTGTCACCCATGGTTTCACCATGGATGAGAAGGGCGAGAAGATGTCGAAGTCCAAGGGCAACGTGGTTTCTCCGCAGGAAGTCATGAAGGACGCCGGCGCGGATATCCTGCGCCTGTGGGTCATGACCACGGATTATTGGGATGACCAGCGCCTCGGCAAGGCCATCATCCAGACCAATGTCGATGCCTATCGCAAGCTGCGCAACACCATCCGCTGGATGCTCGGCACGCTCGCCCATTATGAGGGCGAGGAGATCGCCTATGCCGATCTGCCGGAGCTGGAAAAGCTGGTGCTGCACCGCCTGTCCGAACTGGATGGCGTCGTGCGTGAAGGTTATGACGGCTTCGAGTTCAAGAAGATCGCCCGCGCGCTGGTGGATTTCGCCAATGTCGAGCTTTCGGCCTTCTATTTCGATATCCGCAAGGACACACTTTATTGTGACGCGCCATCCTCGCTGAAGCGCCGCGCTGCCCTCTCGGTCATCGCGAAGCTGTTCGATTGCCTCGTCTCGTGGTTGGCACCCATGCTGCCCTTCACGACGGAAGAAGCGTGGCTGTCGCGTTATCCGGATGCGGAATCGGTGCATCTCGTCCAGTTCCCGGAAATCCCGGCGGAATGGAAGAACGATGCGCTGGAAGCGAAGTGGGAAAAAATCCGCAAGGTCCGCACGGTTGTTACCGGCGCGCTGGAAGTGGAACGCCGTGAAAAGCGTATCGGCTCTTCGCTGGAAGCTGCCCCTGTCGTGCACATTACCGACGCCGATCTTCTGGCGGCGCTGAAGGGGCAGGATTTCGCCGAAATCTGCATCACTTCGGCCATCTCGGTGGTGGGCGATGAAGGCCCGGCCGATGGCTTCCGCCTGCCGGAAGTGGCAAAGGTCGTGGTCGAGCAGAAGCTGGCGGAAGGCGTAAAATGCGCCCGTTCCTGGCGCATCACCACCGATGTCGGCTCCGATCCGGCCTATCCGGAGGTTTCCGCCCGCGATGCGGCCGCGCTGCGAGAGCTTGCAGCCCTCGGATGATCCGATGCGCGATGAAAATGACCGGATGAATTGCGCTTTGCCTCTTCATCCGGTACACCTGCCTGAAAATGGCCGGATTTGCACGGCAATGCGGGCTGCCGCCTGCCGAAAGACGATGTCTGGCGAAGTGGGACGGACGGCTGGAAGGGTTTCAATGAAGACGATGCAGGGTAATGCGCAGGGTTTGGGCATGTTTCGCACGGTTGTTGGCGTCACGACGATAGGCGTGTTGCTGGGCGCCTGCACGAGCCCGACCTACGGTACGGGCAAGACGGCGGCGGAACAGCTTGTCGACGATCTCGGCAACGCGACCTCGATCACCGGCAACGATCAGGAAAAGCGCAACCTGAAATACAGCCCGCGCCCCGGCCTCGTCGTTCCCGCCCAGGCCCGTGCCGAACAGCTGGCAGAGCCGCAGCAGAACATGGCAAGCCGCGAAAACAATCCGCAATGGGTCGAATCGCCGGAAGAAACCCGCGAACGCCTGCGCGAAGAGGCGGATGCCAACAAGAACAACCCGCATTATCGTTCGCCGCTGCTCGCCGGCAACGGCACGGCCGGCCAGATGACCGAGACCCAGAAATGGGAAGCCTTCCGCAAGGCCAAGGCCGATGCCCAGGGCGGCTCCGTCGTCAACGCCCAGCGCAAGTTCCTCACCGATCCGCCGGCTGAATATCGTAGCGTCCCGCAGGATCAGCTGACCGATCTCGGCGAACCGGAACAGAAGAAGGAAAAGCGCCGCAAGAAAGAAGCGGCCGTGGCAAACACCGGCAAGAGCTGGTGGAACCCCTTCCAGTAATAATGAATGGCTGACGGCCTGCGGGAAAGCTTGCGTCTCCCGCCGGTCACTCAATCGTCTAGACGTTTCTCGCGGAAAAATTGCCGCAGGATTTCCGCACTTTCGCTTTCCGCCAGTCCCGAATAGACATCCGGCGCATGGTGGCATGTCGGCTGGCTGAAGAAACGCACGCCACTCTCCACTGCGCCGCCCTTCGGGTCTCGCGCGCCGTAATAGAGCCGGCGGATACGGGCGAATGAAATCGCCGCCGCGCACATGGTGCAGGGCTCCAGTGTCACATAGAGATCGGCGCCGGGCAGGCGTTCCTGCTCCAGCGCTTCGCAGGCCATGCGGATCACGGCGATTTCGGCGTGAGCCGTCACATCGTTCAATTCACGGGTGCGGTTGCCGGAACGGGCGATGACGCGGCCGTCCATAACCAGTACAGCGCCGATCGGAACCTCCTGCCGCTCAGCCGCGGCACGGGCTTCCGAAAGCGCCAGCTCCATGAAATGCGTCCTTTCGGCCATTGCGTTTCAATTTCCTCTTAACCCTTGTGCTTGGACCTGATAGGACAGCCCAAACAACAGGCAAACAGCAAATGACTTTTAAAGACAAGCCGAAGCGTGACGGCGGCAAGACATTTAGCCGCGACAGGAAGCCGAAAGGCCCCGGCAAGCCCGCCGCAGAGCGCGAAAAGAAACCGACCGAGGCAAAGGTCGCCCCGGTGCCGGAAACCGTTGGCGCTTCCAAGCCCGAGCGCATTTCCAAGATCATGGCGCGCGCCGGTGTGGCCTCGCGCCGCGATGTCGAGCGCATGATCATGGAAGGCCGCGTGTCGCTGAACGGCGTCAAGCTGGATACGCCGGTGGTCAACGCCACGCTGTCCGACAAGATCGAAGTGGACGGCATGCCGATTCGCGGTGCCGAGCGCACGCGACTGTGGCTCTACCACAAGCCCGCCGGTCTGGTGACGACCAATTCCGACCCGGAAGGCCGTCCGACCGTTTTCGACAATCTGCCGGGTGAACTGCCGCGCGTTCTGTCCATCGGCCGTCTCGATATCAATACCGAAGGCCTGCTGCTGCTCACCAACGATGGCGGTCTTTCCCGCGTGCTGGAACTGCCGACCACCGGCTGGCTGCGCCGTTACCGCGTGCGCGCCCATGGCGAGGTCGATCAGGCCGCGCTCGACAAGCTGAAGGAAGGCATTGCCGTCGACGGCGTGCTCTACGGTGCAATCGATGCCACGCTCGACCGCACCCAGGGCCACAATGTCTGGATCAGCATGGGTCTGCGTGAAGGCAAGAACCGCGAGATCAAGAACGTGCTCGGCGCGCTCGGTCTCGAGGTCAACCGCCTGATCCGCGTTTCCTACGGTCCGTTCCAGCTCGGCGATCTCGCTGAAGGCAAGGTGCTGGAAGTGCGCGGCCGCATGCTGCGCGACCAGCTCGGCCCGCGTCTGATCGAACAGGCCGGCGCCAATTTCGACGCGCCGATCTACAATGCGCCCGTTGAGGATGAAGAAGACGACACGCCGAAGCGGCCCGTAAAATCCGAATGGGCGAAGAGCGATGCGCCGGAAGGCAAGCCGCGCTTCGAAAAGAGCGGCAAGCCGGAAGACCGCCGCGAAAAGGCGCTCGGCCGTCTCGATACCAAGCGCGGCGACAAGCCCGCCGGCAAGTTCGGCTCCAAGCCCGCCGGGAAATTTGGCGCCAAAGGCCGCAGCGAGGATGAAGGCGACGACCGCCGCCCCCGCCAGGCCGCCGGCACCAGCCGCACGGCCAATGTCTGGATGGCGCCCGGTGCAAGGCCCACCCGTGACGGCAAGGAACGTAAGTCTTCCGCCCGCGCGGAAGCTGAAAACCTCTTCAAGAAGCCTTCCGCCCAGGACGAAGCGCGGCGCAACGTCGTGCGGCATGCGGATGCCGAGGGCGAGTGGATCCGCTCAGATTCCCCCCGTGAAGAGGAAGCTGGTCGCGGACGCGGCGACCGTCCGCGTGGCGAAAAGAGCTTTGGTGATCGTGGTGGACGCGGCGGAAAGCCGTTCGGCGACCGGCCATTCCGCGACAAGCCGCGTGAAGAAGGTGATCGCCCGCGTGGCGACCGTCCGCGCGGTGAAAAAAGCTTCGGTGACCGCCCGGCACGCGGCGGCAAACCTTTCGGCGACCGGCCGTTCCGTGACAAGCCGCGCGAAGAGGGTGACCGTCCGTTCCGCGACCGCCCCCGTGGCGAAAAACCTTTCGGTGACCGTCCGTTCCGCGACAGGCCCCGTGAAGACGGTGACCGCCCACGCGGTGAGCGCCCGGCGGGAGACAAGCCCCGTGGCGGCAAGCCGGCCGGTAAATCCGGATTCGGCAAGCCATCTTTCGGAAAGTCGGGCGAGCGTGGCGAACGTTCGGGTTTCTCAGGCAAGAGCAAAGGCCCCGGTGGTCCCGGCGGCGGCAAGCCGGGCGGCAAAGGCCCGGGTGGCAAACCTTCTGGAGGCAGGGGAATGACACGTAATGCGGATCGTAGGCGGTGAGTTCCGCGGCCGGATACTGGCCGCGCCGAAATCGAATTCCATTCGTCCGACCATCGACAGGACGCGGGAAAGCCTCTTCAATATTCTGAGCCATGCCTATCCGGAAAGTCTGGATGGCACGCGCGTTCTGGATGTTTTTGCCGGAACCGGTGCGGTCGGTCTGGAGGCGCTTTCGCGCGGCTGTCGCGTGGCGCTCTTCGTCGAAAACGGCGTGGAGGGCAGGGGGCTGCTCTGGGAAAATATCGATGCGCTGGGTCTGCATGGCCGCGCCCGTATCCTGCGGCGTGACGCCACCAAGCTCGGCGGCGTCAACAATATCGAACCCTTCGATCTTCTCTTCGCCGATCCGCCCTATGGCTATGGCCATGGCGAGAAGGCTTTCGCGGCCGCCCATGGCGGCGGCTGGCTGAACCCCGGCGCGCTCGCCATCCTCGAAGAGCGCGGCGATGTGACGGTCAAGGTCGATCCGGTTTTCAAACCGCTCGAAAGCCGCATCTTCGGCGATACGAAAATGCATTTCTACCGTTACGAGCCTTAAAACATTTCCAGGAAAAGCGGAGCCCGGTTTTCCGTCCGGAAATGCGACATAACAAAGAGTTAGAGTGTTTTCGCGATTCGAAGAAAAGCGAGAACGCTCTAACAGGAACACCTTCCCGTCACGCCACGGTCTTGTCTTGTTTGCGCAATAGGCAGAGTCTTTGCCGTGGAAAGAATTTGGGTATTCGCATGGAGCAGGGTGTAAACGAGAGCATAACGATCGTCCGCGCCGGGGAAGAGGTTCTCCAAGATGACGGTGCGGGCAGCCATGAGCCGACCTTCGGACTGGCGCTCGGCGGCGGCGGCGCCCGCGGCATCTGCCACATCAACGTCATCGAGGCGCTGGACGAACTCGGCATCCGGCCCGTGGCGATTTCCGGTTCGTCCATCGGCTCCATCATAGGCGCGGGCATGGCGGCCGGCATGACCGGCCGGGAAATCCGTGAATACACGCTTGAGCTGATGGGACGAAAAGGCTCGGTTGCCAACCGGCTCTGGAGCCTCGGCCCGGCATCGATGCGCCATGCGGTGGACGGTTTTCGCCTCGGGCAGTTCAACCTCGAACTCATCCTTCACGCCCTGATGCCGCAGGCTCTGCCGAAGGATTTTTCCGAGCTTGCCATTCCGCTCAAAGTGATAACCACGGATTATTACGCCCAGTCCGAAGTGGTGGTGGAACGCGGCGAGATCATCCAGGCGCTGGCCGCATCTGCCGCCATTCCCGCTTTGTTCATGCCCGTGCGTATCGATGGCCGCATCATGATCGACGGCGGCATTTTTAATCCGGTGCCCTATGAGCATCTGCTCGATCACGCCGATATCGTCATCGGCGTTGATGTCGTCGGTGGCCCGGAAGGTGATGGAACCACCATGCCGAACCGGCTGGACAGCCTGTTCGGCGCCAGCCAGCTAATGATGCAGGCAGCGATTGCCCTGAAACTGAGGCTACGCCCGCCGCATATTTTCCTGCGCCCGCCGGTGCACCGTTTCGGTGTGCTGGATTTCCTGAAGTCCGAAGAGGTGCTGAACGCATCGGCCGGCATCAAGGACGATCTGAAACGGCAGATCGACATGCAGGTGGAACTGTTTCATCGCGGGCAGGGCGTGGAGGCGTGACAAGTTAAGTGAGGTTGCCGCCCGCCCCTTTTTTCTCCCCGGCGGGGAGAAGAAACAAGCGCTGCTCTCCCAGTCACTAAGTTGAACTCAATTCAAAGCGAAACTTCCGTCTCGCTGTCCTCCGCATTCTCTTCTTCTTCCCACTTTTCCGCCTTGGTCTTCGGCTTCATCAGCGGTTCGGGCTTCACCTCGCGCACCGGCTTGTTGTGCAGCATCTGCCGGCCGGCGGCGAGGCCTTCCACGGCCTGTAGCTGAAGCCGCTCCTCGTCGCGCTCGCGAATGTCGTCGGCAATCGCCAGCGCCCTTTCGCCATCCAAATCCAGCCCCTCCAGAATGCGCCTGCCGAACAGCAGACCCGATTCCAGCGTTTCGCGGATTTCATATTCCACGCCCTTTTTTCTGAGGTCGAGGGAATGCACGCGGTCATAGGAGCGGGCATAGATGCGCACGCTCGGAAATTCCGACTGGATCATGTCGATGATACGGTCGGTCACCTCCTTCTTGTGGGTGCAGACCGCAACGAGATCGGCCCGCTCGATGCCGGCGGCGATCAGCACGTCCTTGCGGGTGCCATCGCCGAAAAAGATGCGGAAGCCGAAACGGGCGGCCTGCCGCACGCGGTCGGCCGAGCTGTCGATGACAGTCACGTCGCGCCCGCCGGCGAGAAGGATCTGCGAGGCGATCTGGCCGAAGCGGGAAAAGCCGATCATCAGCACATCCGCGCCCGCCCCGTCGAAATCCTCTTCCAGCTTGTCCTCTTCCGCATCCTCCGCCGTCAGCCGGCGTGAAATCACCGCCAGAAGCGGGGTCAGCGCCATGGAAAGCGTGACGACGGCAACGAGGATCGAGGCCGTTGCCTGCGGAAACAGGCCGGAGGCGGCAGCGGTGGTGAAGAGCACGAAGCCGAATTCGCCGCCCTGCGCCAGAAGCAGCGCGATGCGGCTCGATGCATAACGCGACGAGCCGGCGATGCGGCAGAGGCCATAGATCAGCGCCGCCTTCACCGCCATCATCGCCGGCACGGCGATCAGGATGAGCAGAATATGCTCATAGACGATATGAATATGCAGCGACATGCCGACAGCCATGAAGAACAGCGCCAGAAACAGGCCGCGAAACGGCTCGATATCGGCCTCCAGCTCGTGCCGGTAAGAGGATTCAGACAGCATCAGCCCCGCCAGCAGCGCGCCCATGCCCATCGACAAACCCACCGCCTCCATGATGGCGGCGGCGCCGATGACGACGAAGAGGGCGGCGGCGATCATCACCTCCCGCGCGCCGGTGCGGGCGATGATCTGGAACATCGGCGTCAGCAGATACCGCCCGGCCAGCACCATGCCGGCCACCGCGACGACGGAGGCGATGAGATCGGATACCATGGAATCCGTCGGCACATCCGGCCGGTTGGAAAGAATGGTGACGAGGGCAAGAAGCGGCACGATGGCGAGGTCCTGAAACAGCAGGATCGAAAAGGAGCGGTTGCCGTGCCGCGTATTCATGTCGCCGTCATCGGCAAGGATTTGCAGCGCAAAGGCGGTGGAGGAAAGCGCAAGGCCGAAACCTGCGACGAGGCTGCCGCGCCAGTCGATCAGCCCTGCCCACCAGGCAATGGCCGCCAGCACGCTGCCCGTCACCAGCACCTGCGCCATCCCAAGCCCTAAGATATCGCGCCGCATCTGCCAGATGCGCGACGGCTTCAGTTCGAGACCGATGATGAAGAGCAGGAAAACGACGCCAAGTTCCGAGACGTTGAAGATGTCCTTCGCATCCGTGACCAGATGCAGGAACGGCCCGATGATGATGCCCGCCACCAGATAACCGAGCACGGTGCCGAGCCCGAGCTTGCGGAAAACCGAGGCTGCGATGACCGCGCCGGCCAGAAGCAGCAGGGGTTCGGAAAAGAGAGCGTCGTGCTCGGTCATGCGGGCGGACTTTCGAATAGGGTGGCGACAATACCGTCCGAATGGAGAAAGCGGCGTTTCGCCCTTGATGCGGGGTTCCTGGCACAATAAATGGAACAGGAATGAAAGGCCAACTCATGTCCTCAGAAATAGATTCTTCCAAACTTCTCGATCGCGCCAGCCAGCTTGTCGATCTTGCCCGCGCCGCCGGTGCGGATGAGGCGGATGCCGTTGTCGTCCGCTCCCGCTCGCAATCGGTCGGCGTGCGGCTCGGCAAGGTGGAAAGCACCGAATCCTCCGAAAGCGACGATTTTTCCCTGCGCGTCTTCGTTGGCCGCCGGGTGGCAAGCGTTTCGGCCAATCCGGGCTTCGACCTGAAGACCTTGGCGGAGCGGGCCGTGGCGATGGCGAAGGTTTCGCCGGAAGACCCCTTTGCCTGCCTTGCGGACAAGGAACGGCTGGCCACTTCCTATGACGATCTTCAGCTTTTCGATGCGACGGAAGTGTCGGCCGATCAGCTGCGTGAGGCAGCCCTTGCTTCGGAAGAGGCAGCACTTGCGGTCAAGGGTGTCAGCAATTCCTCCGGCGCCGGCGCATCGAGCGGCATGGGCGGCCTCGTGCTTGCCACCTCGCACGGTTTTTCCGGCAGCTATATGGGCAGCCGCTTCAGCCGTTCCGTCAGCGTCATTGCCGGCGAAGGCACGAAGATGGAGCGCGACTACGATTTCGACAGCCGCCTTTATTATGCCGATCTGGATGCCGCCGAAGAAATCGGCCGCCGCGCCGGGGAAAAAGTCGTGCGCCGTGTCGGCCCGCGCCAGGTCGATACCGGCAGCAACATCACCGTGGTTTTCGATCCGCGCATCGCCCGCGGTTTTGTCGGTGCGATTGCTGGCGCCATCAACGGCGCGTCGGTTGCCCGCAAGACCAGCTTCCTGCGCGATAAGATGGGTCAGCAGGTTCTGAAAAAGGGCCTTTATCTCACCGACGATCCGCAGATCGTGCGCGGCCCGTCCTCGCGTCCCTTCGATGGCGAGGGCGTGCGCGGCGAGAAGATGACGATGATTGAGGACGGTGTTCTCAAGCACTGGTTCCTGTCCACCTCGGCGGCGCGGGAACTCGGCCTTGAAACCAACGGTCGCGGCGTGCGCGGCGGCACGGCGGTTTCGCCGGCCTCCACCAATCTGGCGCTGGAGCCGGGCGACCTCTCGCCGGATGACCTGCTGCGACAGGTCGGAACCGGCTTTTACGTCACCGAGCTGATCGGCCACGGCGCCAATATGATCACGGGTGAATATAGCTGCGGGGCGAGCGGTTTCTGGATCGAGAAGGGCGAAAAGACCTTCGCGGTTTCCGAGGTCACCATCGCCTCGAACCTGAAGGACATGTTCATGCGGGTCACGCCGGCTAATGACATCGACCGTAAATACGGCGTCGCTGCCCCGACGCTCGCCATTGAAGGCATGACGATCGCGGGCAAGTGAGACGGCCCGCGGGTTGTTTTCGCCGGCACTTTGTGTGCAAGTGCGAGAAGAAAAACGGGCGCGCCGTGTGAGGCGCGCGGAAAAGACGGCAAAATGAACGATATGGCTGAGGCCCGCTGGGCCTCCGATCTGAGGCTGGTCCTCGAAGCCGCCCGCAAGGCGGGCGAGACGGCCCTCGGTTTCTTCCGCAAGGATCCCGAGGTCTGGTGGAAGAATGGCGGGCTTTCGCCGGTCAGCGCGGCCGACTACGCCGCCAATGAAATTCTCGAAACCATCCTGCGCTCCGCCCGGCCGGAATACGGCTGGCTCTCCGAAGAGACGGATGACGATACGGACAGGCTTTCCCGCTCCACCGTCTTCGTTGTCGACCCCATCGATGGCACCCGCGCCTTCATCGGTGGCCGGGATACCTGGTGCGTCAGCGTCGCGGTGGTGCATGAGGGCCGGCCGGTGGTCGCGGCCCTTGTAGCCCCGGCGCTTGCCGAGGAGTTCACCGCATTGGAAGGCGGCGAAGCGCTGAAAAACGGAGCGCCCGTTTTTGCCGCGCGTGAAAATGCCGGCATCTTCCATCTGGCGGCGCCCGAAGACGTGATCACGCATCTGCCGGAAGAGGTGCGGGGTGGCGTCAAGCGCATTCCGCACGTACCCTCGCTCGCCTACCGGCTGGCCATGGTGGCGGATGGCCGCATCGACGGAACGCTGGTCAAGGCCAACTCGCACGAGTGGGATCTCGCCGCTGCCGACCTCATTCTGGAGAAGGCTGGCGGCCGGCTGGTCGGGCTGGATGGAAAACCTCTGATGTATAATCGCCGGCAGGTGAACCACCCCGCATTGTGCGCTGCAGCAGATTATGCGCTGCCTGCACTTTTGAAAGCGTTTTCACATCTGTCTGACAGTTGACGTTTGCCGGGAAATCCCGCAGATGAAGGCCTCTCTCAGAGTTTAAGAAAGAGACAAAGACATGACGGAATCTGGCAAACAGAAACAGCTGCTGCACCTCGTATTCGGCGGCGAACTGGAAAACCTTCAGGATGTTCAGTTCCGGGATTTGAACGCGCTCGATATCGTCGGTATCTATCCGGACTATGCTTCCGCGCTCACCGCATGGAAGTCCAAGGCGCAGATGACCGTCGATAACGCCCATATGCGTTATTTTATCGTGCATATGCACCGTCTTCTCAATCCGGACGACAAAATTTGAGTCCTTTTGCCCTTGCGTTGTAATACTATTGGGTGAAAGCGAGTTTTTCCGTGATTCCTGCGCGAGCGGCGCAGGCCGGGAATACCGCGGCGAGAAAATGTGATCGCGCTTTCGTTTCCGATGACAAAAAATGACGCAATTTGAGAAGAAGTAGGCGGCGATAACAACCAAAAACAGGGGAAGGGCATTGCGCGGAATGATCAAGGGCAGAATGTCATGAGCAGCCGTATCGCACGTTTCGCTCTTTCCGGTTACCGCATTGCCGGTATCGCCGCTTACCCGTTCGCGAAGCCCTATCTTTCCTATCGGGCGGCAAAGGGCAAGGAAGACAAGCGCCGTCGGCTTGAGCGTTTCGGTTATGCGAGCGCCGAGCGCCCGCGCGGGCCGCTGGTCTGGTTCCATGCCGCAAGCGTGGGTGAAACGCTGGCGCTTATTCCGCTGATCCGCGAAATCCGCAAGCGCGATATCTTCGTGCTTTTGACCACCGGCACCGTCACCTCGGCCGAACTGACCCGCACGCGGCTGGGCGACGATGTGATCCATCAATATGTGCCGCTCGATATTAAGATCGCGGTCAACCGTTTCCTGACCTACTGGGCGCCGGATGCCGCCATCACCGCTGAATCGGAAATCTGGCCGGTGACGATGATGGAGCTGGAACGCCGGCACATTCCGCAGATCCGTGTCAATGCGCGCCTCTCCGACCGTTCCTTCGACCGCTGGAAAGCCCGGCATGACATTGCTGAATCGCTGTTTTCCAAGCTGGCGCTGGTGGTTGCGCAATCCGATGTCGATGCCGAACGCTTCCGCGATCTCGGCTCCTGGCCGGTGGTGATTTCCGGCAACCTCAAGGGCGACACCGACCCACCGCCCTGCGACGAGGCGCTGCTGGAGAGCTACCGCAAGCAGGTCGGCAATCGCAAGACATGGGCCGCCATCTCCACTTTCGACGGCGAGGAGAAGGCTGCCGCCACCGTGCATGCGGCGATCAAGTCGCGCAACGGGCAACTGACCATCATCGTGCCGCGCCATCCCGAGCGCGGCGACGATGTCGAGGCGATGCTGAAGGGCATGAATCTTTCGGTCGCCCGCCGCAGCAGGAATGACGTGATCACCCCGGAAACCGATATTTTCCTCGGCGATTCCATCGGCGAAATGGGGCTTTACCTGCGGCTGACCGAGCTTGCCTTCGTTGGCCGCTCCCTGACTGCCGAAGGTGGGCAGAACCCGCTGGAACCGGCGATGCTCGGCTGCGCCGTCCTGTCTGGCGCGCATGTGCAGAATTTCCGCGAGGCCTATCAGAAGCTGATCCGCGCCGGCGGCGGTCGCATCATCCGCGATGTGGAGATGCTGGCCAAGGCGGTGCATTATCTGCTGGTCAACGACAATGAGCGTTACAAGATGATCGATGCGGGCAACCGGGTCATTCAGGATATGCGCGGTGCGCTGTCCTCCACCGTCAAGGCGCTGGAACCCTATATCAATCCGCTTACCGTTTCCGCCAAGCTGCAACCGCGGAGCGCCATCGGTTCATGGTAGCGGATATCGAACTCAACGCGGCGCAATCGATCGCCGCAGTCCTTTTCGACAAGGACGGCACGCTTCTGGGCTATGACGCCAGCTGGGGTCCGGTGAACCGCGAGCTTGCGGCGATTGCCGCCAAGGGCGATCCCGTTCTTGCCGACCGGCTTCTTTCCGCCTGCGGCATGGACCCCGTTACCGGTCATGTGGTGCCGGACAGCCTTCTGGCCGCCGGCAATACGGCGGAAATCGCCACGGGTCTCGTCGCCGCCGGCTCGCCCTGCGATGTCGGGGAACTGACGGCGCGCCTCGACCGGTTATTCACCGAGGCGGCGGATAAATCCGTACCCGTCACCGATCTCAAGGCGTTTTTCGCAAGGCTGAAGGCGCGCGGCTACAAGCTCGGCATCGCCTCCAGCGACAATGAAAACTCCATCCGCCAGACGGCCATCCGCTTCGGTTTCGAAAAGGACGTCGATTTTGTCGCGGGATATGACAGCGGTTACGGCACCAAGCCGCAGCCCGGCATGGTTCTCGGTTTCTGCGAGGCGATAGGCTTCCCGCCAGAGCGTGTGGCTGTGGTCGGCGACAATAATCACGATCTGCATATGGCGAAGAATGCCGGAGCCGGTCTGCGCATCGCCGTTCTGACGGGAACCGGCTCGCGCGAAAGCCTCGGCGCGGATGCCGATTTTTGTTTCGACGACATTACCGCGCTTGAAGCGCTGCTGCCGGAGCGGGCTCTCTGAACCCGGTGGAATTTCCGCCGGGCCGGGTGCGGCTCCATCAAACCCGTTTATTCCATTTTTGCAATTTACGGTTTTTTCTGGCAAACAACCTCCTGACATGTGACGGGCGAACGGAATGCCGTGGGCGACGCGGCCGGGAGCGGGAATAGATGGTTTCTGAAGCGCCGCCGTTCTGGTGGCAGAAAGCGGGATGGCAGGCGTGGCTCCTGTCTCCTTTCTCGCTTCTTTACGGCAAGATCGCCGGCCGGCGAATGCGAACGGCGAAGAGGGCGAGCGTTGCCGTTCCGGTCATCTGCATCGGCAACTTCACCGTGGGCGGCGCCGGCAAGACACCGACGGCGATGGCAATTGCGAGAGCCGCCGTCGCAAAGGGCCTGAGACCCGGATTTCTCAGCCGCGGTTACGGCGGCACGCTCGACGTCACCACCCTTGTCGATCCCGGACAGCACCGCTCGGCCGATGTCGGCGATGAGCCGTTGCTCCTGGCGCGGGAGGCGGTCACGGTCATTTCCCGCAAGCGCGTGGAAGGCGCACACCGGCTGGTGAAGGAAGGCGTCGATCTCATCATCATGGATGACGGTTTCCAGAGCGCACGCCTGACGCTGGATTATGCGCTTGTCGTCATCGATACGATGCGCGGCATCGGCAATGGCCATCTCGTGCCGGGTGGCCCGGTGAGGGCGCCGCTTGCCGAACAGATGCGGCATATGACCGGGCTCCTGAAGGTCGGCAATGGCCATGCGGCCGATGCCCTGGTCCGGCAGGCGGCAAAGGCTGCCAAACCCGTCTTTGTGGCGGCGATCACGCCGCAGGAGCCACAGGATTTCAGGGGAAGGCGCGTGCTGGCCTATGCGGGCATCGCCGACCCGGCCAAGTTCTATCGAACCGTCGAGGCGCTCGGCGGCGACATCGTGCTGCAGCGCTCTTTCCCGGATCATCACCACTTCAGCGACGACGAGATCGCCGATCTTCTGCAGGACGCCGGCAAGGAGAACCTGCAACTGGTGACGACGGCCAAGGACGCCGTGCGGCTTAACGGGCACCACGGCAGGGCGGAAGAATTGCTGTGGAACAGCTTGGTGATCGAAATCGACATGGTGTTCGACGACCCCAACGCGGCCACGACGATCATCGATACGGCGGTGAGGAACTGCCGCACGCGCCTGCTGCGGGACAATGCGCGGACGTTGCTTTAGAGGTTGTCGGCAAGGTCCGGAAACCTCTCCTCCGTCATGCTCGGGCCTGTCCCGAGCATCTGCAACCTATCGATTTATGAGACATCAGCAGATCCTCGGCACAAGGCCGAGGATGACGTCGAGTGAGGGTGTCAGCCACCTCTGCAACTGCTCCTGAGAAAGCCGCTTAAGATGGAAACGCGTCAACGCGCCGCTTCCCAACTCACGCCGGCAAATTGCCAGCCTTCTTTTCGGCTTCCAGCGAAGCCGCCGCATCCACATAGGCCTCCTGCCGCGCCACGCTCCAGTAGCGCAGTTCATCGAGCGGAATGCTTTTGCCGGTGATGGCGCAGATGACGTGCGAGCCGGTCTGGACGATGCGGAAGTCACCGTCGAGATATTCGATGACGGCGAGGCGGTTGCCGCCTCCTTCAAATCTGTTCATCCGTTTTCGTCTCCTGCTCTGTCCCGTCAGGGCACCCAGTCCGAAACGGCGCAGCGTTTTCCTGAACAATTGGGTGCTCCAGTATCTCAAATTTATATAGCCCGGCGCGGCGCAAGGCCAGCCCCGCCTGCTTGCGGCGTCAGCTACGGCCGAAGAGCCGTTCTATATCGGAAAGTTTCAGTTCGATATAGGTCGGACGGCCGTGATTGCACTGGCCGGAACCCGGTGTGTTTTCCATCTGCCGTAGAAGCGCGTTCATCTCCTCCGGCCGCATGCGCCGGCCGGAACGCACGGAGCCGTGGCAGGCCATGGTGGCCGCGACATATTCCAGCTTGTTGGCAAGCGTGGAGGCCGCGTCCCATTCGGCAATCTCGTCGGCAAGCTGGCGCACCAGCCCCTGCACATTGACCTCGCCCAGCATGGCCGGCGTTTCGCGAACGGCGACCGCGCCCGGCCCGAAACGCTCGATGACGAGCCCCAGCGCATCGAAACCGGCGGCATGATCCATCAGCCGGTCGCAATCCTCTTCCGGCAGATCGATGATTTCGGGGATGAGCAGCACCTGCGAAGGCGGCCGCCTGGAATGCAGCGCATTGCGCATCTGTTCGAACACCAGCCGCTCATGCGCGGCATGCTGGTCGACGATGACGAGGCCGTTTTCCGTCTGCGCGATGATGTAGTTCTCGTGGAGCTGCGCCCGCGCGGCTCCGAGCGGATAAAGCACAGGTTCCGGCGGGGGGCTTGCGGCGGTCTCGTAAGTGTCCCGAGGCTCGGCCCGCGCCGTCGGCATGGTGATGTCGGAAAAGCGTGACTGCACGGCCTCCGCAAATTGCATGTCCCCTGAAACCGCAAGCGGCCGCGAGGGCGAGGTGGCGGCGGACCATGGCGCGGCGGCTGCCATGAAAGTCGAGGGCCGGAGGCCGGACGGGCTGTAGCCGGGGCGAAAGGCGTTCATCATCTGGCTCGCACCCGTCGTTGCGGCCCTGTCGCCGTCACGCGTCAGCGCCTGCCGGATTGCGCCGACGATCAGCCCGCGAATGAGGCCGGGATCGCGGAAACGCACGTCGGATTTTGCCGGGTGCACATTCACGTCCACAAAGGCGGGATCGAGCGTGATGGATAGCACCGCGACCGGATATCGCCCATGCGGCACGGTTTCGGCATAGGCGCCGCGAATGGCGGATAAAAGCAGCTTGTCCTGCACCGGGCGGCCGTTGACGAAAACATATTGATGCGCCGAGTTGCCGCGATTGAAGGTCGGCACACCGGCAAAACCGGTCAGCGTCACATCCTCGCGCCCGGCATCGATCTCTATGGCGTTGTCCTTGAACTCGGCACCGAGGATTTGCGCCATGCGGGCGAGATGATCGTCGCCCGTCGAAGGGATTTCGAGCGTCGAGCGGTCGGTGCCGGAAAGTACGAAACGGATATGCGGAAAGGCGATCGCCATCCGTTTGACCACCTCGGTGATGGCGGCCGCCTCGGCGCGTTCCGTTTTCAGGAATTTCAGCCGCGCCGGCGTGGCGAAGAACAGGTCGCGCACCTCGACGATGGTGCCGGCATTCGAGGCGGCGGGCCGCACATCGGACACCTTGCCGCCGGTAACGGAAATCACCGAGCCCTGTTCCGCACCCTGTTGGCGGCTGGTGATTGTCAGCTTGGCGACGGAGCCGATGGAGGGCAGCGCCTCGCCGCGAAACCCGAGCGTGCGGATATCGTCCAGCGTATCGGAAATTTTCGAGGTGCAGTGACGCCGGACCGCAAGCTCCAGATCGGCAGGCGACATGCCACAGCCGTTGTCGGTGATCCGCACCAGCCCCTTGCCGCCGCCCGCCGTGGCGATCTCGATCCGGGTCGCGCCCGCATCGATGGCGTTTTCCACCAGTTCCTTCGTGGCGCTGGAAGGTCTTTCGATGACCTCGCCGGCGGCGATCTGGTTAATGAGGGTTTCTGAAAGCTGCTTGATGGCCATGATCGTCATTTTCGCGGATTCGCCGTGGCTTCGAAAGCAAAAAACTCGAACTGCGGAAATTTGCACATGTTTTGCGGCCTGTCCGGCATTCGATCATTTCCGTCAACATGGCGTTAAGCGTTAATCCGCCTTTAATCGGCCTTGATTATGGTGAGGCGGCTTGAAATGATCGCAGGAACGGGGCCGCCTTCGCCGGGCGGTGTGTGACGTCGACTATGGGTGAGCGTCATCTTCCCCTCAAGACTGCTTCAAGTTGCAAACCCTGATGTCTCTTTTTCGGAATTTTTCGTTTCATCCCGGCATCTGCCCTGGACGATTCCACTAGAAACATAAGCCTGACCCCTGAAAAACAGGCGGGAGTTTGCAGTTGAGTGATTTGGCGTCCTCTGGCGCGGGCGTTCATACGGTGATGCTTGATGCCCTTTGCGACGCGCTTGGCGCGGCGATCGTCGTTTACGACCGGAACGATCACATTATTTTCGCAAGCCGGAAACTCTTGAGCTTTTTTCCGCTGGAAGAGGCCGTCATCGGCCCGGGTGCGCGGCTGCGCGACTATCTGAGCGCGCTTTACGATTGTTATCTGCTCGAGGCGGAAAGCCTCTCCGCCAATGCCCGCCCGCTCGGCCGGGAGGAATGGATCGGCGAGCGGCTGGCGCTGCACTGGAAGGAAAGATCGGAAAAAACCGAACGGCTGAAGGGAGAACGTTTCCTGCGCTTCGTCATGAACCGCCTGCCGTCCGGCCTCGGCATCAGCGTGGTTGCCGATATTTCCGAACAGAAGAAACGCGAAGAGCAATGGCGCATCGACCTCGAGCGCGTGCAGCTCATCGAGGATATTCTCGACAATCTGCCGTTTCCCGTCTTCGTCAAGGACCGGAACATGGCCTATGCCGCCGTCAACAAATCCGCCTGCGCCTTGGTCGAAACCAGCCCCGAGAGCATTCTCGGCCGCACCGTTTTCGATCTCCACTCGCGCAAGGTCGCCGGACGGATCGATATTGCCGATCGCATGGTGCTGGATAGCGGCACGCCGAGCGTCATCCCCGAAAGGGTGCGGCGGCTGAACGGCGAAGAGGTGCTGACCATCACCCGCAAGCAACGTGTGGGCAGGCCCGGCCGATATTTCCTGGTAACGACGATGGAGGACGTGACCGCTCTCGCGACCCTCGATGCCAACGGCATGCCCGTCATTCCCTCGCTGGAACATGTCCCTTTCGTCGCCTCCACTTACGGCAGGGATGAGGAAACGGAAAAGCGCGGCGGGGTTTTAAAGAGCAAGGCGGTGCTGATCGTCTCTGAAAACGGACGCTTTGCGCAAGCCGCCGGTCGCCGGCTGACGGCGGGCGGCATGGACCATGCCGCGGTGACGAGCGAGGACGAGCAGCGTGCCTTCATCGATGTCGCGACTTCCGCCGGCGTGAGCATCGATGTGGTCGTTGTCGACGCCCAGATGAGCGTCGCCTGCCTCGATATTGCCGCCGCGCATGATCTGCCCGTCGTCACCATCGAGGAAGAGGAGATAGACGCTTCGCTGCTGCATTATCTTGCGGCCGGGCTGCAATCATCCCCGAAGGAGAAAGCCGCCGACGAGGACTGGGAGATCATGACGGAGGACCTGCCTGAAATCCTCAAGACCGGCGGCGTCTGCGATATACTTCTTGTCGAGGATAACAGGGTCAACCAGATCGTCTTTTCGCAGATACTCGAGGGCCTCGGGCTTTCCTGGCGGCTCGCCACCTCGGGCGAGGAAGCCCTGCGTCTCTTTGCCGAACAGCCGCCTTCAGCCGTCCTGCTCGACACGACGCTGGGCGATATCGACGGCTTCGAAGTCGCGCGCCGCATGCGCAGCCTTTGCGGTGACAAGCACATTCCCATCGTCGGCGTCATCACCCACGCTTTCGAGGGCGATCTCGACAAATGCCGGGCGTCGGGCATGGATGACATGCTGCTGAAGCCCGTCAGCCCGGATATGGTCGAGGCGGTTTTCCTGCGGCTTTTCGGCAAGGATGTCCTGCGGCTACAGGCCTGAAATCGCCTTTGTCGGGAGGCTATGGCTTTTTTAATACTTGCCCTGCATTGTGAGCGCGGTCGACACAGGATTCACGAGATGCAGGAATGAAACGGGCAGAGCCGCAAACGTTGCAGGTCAGCAAGAACGAGCTGCAGGCGATGGCCTACAGCGACCCGCTGACGGGGCTCGGCAACCGCTACCGTCTGCGGGACAAGATTCGCATGCTTGCCAGCGAGCGCTCCAGCGATCCGGCGCCTTTCACGGTCGGCATCGCCAATATAGATGGCTTCAAACCCATCAACGATCTGTTCGGTGTGCAGGCGGGCGATGAAATCCTGTGTCAGGTCGCGCACCGGCTGAAGGCCTGCATCCCCGATGGCGCGGTCGTGACGCGCCATGACGGCGACGAATTCGCCTTTGTGCTGCCGCTGGTGTTCGAGCGCACCGGTGCCGAGCGCATCGGCAACATGATCAAGGACGTGCTTTCGGCCCCTTACGATCTCGGCGACCGTAACGTTCGCCTGTCCTCCTCCTTCGGTTTTGCCATCTATCCCTTCGCCGGCGATGAATTCGAGGATTTGCTTAAAAGCGCCGAGACGGCGCTCTATCGCTCCAAGAGACGTGGCCGCGGCCAGATCACGGTCTATTCGCGCGAGATCGCGCAGGAGATGAAGCGCGCCACGCAACTGGAACAGGCGCTCAGAAACGCCATCATCACCGATGCCATCGACGTGCATTTCCAGCCCATCGTCAGGCTGGAAGAGGCGAAAGTCATCGGTTTCGAGGCGCTCGCCCGCTGGAACGATCCGGACCTCGGTTTCGTATCGCCCGCCGTTTTCGTGCCGCTTGCCGAAGAGCGCGGTTTCATCGATGCGCTGTCGGAAGCTTTGCTCCGAAAGGCGGCGGAGGCAGCCCTGTTCTGGCCGCGTGAACTCTTCCTGTCCTTCAACCTCTCTTCCGCACAATTGATGGACCCCAGCACGGCGGACAATATTCTCTCCATCCTCTCGCGTGTCGGCCTCGATCCGCACCGGCTGGAGCTTGAAATCACCGAAACGGCTGTGATGACATCCGCCGATACCGCCCAGCGCATCATCAGCGAGTTGCAGAGCGCCGGCGTTCGCATTTCTCTGGATGATTTCGGCACCGGCCAGTCGAGCCTCGGCCGCCTGCGCGATTTCACCTTCGACAAGGTGAAGATCGACCGCGCCTTCGTCTCGCGCATCAGCAGCGACCGCCCTTCCGAACATATCATCAAGGCCATCGTCGCCATGTGCGAAGGGCTCGATCTCGAAGTCGTGGCCGAAGGGATAGAAGAACGGGCGGAAGAAGAAAAGCTGCGCGCGCTCGGCTGCGCCATGGGGCAGGGCTATTTCTACGGCCGCCCCGCCGATGCCGCCGCGACCCAGCGGTATCTGCACGAGAATTACCGCGAGATATTGTCGGATATTTCGTGAGGCGGTACGGCTTGGTCGTGACGCTTGTTGGAGAAAACACTATCTCAGCCAAGCTTGTGCGCGCCGGCGCATCCCCGCCCCCCTCATTCCTGTGCTTGTCACAGGAATCCAGCCGACGCGCGTCTGCGCGGCGAAACGACTCCTTCCAGCCCAAGGACTTGGGCTGGCTAGATTCCTGTGACAAGCACAGGAATGAGGGAGGTCGTTTCGGGAGCAGCCCTTGCCAGAAGGCGCTCCGCGTTTTGTTGCGGGCGGCCTACGCCGCGCTTCACAACCGATAAAGCGGCTCGAACCGGCCCTTCACCTCGACCCCCAGCTCGAACGTCAACCCATGCTGCGGATTGGCGGCAATGGCGTCATCATCGAGATGTTCGCGCGCCGAGGTGACGAGAAGGCGCGATGCGTCGGGGCCGATGAAGGCGGGGCAGGTCGTCTGTCCGCCGGGCACCTCATATCGGGCGATGTGATTGCCGTCCGTATCGTAACAATCCACAGCGCCTACGCCCCAGCGGGCGTTCCAGATATGCCCTTCGGCATCGCAGACCGACCCGTCGATGCCGCCTTTGATACCGGTGGAATCGATGAAGACTTCAGCCTTGCCTGCGGGAAGGCCGGTGTCGGCATCGAGCGGTACCCGCATCAGCTTGTTCACCTTGGTATCGACGTAATATCCCGTCGCGCCATCGGGCGAGAAGCAGATCGAATTCGGAATGCTGATCTCGGCAAACAGCTTCGTCACGGTGCCCTTCGCGACATGATAGATGCTGCCCGCGCCGGTCTCCGCCTTACGGCCCATGGTGCCGATCCACAACGCGCCGGAGGGGTGCATGCGCCCGTCATTGGAGCGGTTGCCGGGCAAGTCCTTTTCCAGCTCCGCATGCAGCGTCAGCACACCGGTTGCCGTGTCGCGCAGGAAAAGCCCGTCATCGGAGGCGATCAGCTGCTTGCTGTCGCTGACCTTGGCGAGCGCACTACCCATGAAGGGCAAAGCGTGCACGGTCTTGCGGCCGGAGGCGAGATGCAGCTCATGCAGTTCCCGCTCAAGAATATTGAACCACCAGGCGGTGCCGGTCGCAGGGTCGAAGGTCGGGCCTTCGCCGAGCAGCATCGGCGTCTCGTCCAGAACACGTCCGGCAAAGGGAAAAACAGTCGCCAAGCTCTTATCCTCCGATGGCTGCATCATAGGCTGAAAGTGTGACAGTGGCGCGTTCGCGCACCTCCGCCGCCGTCATGCCCGGCTTGTAAAGGCTGGTGCCAAGCCCGAAAGCCACGATACCGGCCGAGGTATATTCAGCGAAATTCTTGTCCGAGACGCCGCCGACGGCGGCGATCACCAGATCCTTCGGCAGGATCGTCCGGATCGCATTGATGCCGGCGGGGCCGATGATGCTGGCGGGGAAGAATTTCAGCCCCGTCGCGCCGGCCTTCGCGGCCACCAGCGCCTCGGTGGGGGTCAGAACACCCGGCATCGTCACCATGCCCTTGACGCGCGCGGCGACGATCACATCGGCATCGGCATTGGGGCTCACCATCAGCTTGCCGCCGGCCGCATCCAGCGAGGCCACGTCTTCCACGCTGAGCACGGTGCCCGCGCCGATCAGGCAATCGGCGGGCGCCATCTTCGCGGCGATCTCGATGGAACGGAACGGATCGGGCGAATTGAGCGGAATTTCAATGGCGCGGAAGCCGGTTTCGATCAGCGCGCCGACGACGCCTTCGGTTTCCTCGGGTTTGAGACCGCGCAGGATGGCGATCAGCGGATATTTGATGGAAGGGAAGGGAATACGCATGGTCGATCTTTCTTCTTATGGCCAGATGGCGTTTGCAGCGGCCAGCAATCCGCGCCGCACGGCCTCGTCTGCATCGATGACCGTATAGTGGATATCAAGGGCGGTGAAGGCGCCTTCGTAAAGCGCGCCGAGCGCACCCGAACCGATCAGCACCACCGGCGTCTCGCGCCGGGCGGTGGAATGCGCACCGGCGATTTCCAGCCCGATCATGATGCCGGAAAGCTTGGCCTTGGCGTCGGTGGCGGTGAGGCCGTGCAGCAATTGGCCGGAGCGAAGGGTGAAAAAGCGATTGGTCGCAAGCTGCGGATTGGCATAGATGTCGCGCACCGCCGCCGTAAAAGCCGCATGTTCGCCGGTAAAGGCTTCGGCCTCGGCCACCGCATGGGAAAGGATCGTCTGTTTCGAGACGACTTCGAAGAGTTCGCCGGTCATGAAAGTGGCAAAGCCGGTCACGCCGCCATCCTTCACGGTCACCCATTTGGAATGGGTGCCGGGCATGCAGACGAGCTTTTCACCGGCGTCCGAGGAGGCGAGAGCGCCGAGCAACTGCGTTTCCTCGCCGCGCATCACGTCGGGCGCGTTTTGATCCCGCTGCGCCAGCCCCGGCAGAATCCGCACATCCCGCACCTGGCCCGGCACGCGAACCGCGCCGTCGAGAACCGCCGAAAGCGATGCCGGCACGTCGATATAACCCGCCTCGACCCAACCCTGCCGCGCGCCTGCCATGCCGCAGACGAGAACCGGCAAACCTTCCGGCGCGCCGATGGCGTCGAGATGCGATTGCAGCACATCGGCGAAACCGGTCCGCATGGCGGTGGTCATGCCTTCCGTGCTTCTGCGTTCCGCCAGCACCGCGCCCGATCGGCTCATGAGCCAGAGCCGGAAACTGGTCGTACCCCAGTCGACGGCGATGAAAGCGGGTTCAGACATTATAGGAGGCCTCCGTCTACGATTATGGATTGCGCCGTAATGGCGCTCGATGCCGATGATGCGAGAAACAGGCACGGCCCCGCCAGATCGGCGGCGACGAGCGTGCGCTTCAGACATTGCCGCGCGGTGGTGGCGGCAATGCCCTCATCCGTCAGCCATAGTTCCTTCTGCCGCTCCGTCACGATCATGCCGGGCAGCAGCGTGTTGACGCGGATATTTTCCGGCCCCAGCCGTCCGGCAAGGCTTTTCGTCAGCCCGATGATGCCGGCCTTGGCCGCCGCATAGGAGGGCAGCTCGCCCATGTTGAGCAGAAACGAGATGGACGAGAAATTGACGATGGACGCATCTTTCGCCTGCCGCAGATAGGGCAGGGATGCCTGAACCGTGAAGAAGATCTGCTTGAGATTGACCGCCTGATTGGCGTCCCAATAGGCTTCCGTCACCGTATCTATGTCGTGGCGGTCGTCCCAGGCGGCGTTGTTGACCAGTACCTTGATGCCGCCGGTGGCGGAGGCCGCAGCCGCCACCGTCTTTCCGATCGCCGCAATATCGCGAAGGTCGGTCTTGAAGAAGTGGACCGGATGCGGCGCCGTCGTTGCAAGCCGCTTGACGAGCGTCACGCTCGGCTCTTCGGCAATGTCGATGAACGAGACCTTCGCGCCCTGCATCGCAAGGGCTTCCACCAGCGATGCCCCGATGCCCGAACCGCCGCCGGTGACGAGCACGCCCGCATCCTTGAGGTCCGGAAATTGGGCTTGCGTCATCGGCGTCATCTCGTCCATGAAAGGCTTGATTGTTCCATTATTTGGAACTAGATTTTACTAAATGGAATTATTCTCTTGGCGTCACGCTTATGTCAAGGCAGATGATGGTGGATGTTGCCATGCCCGATAATAAAAAGCCCAATGGGCAAAAGCCTGATACGGTTCCGGTGACGCAACGGAAAGCCGGAGTTGAGACGGGCACCCTCGGCAAGGCCGTTTCGCTGCTGGAGCTGATCGCCTTTGCTGAAAAACCGATGCGCTTTACCGATGTGGTCGAAGCCTGCGGCCAGCCGCGGGGCACGGTTCACCGCCAGCTCGCCCATCTTGTCGCCGAAGGCCTTGTCGATCACGCTGCCGATCAGACCTATGCCGTGGGACTGAGGTTGCTGCAACTGGCCGCGAAAGCCTGGAGCGGCAACGACCTGCGCAGCGTCGCGGCCCCCCATCTGGCGGCGCTGCAGGAGATGACGCAGGAGTCGGTACATCTCGCCGTGCTGAACGGCAGGCAGGTCACCTATCTCGACAAGATGGAGGGCCGGCATACATTACGCATGCATTCGCAGGTCGGCAAAACCTCGCCAGCCTATTGCACCGGGGTGGGCAAGGCGGCGCTGTCGTTGCTCTCTGCCGACGATCTGGCGCAGCTGGCTGGGGAACTGGATTTTCATCGCTTCACGGAAAGCACCGTCACGACGCCGGAAGCGCTGATGGCGGAGGTGGCGACCATTCGCGACAACGGCTACGGGTTCGACCTTCAGGAGCACGAGATCGGAATTCACTGTGTCGCCGCGCCGGTCCGGGCGCCTGGGCGCAATTTTCGCGCGGCGATTTCCGTCACCGGCCCGGCCTATCGCGTGGATGTGGAACAGCTCCGCAAATGGGCGCCGCTGGTGCGCGAGACCGCCGACAGGATTTCCGACGATCTTGCCTGCAGATTATCCCCGGTTGCGGATGGTTGAAGAAAACAGGGCGCGCAGTCCCTGGATTTTCCCGTGCAGAACGGCCGCCATGCACCCATTCGGATGCGTTCGATATTATTTTCGACTATTCTGAATTAAGTTTTCAACTTTTGTTTGCATGAATCGTTTTGGTGAGTAACATCCGCAACAATTTCCGGGCAAGGGCGGGCCTTTGCGGCGGCATTTTCTCATTCTCGAAGAACAGCTTTGATGCAGAAAACAGAGACGGCCGCCGTTCAGTCGATTGGTGTTGATTGCGTTCGCGAGATCGCCGATCTCAACACGCAATTCGATATATTCCGGTTTCTGAAACGGCTGACGGAGGCCTGGGAATTCAGGGCTTTCATGGTGCTCGACCTGTCTTCGGAAGTGGCGAGCGAACTGTCGCAATATACGATCATCACCAGCTGGCCGGCCGAGCTTCTGCAGCGTTACGATGAAGAGGGCATGCTCCAGACCAGCCGGGTGATGGCGCAGTTGAAAAAATCGACCGTCCCCTTTTCCGTCTCCATGGATTTTCTGGTCAGGGGCGACGGAGAAATCGCCAAAAAAACCGTGATCAACCTTTTCGAACGGTTCGAGATGATCAATTCGGTCTGGTTCCCCGTTCACGACATCACCATGCGGCGCGGCGCGGTATCCTTTTCCGGCAACAAGACCGCTGTGCCCGCCAGCCGGCTTGCCGAGCTTTTTTACATTTCCAGCCATGTCTTTGCCCGGCTATCTGAAATCCGTCGCCTCGATCTCAGGGTTCCCGAAACCCTGAGCGAGCGGGAAATCGACTGCCTGAACTGGACCGCCGCCGGCAAGACCAGCGCCGAAATCGCTGAAATCATGATGCTGTCGGAACATACCATCAATCATTACCTAAACCGCGCGACGAAAAAACTCGACACGGTCAACCGCACCCAGGCCGTCGCAAAAGCGCTGCGGGTCGGCCTGATAAAATAGCGAAATCTTAATTTTATCATTGTGATAAACCGCTTCCTGGGCGATCCTCTTTTCGAATCACCGGAAAGGAGAAATCGTTTGCCGGAACGGCATAAGGTAAAAGCAGGATTTTCTCCGACTATCGATTGCGCCGTGCTGATAGCCGCTGCCGAAAAAGGCTTTGCTGCCGATGAAGGCATAGAACTCGAACTTTTCCGAAAACAGTCCGCCCGCGCCGTGCTTGCGGCGCTCGGCGAGGATGGCGTTCACGTCGCACATCTGCCCGCTCCGGTTCCGGTTGGATCCGCTGTCGGCCTCGACGATCTGCCGGCCGATATTGTCGGCGTTTTCACGCTTTCCCTCGGTGGATCGGCGACGACCGTTTCCCACGGATTTTATGACGAACTCTACCGCGAAGGGCTGAAGCTGCCGGACCCGGCGGCTTTTGGACGCGCCATGGCCCGTGTCTGCGCCGCGCGCCGGGCGGCGGGTGGAAATCCGCCGGTCTTTGCGGTCGAGGATATCGTCTCCACGCCGTTTTATGCGCTGCGTTACCTGCTCGGAAGCTGCGGCGTGCTGCTCGGCCGCGATATGGAAATCGTCGAGGCCCTGCCGAAGGCGATGCCGGCGCTCCTGGAAAGCGGCAAGGTCGATGCGCTCTGTACCGCCGAACCGGCGGGCAGCGCCGTGGTGCTCGGCGGCGCCGGCCGGATCGTCACCACCGGGGCGTTGATCTGGCACAATGCGCCGGAAAAGATACTGGCCGCGAAGAAGCGGTGGACGGAGGACAACCCAGCCCTTCTCGAAGGGCTGCTGCGCGCCCTTTACCGCGCTGGCGAATGGTGCGCCAATGCCGCCAATATCGAGGAACTCGCGGGTATCCTCGCCGCCCCTCAATATATGGATGATAACGGCGAATTCCTGCTGCCGGCGCTGACAGGCTATATTTCCACCTCGCAGCGGGACATGCAGCGTTTTCAGGAGTTTTTCGTGACGAGCGCCAAGGCCGCCAATTTTCCCTGGCAGAGCCAGGCCCTGTGGTTCTTCAGCCAGATGTTGCGCTGGGGCGAGGTTTCCGCCGATTACCGGTTCGATCCCGCCATGGTGGAGGCGGCCCGCAACGCCTACCGGCCGGATATTTTCCGCAAGGCGATGAAGCCGCTTTTCGTGCCGGTGCCGGGTGCCAATCTGAAGCTCGAGGGCACGTTGCGCGAGCCTGTTCACGTCGGCGCATCGCGCACGGGTCTGGTGCTCGGCCCCGACTGTTTTTTCGACGGCCATGTTTTCGATCCGGAAACGCTGGCGATGGACGACGAAATCTGAAACCGCAGCGTTAAATCGTCGCGAATGCCGGACTGTCGCGCTTTGGCATTGGCGAAGCGCTCCGGCTTGTCTATGGATGGCACGCAATACCGGTCGGATGATGAAGCGGAGCAGGAATATGGCAGAGGTCAGCAAGAGCCAGGTGGAAAAGGCGCTGGAAGCGGTAATTTATCCCGGCAGCGGCAAGAGCATCGTCGCACTCGGCATGGTCTCGGAAATCTTCATCGCCGATGCGAAGGCCTATTTCTCGATCACTGTCCCGGCCGACAAGGCTGCGGAGATGGAGCCGTTGCGGCTTGTCGCCGAACAGGCGGCCAAGGGCGTTGAGGGCATCGTCGGCGCGGTCGTGGCGCTGACGGCCGACCGCAAGCCCGGCCAGCAGCAACCCGCACCCGCACGCCCCGCCGCCGCACGCCCCGCCGCCGCAACCGGCCGGCCGGCCCAACAGCCCGGCTCATCGAAGGTGGGCGTACCGGGTGTGCGGGCCATCATCGCCGTCGCCTCGGGCAAGGGCGGGGTGGGCAAGTCGACGACCGCGGTCAATCTGGCGCTCGGTCTTCAGGCGCTCGGCCTCAAGGTCGGCATGCTCGATGCCGATATTTATGGCCCCTCGTTGCCGCGACTGCTGAAAATTTCCGGCCGCCCGCAGCAGCAGGAAGACCGCATCATCCTTCCCATGGAAAATTACGGGCTGAAGGTCATGTCCATGGGCTTTCTGGTGGATGAGGAAGCCGCGATGATCTGGCGCGGGCCGATGGTGCAGTCCGCCCTCATGCAGATGCTGCGCGAAGTGGCCTGGGGCGAACTGGATGTGCTGGTGCTGGACATGCCGCCCGGCACGGGCGATGCGCAGCTTACCATCGCCCAGCAGGTGCCGCTCGCCGGCGCCGTCATCGTTTCCACGCCGCAGGATCTGGCGCTGATCGACGCACGCAAGGGCATCACCATGTTCCGCAAGGTGGAGGTTCCTCTCCTCGGCGTCATCGAGAACATGAGCTATTTCATCGCGCCCGATACCGGCGCGCGCTACGATATTTTCGGCCATGGCGGCGCGAAGGCGGAGGCTGAAAGGATAGGCGTGCCCTTCCTCGGCGAAGTGCCGCTCACCATCTCCATCCGCGAAATGTCGGACGCCGGAACGCCGGTCGTCGCCGCCGAGCCCGATGGCCCGCAGGCCGCGATCTATCGCGATATTGCCGAAAAAGTCTGGGCGCGCATCGGTGCAGGCGAGAGAAAAGCGGCGCCGAAGATCGTTTTCGAATAGCGCGGCAATCATGGACGGAAAATCGGGCAGGTGTCTGCCCGCTTTGAATAATCCTTTGAAAACAGAAGATTAATCGCCAGTATCGGGCAGGCTTTCCGGATTTGAACTGCAGAAATGCTTCGCCTGCAATGCTGTCGAGAAAAAATATTGCTTGATTGCATCTCGCTTTGGGCGCATACGCCTGCGCCGTTTGGCTCTTGGTCCATCGGGCTGGCGAGATTGTGAAAATCCCGCTCGTTCCGGCGTTGCCTGAAGTGTCGTCCAAGGGTTTGCCGAGCGCAAACAGGATATGTTAAGCAGCATTGCGGCTGAAGCCTGCAATGTGGAGCGGAGAAACGGATTGATAAAAGCCTATCGCGCCAATTGCGAGGCGATCAGCCTGTCGTCAGACGACGGCTCCGGACAGATTCCCGACGACATCGTCTGGATCGATCTCGTCAATCCCGACAGGGCGGAAGAGCAGCACGTGGAAAAGCTGCTGGGCGTGGAACTGCCGACGCGCGAAGACCTGAAGGATATCGAGCCTTCCAGTCGTCTCTATATGGAAGACGCCAATGTCTTCATGACCGCCTCTCTGGTGTGGAAGGCGGATTCGGATGATCCGCGCCTCACCGACGTCGCCTTCGTTCTGGTTGGCACGCGTCTGGTGACAATCCGTTATGCCGAGCCGAAATCGTTCCACCTTTTCATTGCCGCCATTACCCGCGCGCCGCACGAAATGCGCAGCGGCACGGCGCTGCTTTTGAAGCTGCTCGAAACCATCGTCGACCGCACGGCGGAAATTCTCGAAAACTCGGTTACGGGGATCGACAATCTCGCCGCCGACATTCTCGGCAGCCAGGCTCGTTCCAAACGCAAGGCGCCGCGCTATCTCGAAGACCGCCTGACCAACATCGCCGCCTATCACCGGCTGATCTCGAAGGTCCGCGTCAGCCTCGCATCGCTGGCGCGGCTCCAGACCTTCCTCTCCACCAGCGATCAGGCTCGCGAGGACAAGGGGGCGAGGGAACAGGGCAAGTCGATCGGGCGCGATATCCAGTCGCTGAACGAACATGCCTCCTTCGTTTCCGGCAATCTGACCTTCCTGCTGGACGCCTCGCTTGGTATCATCAACATCGAGCAGAACAGCATCATCAAGATTTTTTCCATCGCTTCGGTGGTGTTCCTGCCGCCGACGCTGGTGGCCTCTGTTTATGGAATGAACTTTCAGCTCATGCCGGAGTTGAACTGGACATTCGGTTACCCACTCGCGCTCATCGTCATGCTGATGTCCGCCATCATCCCGTTTCTCTTTTTTCGTTGGAAGGGCTGGCTCTGAGGAGCCAGGATCATCATGTCCCAGATCGTTGACAAGGATCTTGCCGAGAAACCGGATGCGGATGACGAGCACAGGAACAAGGGGCTTTATGCCGCGATCCTTGGTTCCATCGGCGTCGTCTATGGCGATATCGGCACCAGCCCGCTCTACGCCTTCCGCGAGGCCCTGCGGCCAATTGCCTATGATGGCGTGACGCAGGAAGAAGTCATCGGCCTCACATCGCTGATGATCTGGTCTTTGACCATCATCGTCACCTTCAAATACATTACCCTGCTGCTGCGCGCCGACAATGACGGCGAAGGCGGCACGCTGTCGCTGCTGGCGCTGCTGATGAAAACGGCGGGCACCCACCGCAGCGTCCTCATCGTGCTCGGCCTCATCGGTGCGGCGCTGTTTCTGGGCGATGCCATGATTACCCCGGCGCTTTCGGTGCTTTCGGCGGTGGAGGGCCTGAAGCTCGTCACGCCGGAAATGGACGCCTTCATCATCCCGATTTCCGTCGGCATTCTCATCGGCCTCTTCGCCATCCAGTCCCACGGCACGGGCACGGTGGCGAAATTCTTCGGGCCCATCACCGCCGTCTGGTTCATCGTCATGGGGCTGGCCGGTCTCCTCCATATCGCCGATGATTTCAGCATCCTCTTTGCCTTCAACCCATGGCATGCGGTGGAGTTTCTGGCCAATGAAGGCTTCTACGGCATCGTTGTGCTTGGCGCGGTCTTCCTGACGATCACCGGGGCGGAAGCGCTTTACGCCGATCTCGGCCATTTCGGCCGCCGTCCCATCCAGTGGGCGTGGTTCTGTCTGGTTTTTCCGGCATTGACGCTGAACTATCTCGGGCAGGGCGCGCTGGTGCTGAAAGACCCGGCGGCGATGTCCAATCCCTTCTATCTGATGTTCCCGCAATGGGCGATCCTGCCGGCCGTCATTCTGGCGACCGCCGCCACCATCATCGCCAGCCAGGCGGTCATAACGGGCGCGTTTTCGCTGGTGCGTCAGGCGATCCATCTCGGTTATCTGCCGCGCATGGAAATTCTCTTCACCTCGGAAACCAATACCGGGCAGATTTACCTGCCGGCCGTCAACACCATCCTGCTGTTCGGCGTCGTCGCTCTCGTGCTCACCTTCAAGAGTTCCGATGCGCTGGCCACCGCTTATGGTATCTCGGTTACCGGCGCGATGGTCGTCACCAGCCTGATGTTCTTCGAATTCGTGCGCAAGCGCTGGCAATGGTCGGTCTGGCTGGCAATTGCCGTGCTGGCCCCGCTTTTGGCGCTGGAGCTGATCTTCCTCGGCGCGAACCTCCTGAAGATTCACGATGGCGGTTATGTGCCGGTGCTGCTGGCAATCGCCTTCACCGTCATCATGACCACCTGGCAGCGCGGCTCGAGAATCCTCTTCGCCAAGACCCGCCGCATCGATGTGCCACTGAAGGCTTTCATCGCCTCGGTGGAAAAGGAAAGCGCCCATGCGCCGGTGCGCGTGCCCGGCACGGCCATCTTCCTCACCGGCGATCCGGAAACGGCGCCGGCGGCCCTGCTGCATAATCTCAAGCACAATCACGTCCTTCACGACAAGAACGTCATCCTGACGATCCGCACCGAAGACCAGCCGCGCGTTCACCCCGAAGATCGTTATACGCTGACGAAGATGAGCGACCGTTTCGCCGTGGTCGAACTGCATTTCGGCTTCATGGAAACCCAGAACGTCACCCAGGCGCTGGGCTATCTCCGGCGCACCGGCTACAAGTTCGACATCATGTCGACCTCGTTTTATCTCGGGCGGCGCAAGCTGGTGCCGGATCCGAAATCGGGCATGCCGGGCTGGCAGAACCGCCTGTTCATCGCGCTGGCCGAAACCGCCGCTGATCCCTCGGATTACTTCCGCTTGCCGGCAAACCGCGTGGTGGAACTGGGCTCGCACGTCGTGGTCTGAGCATTAGAAGATGGTTACACATTAACGTGAAGCCGCGTCCGTGCGCGGCGTTAACCAAGCATCAAGGTTAATAAGAGATTCTCGAACACCTGTAGCAAATATGGTTGTCGGTGTTCGGAGTGCTGGTTTTGCGTTCGAAAAGAGTAATGCGTCGTCGGTCCCCCGTGTCCCTTCAGGGGTGGGCGTCAAAATGGACCTCGCCCGTCGTCTTCGGCCTTGCCGCCTGGCTCGTTTTTCCCTCCCTCGCTGCGCGCGCGGATCTGGCCTCGCTTCTGGCTGGTCTGGACAAGGGCGGCGAGCAATGGCGCATGGTGCTGACGGCCTCTCCGGCGGGCTCGGTGCACAATGCCTCGCTCACCTTTAACGATGCGGCAGGGGAGGCGGCGCTGCAAGGCGGCGGCATGACCCTGCCCAATGGCAGCAAGGTCGCCTTCGTCACCAACAAGAAGGGCGAGGCAACGACGCCCGACAGCGAGCGCGTCAACCGCGCCGCCAAGAAGGGCCGCATCGTCGCCACAGAAATCATGCAGCCGCCCAAGGCCTTCACCGCCGGTTCCGTCCTGCAGCGCACCAGCATGCTGGATATCGAGCCGCTGAAGCGCAAGGACCGCACCGCTTTCGTCAAGCCGAAGCGCGGCAAGGACGTGGAACTCGCCTCCTTCTATTTCCGCCGCGAGGAAAAAAAGGCGGACAGAAGCGTCTCGCCAATGCTGGCGGAGCTCATCACCAATCGCACGCCGGATATTCTCGCCACGGCCTATGCGCCGGCCGAACCGGATTTTGCCCGCGAGTCGCCCTTCGACGCCATTCTCAAAAAGCCCGAGGCTGGCCGTTTCGTGCCGCAGATCGACGAGGATGACCACGCCTGGGCAGCCACCCCGCTGCCCGCCACCGTGTTTTCCGCAGCCGAACAGCAATGCCTTGCCTCCGGCATCTATTTCGAGGCGCGCGGAGAATCGGTGAAGGGACAGGCGGCGGTGGCGCAGGTCATTCTTAACCGCGTGCGCAATCCCGCCTATCCGAAAACCATCTGCGGCGTCGTCTATCAGAACAAGGACTGGCGTAACCGCTGCCAGTTTTCCTTCGCCTGCGACAATATCAAGGACCGCGTGAATTCCGAACGCCACTGGAAAATGGCGCGCGAAGTGGCCATGGCCACCACCGCCGGCAAAATCTGGATGAAGGAAGTGGGTTCGGCAACCCATTATCACGCCGTTTATGTGCGTCCCGCCTGGGGCCGCACGATGAAGAAGGTCGGCAGAATCGGATTGCACGTCTTTTACCGTACCTATGGTGGCGGCTGGAGCTGATACCACCGTCGATTTGTCGCATTTTGCGTGTCAAAAATGCCGATTCCTTTGCGAAACATCGCGGTCAAACGGCGATTTGAGGTCAAGCTGTTGTTTTTTCACGATTAATTTGTGCTGCAACATCCGTCACCAGTGCCTTGACTAGAGAAGCCCCTAAAACTATGTTGCGCGCGACTTCAGAGCGGGCTGGAACAGGCTTAATCCGTCACCGTTTACAACTCCAAAGGGTTCTGGCATGGCTGGAATGGAGAAAATGGGTGGGATTTTAAGATGACTGGCAACCGTGACGATAGTCTGGACGAGCGCCGCAAGCGCCTTGCTGACGAGTTGGCCAAGGTGAAGGCGGAGGATGAGGCGGAAGTGAGGGCGGAGACCAACGCTGCGGAAAGCCGGAAGGGCTTTGCGATGGCGGTTAAGCTCTCATCGGAGTTCATTTCGGCCATCGTGGTCGGCGCTATGCTGGGTTATCTTCTGGACTATTTTGCCGGCACGACGCCGTGGGGGATGATCGTTCTTCTTCTTCTCGGTTTCTGCGCAGGCGTATTGAATGTGTTGCGCTCGACGGGCGCGGTGGCCAAGCCGCCGCTGCTGGAGAAGGCGGACAGGCGAGACGAGGGTGGAAAAGGCGGCGTTTAAGCTGTTTTTTCTTGCAGTTGAGATGCCGCGACAGGCGGCGACAGGTAAAGAGGGCAGCCGGTGGCAAACGATCCGACCCATCAGTTCTTGGTGCAGCCGATCATTCCGATCGAAATTGGCGGCGTCGATTTTTCCTTCACCAATGCGTCGCTCTTCATGGTCGCGACCGTGGCTGCGGCTTCCGGTTTCCTTTATTTCGCAACGTCGAACCGCGGTCTTATCCCGACCCGCATGCAGTCCGTTGCTGAAATGTCCTATGAATTCATCGCCTCCATGCTGCGCGAAGGCGCCGGCAAGAAGGGCATGGTGTTCTTCCCCTTCGTCTTCTCGCTGTTCATGTTCGTGCTGACGGCCAACCTTCTTGGCATGTTCCCGTATTTCTTCACGGTCACCAGCCAGATTATCGTCACCTTCGCGCTTGCCTGCCTCGTCATCGGCACGGTCCTGGTTTACGGTTTCTGGAAGCATGGCCTGCATTTCTTCGGCATCTTCGCCCCGTCGGGCGTGCCCAAGGCGCTTTTGCCGCTTGTGGCGTCGATTGAAATGATCTCGTTCCTGTCGCGCCCCATCAGCCTTTCGGTTCGTCTTTTTGCGAACATGCTGGCCGGCCACATCACGCTCAAGGTTTTCGCAGGCTTCGTCGCCTCCATGAGCGCGCTCGGCGCGCTCGGTGTCGGCGGTGCAGTCCTGCCTCTCATCATGACGGTCGCCATGACCGCTCTCGAATTTCTCGTTGCCTTCCTGCAGGCTTATGTCTTCGCGGTACTGACTTGCATGTACCTGAACGACGCCGTGCATGGTGGTCACTGAGAAGTAAAGTCGCTGGCCCCGGCAACGGGCGTCAAAAACAGCCGCAACAACCAATATCTCAAGGAGTCTCACATGGAAGCGGAAGCAGCAAAGTACATCGGCGCAGGTCTCGCATGCCTCGGCATGGCTGGTACGTCCCTCGCACTCGGCCGTATCTTCGGTGATTACCTGTCCGGCGCACTGCGCAACCCCTCTGCTGCCGACAGCCAGTTCGGCCGTCTGGTATTCGGCTTCGCCGTTACGGAAGCTCTGGGCATCTTCTCGCTGCTCGTTGCTCTCCTTCTCCTGTTCGCTGTCTAATATCGGCATCAGGTCTGGATCACGGCCCGCAAATGGCGTGCCGTGATCCTTCGCATTTGCAGTACCCCTGGAGGTGAGCATGTTCGTGACCGAGGCTTATGCCCAGTCAGCACCGACCGTAGGTGAAACGCATACGGAAACTCCGGCTGTCGGCCAGCCGCAACCGGAAGCCACGCACACGGAAACCGGTGTGGCGCACGGCGCCGAACACGGCGCTTCCGGCGTATTCCCGCCGTTCGATCAGTCTACTTATGCATCGCAGGTTCTCTGGCTGGCGATCACGTTCGGCCTTTTCTACCTGCTCATGCAGAAGGTCATCGTTCCACGCGTCGGCGGCATTCTCGAAAACCGTCACGGACGCATCGCACAGGATCTCGATGAAGCGGCACGGCTGAAAAGCGAAGCCGACGCTGCCGTCGAAACCTATGAAAAAGAACTCGCGGCTGCCCGCGCCAAGGCAGGCTCCATCGGCGCTGCGGCCCGTGACGCCGCAAAGGCGAAGGCCGATGCCGACCGCGCCGCTATCGAAGCCGGTCTTGCCGAAAAGCTTGCCGCCGCCGAAAAGCGCATTGCCGGCATCAAGGAACAGGCATTCGCCGATGTCGGCGCAATCGCCGAAGAAACCGCGACCGCGATTGTCGACCAGCTGGTCGGCGCCAAGGTCAAGGACACGGACGTCAAGGCAGCGATTGCCGCCGCTTCGAACGTGAAGGGAGCCTGATATGGCATTTGATGCATCATTTTTCGCTCTCGTCGGTCTCGTCCTCTTCTTCGTTCTGGTCGCCTATCTCAAGGTTCCCGGCATGCTCGCCAAGTCTCTGGACGAGCGCGCCCAGAACATTCAGGACGAGCTGGCCGAAGCCAAGCGCCTGCGCGAAGAGGCCCAGCACCTGCTGGCCGAATATCAGCGCAAGCGTAAGGAAGCAGAAGCCGAAGCCGCAGGTATCGTTGCCGCCGCCGAGCGCGAGGCCGCAGCCCTGACGGAAGAAGCCAAGCAGAAGACGGAAGAATTCGTCGCCCGCCGCACGGCCCTTTCGGAACAGAAGATCAAGCAGGCCGAAGACGACGCCATCGGCGCCGTCCGCGCCGCCGCCGTGGATATCGCCATTGCCGCTTCCGAGAAGCTCATTGCCGAAAAGACCACCGCCGCCGCAAAGGCCAAGCTTTTCACCGCCACCATCGGCGAAGTGAAGTCGAAGCTGAACTGAGACTTATCTCGGTATTGTTCAAAGCCCCTCCGGCGCAAGCCGTGAGGGGTTTTTTGTTTGAGGTGGTAAGGCTGTGGTTCCGGATGTGGTGAAGCCTGAACTGTGGAAATGCGGCATTCGCTCCAGCAGGCCTCCCTCGGAGGTGGCGGTGATCGGCTTTAGTGTTTTTTGATGCGGAATGTCGGATTGCGCTTCCGCTTTGCGCCAGAAGCGGATGGATGAAGTGTGCGTCGCCTGATTGCCGCGGCGCCGAAAGCGAAAGCGGCCTTTCCATACCTGGCGCAGCATTTTCCGAGGGTCGACCGTCAGCAGTGTGGGCTGAGCCGCCGCTCGTCTAATCGTTCAGACTCTTTAGAACTTGTTGATAGAACGCGCCTTGTGCATTCTCAGCAGTCGACCTTATGACCCCTTCCCAATCCAAATTCAGTTTTCCTGCCGGGACCATTTGCTGCGCGATTTCAGCCGGTGTGGTTTCGTTGCTGGTTCCGTTCTCCCAGTCGTGAAAGGCTGATGAGTATCGAACGACCGCTCCGCTAGTCGGCAAATCGAGCAATCCTCCCTCGGCAAAAAAACTCAACCCGTCGCCCATTTCTTCCCCGATGAGTTTGAGCCTATGTCCCAAACGATGTTTGAGGATGGCCACAAACACTATCGCTGCGGAAAACGTGAATTTGTCGACAAGCACAGCAATCTGCCTGCCTGCGTTTTCAGAGATGGCGTCGATCAAGGGCATCGTTTGAAGGAAGTCGCCACCCGTGTTTCCGCGAACGTCAATCAAGAGTTTTTTGTTCGGGCAGGTGCTTACATGCTCCGCTGCACCGGAGATGGCTTTCGGCAGCGCAGTTTCGGCTGGGTCGAAGAAACTTGGCAATGATATTGAAAACCCAAGCCCCTGCCAGTCCTTAATCTCTACAAATCTCTCGGGTTTCCAGGCCGGATCAGTCTTGCCATGCTCATTTCTCGGGTAGAGCATCGATGCAGGAACCGTATGCCCGTTCTCCACTTTCAAATCGGTTATCCGCCCATTCTCGTCTTTCACGCGATATTCAGTCGTGTTCTCTTTTGAAGAAAAACCGAGGTGAGCCAATGCATACGGCCATGCGAGAAGAATCGGACCGATGACCCGTTTCCTCTGGCGTGTTCCCGCCAGAAATTTCTCTGCGGCGGCTTCAATTTGGCCCAAAGGTGTGCCGTTGACTGCTATCAGCTCTCCTCTTGGCGCAGTTGTTTCCAGTGCCGTGTCAGTTAACTGCACCACCGTCCCGACGCTCACAAACCTCAGCGGGAGCACCGCGATGGAATCGTTCGGGATCAGCCGTGTGTGGCCGTTGTCGGGAAGTGCGAGCAGGCGCATCGCGGAGAACAGAAAGGCCTCTTCGGAGCCCTCCAAAGCGTATCGTCGAGTGTCACAAATGCAGCTGTCTATCGTGGCCTGCTCGATCCGCCTAAAGCTGGGATCGGTTGGCAGGACAATTTCCAGAATTTTCTCGAGGTCTTGCGTCAGGGACATGATCTACGGTGCGCATAGTTGCTCGTCGATGTCCAGATCGGGTCGATAGCGGAGGTTCTGGTTGGAACTCAATTACTTGTCATCACTCCCGCTTCAGTGGCCTGAAACTCATCCGGTGCAGATCGCAAGGCCCGTGGCTTTCGATGGCGCGCAGGTGGGCTGGTGTGCCGTAACCGGCATGGCCTTCAAAGCCGTAGGATGTGTGCACCACACCCGCGCGTTCCATCATCCGGTCGCGTGTCACCTTGGCGATGATAGAGGCTGCGGCGATGGAGAGGGAGCGGGAATCGCCCTTGATGACGGCTTTGGCCTCGCAGGCGATGCCGGGCGGGCGGTCGCGGCCGTCGGCCAGCACGAGGGCAGGGGAGATTTCGAGACCGAGCACGGCGCGGCGCATGGCGTCGAGGCTGGCGCGCAGAATATTCATGCTGTCGATCAGGCCGGGGCCGGAAGAGGCGACGGATACGATCGAGGTTTCCATGATCTGTACGAACAGGCTTTCCCGCTTCTGCTTCGTCAGCTTCTTGGAATCGTCCATCCCCTTGGGAATATTGTCCGGATCGAGAATGACGGCTGCCGCGACCACCGGTCCGGCCAGAGGTCCCCGGCCTGCTTCATCCGTGCCGGCCACGGGCCAGAGGCCCTTCTTTTTCGCTTCCAGTTCGAAGGAAAAATCCGGACCGGTATCGGCAAGATCAAAAAGAGCAGGAGAATCGGGTGTGGCCGTGCGTTTCATGCGGCGAAACTGGCACACACACCCGATCTCCTGCAAGCCCCCGGAAGCGGGCGATGACAGGCGCGGTGAGCCGGGGTCGAGGGGCGTGGCTCACCGTGCCCCGAAGGTCATCATGACCTTTGATCCTCCAACGGGGCGGCGGAGGAAAAACGATCGCACGCGAGGCGGCGGTTCCGGGGGCGATGTCCGGCGGGCCAGGGAAAACCCGCCGGGCATTTCGTGGGAGCGTGGCCGGTCTAAAAAAGAGGCCGCCGCTCCCTGTCATATTCTGCCTGATATCGCCGCACGTTCCGTATGGTGCTTCGATCAGGCGGGATTGTTTTCAGCGTCGGTCTTTCAAAGCAGCGACAATTGCACGCCTGCACCGCCCGGCGGCACGAAGAGATCGTCACGCAGGTGGATGCCGCGGCGGATGAGGCCGAGCCTTTTTGTCGCCATCTCGAAACGCCTGCCGATCTGCCAGGCATAGGGGCCGGCGCCCTTCATGCGTTTTCCGAATTCCGCGTCGTAGTCCTTGCCGTCGCGCATGGAGCGCACCAGCGACATGACATGACGGTAGCGGTCCGGATAGTTGCGCAGCAGCCAGTCGCGGAACAACGGGCTCACCTCCAGCGGCAGACGCAAAAGCACATAAGACGCTTCGGTGGCGCCGGCGGCCTTGCCGGCCTCGAGAATACGCTCGATCTCATGATCGTTGAGCGCCGGGATGACAGGCGCCATCATCACGGCCACGGGAATGCCGGCCTCGGTCAGCGCCTTGACGGCTTCCAGCCGCTTCTCCGGCGTGGCGGCGCGCGGTTCCATGTTGCGCGCGAGCTTCCGGTCCAGCGTGGTGACGGAAATACCGACCTTGGCGAGCCCCTTTTTTGCCATGGGCGCCAGAATGTCCATATCCCGCTTGATCAGCGCCGATTTGGTGACGATGGCGACGGGATGATCGGCCTTGGCCAGCACTTCCAGTATCTGTCGCATGATGCGCCATTCGCGCTCGATCGGCTGATAGGGATCGGTATTGGTGCCGATGGCGATCACCCGCGGCTTGTAGCCCGGCTTAGCCAGTTCCCGTTCCAGCAGCTTTGCCGCATCCGGCTTGGCGAAGAGCTTGGCTTCGAAATCCAGCCCGGCCGAAAGCCCCATATAGCTGTGCGTAGGGCGCGCAAAACAATAGATGCAGCCATGTTCGCAGCCGCGATAGGGATTGATGGAGCGGTCGAAGGGGATATCGGGCGATTCATTGCGGGTGATGATGCTGCGCGGCTTTTCCACCTGCACTTCGGTGCGGAACTCCGGCATGTCCTCGAGAGTCTGCCAGCCATCGTCGAAAACCTCGTGCTGCAGGGTCTCGAAGCGTCCATCCGGGTTCAGCCCGGCACCACGGCCGCGACGGCGGTCGATCTCGATGCGCAGGCCGGATGCATCGGCCAACGCATTGGCAATATCCGGCATATGGCTCGGCTGGAAGGCAGCCTGCCCCGAAAGCGTATGGTTTCTCATCTGGATGCTCCCAGGACGCCGCACGCCTCTCAAGGCAGGCTCAACGCCCTAAACCGTTTCCATCCGGACAGGCTTTCAACCGCCTTCCGAATGATTAAATTCCTACATCAGGAATGAGAACAATACAAGAACAAAATTGCAAATTCGGCTCGTTCTCCAGAGATGGATGTGACCGCGACAGGCGCGGCCACGTCTGGAGACTGCGCGGTCGGTGGGAAGGACAGCCCTGGATTTTACCGCGATGAGCACAGTGGCAATTTATTGTGCGATGCGTTAGAGCTATGCAGATGTTGACAGTCATAATGGAATGCCGGGATCACGAGCCGGAATTGGCGCACACATTGTCTGCGCTTGTAACCGGGGCCGTGGAAGGGCTTGTAAGCGATGTTGTGATTCTCGATCACGGTTCGCGCGATGGATCGTCGCGCGTAGCCGATGCGGCCGGCTGCCGTTTTTATGGGCAGTGGGACATCGAAGACGTGGTGAAGTCCGCACGCGGCGGCTGGCTGCTTCTGATCGAGCCGGGCGCGCGCCCGCAGGCGGGCTGGATCGACGAGATTCTCGAATATGTGGCGATCTGCGCGCAGCCGGCGCGTTTCTCGCCCTCGCGCTATCACCGGCGCAATGTTTTCAGCCGTATGCTGCGGCGTATTCCGCCCTTGGAACACGGGTATCTTCTGCCAAAGAAGCATGCGGTGTCGATTGCGAAATCGGGCATGAGCCTGACGCAATTTGTCGGCGCGCAGAAACCGCGCCGGCTGAATGCGGAAATGGTGCCCGCCTGGGCGCTGCGGGCCTCGGCCTAACCTCGGGGGGCTGCTTTACCCGGCCAGAACCTTGCCGGGGTTCATGATGCCGGCGGGGTCGAAAGCGTGCTTGATGCGCCGCATCAGCTCCATCTCGATGCCGGGGCGGATGGCGGCCAGTTCGTCGCGCTTCAATTGCCCGATGCCGTGTTCGGCCGAAATGGAACCGCCGAGCGACAGCACGATGCCGTGCACGATCTCGTTCATGTCCCGCCAGCGGCCAATGAATTCGGCCTTGTCGGCACCCACCGGCTGGGAAATATTGTAGTGAATATTGCCGTCGCCCAGATGTCCGAAGGCGCAGACGCGGGCGCCGGGTATGGCGGCAAGAACCGCCTTTTCCGCCGTCGCCATGAATTCCGGTATTTTTGAAACCGGAACGGAAACATCGTGCTTGATCGAGCCGCCTTCGGGTTTCTGCGCCTCCGACATGCTTTCGCGCATGTGCCAGAGCGCCTGCCGCTGCGCTTCGGAAGCGGCGATCACCGCATCCTGAACCAGCCCGGCCTCAAAACCGCGCTCCAGCAGCGATTGCATCATGCTATCCGCCGTTTCGGCCGAGTCGGAGGTGGAAATATCGATGAGCGCGTACCAGTCATGCGGCTGTTCCAGGGGATCGCGCACGCCGGGAATATGCCGGGCGGTGAATTCGACGCCGATTCGCGGCATGAGTTCGAAACCGGTCAGCGCCGTGCCGCAGAGATTGGAAGCCATCTCGAACAGCTTCAGCGCGTCTTCGGTGGAGCTGAGACCGGCAAAGGCCACCTGATGGCCGAGCGGTTTCGGAAAGAGCTTCAGCACCGCACCCGTGATGATGCCAAGCGTGCCTTCGGAACCGATGAAGAGATCGCGCAGATCGTAACCCGTATTGTCCTTTTTCAGCCGGCGCAGCCCGTTCCAGATTTCGCCGGTCGGCAGCACCACTTCCAGCCCGAGGCAAAGCTGGCGCATGTTGCCATAGGCGAGCACCGCCGTGCCGCCGGCATTGGTGGCGAGATTGCCGCCGATGCGGCAGGACCCTTGAGAGCCGAGCGACAGCGGGAACATGCGCTCCACGGAATCAGCAGCCTTGTGAATGTCATCGAGAATGCAGCCGGCATCGGCGACGATGATATTGGCGACCGGATCGATATCGCGAACACGGTTCATGCGCTCCAGCGACAGGATGATGTCCGTTCCTTTGGCACGGGGCGTCTGGCCGCCCACGAGGCCGGTATTGCCGGTCTGCGGCACGATGGCGGTGCCGGTCTCGCTGGCGAGCTTCAGGATGGCGGCAACCTCTTCAACCGAACCGGGCTTGATGAGCAGCGGCGAGGCGCCGCGATAAAGCCCGCGATTTTCCACGAGGCGCGGCGCCATTTCCGCCGGGTCGCGGACCGCGTTCTTTTCGCCGACAATGGCGGTAAAGCGGTCGAGGATGTCGGAGGAGGGGATGGCGGTGGTCGTCATGGGCGGCGTCTCGCTGTCTTTTGAAACATGGGCGAAAGGATTGGGTGCCGTCAGCCTCGCGGCGCGGCGGCGCGGGAAAGGCGGTCGTTGATCGCCTCTCCGAGACCATGGGTGGGAATGGCGGTGATGGCGATCATGTCTGCGCCGCTCGCATCGGCGGCTTTCAGATAATCGAAGAGATTGGCGGCGGCCTCGGAAAGATCGCCGGAAGGGCTGAGATCGAGCACGGTGCGCGCCGTCTCTTCGCCGGCAATGGCGATGCCGCCGAAGCGGATCAGCGCTTCGCCCGGCAGAACCGATGTGGCGTGAAGGCGTACGGCAGCACCCGGCGCGTAATGCGAGGCCAGCATTCCCGGCGCTTCAATGGCGGCGGCGGCTTTTTTCGGCCGTTCGAGCCGTTTGCCGGCAATGCGCTCTATGTCCGCGGTAACGATGCCGCCGGGACGAAGCAGCCGCACCCGGCCATCCTCTTCCACCTTGACGATGGTGGATTCCACGCCGACGGCGGCCGCGCCGCCATCGAGAATGAGATTGATCTTCTGGCCGAGATCCGCCTCCACATGGGAGGCACTTGTGGGGCTGATCTTGCCGGAACTATTGGCGCTGGGGGCGGCGAGCGGCCTGTCGAAGCGTCGGATCAGATCGCCGGCAAAACCCTGGGGCACACGAATGCCGACCGTATCGAGACCGGCTGTCGCCAGCGAATGAATGTCGCTTGCCGGTTTCAGCGGCAGCACCAGCGTCAGCGGGCCGGGCCAGAAGGCCTCGGCGAGCTTCAGCGATATGGGATCGAAGACGGCGTAACGTTCAGCCATGGCGATATCGGCCATGTGGCAGATCAGCGGGTTGAACTGCGGCCGGCCTTTCGTCTCGTAAATGCGGGTAATCGCCGCCGGATTGGTGGCGTCGGCGGCAAGGCCGTAGACGGTTTCCGTCGGCAGGGCGATGGGCTGGCCGGCGGCAAGCTCCGCCACGGATGCCTGCAGGGCCGTTTCCCGCTCTTTCTCTATATCGATATGACGCGCCATGATGCTGCCTTTCAGGGCGTCAATAGCGTATTTCAGAGGCCTATGGAAAGTTTTATATCGCCTTGATGATCCTGCGCATCTCCTCGGACCGCGCGCCGAGCATGAGCACGTTTTTCAGCGCCACGCGCGGATCGTGAGTCTGGAACAGCAGGCCGCCGCGATGCACGGAGGTATCGACGGCGATCTCCTGATCGGGAAGCGCATTGATGGCGACGGCGAAATACATCCGCGAATAGCGCGCATCGATATTTTCGAAGAAGTTTTCGGCCCCGCTCAATTCGGCGAAGAAATTCGCGAAATAGAAGGACCAGAGCACATGGCGCTCGGCATCGAAGCTGGTTTTCGCCGCCGTGACGTGACAATAGCCGAGATGCGGCCGGTCATTGAGCAGATGGTGAAAAACCATCTTCGGAAAACGGATGGACTGGTGAAAGCCGTTCAGACGGCTGTGGGTGGCATCGGCGGCAGCTTCCAGCTTTCGCCCGGTCAGCGCAGCCACTTCGTCATGGCTGTAATAGACGCGTTCTTTCGGCAGCCATCGCTCTTCATAACGGCTGATACGCCCTGTCCGCAGGAAATCGGAATGCGCGGTCTTCGAGCGTATCGGTGTGACCGAATGCCTGCTCGCATCGAAATAGCGTATGCGTGTCGCCTTCTCCACCGGGAACACCCTCGTTGCTGTCGATCCGGCAAGATAATTTAGGGCGCGTTAATACTCCGTTGCGCCGCATCCCCCGTTTTTTTATGGGTGGGGAGCAGGACGCGCGCCATCATGCGTCATATTGCGACGTCATTTCCGTCATTGAATAGCCGTCGGATTTCCCAGCGGAATGGGCTGAGAGGGCGAATTGCGCATGTCGCAATTTGTCGCCAATGCGGAAGGTAATGTCGCTGTTTGTGCTGCCGCAAATGAGCGCCGGTGTTTAGATGAGGGCATGCTTCCGCAACCCCGCAAATGGTGTCGGGCAGGGCGGTTTGATCGAGGATTTGGCCATGGAATTGCGTGATACCGTATTGCGCCAGCTGAAAAACCGCCGCGAAGGCTTCAGCCTGGAACAGCCCTTCTACACGGACCCGGATTATTTCAAGCTGGATATGGAAACGATCTGGTATCGCGACTGGCTGTTTGTCGGCCATGATTGCGAAGTGCAGAAGTCCGGCAGCTATTTCACCGTGCAGGTCGGCGCCTATTCCGTGGTCATCGTTCGCGGCCGTGACGGGCAGATCCGCGCCTTCCACAATTCCTGCCGCCATCGCGGCTCGCGCGTCTGCACCACGCAGAAGGGCCAGTCGGCCCGCCTCGTCTGTCCCTATCATCAGTGGACCTACGATCTCGACGGCAAGCTGCTTTTTGCACGTCACATGGGCGAAGAGTTCGACAAGGGCGATTTCGGCCTGAAGCCGGTCGCCTGCGAAACCGTCGCCGGTTACGTCTTCATCTGCCTTGCCGATCAGCCGGCCGATTTCGAGCCCATGCGCAAGGAAGTCGAGAGCTACATGGCGCCGCACCGCATCTGGGAAGCGAAGGTCGCGCATGAGAGCACGATCATCGAAAAGGGCAACTGGAAGCTCGTCTGGGAAAATAACCGCGAGTGCTACCATTGCGCCGCCAACCACCCGGAACTCTGCCGCACCTATCCCGAAAACCCGAGCGTGACGGGAACGGACGGCGGTGCGAGCGATCCCGAGATCGGCGGCCACTGGGCGCGCTGCGAGGCCGCCGGCCTGCCGAGCCGTTTCAAGATCGACCCCAAGGGCCAGTTCCGCGTCGCCCGCATGCCGCTGATCGGCGAGGCGGAAAGCTACACCATGTCCGGCAAGCGCGCCGTGCGCCGGCCGCTGTCTGACGATGTCAGCATCAGCCATATCGGCGCGCTGCTCCTGTTCCATTATCCGACGACCTGGAACCACTTCCTCGGCGACCACACCATTTCCTTCCGGGTGCTGCCGCTCAGCGCCACGGAAACCATGGTCACCACCAAATGGCTGGTGCACAAGGATGCCGTCGAAGGCGTGGACTACGATCTCGAGGATCTCACCCACGTCTGGAACGAGACCAACGACCAGGACCGCCGCATCGTCGAGGAAAATGCCTTCGGCATTCGTTCCCCGGCCTACGAGCCCGGCCCCTATTCCATGGAGGACGAGGGCGGCGTGATGCAGTTCGTCAACTGGTACTCCGATTTCATGGTCGACCGGCTCTCGGGCGATAAGGCCCGGCTTTCGGCTGTAGCGTGATGCGAAGATGAATATGGTTGTGACCTATAAGCATATTGACGAGATGAAGCCATGGAGCGACAAGCTCCAGCTTCTGGAGTGCATCTCGGTGACGCCCGAGACGCCTGATGTGATGACGTTCCTGTTCCGCTCGGAGGATCAGAACTGGTTCCGTTATCTGCCGGGGCAGTTCGTCACCTTGGAATTGCCGGTGGGCAAGGAGCCGCTTTACCGCACCTACACATTGTCCTCCAGCCCGTCACGGCCCTATGCGCTGTCGGTCACGGTCAAGGCGCAGGCCAACAGCATCGGCACGCGCTGGATGTTCGACAACCTGAAGCCCGGCATGAAAATCCGGGCGCTCGGGCCGCTCGGCGACTTTTCCTACGTCAAGCATCCCGGCGACAAATATCTGTTCATCTCGGCAGGATCCGGCGTTACGCCGATGATGTCGATGGTGCGCGACATGAGCGACCGCGCGCCGCAGAGCGATATTGCCTTCATCAATTGTTCGCGCACACCCGGCGATATCGTTTTCCGTCACGAGCTGGAATATCTCGCCCGGTTCATGCCGAACCTGTCTCTCGGCTTCATTGTCGAGAAATGCGGCCGCACCGATCTGTGGTCCGGCCTGAAGGGCATGGTCGACAAGGCCAAGATCGCGCTGCTCGCGCATGACTTCATGGAGCGCACCGTCTTCTGCTGCGGGCCGGAGCCGTTCATGGCCGCCGTCCGCTCGATGCTCGATGCCTCCGGCTTCGACATGAGCCGCTATCATCAGGAAAGTTTCGCGCCGGCTGCGCCGGTCACCGTTGGTGAAACTGTCCTCACCGGGGCGGATGGCGAGGCGCTGTCGATGGTGGGTTTCACCCTTTCCGGCAAAGAAATGCCCTGCCAGCCCGGCCAGACGGTTCTGATGACGGCGCGCGCCGCCGGGGTCCGTATCGGGGCGGCCTGCGAGTCCGGGATTTGCGGCACCTGCCGGGTGCTGAAGCTTTCCGGTGAGGTGGAGATGAACCACAATGGCGGCATTCTCGATGAGGAAATCGAGGAAGGCTATATTCTCGCCTGCTGCTCACGCCCGTTGACCGACGTAAAGGTGGAAGCCTGACACGAGCAGGCGTTTCATCTTCATCCGCCTTTCACCGGATGGTTGTCTTGGAACCAAATTTCTCTAAACTCGTTTGCACGTCATCGAATTCTTTTCGGGCATGAAACGGGGCTGTCCCATATCTCCGACAAGAGCGAGTGGGTGAAAAGGCGCGGGTCCAACGCGCTGAAGCAAACGGAGGAAGATCATGATGAATTTCCGGACAACGAGCGTCGCCACGGCGATGATCGTGTTCCTCACCAGCTTTACGCCGTCGCAGGCGTTCCAGGTCCCTGTTCCGATGCCCAAGCCGGCGGTTTCGACCGACAATGTCGTGCCGGTGCAGTACCGCGAATGGGACCGCCGATACGACCGCAGGCACGGCGACCGCATGTATCGCCCGCGCCCCCCGCGTGACGGCTGGTATAATGGTCACCGTGGTTATCGCGATCGCCGCCCCGGTTACCGTTATCACAATGGTTACTGGTTCCCGCTGGCAGCCTTCGCGGCAGGCGCGATCATTGGCGGCGCCATGCAGCAGCCGCGCCCGGCCTATGGCGGCAGCCATGTTTCCTGGTGCCAGAACCGCTGGCGGTCCTACCGCGCTTACGACAATACCTATCAGCCGAACAGCGGTCCGCGTCGCATATGCGTATCGCCTTACAGCCGCTGACAGGATTTTCGAAAGCCCGGATTTTGATCCGGGCTTTTGTTTTCCGGCTGCCTGATCGGGTAAACGAAGCGTGATGGGATCGTTAATGCTGGGTTCAGGCGAAAACGCCTAGCCTGCAACCTGCAATGTTACAGCCAGACCGAAAAACTGGCCGAATGAGAATAAAAAAGTGTTATTATTCACGGAGAACGGCCTGTTGACCGTCGTGAATGGAGGAAGTCAGATGAGAAGCTATATGAAGAATATCCTGGCTGTCGGTCTTTCTGCGATTGTGGTTGCGGGAGCGATTGTTCCGGCGGAAGCAGCAATGCCTTTGCCGATCGCGCCGAAGAGCGTTGAGACCGCCGGCAATGATGCAAGCCAGAATGTCGTGAATGTCCAATATTGGCGTGATCGCGACGGCTGGGGCGATCGTCGCGGCTGGTATCGCGGCCACCGTGGTTATCGCGATTACCGCCCGGGCTATCGTCACCATGACGGTTACTGGTTCCCGCTCGCAGCCTTTGCGACGGGCGCGATCATCGGCGGCGCACTCTCGCAGCCGCGTGAAGTCTACCGCCCGGTACCGGAATATCGTCCGCGCCCGGTCTATCGCGAATATCGCCCGGTCCGCCGCGGCGGGCTGAGCCAGGCGCATGTGAACTGGTGCTATGGCCGCTATCGTTCCTACGATGCCTATAGCAACACGTTCCAGCCTTACCATGGTCCGCGCCAGCCCTGCTATTCGCCTTACAGCTGATAGAACACAGGCTGAAATTGAAAGAGCCGTCCGGTCATTGCCGGGCGGCTCTTTGCGTTACAGGATTCGCGCGCGCTTCAGCACGAACCAGGCGAGAGCAACCGAAATCGCGATGAAGATGCTGGCCGACAATGTGCCGCCCGTGCCGACGGTAAACGGCAGCTCATCCGTATTCATGCCGAAAAAGCCGGTGACCAGCGAGGGCGGCAGCAGGAATGCGGTCATCAACGAGAGGATATAAAGGTGCCGGTTGGTTTCCGACGAGAGTTTGGAATCGATTTCTTCATGCAGCAGCCTTGCCCGCTCCTGCAGGGCGTAGACGTCGTGGTCGACAGCCTCCAGACGGCCCATCAGGCGTGAGGCGACATCCTCGAAACCATTCGGCATCTCGTCATCATCGGCGGCCGAAGCCCGCCGCATCAGGGTCAGCACGGTGCGCAGATGCCGGTGCAGGCGAACCACCGTGCGGCGCAGCGGGGCAAGACGCCGCCGCTCATCACGGTTCTCGCTGTCATAGACCATATCCTCGATGGCGTTCAGCTCTTCCGTCGTCTCCATCACCAGATTGATGAGCGAGCGCTGGAATTCCGCCACCAGTCCCTCGAAGACATGCGACGGCGTGAGGTAACGGTTGGAGTTCTTGTCCACCGCCGCTTTCAGCCGGTCCACCGAATGCAGCGGCTGCAGGCGGGTGGTGATGATGAAGCGGTCGCTCACCGCAAAATGCAGCCAGCCGAAATCGCGCGTTTCCTTGTCGAATTCCCGCTGGAAATCGACAAGCGTGCCGTAAAGCGATTTTTCATCGACCACGATGGACGGATGTGTCTCATGGGTGGTGAGGCTTGCCCGCGCCGCTGGGTCGAGACCGTCGATGGTCTCGAGAAAACCCGCCACGCGCTGATCGGCGAGGTTGAGGTGCAACCAGAAGAACCCTTCGCACTCCGCCATTTCCTGAAAGCCGGCATCGGGCGCGAGCCGTCGGCAGGGGGCTGTACCGGGATGAAATTGATAGGCCCAGACAAGGCCGGGAATAACGGGCGTTACGAGATCCATCGTGGCAGTCCTGACCGGCTGGATGGGGAGGGGGGAGGCGTTCGTCGTTCCGGTGTGGGAGCGGCGGCGGCGAGGCGCCTTTCAGCGCATGCTGAGCAAATTCATATGACAGTTTTATAACAATCCCGCCGAAATGACGGGAATTTTCAAATTGACGTTTACGTAAAAATCATTTAGCCCGAAGGCAGTAGCAAGATGCCAGAGCTTCGGGAGGAGGCAGCATGTATAGCGCGCCGGTGGACGATATCGCCTTTACACTCAAACATGTAGCGGGTCTTGAAGACGCGCTGTCGACGGGTGCGCTGGGAGAGCTTGGGGAAGATCTGGTCGATGCCATTCTGCACGAAGCCGGCCGTTTCGCCACCGCAGAGGTCGCGCCGCTCGCCGACATTGGCGACCGCCAGGGCGCAAAGCTTGCCGACGGCAAGGTGACGACACCGGATGGCTGGGCCGATCTTTACCGCCGCTGGGCGCAAGCGGGCTGGAACAGCCTGACGGCGCCGGAAGAATTCGGCGGCCAGAACCTGCCGCATATGCTGAATGTCGCCGCACTCGAAATGTGGAATTCCGGCTCCATGGCCTTTGCGCTGGCGCCGACGTTGACGATGGGCGCGGTGGAAGCCCTTGTCGCCCACGGCAGCGATGACCTCAAGCGCACCTATCTGCCGAAACTCGTCTCCGGCGAATGGACAGGCACCATGAACCTCACCGAGCCGCATGCGGGTTCCGATCTTGGTGTCCTGAAGACCCGGGCGGAGCGCAATGGCGACGGCACCTATCGCATCTTCGGCCAGAAGATTTTCATCACCTGGGGCGAACATGACGCGGCGGACAATATCATCCACCTCGTTCTCGCCCGCCTGCCGGATGCGCCGGCCGGCACGCGCGGCATCTCGCTGTTCCTCGTCCCGAAATTCCTGCCCGATGAAAACGGCGCGCCGGGCAGCCGCAACGATCTGTTCTGCCATTCGCTGGAACACAAGCTCGGCATTCACGGCTCGCCCACCTGCACGATGATTTTCGGTGACGGTAAATTCGGGGAAGAGAAGGGCGCGCTCGGCTGGCTGATCGGCGAGGAGAACAAGGGTCTCGCCTGCATGTTCACCATGATGAACAACGCCCGCCTTGCCGTCGGCATGCAGGGTGTGGCGATCTGCGAAGCCGCGACCCAGAAGGCCATCGAATATGCCAGGGAGCGCACGCAGGGCAAGGCGCCCGGCTGGCAGGGCTCCGGCATGAGCCCGATTATCGAACACCCGGATATCGCCAGAACGCTTCTGACGATGAAGGCGCTGACGCAAGGATCGCGGGCGATTTCCTTCAGCTGCGCGCACGCCATCGACATGGCGCATGCGAGCGAAGACGCCCGGCAGCGCGCTCACTGGCAGGAGCGCGCTGCCCTTTTGACACCCATCGCCAAATCCTTCTCCACCGATGCCGGCGTCGATGTCGCCTCCATGGGCATTCAGGTGCATGGCGGTATGGGCTTCATCGAGGAAACCGGCGCGGCGCGTTATCTGCGCGATGCTCGCATCGCGCCGATCTATGAAGGCACCAACGGCATTCAGGCCATCGATCTGGTGCTGCGCAAGCTGCCGCTCTCCGATGGCGCGCAGGTGCGCGGTTTCATCGCCGAACTGCGTGAGATCGCCGCCCGGACAGCCGCGTCGAACCGCGACGATCTCGGCGAGACCGGCCGCTATCTCGAAGCAAGCCTCACCGATCTGGAAACGGCGACCGACTGGCTGCTGGATCGCATCAAGGCAGGCGAAACCGAAACCGCGCTCGCCGGCGCGACGCCCTATCAGCGCCTCTTCGGTCTGGCGCTCACCGGCGCCTATCTCGCCAAGGGCGCATTGGCCACCGCTGATGACGGCAGGGGCGGACATCGCGCAGCCCTTTGCCGTTTCGCAGCGGAAAATCTGCTTGCGGAAACGGCGGCGCTGAAGGATCGCGTTATCGCCGGCGCGGCAAGCCTTGCCGCCGCCCGCACCGTATTGGCTTGAGGAGTTTCAGATGTCGGACGAACACATTCTCGTCGAGCGCGTCGGCCATGCGCCGGAAGTCTTGACCATCCGCTTCAACCGGCCGGACAAGAAAAACGCCATCACCGATGCCATGTATCTGCGCATGGCAGACGCCCTGCATGCCGCCAATGCGGACCCGCAGATTCGCGTCGTCGCCTTTCTCGGCACGGAAGGCTGCTTCTCCGCCGGTAACGACATGGCCGATTTTCTGGCCTTCGCCATGTCGGGCGGCAAGGGCAAGCTTGCCGCGCTTGAGCTTCTGAAAGCGCTCGTCGCCTTCGAAAAGCCGATGGTATCCGGCGTCGACGGGCTCGCCATCGGCATCGGCACGACGCTGAACCTGCATTGCGACCTGACGGTCGCCTCCAGCCGCAGCCTGTTCAAGACCCCATTCGTGGATCTCGCTCTGGTGCCGGAAGCGGCCTCCAGCCTGCTCGTGCCGAAACTCATGGGACACCAGCGCGCCTTTGCGCTGCTTGCCATGGGCGAAGGTTTTACTGCTGAACAGGCGTTACAGGCCGGAATGATCTGGAAAGTCGTCGCCCCTGAACATGTGGAGAGCGAAACGCTGGCGCTCGCCACCCGGCTTGCGGCCAAACCGCAGCAGGCGCTGAAGATCGCCCGCGATCTGGTTCGCGGCAACCCGGACGATCTTCTCGCCCGCATCGAAGAGGAAGGCCGTCATTTCATCGCGCAACTGCAAAGCGCCGAGGCGCGCGCCGCCTTCGAGGCATTCATGCGTCGTTAAGCGTTCCGGCAGGAAGTCCTTGCGGTTAAGCAACCGGGCAATATGGGTTGGGTTAAATAATGCAACGTCATCGCCCGAAGGCTACCCGCATGCGTCACGTCGTTTTCGCCCTGTCCGTCTTCCTCTGCACCGCCACTGTCACCGAAGCGGCGGCGATAACGCGCCCTCCGGCTGCTTCCGCCGGCAATGTCATTCTGGCGCAATCCGTCATTACCGAAGACGATGGCTCGGATTATTATTCCGGCCGCAACCGCGACCGCCAGCGCCGCGCCCGTTTCGTCTGCGTCATCACCCCGCCGGAGAGCGCCAATCGCCGCCGGCCCTATGTCTGCCCCATCGAGCGAGGCCGCGTGGGCGGCGCCTGCCGCTGCTCGGGCGTGGTCGGTAACGGCACGGTCGATACGGCCTGGTGATTATTTCTCCAGCGTCGCCACCGCTTCCACATGCGGCGACCACAGGAACTGGTCGACCGGCGTGACGCGGGTGATGCGATAGCCGCCTTCCGTGAGAATGGTAAGATCGCGCGCGAGCGTCAGCGGATTGCAGCTCACCGCAACGATCTTCTTCACCGTGCTGCGGGCCAGTTCCTTGCACTGGAATTCCGCACCGGCGCGTGGCGGATCGAACACGACAGCATCGTAATTCTTCAGTTCGCTTGTCATCAGCGGCCGGCGGAAGAGGTCGCGTTTCTCGACGCTCACCGGCTTCAGGCCCTGTGTGTTGCGGGCGGCGAAGTCCAGGGCCTTCAGCGGCTTGTCTTCCGCTTCCACCGCATGCACCTTGCCGATGCGTGCGAGCCTCAGCGCGAAAGTGCCGGAACCGCAGAAGAGATCGGCAATACGCTTGGATTTACCGATATGGGCAAGCACCAGCTCGGCCATGGCGTCTTCCGCCTGTTTCGTCGCCTGCGTGAAACTGCCGGCCGGCGGGGAAACCGCAACGCCGCCGAATTCGATGATCGGCTTTTGCGGTTCGATCAGGATTTCCCCCGAGAGCGAGACACGGGCAATGCCGCGCATGGCAAGCACCGTTTCCGTGAGTGTGCGCCGCTGCTTGTCGCTGACCGACTTGATGCCCTCGACCGAAATATCGAGACCCGAGAGCGTTTCGAGAACGGTGATGCGGAACGGTTCGGCATTCGCCACCATGGAAAGCCCGATGGCGCGGATGGCATCCAGCCGCGAGACGATGCCGGGCGAGGTGACGGGACATTCCTCAATGGCGACGATGTGATGGCTGTTCGCCTGGCTGAAACCGAGCAGCAGGCCCTTTTCCGTCCTGCGGGCGGCGAACACCGCGCGGCGGCGCTCGCCGGGGCGACAGATGACGAGATCGTCGACCGGCGGCATCAGGCCTTTCGATTTCAGCGCCGAAACCACCAGCTCCCGCTTGTAGGCATGGTAAGGCTGATCGGAAAGATGTTGCAGCGAACAGCCGCCGCAGGTGCCGTTCTTGCCATCGGGACCGAAATGGCGGCAGGCCGGTTCACGGCGCTCCGGCGAGGCTTCGGCAATGGACATGACCGTGCCGTGATCCTTGACCTTGGCGATGGCGACCGTTTCGCCGGGCAGGGCGAAGGGCACATAGACCGGGCCGTCGGGACAGTGCGCGATGCCGTCGCCCTGCGCGCCGAGGCTCTTGATGGTGACGGTCTGTGTGCTCATGGCTTTTCGCCTCCGAGAAGAAATTCGATATTGCCGTCGCCGCCCGAAATCGGCGAGGGAATGAGGCCGAGGCTTTTCCAGCCCATGTCCTCGGTCAGCCAGCGCTCCAGTTCGGCAGCCACGGCAGGCGCCGTTTCCGGTTCTTTCAACAGCCCGGCCTTGCTGATGGCGTCGCGCCCCGCCTCGAATTGCGGCTTCACCAGCAGAACCCCCAGCGCGCCCGCTTCCGCAAGCTCGAGTGCCGGCGCAAGCGCGAGCTTCAGCGAAATGAAGGACACGTCGGAGACGATGAAGCCGATGGGCCGGTCATCGATATCTTCCGTCGTCAGGAAACGCGCATTCAGCCCTTCCAGATTGGTCACGCGCGGATCGTTCTCGATCCTCGCATGCATCTGCCCGTGGCCGACATCGATGGCGGTGACGTGTTTGGCGCCGCGCTCCAGCAGCACCTCGGTGAAACCGCCGGTCGAAGCGCCGACATCGATACAGTCATGGCCCGATGGGTCGAGCCGGAAATGATCGAGCGCGGCCACGAGCTTCAGCGCTGCGCGCGAAACATAGGCCTGCGCGGGATCGCTGATGGCGATTTCGGCGTCGCCGGCGACGGTCTGGCTCGGTTTAGTGACGATTTTGCCGTTGACGCTCACGGTGCCGCGCGCAACCGCGTCGCGCGCACGCGAGCGGCTGGCGAAGTGGCCGAGCGACACGAGAAGCTGGTCAAGCCGTTCATTTTCAGATGTTTTGGACATGGTCCCGTGTCAATGACCGCCAAACCCCGCCGATGCAAGCGATTTATCGCTGAAACGGGCCGGCGATGCCCGCTGTCGCCCATTGATGTTGCACCGCAAAGTCAGAATGTTCGATTAATCCAATATAAAGGCTTGTATTGCACTTTGTGCACAAGGCCCGTGCGGCCACCGGAACCTGCCATGACGGCATCTCCTCCCATCCACAAAATTGCGGCCGTTGCAGCGCAGACGCTTGCTTCGAGGCATCGGGTCGCCGAGAGAGTTTGCGATGTCGCTTAAAAACCTCCCCATCAATCTGAAGCTCATAGCCACCTTCTGTGCCTTGATGAGCGTGTGCCTGCTCGCTTCTGCGGTCGTATTCTGGCAGACGCTGGGGAGCGAGCGTGTCACGATCGAAAACAACCGCACGAAGGATATCATCCAGGCCGTGGATGGCGCGACGGCCGCCATGCTGGAACAGGCCGTCAACCAGCGCGGCTTCCTGCTGTTTCGCAGCGACAGCACCTATAATGACGTCTTCGCCCAGCGCGACCTGATGCTGAAGAAGCTGGACGAAGCCCGCGCGCTGGCTGTCGGCCGGCCGGACATTCTCACATCCATCGACGACATGCAGAAATCCGCCACCGTATTCTTCAAGGAACTGGCGGAACCGCAGATCGCCGCACGCAAGACGACCGAAGCGCCGATTTCCGAAATCATCGAGATCGGCCGCAATCAGGCCAAGGGCCAGCTCGATGGCTTCCGCGCCTCCGCCGCCAAGATCAAGGAACAGTTGAACGGCCTGTCCGCCGCTTACGCGGCAGAACAGCAGGCAGCCGCACTGAACCTCAAATATGCGCTTCTGGGTGGCGGTGCCGTTGCCGGTCTTCTGGCCGTTGCCCTCATCTGGGCGCTGTCGCGCTCCATCGTCACGCCCATCGTCGGCATGACGGCGGCGATGAGCCGGCTCGCCGATGGCGATCTGACAACGGAAGTTCCAGCCACGGATCGTGGCGACGAAGTCGGCAAGATGGCGAAGGCCGTTCTGGTCTTCAAGGAAGCCGGGCTGGAAAAATCCCGCCTTGCCGGCGAGACCGACCGCATGCGCTCCGCGACGGAGGCTGAACGCCGCCGCAACGAGGAAGAAAAGGCCAAGGATGAAGCCGCCAGCGCTTTTGCCAGCGCCGAGCTTGGCAAGGGCCTTGCCGCTCTTGCGGATGGCGATCTCTCCTATCGCATCGAGACGCCTTTTGCGCCCGCCATCGATCCGGTTCGCGTGAATTTCAACAGCGCCGTCGAAAAACTTCAGCAGGCGCTGCGCACCGTCGGTGAGAACGCCGCCGCGATCAATGCCGGTGCTTCGGAAATGCTCTCCGCCGCAGACGACCTGTCGCGCCGCACCGAGCAGCAGGCTGCCTCAATCGAAGAAACCGCCGCAGCGCTGGAAGAAGTCACCACCACGGTGCGCGATAGCGCCCGCGGCGCGGAAGATGCCGGCAATCTGGTCCAGCGCGCCCGCGCCGGTGCGGAAAAGTCCGGCGTGGTGGTCCGCAAGGCGGTCGCCGCCATGCGCGAAATCGAGAAGTCCTCGGGCGAAATCGGCAACATCATCGGTGTCATCGACGATATCGCCTTCCAGACCAACCTGCTGGCGCTGAACGCCGGCGTTGAAGCCGCCCGCGCCGGTGATGCCGGCAAGGGCTTTGCAGTGGTTGCTCAGGAAGTCCGTGAGCTTGCCCAGCGTTCCGCCAATGCCGCCAAGGAAATCAAGACGCTGATCGGCGCTTCCAGCCAGCAGGTGGAAAACGGCGTCAATCTGGTCGACGAGACGGGTAAGGCTCTGGAACTCATCGTGGCGGAAGTCGAGGAGATCAATGCCCATGTCAGCGCCATCGTCGTCGCTTCCCGCGAACAGGCGACCGGCCTGCAGGAAATCAACACGGCGGTAAACACCATGGATCAGGGCACGCAGCAGAATGCCGCCATGGTGGAACAGCAGACCGCCGCCAGCCATTCGCTGGCCCGCGAAGCGGAAGCGCTGAACAGCCTGCTCGGCCAGTTCAGAATGGATGGCGCACGCGCTGCCGTTGCGAGTGCCGGCGGCTATTCCGCGCCGCGCCAGTCTTCCGCCAGACCCGCCTTCCAGCCCGCGCCGGCCGCACCGGCCCGCAAGGCTCCGGTAAAATCGGCCTCCGCAACCGCAAGGCCTGTCGCCTCGCCGGCCCGTGCGCTTGGCCAGAGCCTCGCCCGCGCCTTCGGTGGTGCTGCGGAAGCACCGGCTGCCAAGGATCAGGACTGGACAGAGTTCTGAGCCGGGCTTTCAGATTTAACCTGTGGATTGGGGGCCGAAAGGCCCCCTTTTTGCATCGGCTTTTCAGATTGGGAACGCCGCTTAGAGTTTTTTCGCTTTTCTTCGAATCGCGAAAACACTCCAACTCTTTGTTTTGGCGCATTTCCTTACGGAAAACCGGGGTCCACTTTTCCTGGAAATGCTCTATGTGCCCTGTAGCCGGAACATCCGCGCAAAGAACAGCTCATCCGACAGACGGTGAAGCAGGGCGGCAATGCCGGCGGTCGCGGCAATGGCGAAAACAAGTCGCCCGGCCAGAACGCCATAGACATCCGCGCCAAGCGACATCACCACGAGCGTGTCTTCGATCACGCTATGGGCAAAACCCATGAACACGCAGGACAGAAACACCTGACGCGGCGAGATCGTCCCCGATTGCGCCTCGCGGATCAGGAAGCCGGCGCCGTAGGAAATGCCGAGAAACAAGCCGATGGTGGTGAGGTGTTCGGCCTCGCCGCGAATGCCCGCAAGACGCAGCAGGGGCGAGAGCGCTTTCATCATCAGCGCCAGAAGGCCGGTCAGCCTGAGGATTTCAAGGCAAAGGGAAAGTGCCAGGAGGATGATGAGCATCCAGACCATGGTTTCCCCGAGGCCGAGGAAATAGGCGGTCCATTCAGGCGTGGAGCCCATCGCAATCCAGGCGGGGTTTACCGGCGCGGACAGCCATCCCATCGCCTCCAGAACTTGATGCAGCATGAAGGCATACAGCAATCCGCCGCCGACGCGCAGCGCCGTGGTGACGATCATGCCCGGTCCCGCTCTTTCAATGATCTTCTGTTCGATGGGCAGGCCATGGGCGAACAGGATGAGTGCCGAAAAAACGGTGATATCCGCAACGGTCAGAGCGGATGAGGGCACAAGCGTGAAGATGAGCGGCACCGCACCCCATATGCCGACCAGCATCGCGGTCAGCCAGGCAAGACCAAGCTCCGGCGGCAGCCCGATGAGGTTCATGACCGGCGCAAAGGCAGGCGCCACCGCCTCGATCGCGCCCATCCTCGACAACAGCTCGGTCAGAATGGCGATGGGAACCGTGATCCGCACAAGCACCCAGTAGATTGCAAACGTTTCCCGCGTTTTTTGCCAGACGGGCAGGAAAAGTGACATGTGAGACTCCCTGAAGGTTGTTCCCATTCACTAATCCCGGCCCCTTCGCATTTGCGGTCAAAAATTGCAATTTCATGCAATTTTATTGCAAATCCAATGGCGGGCGATATGCTGCCGGCATGGATCGGATCGACCGGAAACTTCTGAACCTTTTGCAGAACGATGCGTCGCGCACCAATGTGGATATGGCCGATGAAGTCGGGCTGTCTCCATCCAGTTGCCTGCGCCGTCTGCAGCGGCTGCATAAGTCTGGCGTGATCGACCGCATCGTGGCGATCCTCAACCCCGCGAAGGCGGGGCGCGTGATCAAGGCTCTGGTGACGGTGGAGCTGAAATTGCACGGCGAGCAGCATATGCGCCGCTTTCTGGATATTGCGAGTGCCGAAGAGGCCGTATCGCAGGCCTATGCCGTGACAGGCGCAAGCGATGTCGTGCTGATGTTGCGCCTGCGGGATATGGAAGAATTCGACGCCCTGTGCGACAGGCTCTTCCGGGATCAGCACAATGTGGCGCGCTTTGTCACCATGGTCGTCATCAAGACGGCGAAAGAGGAAACGGCTATCAGGCTTTAACCGGAGCCCTTCAATGCAGGACATTCACTCGTCCAGGAATCCATTTCGCCACGACGTTTTTTTGAAGAGGTGCGTTTTGAATAGTGAAATCGAACTGCCGGTACAAAAGCAGCTTGAGGCCTATAATGCCCGTGACATCGATGCCTTCATGCTCTGGTGGGCGGATGATTGCCAGTATTACGCTTTCCCGGCGACGCTTCTGGCAGGAAGCGCGGCAGAGATTCGGGAGCGTCATATCCAGCGCTTCAAGGAACCGGATCTTTACGGGAAACTGCTGAAGCGCATTGTCGTTGGCAATGTCGTCATCGACCATGAAACGGTCACCCGAAACTTTCCGGAAGGAAAGGGAGAGGTCGACGTTGCCTGCATCTATGAAGTTGAGAACGGCAGGATCGCCAAGGCCTGGTTCAAAATCGGCGAGCCGCGGATATTGTCGCGAAAATCCTAGCGCGCGCAAAGGGTGGGTGCGCGGCTTCCATCGTCCATGTCGCTATGCAGCGTGATCGGCCCGCATGGGATGCCAGACGGAGATATCCCGTGGGGCTTCCAGAAGCTCGGGCAGGGCATCATGCCATGCCTGACGATAGGGGCGATGAATCTGGACATCGAGCACGTCCTGATGGTCGCTCCAGGTCTCATGCAGCAGGAAGCGGTTCTCGTCTTCAACGTCCCGATGCAGGGTGGCATTCACGAAGGTCTTTTCGTGCCGCATGGCGTCGAGAAGCGCATTCAGCAATTCAAGAAAGCGCTCGCGCTGGCCGTCGCGGACCTGGAAGCCGATGAGATAGGTGGTGTGCACGGGTCTTACTCCTTTGTGCCTGGCATCAGGGCGGCACGGGTTGCCGCATCGGCGGGGTAGAAACATTCCAGCACCAGTTCGGACAGCGTGACATCGGTTGCGGTTCCGAAAACCGTGGTGGTGGAGATGAAGCTCAGAACGGCGCCCGAGGCCGGATCGCGCAGTTGCAGCGGTATGGCCAGTGGATCGGCCCCGGCGGCATGGGGCGAGGCCTTCGCCGCAGGGTAGGCCGAAAGCTCCGCATGCAAGTGGCAAAGCACCTCGTCTCCCGTTTCCTCGACCTGACGGCGCAGGCGCTCCAGCAGGTGATGCCGCCATTCGGCAAGATTGACGATGCGCGAACTCAAGCCCTGCGGATGCAGGCTGAGCCTCAGTGCGTTGAGCGGCGGGCGAAGCAACTCTTCGGAAACACCGGCCAGAAGCGGCGTGATCGCCTCATTGGCGAGAACGACGTTCCAGTGCCGGTCGACGGCAAGGGCGGGGAAGGGCATGTGGCCCTGGACCACGGTTTCGACGGCCTGCCGGGCCGCCGCCATGTCGGGCGCATCCAGCGGTCGTTCGGAATGAACAGGCGCATAACCCGCCGCCAGCATCAGCCGGTTGGCGGCGCGGGCGGGCATGGAAAGCTGCTCCGCCAGTTTCGCGAGCATCTCGCGGCTGGGGGATGAACGCCCGCTTTCCACAAAGCTCAGATGCCGCGCCGATATGTCCGCCTCTATCGCCAGATCGAGCTGGCTCAACCTGCGGCGGGCACGCCATTCCTTCAGCACCTGGCCGACATGTTCTCGATGATGTGTCATGCCCGCAGCCTAGCAGAACATATCGGCAATGCGATTACCTCCAAGGTAATTGTTCCGCTTCCCGACCGCCGGCATGTTTGGGCCGTCAACCAGAAGGAGCGCAATCATGACGCAACATCTCACAATCGCCCAGACCTATCTCGCAGCCTGGAACGAAGAGGACAATGAACGCCGCAGGCATCTCGTCGGGCAGGCATGGGCAGAAAATACGCGCTACGTCGATCCGCTGATGCAGGGCGAAGGCCAGCAGGGGATTGCCGCGATGATTGAGGCGGCGCGGCAGAAATTTCCGGGATATCGCTTCGTTCTTGCCGGCACTCCGGATGGTCACGGCAACTTCACCCGTTTCTCATGGCGTCTCATTTCGCCTGATGGGGATGATATTGCGGGTGGTACCGATGTAGTCAGCCTGAATGCCGAGGGGCGGATCGAAAATGTCGTCGGTTTTCTTGATGGCGCGGCATCCTGAGAAAGAGGCGGGATGGTCCCGCCTCCTGTCCCGGCAATCTCGTCAGCCGGCGAAACCGACGCCGGCCTGACGCTGGCCGAGCGCATTAAACACGGTGGAAACGATGCCGGCCCGGTCAAGGCCGGCATTGGCATACATGGTTTCGGGTTTGGCCTGCTCCACCCACTGGTCGGGCAGGGTCAGGGTCCGGACCTTGGGGCCATGGTCGAGCAGGCCGGCGCTGGCCATGAAATGCAGCACATGCGCGCCGAAACCGCCGAGAGAGCCTTCTTCGATGGTCACCAGAACCTCGTGATGGCTGGCCAGCTGGCGGATAAGGTCGAGATCGAGCGGCTTGGCGAAGCGCGCGTCGGCAACCGTGGTGGAAAGGCCGGCCGCTTCAAGGTCTTCGGCCGCCGCCAGGCATTCAGCCAGCCGCGTACCGAAGGAGAGCAGCGCAACCTTGGTGCCTTCCTTGATGATGCGACCCTTGCCGATCTGGAGGATCTCACCACGCGCGGGCATCTCGACGCCCACGCCTTCACCGCGCGGGTAACGGAAGGAAATCGGGCCTTCATCATAGGCCGCTGCCGTGCGGACCATATGTTTCAGCTCCGCCTCGTCGGCCGCCGCCATCACCACCATGCCCGGCAGGGTGGCGAGGAAAGTCGTGTCGAAGGAACCGGCATGGGTCGGCCCGTCAGCACCGACGAAACCGGCGCGGTCGATGGGGAAACGCACGGGCAGGCTCTGGATGGCCACATCATGCACCAGCTGGTCGTAACCGCGTTGCAGGAAGGTGGAATAAAGCGCGCAGAACGGCTTGTAACCGTCAGCCGCAAGCCCCGCCGCAAAGGTGACGGCATGCTGCTCGGCAATGCCGACATCGAAGGTGCGAGACGGGAAAAGCTCGGCCATCTTGTCGAGGCCCGTGCCATTCGGCATGGCGGCCGTCACACCAATGATCTTTTCGTCGAGCGTCGCTTCCTGGATCAGGGCTTCGGCAAAGACGCTGGTATAGCTCGGCGCATTCGGCTTGGCTTTCGCCTGCGCGCCGGTGATGACGTCAAACTTGTTGACGCCATGATATTTGTCGGCTGCGGCTTCCGCCGGCGCATAACCCTTGCCCTTCTGCGTCACCACATGGATGAGGACGGGGCCTTTCTGGTTGTCGCGCACATTGCGCAGCACCGGCAGGAGGTGATCGAAGGAATGACCGTCGATCGGGCCGATATGATAGAAACCTAGCTCCTCGAACAGCGTGCCGCCGGTCACGTAACCGCGCGCATGGGTCACGGCGCGGGTAATGGCGCGGTCGATGGTCTTGCCGAGATAGGCCGTCAGTTTCTTGCCGAAATCGCGGAAGCCCATATAGGTGCGGCCGGAGGCGAGGCGTGCCAGATAGGCGCTCATCGCGCCCGTCGGCGGCGCAATCGACATGTCGTTGTCGTTGAGGATGACGATCAGCCGCGCATCAAGCGCGCCGGCATTGTTCAGTGCCTCAAACGCCATGCCCGCCGACATCGAGCCGTCGCCGATGATGGCTACGACCTTGCGGTCGCTGCCATCAAGACCCGCCGCCACCGCCATGCCGAGACCGGCGGAAATGGAGGTGGAGGAATGGCCGGCGCCGAAATCATCATATTCGCTTTCGGCCCGCCGGGTGAAACCGGAAAGCCCGTCTTCCTGCCGCAGCGTGCGGATGCGATCACGCCGGCCGGTGAGAATCTTGTGCGGATAACATTGATGGCCGACATCGAAGATCAGCCGGTCCTCGGGCGTGTTGAACACCTTGTGGATGGCAATCGTCAGTTCCACCACGCCAAGGCCGGCACCCAGATGGCCACCGGTCTTCGACACGGCGTCAATCATCTCGTCGCGCAGTTCCCTTGCCAGTTCCGGCAGGTCGCGATCGTCGATCTCCTTGAGATCGGAGGGAAAATTCACCCGGTCGAGCAATGGTGTCTGTGGCATTCCGGTCAATCGTTCGGCCTTTTCTTGTCGTCAGCAGGGCGTGCCAGAGCGTCTTTCATGTCGAAAGCCGACGGTGCAGCCCTGCATGTCGTACACTTCTATAGAATTTCAACCTTCCGGCAAAGGGACAAACTCTTCTTCGTCGCCGGGAACGATGTCGAAGCGTCCGGTTCTCCACTCCTGTTTGGCCTGCTCTATGCGTTCTTTTGATGACGAAACAAAGTTCCACCAGATGTAACGGCGCTCATTCAGCGCCGCCCCGCCAAAGATCATGATGTGACAGCCATTGCTGCCGGCCTGCAGCGTGATGTCGTCGCCGGGCCGGAAGACGAGCAGTTGATCGGCGGCGAAGATATCGCCAGCCACATCCAGCGAACCGGACAGAATATAGATCGCCCGCTCCTCATGATCGGCGGAGAAGGGGAATTTTACCCCCGGCTCCAGCGACAGGTCGACATAAAGCGTATCGGTAAAGGACGAAACCGGGGAGGTGAGGCCTTCGAATTCGCCGATTACCACCCGGCCTGTCGCACCCTTGAGGTCGATCAGCGGCATGTCTTCCTTCGCCGTGTGGGCAAAGGCGGGGGCGATTTCTTCCATATGGTCTGGCAGGGCAAGCCAGGTCTGCAGGCCAGACATGGAAAGCGGATGGCCACGCAGGTTTTCCGGCGTGCGTTCCGAATGCACGATGCCACGCCCGGCCGTCATCAGATTGATGTCGCCGGGGCGAATGACGAGTTCGGTGCCGAGACTGTCCCGGTGCTTGATTTCGCCGTCGAACAGATAGGTAACGGTGGAGAGCCCGATATGCGGATGCGGCTTGACATCGAGCGCCTCGCCCGCCTTCAGGATCGCCGGGCCCATGCGATCGAAAAAGATGAACGGCCCCACAAGCCGCCGCTGCCGGGTCGGCAGGGCGCGGCGCACGGCAAAGCCGCCAATATCACTGGTTCGGGGAATGATCAGGTTTTCGATGGCGTCGCAGGCAAAAGCATCACCCGCGACGGGATCGTTGCCGGGAAAGAAGGACATCGCAAGCTCCTCGTATCGTCTGGCGGGAGTTTAGCATAACCGAGCGGGAGGGGAGCATCGCGATATCGAACGCAGCGTCAACGATCCTTGTTAACACGACATTGTGAGAACACCTTACGGCCGGGGAAAGTTTTCAAACCTCTCCTCCGTCATCCTCGGGCTTGTCCCGAGGATCTAAACACGTCAAGAAAATCAATGCATTGTAGATCCTCGGGACAAGCCCGAGGATGACGTCGAGTGTTTGAATCGGGAGGTGGCTACCTTATCGAATCATGGCCAAACGCTCCCGCTAAACGCAGTCATTCCCCGTCGAGCGGCTCCACACCCTGCGGCTTGCCCGCACGATCGAGGCGGATTTTCTCGATTCGCTTTTCGGCAGCGTTCAACAGCGTCTCGCAGTGTTTCTTCAGGGCTTCGCCGCGCTCATAGATGGCGATTGATTCGTCCAGCGCCACGTCTCCGCGTTCCAGGCGTGCGACAATGCTTTCCAGCTCGGCGACGGCCTTTTCGAAGGAATAACCGCTTATATCGGCTGTGTTGGCATTTTCCGTCATGTTCAACCCTTCATCATTCTCAAAATATGCATGGCTGCCGATTCCGCCAGCCCTTCCAGATCATAACCACCTTCAAGCAGGCTGACGACCCGGTTCGATGCGTATTTGTCGGCCATTTCCAGAAGCCGGCCCGTGGCCCAGTCGAAATCCTCTCCCACCAGATTGATCTGCGCCAGCGGATCGCGGTGATGCGCGTCAAAACCGGCGGAGATGAGGATGAGATCAGGCGAAAAATCGGCAATCGCCGGCAGCACGCGGGATTTGAAGGCCTCGCGAAAATGATCGCTGCCAGTGTTGGGCGAAAGCGGGGCGTTGACGATATTGTTCTTCGCGCCGGTTTCGTTTTTATCGCCGCTCCACGGGTAAAGCGGCATCTGGTGGGTGGAACAGAACAGCACTGATGTGTCGTTCCAGAAGATATCCTGCGTGCCGTTGCCGTGATGCACGTCCCAGTCGATGATGGCGATACGTTCTGCGCCATGTTTTTTCTGAGCATGGCGGGCAGCGATGGCCACATTGTTGAAAAGACAGAAACCCATGGCCTTGGCGGTTTCCGCATGGTGGCCGGGCGGGCGGGCGGCGACGAAGACATTGTCGGCAGCGCCGGTAAACACGTCATCCACCGCAGCCATGGCCGCACCGATGCCGGTCAGCGCCGCCTGCAGGCTTTTGGGTGAGGCATAGGTATCCGCCTCGATGCGGTTGATCTCGCCATCCTCTTGCGGGATCTGCCGAATGACGGCAAGCAGATGCTCTTCAGGATGCGCCAGCAGCACTGCATCCTCATTGGCCTGCGGCGCTTCCTTCCGTTCCAGCCGCTCGAAATTCGGATGTTCGAGTGCGATGTTCAGCGACCGCAGGCGGTCCGGCCGCTCGGGGTGGCCGGGAGGCGTGATATGCTCCAGGAAGATCGGGTGTTCGTATAAACGCGTCGCCATGCTTTTCCTCCCGAAGAAAGTCTGTTCAGGCGCGCTGCGGCAGAAGCGGATAACCGGCCATCACGGCACGGCCGGCCAGTGCGGCAAGAACGGCCTTCAGCGCATCGCCGGGAACGAAGGCGAGCGAACCCATGAAGGCCTTTTCGAAACCAAGCCCGACGACCAGCGCCAGATAGGTGATGCCGAAAGCATAAAGCACCACCACGCCGCCGATGAGGCTGGCGACGAAGAAGCCAATACCCTGCGCCAGAGCGGACTGGCTGCGATTGACGAGTTTTTCCGAGAGCGTGCCGGTGACGAAGACAGCTGCGATCCAGCCGATCAGGAAGCCCGTCGTCGGCGTGGTGAAAATCGAAAGACCACCGCGTCCGCCCGACAGGACCGGCAGGCCGATGGCGGCAATCAGGATCGTCAGCAGCACCGCGAGCGTGCCGCGCTTCGCACCCAGCACGACGCCGGCCAGCATGACGCCGAGCGATTGCGCAGTGATCGGCACGGGAACGAAACCGAGCGTGATCGGCGGCAGAAGCCCAAGTGCGATGATGATGGCGGAAAACAGCGAAATCAGCACAAGGTCGCGGGTCGTCATGGCGCTCAAAACTCCGGATGGTTATCTGGCGCCAAGCTTTGGCCTCTGAAACCGCGCGCGTCAATGGCGTCGGCAATGGCATCGGCATCCTTCAACGTCATAATGACGAGTGGCACGATGATGGTCGCCATCCGCACGGGCAGGCCACGCGCCCGGTGGGCATCGCGCACCGCATGATACCGGTTGACGATCTCAGGCACGAACCGCACGACGAGCCCGACCGCAAGCCCGATATCGGCAGCCTTGACCAGCCGGAGCCTTTCGAGAGGGGCGGCGGCAAGCGTGATCTCATCCATGAACTGCGAGATGCTGACGGTGATGGTGACGGCGGTGGCAAGCAGCGCCAGCGCCGTCAGCCGCAAAAGATTGACTGTCGCATCATGGGCCGGGAGCAAAAGATAGCTGAAGGCCGCGACGAGGAAAATGGTCAGCATCACCGGCCGCAGCCGCAGGCCGATCTCCCGCAAGGATAGCCGCGTCTCGCGCAGGATGGCGGCGGCGAGAACCACGGCGCATCCCAGCAACAACAGATCGCGGGTAATGAACAGTGCGATGCTGAAGACCATCAGCGTCAGGAGCTTGAGGCGCGGCGAGACGCGGTAGAGCCAGCCCGTGCCTTCAACGTGCAGCGATTTCATTGCACCACCGCCGCTAGATATTGCGCCACGGCCTCGTCAGGCGCGGCGTCCGCAATCAGCGCGCCGTCGTGGAAAACCAGCACACGGTCGAAGCCTTCAAGCAGCGGCAGATCATGGGTGATGACGATGAGCGACTGCGACAGCGTCGCCATGGTCTTTTCCACGACAGCCCGGTTTTTGAGATCAAGCTGGTTGGTCGGTTCGTCGAGAATAAGGATGTGCGGTGCGGTAACCAGAAGCGCGGCCAGCGCCGCAAGCTGCAGCTCCCCGCCGGAAAGCTCATGCGCGCGCCGTTCTTCAAGATGGGAAATGCCAAGCCGGGCAAGAACGGCTTTCACCCGGGCTTCGGTTTCCGCCTTGCCGAGACCGAGCCGTTTCAGCCCGAAGGCGACATCGTCGCGCACGATCGGCAGGATGATCTGGTTCTGCGGATTCTGGAAGATGAAACCGACCGTCTGCAAGACCGCCTTGGCGTCCCTCACGGTGTCGAGACCGTTCACCGCAACCTTGCCCTCGCTCGGCTTGTTCAACCCGTTGATCAGCCGCGCAAAGGTGGTCTTGCCGGAACCATTAAGGCCGATCACGCCGATACGCCGTTCCGTCAATGTCAGAGACAGCGGCTGCAGGGCCTGCCGGCCCTCGAAAGCGACACCGGCGGCGTCGAAACGGATTTCCAAGCTTACATCCTCGCGCTCGTTTTCCGGTTCTATACCCCGTCATCAACAGAAGTGAAACAAGGAACAAAAAAAGAACATTGCAATCCTGAAAAAGCCGTCATACCTTCTGCTCCATGGTGATCAAGGTTTCAAACGAAGCGGCAAGACGAATTTTTCTGGCGCGGCAGGGGCTCTCCTCGCCGCCCGGCAAGGCGCTTTCCAAGAGCGACCTGCTGCAGCTGATAACCGATATCGGTTTTGTGCAGGTGGACAGCATCGGCACGGTGGAGCGCGCCCACCATCAGATTATTTTCTCCCGCAACCAGACCTACAGGCGGGACCATCTGACCACGCTTTTGGAAAAGGACCGCGCGCTGTTCGAGCACTGGACACATGACGCTTCCATCGTGCCGACGGAATTTTATCCCTATTGGAAGCATCGTTTCCGCCGCCGCGAGCCGATCATTCAGGAGCGCTGGCGCAAATGGCACGGCGAGGGTTTCGACGCCGCTTTCGGTGAAACGCTGGAGCGCATTGCGGCAACCGGCCCGGTTCTTGCGCGGGAGCTGAAGGAAGAGGGGCACCAGTCCGGCGGCTGGTGGAACTGGCATCCTTCCAAGACCGCGCTCGAATATCTCTGGCACACCGGCAAGCTGGCGATTGCCGGCCGGGTGAATTTCCAGAAGGTCTATGACCTCGCCGAACGGGTCATTCCCGGCGAGCATCACGAAACCGAGGTGGAGCATGCGGAATTTGTCGACTGGGCCTGCCGCGAAGCACTGAAGCGGCTGGGTTTCGCCACCCACGGCGAAATCGCCGCCTTTTTCGATCTCGTTACCCCGCAGGAGGCGAGGGACTGGGTCAAAAGCCATCGCGATGAACTCTGTGAGGTTTCGCTTCTTGCAAGTGACGGCGACACTGCCCGCCCGTCCTATGCCTTTGCCGGTTTCACCGCCGACCTGACCGACGTGCCGGAACCCTCATCGCGCGTCCGCGTCCTCAGCCCCTTCGATCCGCTGTTGCGTGACCGCAACCGCACGGAGCGGCTGTTCGGCTTCTATTACCGCATCGAGGTCTTCGTGCCGGAGCCGAAAAGACAATATGGCTATTATGTCTTCCCGCTTCTGGAGGGCGACCGCGTGATCGGTCGTATCGACATGAAGGCGGATCGCAAGCGCAGCACGCTGGATGTTCGGCGCCTGTGGCTGGAACCGGGCGTGCGTGCCTCGGCGGGTAGGCTGGAGAAGCTTGACGCCGAACTGGCGCGGCTCGCGAAATTTACGGGTGTTGAGAGCGTGAATTATCTGGAGGGCTGGCGGGAGGAAAGCTGAGGTCGGTCGCTCAAGGATATTTTTGAGACGGCTTCGCCCCATGCGAATATCGCCCTCAATGAAGCAGGGCGTCGCCACCCATTTCTTCTCCCCGCCGGGGAGAAGGTGGCCCGAAGGGTCGGATGAGGGGCAAGCTCTCCGAAATCCGGCAAGGGCGCCCCCTCATCCCGCTGCCGCGGACTTCTCCCCCTCGGGGAGAAGAAACAAGGGGCACCCACTCGCTTCACGATTGCCCTGGAAAACCAAGGCAAACCCCAAAATCAGCAGATATCCGTCGCCGAAATCTGGATGCCGAAGCCTTCAAGCCCGACATAATGCCGTTCGCGAGTGGTCAGCAGCTTGATGGAGCTGATGCCGAGATCCTTGAGGATCTGCGCGCCGAGGCCGATTTCCAGCCATTCGTTTTCGCGCGAACGGGCCTGGGCATGCGCTTCGTCCGGGTCACGCGCCTTGCGTCGTCCGGCAACCTGGCCAACGCCAACGGAGCCTTCGCGCAGATAGACGATGACGCCGCGTCCTTCCTCGGCGATCTTCTGCATATAATGCCGCACCGGCTGGCGGTCGCCGAACACGTCGTCGGCGACGTTTTCGGGGTGCAGGCGAACGGGAATGTCAATGCCATCGCGGATATCGCCGAAAATCACCGCCATGTGCTGCATTGGATCCCAGGGCAGGGAATAGGTCTGCGCCTTGGCCGGCCCGAAGGGCGTTTCGATGGTGAAGGAGGATTCCATTTCCACCAGAGTTTCCTTGCGCTGGCGATAGGCGATCAGATCGGCGACCGAAACGTGTTTCATGCCGTGTTTGTCGGCGAAATCCAGAACCTGCGGGCCGCGCATCACGCTGCCATCGTCATTCACCAGCTCGCTGATGACGCCGATGGGCGGCAGGCCGGCGAGACGGCACAGATCGACCGCCGCTTCGGTATGGCCGGAACGCATCAACACGCCGCCCTCACGGGAAATCAGCGGGAAGATATGGCCCGGCCGGGTGAAATCGGAAGCGCCGACATTGGGATTGGCAAGATTGCGCACCGTCAGGGTGCGGTCATCGGCGGAGATGCCCGTCGTTGTGCCGTGCTTGAAATCGACGCTGACGGTGAAGGCCGTCGTATGCGCGCTGTCATTTTCCGCCACCATGGCGTTGAGGTTCAGCCGCTTGGCCTCCTCGCGCGGCATTGGCGCACAGACGATGCCCGAGGTATGGCGCACGATCAGCGCCATTTTTTCCGGCGTGCAGTGAACCGCCGAAATGATCAGATCGCCTTCGTTCTCGCGGTCGTCATCGTCGGTCACAACGACGATTTCACCGGCTTCGAAAGCGCGGATGGCGTCGACAACGCGTTTCTGGTCATAGGCCATGGCGATATCCCCTCACTTCAGAGCAACGGTTCGTTGCTCTTTTTGTTTCTTTAGCGGATTGTCCGAAAACCGCTTCACACTTTTCGGTCCGCTAAAGCCGGCCGGTCTGGCCGCGGTCCCTCAGATAATGGTCGGCAACGGTGCAGGCCACCATCGCCTCACCAATCGGCACCGCGCGAATCCCGACGCAGGGGTCGTGGCGGCCCTTGGTGCGCACATCGACATTGTTGCCGTCGGTATCGATCGACAGGCGCTCCGTCAAAATGGAGGAGGTGGGCTTGATGGCGAAGCGGGCGATGACAGGCTCACCGGTCGCGATGCCGCCCAGAATGCCGCCGGCATGGTTGGACAGGAAAATCGGCTTGCCGTCATTGCCCATGCGCATCTGGTCGGCATTTTCCTCGCCGGAAAGCTCGGCCGAGGCGAAACCTTCGCCGATCTCCACGCCCTTGACGGCGTTGATCGACATCAGGCTGGAGGCGATATCCTGATCAAGCTTAGCGTAGATCGGTGCGCCGATGCCCGCCGGAACCCCTTCCGCCACCACTTCCACGACCGCGCCAATCGAGGAGCCTGCCTTGCGAATGCTGTCCAGATACTCTTCCCAGACCGGCACCATCGCGGCGTCAGGGCAGAAGAACGGGTTCTGGTCGACCTGATTCCAATCCCAGTTATCGCGGTTGATCTTGTGCTTGCCGATCTGCACCAGCGCGCCGCGCACATTGAGGCTTGGCACCACCTTGCGGGCGATCGCGCCAGCGGCGACACGCGCCGCCGTCTCGCGCGCGGAAGAACGCCCGCCGCCGCGATAGTCGCGAATGCCGTATTTCAGATCATAGGTGAAATCCGCATGGCCCGGGCGGAACCGTTTGGCGATCTCGCCATAATCCTTGGAACGCTGGTCGGTGTTTTCGATCAGCATGGAAATCGGCGTGCCTGTCGTGATCATCGTCTCGCCGTCCTCATCCAGCATCACGCCGGAGAGAACCTTGACGATGTCGTCCTCGCGCCGCTGGGTGACGAAACGGCTCTGGCCGGGTTTGCGCTTGTCCATCCAGTGCTGCACCTCGGCAAGGGTAAAGCGCAGGCCGGGCGGGCAGCCATCCACCACGCAGCCAAGTGCCGGCCCATGGCTTTCTCCCCAGGTGGTAACGCGAAAAAGATGACCGAAGCTGTTATGCGACATAGTTCTCAAAACCGGAAAACAGGGCGCCTGCGGGTAGCGCCGTTTAAAACAAGCGGATTTGTCTTAGTGTAAATCCCGACAAGGCAAAAGCCTTTCTTTCGCTGCGGCAGGATAAGTGCCGAACACGACATCGACAGGCGTCTTCCCCATCCCGTCGACAGGCGCCGGGATGAGAGTGGGCGGCGATTCGGGCCGGCGAGCGCGGTTTTTCGAGATGACGGAAATGTAAATGCGCTGCCGTTTTCCACGTTAATCCGCAGTTTTCCAATATTGCCGCGAAATGCGGTGTAAAAATCACTAACGGCTTGAACACGATCTGAAATCCGTTCATCAATTGGGCCGAAAATGTCATGGTTGCGGGCAATTTCCGCCACATTCGAAAGGCAATTCTTCATGCATGTAAGGTTTTCACGCAAATCCACGAAAGCTAGATCGATGCGTATGATGATTGCCGCCCTTCTGGCCACCGCCAACCTCCTGATGCCCATCAACGGCTACGCCCAGAGCGTCGACGTGGAAGGCACGATCAGCAAGATCGATGCGAATGGGCTGAGCATTACGCTCAATGACGGCAAGACCTATCGCGTGCCGGAAGAGTTCAATTTCGAAGGTCTGAAAGCGGGCGTGAAGGTCGTGGTTTTCTACACGGAAGTGGATGGGAAACGCGTGGTGGACGATCTTCAGGTCGTTGAGTAAGGCTGTGTCCCCTTTACTCAGCCCTCGTGCCAAAACGTCCGTTGTGAAACGGGCGTCTGCATCCCTTTCTTCTCCCCTCCGGGGAGAAGTCCGCGGCAGCGGGATGAGGGGGCGAGGGTAGAGATATTCGGAGAGGGCACCCCCCCTCATCCGACCCTTCGCGCCACCTTCTCCCCGGCGGGGAGAAGAAACAAGCCGCGACGTCTCGCCACTCATGGGAAACACCTGACGGCCCATCCAGAGACTTGCTCTCTGTCAGCCCCTCACCAAATCCACTCCGCACTGTTCCTGTCGATCTCGACCTTCAAAATCCGGTCCTGCGGGATTTGCGTGCGTGACGCCTCGTCCTTGTCCATGCCGGAGACCAGCCGGAAGATCGAGCGGATGACGCCGCCGTGGCAGACGCATATCGTCGGAACCTCGACAGAGGAAAGCCATGCGCCGATGCGCCAGGAGAGGATTTCATAGCTTTCGGCATCCTGGCCGGGGGGAATGAAATCCCATTTGTTGGCCTTGCGGGCCTTCACCCGGTCCGGGAACTCTTTTTTCAGCTCCGGCAGGGTTTGCCCTTCCCAGTCGCCGAAGGAAACCTCGATCAGGCGATCGTCGGTACGATAGGCCTTGGGATCGAGGCCCATCGCGCCGCGCATCAGTTCCATGGTCTCGCGCGTGCGCCCGAGCGGGCTTGCCACATAGTCGAAATCCGTGGCCTGTTCTCCCAGCAGATGCGCGAGAAGTTTGCCGTTGCCGACCGCCTGCTGGCGGCCGAAATCGTTGAGCGGAATGTCTTTCTGGCCCTGAAGCCGGCGTATCGCATTCCAGTCCGTTTGTCCGTGCCGGATCACATAGACGAGCAAGGCGATACCCCGTTCTTACAACTTGCAGGCTTAGTCCTTCACCACCGAAATGTCAGGCGCATCCACCGCCTTCATGCCGATGGTGTGGTAACCGGAATCGACATGGTGGATTTCGCCGGTCACGCCGGTCGAAAGGTCGGACAGCAGGTAAAGCGCCGACTTGCCGACTTCCTCGATGGAAACGGTGCGCTTCAGCGGCGCATTGTATTCGTTCCATTTCAGAATGTAGCGGAAGTCGCCGATGCCGGAAGCTGCGAGCGTCTTGATCGGGCCGGCGGAAACGGCATTGACGCGGATGCCGCGATTGCCGAGGTCGACGGCGAGGTAACGCACGCTGGCCTCGAGAGCAGCCTTGGCCACGCCCATCACGTTGTAGTTCGGCATGACCTTTTCCGCGCCGTAATAGGTCAGCGTGATGATCGAGCCGCCGTCATTCATGACCGGCTCGGCGCGCTTGGCAACGGCGGCCAGCGAGAAGACGGAAATGTCCATGGTGCGGTTGAAATTATCGCGGCTGGTATCGAGGTAACGGCCGGTCAGCTCATCCTTGTCGGAAAAGGCGATGGCGTGCACGACGAAGTCGATCTTGCCCCAGTGCTTTTCCAGCCCGGCAAAAACCGCATCGATCGTCTCGAGATCGGTCACATCGCAGTGACCGGCCATGAAGGCGCCCAGTTCCTGCGCCAGCGGCTCGACACGCTTCTTCAGCGCGTCGCCCTGCCAGGTCAGCGCAACTTCCGCGCCCGCGTCGGCACAGGCCTTGGCGATGCCCCAAGCGATGGAACGATTATTGGCGACACCCATGATGAGGCCGCGTTTGCCAGCCATGAGGCCGGATGCCTGAGCCATTTTATGCTCCCTAGTACTTTTGATCGGTCCTGCCTATGGCATAGGCTGCAATCCTGTTCAAGATTGCCAAAGATCATCAACTGTTAGGGAGCGTAACAAAGGGTGCGTTGTCCCGGCTATTCGCAAAACTTTCACAAATAAAGGCCTTCGCGCATGTGCCGCATCAGGTCGGTCACCTTTTCATCCGGCTTTTCCAAGAGAACGATGCGCAATTCGATGACGAGATCGCCCTGTCTGCCCTTGCCGTCGGCGAGGCCCTTGCCGGTAAGCCTCAGCACGCGGTCCGAGCCAGACCAGGCCGGAATGGTGATGTTTTCCTCACCGAGCGGTGTCGCGACTTTCGTTTCACACCCCAGAACCGCGTCGCTGAGCGATATCGGCAATGTCGTGTGAATATCGAAGCCACGAAGGGAAAACGCGTCGTCACGGGCGGTCAGCAATGTCACGGCAAGGTCGCCGCGCGCCATGTTTGGAAGCTTCAGCCCCTGTCCCTTCAGCCGCACCACGTGTCCGTCACTCATGCCGGCTTCGAGCTGGAAGCGAACCTCGCGTTCGTCGGCAAGCGACACGGTAATCCACCTGTGTTCCAGCAGATCGGCGACCGTGACGGTGGCCTCCGCAGTGATGTCCGGCGCTTTTTCGGGAGCCGGCTGCGGCATGCGGAAACGGCGCACCAGAGCGCTGAAAAGATTGGCGGCGAGCGATGCGGGTGCTGTCCTGTCATCGCCGGCGCCGGGCTGCGCGGTCTCGCCGGCACCCGGAATATCGCTTTTTGCAGCGCCCGCGGCAGCCTTTGCCGCTTCCGCCGCCTGCTGCACCTTGGGGTCGTTCTGCGCTTCCGCGCCAAAAATCCGTTCGACGATATCTTCGGCGGTTTCCGCCTTGGCGTCGGTTTTCTGGCCGGTCTGCGCCCGGTTGCGGGCATCGGCGCGGGCCAGTTCCTCCATCAGCTTTTCGGCGGCCTTGGCGCGCTCGGCAGCCTCGCGCGCGGCTTCCCTCTGCTGCATGATGGTTTCGCCGCGCTGTTTCTTTTCGGCAGCCCTGCGGGCCTGATCGTAGAGATCGCGCTTTTTCGGGTCTTTGAGAAGATCGTATGCCTGCCCGATCTCGGCGAATCGCGCCGAGGCGTCGGGATCGTCGCGATTGGCGTCCGGATGGACGGTTTTCGCCTTCGTGCGCCAGGCGGCCTTGATTTCCTCGTGGCGGGCGTCACGTTTTACGCCGAGGATCGAATATGGATCGCGCATGCGAAACACCAGTTACGTTGGCTCAGGCGCTGCCGCCCTTCATGGCGCAATCCTGAAACTAACCCCTCCGAAAAGGGATGCCCGCGATCATTCGCCTGCACGCCCTCGGTTTAATCAACGTCGACTGTTGCAATAAGTTGCTAATCACTCCTTTACGGAGGAAGCGCGCCGCACCCGGGCCGGCTCTATTCCATATTTAAGGGTAAACAGATTATTTCTGCTCGAAGCGGGTCAGCAGCCATTCGCCGGTTTCCGACAGGCAGGCCTGTCCCGAATAGCTCGCAACGCCCTCGAAGGAGTGGCGTGTCGTCCTGAAATCGCGGCAGACGAAGCCGCTGGATTTGTCTTCGTGAATGGCGGTGACGACGCCGGCGCTGCCGGTTGAGGCATTGGCCCAGGGCAGCGGCTGGTCGGCGAGCTTGGCGAGATCGGCCGACGTTACCGCATTGCGGATCGTCGCATCGTCCGTCTGCGGCGCATTGTTCGGCTGGTTGGGAATGGAGGCCGTGGAAAGCGAGCGGTCGACCTTGTCGCCGCCGAACAGATCGAGGCTGACGCAACCGCTCAGCACCACAAGCATTGACACGACGGCGGAAACTTCCGCTACCGACGAAAGGAGGCTCTTTGTTCGACTGTTCGACTTTGCTATGACGGTCACCATCTTCCACCAGAGATCATCTCTGGGGTCCAAATCAGCTCGGGAGCATTTTAGTCAATATGTCGGAAACGGGGTTAACATCCAGTGACTTCACGGAAGAAAATGAACCGTTCACGCTTTTTGCCGAATGGCTGAAGGATGCAACGGCTTCCGAAATCAACGATCCGAACGCGGTGGCGCTTGCCACCGTGGACGAAAATGGCCTGCCGAATGTGCGCATGGTGCTGCTGAAAGGCGTCGACGACCGCGGCTTTGTTTTCTACACGAATTTCGAAAGCCAGAAGGGCCAGGAGATTCTCGGCCAGAAAAAAGCGGCCATGTGTTTCCACTGGAAAAGCCTGCGGCGTCAGGTGCGCCTGCGCGGCGAGGTGGAGATCGTCAGCGACGAGGAGGCGGATGTCTATTACGCCTCGCGCCCGCGCGGCAGCCGCATCGGCGCCTGGGCCTCCAGGCAGTCTCGTCCGCTGGAAGGCCGTTTCGCGCTGGAAAAGGCCGTGGCGGAATATACCGCCAGATATGCCATCGGCGATATTCCGCGCCCGTCCTACTGGTCCGGTTTCCGCATCCGACCGCTCAGCATCGAATTCTGGCACGACCGCAAGTTCCGCCTGCATGACCGCATCGAATTCCGCCGCGAGACGCCTGACGGTGCATGGTCCAAGGTCCGCATGTATCCGTAAGGGCGGTCAGGGCAGGCCATTTGCGGCCTGCCTATTTCAGCAGCGAATCGAACAGCGGCAGGCCGATCACGGCGGAGATGGCGATCAGCCCATAGCAGATGCGCCGGAAGGCCGCCTCGTCGGCAAGCCCGTGCAGTCGCGCGCCGGCATAAAGCCCGGCCCCGTAAAAGGGCAGGGCGAGCAGGAAAAAGACGAAGACATCGGCGGTGAACAGGCCGCTGACAAAATAGCTGCCGGTGGAGATCACGGTCGAGATCGCGAAATATAAGATGACATTGGCGCGCACGAAGGCGCCTTTGAGGGCGCCGCCGAGCCAATAGGCGACGACCGGTGGACCGCCCAGTTGAGCAGCCCCCGAAAACAACCCGGCCAGAAACCCGGTGAAGAGGGTCAGCGGCGTCTTCGGCCGGCCGCTGTAACGCCAGCCGGAAAGCAGAAACAACAGCAGCACCACGACCACGGCGGAGATGATCCAGCGCAGCGTCAGCGGATCGCCGTTGGAAAGCAGCATGGTTCCAAGCGGCACGCCGACAAAGGCGCCGGCCGCCATGATGAAGACTTCGCGCCGGTCCGCCATGCGCCATGCGGGCGGTATCATGCCGAGCGTCAGCACGGCGTCCACCACCAGCAGCACTGCCGAGGCGACACGCGGCCCGACGATGGCGCTTGCGAGCGGGATGAAGATGAGCGCCGCACCGAAACCGGAAAAGCCGCGGGCAAGGCCGGCGAGAAAGGCGGCGCCCGCAAACATGGCCAGCAGCGTCGGACTATGCGCGGTGATGAGGGACGAGAAAAAATCGAGGTGGGACATGGGCGATGGCACGGTTGTTCGAATATCTTTTCTCTATCCCGCTTGCATGTACCTGTCGCGGAAATTTCAGTTCATGGCTGCGTGACGCCCTGACGGGTCGACGCCGTCAGAGAATCATGATTAGAGTTGTAGCGCATGAACAAAGGATGAACAAATGTTTGCTGACATGATGCCTCGGTTTGAAGAGGCCTCGCAGAAATATGCCGCTGAAAACGGAATATTCCGCGACCCGGATTGGTACATGCTGAAGCTTCAGGAAGAGGTTGGCGAGGTCACACAGGCCTGGAATCGGCTGACAGGACGGGGGCGCATTAAGGGCAGGAGCAAAGAGGAGATGAAGCGGGATCTGGCCGACGAAACCGCCGATCTGCTCGGCCATGTGCTGTTGCTGGCCCATTATAACGGTCTCGATATGGAAGGAGCGATCGAGCGTAAGTGGCGTTTCAGGCCGGGGGCGTGATGATACGCCGAACGGCGGCTTGATCCTTGCGGTATCGCGCCTCTAGTGGGGTGCGACTAGGAGAACGCGATGATAAAGAACAGGATCGCAAGAGCGGCAGCCACAGGCGTCATCACCAGCCGCTCCGGGCGGCTTTTCGACATTGCGTTCAATGCAGCGCTCGACGCAAGATAACAGGCGATAATCCAGATGCCGGGTTCGATCCAGCCGGATGGCCAGATGTCGGCATAGCCCGTCTTTTGCAGCGGAAAGGACGCGAAAAACGTATAAATGAGTGGAGCCGCCGCGCTGGCAATTCTTTGCTGGCCCGGTAATATCCGGTTTGCGCCGCCCCAGGCAGCGCTTCCGTAAGGCGCGCCGGCTGCAAGCGCAATCTGGAATACGGACAGAAGCAGCAGTATCAGCGTCGCGAGCGACACGGCAAAAGGCGGCATGATCACCCCAGTTATGGATAAGCCGACAAAGGCGCTCCACCAATAGCGGCGTTCTAGCCGGCATGTGCTTTATCATGACGCCAAATGGCTAAGGACATGTGACGGCTGCCCGCTCGTCCTCTCGCTCAGGCCCGCGCCTTTTGCAGAAGGCCGGCCACCGCGTGAAGGTCGCTTGCAACGGCGATGCACTTCTCCCGCATTTCCTCGGTCGGCGGCGCCACGTCAGGCACCATGATCGTCATCATGCCCGCCGATGCCGCAGAGCGTACGCCTGAGTAGGAATCCTCCAGCGCAAGGCAGCGGCCCGGATCGAGGGAAAGCCGTCGGGCTGCGGTGAGATAGGGCATCGGCGCGGGTTTCGGCTCTGTATAATCACCGCGTGCGACGATGGTGTCGAAACGTCTGAGAAGATCGTGGGGGCCAAGATGGCGCGTCACCGAATCGTGCCGCGACGAGGTGGCGATGGCGCGGCGGATATCGAGGCGGTCGAGCAGATCGAGAATGTCGATGACGCCCGGCTTCAGCGCCACGCCCTCCGCCATCATCACGCCAAGATGCCGGAGCCAGGCGTCGCGGAAGCTGTCGATGGGAAAATCCGCACCATAATCGGCAAAGATGGTGCCGGTGATGACGTCCCACGGGCTGCCGCAGACCTTCTGATAGGTCTCGACCTTCATTCCGTGGCCGCCTTCATCCGAGGCAGCCAGAAATGAATCGCGATAGAGCCTCTCGCTCTCGATCAGCAATCCGTCCATGTCGAAAACCACGGCCTGCGGAAGAAAAGGCAGCATGGCTTAACCGAACCGGAAGGGGCGTTCGCCCAGACTCTCGAACGGGCGGATCAGATAACCGTCCGGATCGGCGACGATGAATTGCCGGTTGCCCACTTCGACCGTGCCGCGCCTGTACCATTTCTCCTCCAGCGGCATGACGAGGTCGATGGAGGATCGCTCCAGCCGGGAAAGAATGGGTTGCAGGGAGGGAACGGCGAGCTGCAGGTTCATGCCGCGGCCGAGCGGAAATTCGAGCGCGGCATTGTCCGTCACGAATGTCCGGGTCGCGCCGATCTGGTCGATCATCAGCTGGGCATCCCCCAGCGCCAGATAGGTGAAACCTTCCTCGGGGCGCTCATAGACCACATGAAAACCGATCAGGTCGCAATAAAAGGCGCGGCTTTTCTGCCAGTCGCTGACGGCAAGTTCAGGAACGAGGGCATTTCGTAATATGGTCATGGTCTCCTTTGCCGCGCAGGCCCGGGGTGGGAGGAGGGCCTGCCATGAGGGGTGATCTTACCGCCTTCCCGGCCGCATGCCAGAGGAAACCTCATCATGGCAGCCATGTGTGAGGCTGCGGGCTGACAGGATGGCGACAGGCTCAGTGCGGTTGCGACTCTTTCTGCCGTCATTCCGGCCTTGAGCTGGAATCCAGCCAGCCCAAGTCCTTGGGCTGAAAAGAGTCGTCCCGCCGCGCCGACGCGCGTCGACTGGATACCGGCTCAAGGCCGGAATGACGGACCGGGTATAGGGTGCCACGTCGTTTTGTCCGTTATCGGCTCAACTGAATGCAATCACCCGAAAACCACCGCCTACGCCTTCGTGCCGCCGACGGTGATCTGGTCCATGCGCAGATGCGGCTGGCCGACGCCGACCGGCACCCATTGTCCGGCCTTGCCGCAATTGCCGATGCCGGTATCGAGCTTGGAATCGTTGCCGATCATCGAGACGCGCTTCATCGCATCCGGCCCGTTGCCGATCAGCATCGCGCCCTTTACCGGCGCGCCAATCCTGCCGTTTTCGATGAGGTAGGCCTCGGTGCAGCCGAACACGAATTTGCCGGAGGTGATATCCACCTGGCCGCCGCCGAAGGAGACGGCATAGATGCCCTTCTTCACGGAAGCGATGATCTCTTCCGGCGTCTTGTCGCCTGATAGCATGTAAGTATTGGTCATGCGCGGCATCGGCACATAGGCGTAGCCCTGCCGGCGACCGTTGCCGGTGGGCTTAGCGCCCATCAGCCGGGCGTTCTGCCGGTCCTGCATGTAACCGACCAGCCTGCCGTTCTCGATCAGCACGTTATAGCCGGAAGGCGTACCTTCATCGTCGATCGTCAGCGAGCCGCGGCGGCTGTCGATGGTGCCGTCATCCACCACGGTCACGCCGGGGGCGGCGACCATTTCGCCCATCAGGCCGGCGAAGGCCGAGGTTTTCTTGCGGTTGAAATCGCCTTCCAGACCGTGGCCCACCGCCTCGTGCAGCATGACGCCCGGCCAGCCGGAGCCGAGCACCACATCCATGGTGCCGGCCGGCGCATCGATGGCGGTGAGGTTGACGAGCGCCTGGCGCAGCGCTTCATCCGCACCGCGCTGCCAGTTTTCCGTGGTGATGAAATCGCTGAAGCCGACGCGGCCGCCAATGCCGTAGGAGCCGCTTTCCTGCCGGTCGCCTTCGCCCGCCACGACGGACACATTGATGCGGGTCATCGGCCGGATATCGCTGACGCGATGGCCGTCGGCCCGCAGGATGTCCACCACCTGCCAGCTTGCGGAAATGGTCGCCGTCACCTGCCGGACCTTGTCGTCCTTGTCGCGCAGATAGGCGTCGATATCGGTGAGAAGCTTCACCTTTTCCTCGAAGCTCGGGCTGCCGATCGGGTTCTCGTCGCCATAGAGCTTCTTGTTGGTGCGCTGCGGCGCGGCGGCATAAGAGCCGGAATAACCCTTGGTCACCGCGCCCACTGCATCGGAAGCACGTTTCAGCGCGCCCTGCGACAGCTCGCCCGCATGGGCGTAGCCCACAGTTTCGCCGGCGACGGCGCGCAGGCCGAAACCCTGGTCGGTGTTGAAGGAACCGCCCTTCAGCCGGCCATTATCGAAAGTCAGCGATTCGGCCTGGGCATGTTCGATGAAAAGCTCGCCATCGTCAGCGCCGGCGAGCGCCTCGCCGACGAGCTTGCGCAATTGCGTTTCGTCGCAATCGAAGAGTTTTACAAGATCGTCGGTCATGGGAGGCTCCAGTCATTATCGTTCAATGACCGATTTAGGCACTGGAGCCGACGGACGCAAGGCTGTCTGGCAATGGCAGGCTTTAAGGAAGCGCGTCGTAGCCCTCGGCAAAGCCGGAAAGTTCGATCGGAATGCCGACGCGATCCTGATCCACGGCTTCGCGCAGCGCGAAAACCGCATTCTTGCCGGCGCGCAGAACCTTCAGCAGCTCGTCGTCGATATCCACTTCCACATAGCAGCCTTCGGAGAAGCAGCGGGTGAAATAGGCGCGGCCGATATTATTATTGTCGATATAAAGCTCCATGCCATCCTTCAAAAGCACGCCGAGCGGCGCGAGGATGCGCAGGATGCGCGACTTGCGGTCGGCCGTCTTCAGCACCACCACCGAAAGCCCAACTTCCGGGCGGTCATCGGCGATCACGTTCTGCATCAGCGCGCATTGTTCTTCGGAAGCGCCCGCCGGCTTGTCGCAGATGACAGACCATGCTCCGTGCGTCGACTTCGGCGTGCCGGGCGGCTGCTGTTGCGCCAGAGCCGCAGCGGCGGGAGCGATGATGGCAAGACCGGCGGCGGCAAGAAAAGTGCGCGCGAGCGGGGAAAGACGCATGGATACCTCTGGGATTCGAATCAGTGCGGCTATTTTGACGCCATAATCCGGAAAAAAAAGCCTCAGGCCTTCAATTCCAGCGGAGTTGGGCGGAAATAGGACCTGTCTTCCGGTATGGGCGTCTGATTTGCCCGGCGCGACATTCATTATCCGGCGATGAAACTGGCGGCAAAACCGGCTGTGAGAAGGGGCTTTGTCGCATTTGGGCTGTTTGAAACCGTGTTCGGCCGGTCCGGTGAGGCGTGGGGTGAGAGAAAGTCGCCGTGGATTGACCAATGGCAAAATTGGGGCGCATCCGTGTCCCGACGCATATTGCGGCAGAGGACAAACTGTGGTTTGAAGTTAGTACCATAAGCATGGATTCTGCGTCTGTGATTGATCTAGATCAGACGCGTGAGGGAGAGGGTACCGTGACGAATAGGATTTACGCAGCACTGGCGGGGATGACCTGTCTGCTCACGGCTGTCGGCGCCCACGCCGATCAGCCGGTGCATTGGCAAATGGGCATGCAGGAGGCCGCCACGCCGATCATGCACGAAATACGCTGGTTCGAACATTATACGCTTTGGTTCATTGTTCCGGTCACGCTTTTCGTTCTTGCGCTGCTCATCATCGTCGCCCTGAAATTCCGCGCCGCGAAAAATCCGGTGGCTTCCAAGACCAGCCATAACACGGCGATCGAGGTGGTCTGGACGCTGGCGCCGGTTCTCATTCTCCTGTTCCTTGCTTTCCCGTCGTTCAATCTCTTGAACGCGCAGCTCACGCAGCCGGAAAACCCCGACGTGACGCTGAAGGCGACCGCCACGCAATGGCTGTGGAGCTATGAATATACGGCCGCCGAAGGCGCCGAGCCGCTCTCCTTCGACAGCTACATGCTGAAGGACCAGGATCGTGCCTCCGCGGGCAAGGAAGACAGGGCCCGTTATCCGCGTCTTCTGGCGGTAGACAATGAAATGGTGGTTCCGGTCGGCAAGACCGTTCGCCTGCTCGTCACCGCCGCGCCGACGGATGTGATCCATTCCTTCGCCATGCCGGCTTTCGGCGTCAAGATCGACGCCGTTCCCGGCCGCCTGAACGAAACCTGGTTCAAGGCGGAAAAAGAGGGCCTTTATTACGGTCAGTGTTCCGAGCTTTGCGGCAAGGACCATGCCTTTATGCCGATCGCCATTCGGGTGGTTTCCGAACAGCAGTACAACACCTGGCTCACCGCCGCCGCCTCTGACCTGAGCGGCGCGAACCGGGCGCTGATGGCCTCTGTCGATGGCGCTCCGCGCACCGTCGACGTTGCCGCCAACGAAACCAACTGACTTTGGAGTGAGGACAATGGCTGGACCTTCCGCACACGACGATCATCACTCGCATGGTCATTCCGCACATGACGATCACTCGCATGATGCGCATCATTCCCATACGCCGGGCTTCTTCGCCCGCTGGTTCCTGTCGACCAACCACAAGGACATCGGCACGCTCTACCTGATCTTCGCGATCATCGCCGGCATCGTCGGCGGCGGGCTTTCCGTCGTCATGCGCATGGAGCTTCAGGAGCCGGGCATCCAGATCTTCCACGGTCTGGCGTCCATGGTCTACGGCTTCGAGGGTGACGCCGCCATCGATGGCGGCAAGCACATGTTCAACGTGTTCACCACCGCGCACGCGCTGATCATGATCTTCTTCATGGTCATGCCGGCGCTGATCGGCGGCTTCGCCAACTGGATGATCCCGATCATGATCGGCGCTCCGGACATGGCTTTCCCGCGCCTGAACAACATCTCCTTCTGGCTGATCGTTCCGGCTTTCATCCTTCTCATTCTCTCGCTCTTCGTCGAGGGCCCTGCGGGCGCCTACGGTGTCGGTGGCGGCTGGACCATGTATCCGCCTCTATCGACCAGCGGCATGCCGGGGCCGGCGGTGGATCTGGCGATCTTCGCGCTGCACGTTTCGGGCGCGTCGTCGATCCTCGGTGCGATCAACTTCATCACCACCATCCTCAACATGCGCGCTCCGGGCATGACGCTGCACAAGATGCCGCTCTTCGCCTGGTCGGTCCTCGTCACCGCGTTCCTGCTGCTGCTTTCGCTGCCGGTTCTGGCAGGTGGCATCACCATGCTTCTGACCGACCGCAACTTCGGCACGGCATTCTTCTCGCCGGAAGGCGGCGGTGACCCGATCCTTTACCAGCACCTGTTCTGGTTCTTCGGCCATCCGGAAGTCTACATCCTGATCCTGCCCGGTTTCGGCATCATCAGCCACATCGTGTCCACCTTCTCCAAGAAGCCGGTCTTCGGTTACCTCGGCATGGCCTATGCCATGGTCGCCATCGGCGCCGTCGGCTTCATCGTCTGGGCCCACCACATGTACACGGTCGGCCTGTCGCTCGAAGCGCAGCGTTACTTCGTCTTCGCCACCATGGTCATCGCGGTGCCGACGGGTATCAAGATATTCTCGTGGATCGCGACGATGTGGGGCGGTTCGCTGACCTTCTCGACCCCGATGGTCTGGGCGATCGGCTTCATCTTCCTGTTCACGGTCGGCGGCGTCACCGGCGTCCAGCTCGCCAATGCCGGTCTCGACCGTTCGCTGCACGACACCTATTACGTGGTGGCGCACTTCCACTACGTTCTGTCGCTCGGCGCTGTCTTCGCGATCTTTGCCGGCTGGTATTACTGGTTCCCGAAGATCACCGGCTACATGTACAGCGAGTTCCTCGGCAAGCTGCATTTCTGGGTCATGTTCGTGGGCGTGAACCTCGTGTTCTTCCCGCAGCACTTCCTCGGTCTTGCCGGCATGCCGCGCCGCTATATCGATTATCCCGATGCCTATGCCGGCTGGAACATGGTATCCTCCTACGGTTCCTACATCTCGGCCGTCGGCGTGCTGATCTTCCTCTTCTGCGTCTGGGAAGCCTTCGCAAAGAAGCGGATCGCCGGCAACAACCCCTGGGGTGAAGGTGCGACGACGCTCGAATGGCAGCTGTCTTCGCCGCCGCCCTACCACCAGTGGGAACAGCTGCCGCGCATTCGTTGATGCGCGGGCCGGAAGGCGCGGGCAGGGCCTGCGAATTCCCGGCGCTGAAAATGAGGGACGGCGCGGTTCGGTCCGTGCCGCTTCCCGAACGGGCAGTCTCTCCTGCCGCGTGACATTTTGTCCAAGCGATGCCTGCCGTCCGACGTGATACATGCCCCGGACGTGATAAATGCCAAATCTGGCCTTTATGAAATGCAAGCGCAGACGAATGGCGGCAGGGTGCGGCGAAAAGCCGGAAAATGGCATCGGTTTTGCCCGGCGCCGCTCATGCCAGGACGTTCGGGACCCATGAATTGACGCATCGCGCATGCCGGAAATCACATTCGTTTTCGGGCCGGTGCAGGGGACGTCGCTTCACGCGGCGTTCGAAGGAAACAGGACAGGAAATGAGCATTATCGACAATCGCGACATGCTGGGCGTGAAGGGCTCCGAACTTTCGGAAGCCGGCGCGCGCGATTATTTCGAATTGCTGAAGCCGCGCGTCATGTCGCTCGTCGTCTTCACGGCCTTTGCAGGTCTCGTGCTGGCGCCGGGTGAAATCAACCCGGTGCTCGGCATCATCGCCATTCTCTGCATCGCGGTCGGCGCCGGCGCGTCCGGTGCGCTCAACATGTGGTACGATGCCGATATCGACGCCGTGATGAGCCGCACCGCCCGGCGGCCGATCCCGTCCGGCCGTATCGCGCCGCGCGAAGCGCTGGCCTTCGGGCTGACGCTGTCGGCCTTTTCGGTGGTCATTCTCGGCCTTGCGGTCAACTGGTTCTCGGCCGGCCTGCTCGCCTTCACCATCTTCTTTTACGCCGTCATCTATACGATGTGGCTGAAACGCTCGACGCCGCAGAACATCGTCATCGGCGGTGCGGCCGGCGCTTTCCCGCCCATGCTCGGCTGGGCCTGCGTCACCGGCGGCGTTTCGCTGGACAGCATCATCCTGTTCCTCATCATCTTCCTGTGGACACCGGCGCATTTCTGGGCGCTGGCGCTGTTCAAGATGCGCGATTACGGCGCCGTCGGCATTCCGATGATGCCGAACGTGGTCGGCGAACGCTCGACCAAGAACCAGATGATCGTTTATGCGGTGCTGACCGCGGCTGCGGCCGTCGCGCCTTATTTCACCGGCCTTGCGAGCGCCGGCTACGGCATTTTCGCAGCCGTGTTGAGCGCGATCTTCGTCTACTGTTCGCTCGATGTCCGGCGCATGCCTGAGGGCGACGAGAAGATGCTGCCGGCCAAGAAGATGTTCGCCTATTCGGTGCTTTACCTTTTTGCGATTTTCTCCGGCCTTCTGGCCGATCATTTCGCGCCGGCCCTGAAGGCCGTCATGTCGGGAGTCCTGTGATGGAAACGGTGGAACTGAGCGCGGCGCAGAAAAAATCGAGACGCGGGCGCAACATCGCGCTCGGCGTCCTGCTCGCCGGCCTGGTGGTGCTGTTCTACATCATCACCATCATCAAGATCGGCTCGCACTGACGCGCTGATTGAGGGGAGAGGAGGAGGAGATGGCGAATATGGAAGCGCAGACGGCAGGGACCGGCAGGCAGCGGGTGAGCAATCGCTCCATCCTCGTGCTTTGTCTCGTGTTTTTCTGCGCCATGATCGGCATGGCCTATGCCGCCGTGCCGCTTTATACGCTGTTCTGCCGCGTCACCGGCTATAACGGCACCACCCAGCGCGTCGAGCAATATTCCGACGTCATCCTCGACAAGACCATCAACGTCACCTTCGACGCCAATACGTCGAACGGCCTCAACTGGGATTTCCAGCCGGTCGACAAAAAGGTCACGCCGAAGATCGGCGAAACGGTGCAGGTGACGTTCAAGGCGACGAACCGTTCACCCGTGGCGACCACGGGTACGGCGGTCTTCAACGTCACGCCGATGGAAGCGGGCGCCTATTTCAACAAGGTGGAGTGCTTCTGCTTCACCGAAACGACGCTGCAGCCGGGTGAAACGCTGGAGATGCCGGTGGTGTTCTTCGTCGATCCCGACATCGCCACGGCGCGCGAGACCAAGAGCATTCATACTTTAACGCTGTCCTATACGTTTTATCCGGCCAAAACCGAAAAACCGGTTGCGTCCTTGCCGGTAAAGACTTCATCTGGCGAAAGCAAATTGTGAGAGGAGATCTGGCCTTTTATCTGAGGCCGGATCAGGGAAGAGACATTCGGGGATTGTCGCAATGGCAGATACGCATCAAAAGAACCACGACTACCACATCATCGATCCAAGCCCCTGGCCGCTTCTGGCCTCGATCGGCGCCTTCATCCTGACCTTCGGCGGCGTCTGTTACATGCGTTACCTGTCGGGCGGCTCCTTCAAGCTGTTCGGCGCGGAACTGGCCAATCCCTGGCTGTTCTATATCGGCCTCGTCATCGTGCTTTACACCATGTACGCATGGTGGTCCGACACGATCAAGGAAGCCCATGAGGGCAACCACACCCGCGTCGTCTCGCTTCACCTGCGTTATGGCATGATCATGTTCATCGCCTCGGAGGTGATGTTCTTCGTGGCGTGGTTCTGGGCCTATTTCGATGCCAGCCTCTTCCCGCACGAGGCCATTCAGGCGTCGCGCCTCGAATATACCGGCGGGCAATGGCCGCCCAAGGGCATCGAGGTGATCGATCCCTGGCACCTGCCGCTCTACAACACCGTCATCCTGCTTCTGTCGGGCACCTGTGTTACCTGGGCGCACCATGCCCTGCTGCACAATGACCGCAAGGGCCTGATCACCGGTCTGTTGCTCACCGTCGCGCTCGGCGTCCTGTTCTCCACCGTGCAGGTTTACGAATACATGCACGCGCCGTTCGACTTCAAGAATTCGATCTACGGCGCGACCTTCTTCATGGCCACCGGCTTCCACGGTTTCCACGTCTTCGTCGGCACGGTCTTCCTGCTGGTGTGCCTGTTCCGCGCCATTGGCGGCGGTTTCACGCCCCAGCAGCATTTCGGTTTCGAAGCGGCTGCCTGGTACTGGCACTTCGTTGACGTCGTCTGGCTGTTCCTGTTCTTCGCCATCTATATCTGGGGTGGCTGGGGTGCGCCGCTGCACGGCTGATTGCGTCGGATAGAGGACTGGGTCCGCAGCAAAGCATCCTGTGGAGCGAGCGGGTGCCACGTGTTTCTTCTCCCCGCCGGGGAGAAGGTCGCGGCAGCGGGATGAGGGGGCGAGGTCAGTGATAAACTGAGAGGTTGCCCCCTCATCCGACCCTTCGGGCCACCTTCTCCCCGGCGGGGAGAAGAAACAAGCAGCAAAGCCGAGCGACAGATGACTGCCTTGGTTTAGAAGCACGCTTCCAACAGGCTCGCTGTCGTCCTCGGGCTTTGGGCAACTTCGCGGGAGGTCGTCATGTCTGAACCATCAAACGGCAATTTCGCGCCGGTCGATCCCATCAAGGTGGGCTTGAAAGGCTGCTGCCCGCGCTGCGGCAACGGACGGCTGTTCGACGGCTTTCTGACCATAAAACCCGCCTGCAGCGCCTGCGGACTGGATTATGGTTTTGCCGATGCGGGCGATGGCCCGGCGGTTTTCGTCATGCTGATCGTCGGTTTTCTGGTCGTCGGGCTGGCGCTCTGGTTCGATCAGCGTTTTGCGCCGCCGGTCTGGGTGCATGTCATGCTGTGGTTGCCGTTTACGGTGATTGTCTCCCTCGTGCTGCTGCGCAAGCTGAAAGGGATCATGATTGCGCTGCAATACCGCAACAATGCAAGCGAAGGCAGGCTTGATCGTGAATGACGTTTCCCACATGAAGGCGGCGGAAAGGCGGGTCTGGTTCGCCGCGCCGCTGGTGCTGCTGGCGCTTGCCATTCTTCTCGGGCTCGGCACCTGGCAGGTGAAGCGTCTCTACTGGAAAGAGGCGCTGATTGCCGATATCGAGGAGCGGCGGAGCGCGAGCCCGGCGCCGCTCTCCGACATAGAGGCGATCGCGAAAAGCGGCGGCGATATAGAATACCGCACGGTCAGTCTTTCCGGCACTTTCGATCATGCCCGCGAGCGGCATTTCTTCGCCACTCATCAGGGGCAAACCGGCTATTACATCTATACGCCGCTGACGCTCGCCGATGGCCGCATTCTCTTCGTCAATCGTGGCTTCGTGCCCTTCGAGATGAAGGAACCGGCCAAACGGCCCGACGGGCAGGTTGCCGGTGCGGTAACGATCACCGGGCTTTCGCGCGCGCCGCTGGTTGCCAAACCGTCCTCGCTGCTGCCCGATAACGATATCGCCAAGAACATCTTCTACTGGAAGGATCTGGCGGCCATGGCCTCCAGCGCCGATATCCCGCCCGACCGGCTGGTCCACCTCTTCGTGGATGCTGACAACACGCCTAACCCGGGCGGTTGGCCGCAGGGTGGCGTGACGCTGATAGATTTGCCCAACAATCACCTGCAATATGCGATAACGTGGTATGGGTTGGCGGCGGCCCTTGTCATCGTCGCCGGTTTTGCCTATTTCCGGAACGGTAAGGCGCAGGGTGAATAAAGCGCAGCCCGTCCGGTAAGGCAGCTTGTCGGGCAAGGCCATGAAGCACGGCCCAAGCAGCAGGCCAAGGAGCTGGAATGAACATCGCCGTTTCCAAACCCCCTTTGACGATAAGGCTGTGCGGACCGCGCGGCTTTTGCGCGGGCGTGGACCGGGCGATCCAGATCGTCGTGCTGGCGCTGAAGGCCTATGGCGCACCCGTCTATGTCCGTCACGAAATCGTGCATAACCGTTATGTGGTGGAAGGGCTGGAAGCCAAGGGCGCGGTTTTTGTCGAGGAACTGCATGAAATTCCGGCCGAGCACCGCGAGCAGCCGGTGGTTTTCTCGGCCCACGGCGTGCCGAAATCCGTGCCGGAGGATGCGCAGGCGCGCAATCTGTTTTATCTCGACGCCACCTGCCCGCTGGTCTCCAAGGTCCACAAGCAGGCCATGCGCCACCAGCGCCTTGGCCGCCATGTGGTGCTGATCGGCCATGCCGGCCACCCCGAGGTCATCGGCACCATGGGCCAGCTTCCGGAAGGAACGGTCTCGCTCATTGAGACGGTGGAAGATGCTGGCCGTTATGAACCGGCGGACCGGGAAAATCTCGGTTTCGTCACCCAGACGACACTTTCGGTCGATGACACGGCCGGCGTCATCGCCAGGCTGCAGGAACGTTTCCCGGCCATTCAGGCGCCCGCCGCCGACAGCATCTGTTACGCAACCACCAACCGTCAGGATGCGGTGAAGCAGGCGGCCCCCGGCTGCGACCTCTTCATCGTCGTCGGCGCGCCCAATTCCTCCAATTCCAAGCGGTTGGTGGAAGTGGCGCTGCGGGCCGGTGCACAGCGCTCCGTGCTGGTACAGCGGGCCTCGGAAATCGACTGGAATGAAATCGGCGATATCCGCACCGTCGGCCTTTCGGCCGGCGCATCCGCGCCGGAGGTCATCGTCGATGAGATCATCGAGGCCTTCAAGGCGCGTTTCGATACGACGCTCGATCTCGCCGTGACAGTCGAGGAAACGGAACATTTCCTCGTCAATCGCGAGCTGCGCAGCATCGAGCTGACGACGGACGACATGGCTTTCGTGAACGGCAATGCCAATGATGCGCTGCCGCCGAAAACCGCCGCCGGTATCTGAAAGCGGGATGGCGCTGAATGCGGGCGGTTTCCGTCCCACCTGCGTCATCTCCACACGAGATTTCCACTCCATCCTTCATCAAGAGATTTGAAATTGGCAGTTTATACGGACATCACCGAAGATGATCTGAGGAATTTCCTCACGCAATATGACGTCGGCAGCCTCACCTCCTATAAGGGCATTGCCGAAGGCGTCGAAAACTCCAATTTCCTGCTGCATACCACCAAGGACCCGCTGATTCTCACGCTTTATGAAAAGCGCGTGGAGAAATCCGATCTGCCCTTTTTCCTCGGCCTCATGCAGCATCTGGCCGCCAAGGGCCTGTCCTGCCCCCTGCCGCTGCCGCGCAAGGATGGCGAGTTGCTGGGAGAGCTGTCCGGCCGGCCGGCGGCGCTCATCTCCTTTCTCGAAGGCATGTGGCTGAGAAAGCCGGAAGCGAAACATTGCCGCGAAGTCGGCAGGGCGCTGGCCGCCATGCATCTGGCCGGCGAGGGGTTCGAGATCAAGCGGCCGAACGCGCTCTCCGTCGAAGGCTGGAAGGTGCTTTGGGACAAGTCCGAAGACCGCGCCGACGAGGTGGAGAAGGGCCTGAAAGACGAGATTCGCCCCGAGATCGATTATCTCGCCGCCCATTGGCCGAAGGATCTGCCGGCCGGCGTCATCCATGCGGATCTGTTCCAGGACAATGTGTTCTTCCTCGGCGACGAACTATCCGGCCTGATCGATTTTTATTTCGCCTGCAACGACCTGCTCGCTTATGACGTGTCGATCTGCCTCAATGCCTGGTGCTTCGAAAAGGATGGCGCTTACAACGTCACCAAGGGCAAGGCGCTGCTGGAAGGGTACCAGTCGGTGCGCCCGCTGAGCGAAGCGGAGCTGGAGGCACTGCCGCTTCTGGCGCGCGGTTCGGCGCTGCGTTTCTTCCTCACCCGCCTTTATGACTGGCTGACGACGCCGGAAGGCGCGCTGGTGGTCAAGAAGGACCCGCTGGAATATCTGCGCAAGCTGCGGTTCCACCGTTCCATCGCCACTGTCGCCGAATATGGGCTGGCGGGCGAATGAAACATGTCGATATTTTCACCGATGGCGCCTGCTCCGGCAATCCCGGTCCCGGCGGCTGGGGCGCCGTGCTGCGTTACGGCGAGGTGGAGAAGGAACTCTTGGGCGGCGAGGCCGAGACCACCAATAACCGCATGGAGTTGATGGCGGCGATCTCGGCGCTCAATGCGCTGAAAAGCCCCTGCGAGGTCGATCTTTATACCGACAGCGCCTATGTGAAGGACGGCATCACCAAGTGGATTTTCGGCTGGAAAAAGAAGGGCTGGAAAACCGCCGATAACAAGCCGGTCAAGAATGTTGAACTATGGCAGGCGCTGGAAGCGGCGCAGCAACGCCATAAGGTTACCCTGCACTGGGTCAAGGGCCATGCCGGCCACCCGGAAAACGAGCGCGCCGACGAGTTGGCGCGAAAGGGCATGGAGCCCTTCAAACGGCGGTAATGGAAGCCTGCTCTATTTCGGGCCGGGCAAATCCGCGCTGGCGGCCCCGTTATCGGGGGTTGTGAAAACCGAAACCCGACCTATCTTGTCGTCAAGGGGCGCTCCGGTAGCGCCCAACTGAGGAGAGAAATCCGGATGATCCTGCATTGTGTATTTCTACGCTTCAAGGCTGCAACGGCCTCTTCTGAAAAGCACGCAATATTCGAGGCGATTGCCGCCCTGAAGGATGCGATACCCGGCATCATCGATGTGAAATACGGCCAGAATGTCTCACCCGAAGGGCTGAATGGCGGTTTTGTCGATGGTTTCATCGTGACGCTGGAAAGCCCGGAAGCCCGCGACGACTATCTCGCCCATCCCAAGCACATGGAAGTGGGGGAACGTCTCGTGTCGCTCACCGATGGCGGTCTCGCCGGGCTTCTGGTGTTCGATATGAATGTTTGAGAGAGCGGCTTCTCGTCGCTCTCTTCCGTCATGCTCGGGCTTGTCCCGAGCATCTGCAACGTCTCGATTGAATTGGACGTGATTAGATCCTCGGCACAGGGCGGAGGATGACGTCTTATCTAGGGCCAAGAGGCCTTCTTCTTAATGTCAAAGCTGCTCGATCATCGCCGCAGCGGCAGAGACCGTCGCCTGGCCGGGGTTTTCTTCCACGTTGAGCAACTTCACCACACCGTCTTCCACCAGCATCGAATAACGCTTGGAGCGCACGCCGAGGCCGCCGGCGGAAAGATCGGCGTCGAGGCCGAGCGCCTTGGTGAAAGCGGCGTCCCAGTCGGCGAGGAAGTGGATTTTGCCCTGACCGCCGGAGGATTGCGCCCATGCGCCCATCACGTGCCAGTCATTGACGGCGACGACGGCGATGTCATCCACGCCCTTGGAAAGAATGGTGTCGCGGTTTTCGAGATAACCCGGCAGATGGTTCAGTGAGCAGGTGGGGGTGAAAGCGCCGGGAACAGCGAAGAGAACCACCTTCTTGCCGCCGAAAAGCGCGTCCGTGGTGGTTTCCACCGGGCCGTCGGCCGTCTTTTCCTTGAAAGTTGCGGAAGGCAGTTTTTCGCCGATCTTGATGGTCATGTCCGTGCTCCTGTAGCCGTTCGGTTCGCGCGACTATAGAGTTTGGCAGGGAAAAGTGGAACCCGGTTTTCCCGGGAAGACAAACGAAAACAAGGCGTCCGCATCCTGTCAGATTCAGAGTGAAGCTGACAGGATGCGGAGCACGGAAATGAAATCTGCCATGCGGTTTTCGCGCTAATTTCCAGCGCAGAAACGCTGCTCAGGGTTTCGGGAAATTCAGCATCGTTTCCATGGCACGGTCGCCGGATTTGACCAGGATAGGCCAGCTATTGCCCTGCACCTGATAGGTTTTCGGCAGGCCCTTGATGTTCATGTAGAAGGAGAGCTTGCGCTTGTCGCGCACCAGGTTCTGCGGCTCGTAATAGGCAAAGCCCGAGGGACCGGCGATGAAGATTTCGGTCTCCTTCGGCGCGTTTTCCGGAAGCTGCAATTGCACGCCGAGCATGGTCTTGTCGGGTGTGATGTGGAAATCGATCACCTTGAAATCGTCGGATGCCGCCTCGGGCAGCGTTTCGCGCGCCTCCTCCAGCAATCGCCGTTCCTCGCGGTCGTCATCGCCCGCATTGCCGCGCTCGATTGAAAACTTCGCCTCGAAGGGAATGCAGATATTCTGGCACACGCCGATAAAGGCGGTGAGATCGATCTTCCCGCCTGCCGCCGGGTCGGCGGCTTTCAGCTGAAACGGAAGGCTGACAGCGTGGTCATAGCCGATATCGGTGATGTCGCCGTTTTCGATCAGCTTCGGAACCGGATAGGCCATGGTGGTGAGCGCCGCTCCGCTTGCCGGATCGGGCGTGATCTGCGGCGGTATCCCTGCTTCGCCCGGTTCGCGCCAATAGGTGATCCAGCCGTCCTTCGGTTCGATCTGCAGCACGCCGCGCACCACGCCGTCGGCATCCATGGCAAGGCTCGCCACGCGCATCTGGCCGCCTTCGCTTCTCGCCCAGTCGGTAATCTCGGCCTGGGCGGCTTCAGCACCGCCAAGTAGGGCGGCAAATGCCGCTGCAAAACGGAAATGTGAAAATCGAAAGAATATTCTGGCGCTCATGCTTTCCGTCTAACCCAACATCGCCCGGCGGACCAGTTACGAATTCGTGCGGTTCATCATTTTCGGTTGATTGATCGGGCGCGATGCCGCATCCTGTCCTTTGTCGAAGTGCGAACGCCGTTTCCGTTAAAACGACGGAATGCGGTCTGCTGGAGGCGCCGGTGAGCTTTTCAACCCTGATGGACAAACGCGAACGTGGCTTTCTCGATGGTCAGTTCCTCATCGCGATGCCGGGGCTGGACGACGGCAATTTTGCCCGTTCGGTGATCTATATCTGCGCCCATTCGGATGCCGGCGCCATGGGCTTCATCATCAACCGGCCGCAGCAGATCACCTTCACCGATATTCTGCTGCACCTGAAACTGGTGGACAGCAACGACGCCATCATGCTGCCCAACCGCACCCGCGAATTTCCGATCCAGTGCGGCGGCCCGGTGGAATCCGGCCGGGGTTTCGTGCTGCATTCGGATGATTATCTAAGCGAATCCAGCATTCCGGTCAGCGATGACATTTCGCTGACGGCAACGCTCGATATCGTTCGCGCGATCTCCAACGGCCGCGGCCCGCAAAGGGCCACCATGATGCTCGGCTATGCCGGCTGGGGTCCGGGCCAGCTGGAAAACGAGATCGCCAATAATGGCTGGCTGAATTGCCCCGCTGCGGAAGAGCTGATTTTCGACCGCGGGCTGGACAATAAATACGAGCGGGCGCTGGCGCTCATGGGCGTCGATGCGCGCATGCTCTCCACGGATGCCGGGCACGCCTGAGCCCTGCATATTCCCGCCCGTTTTGGCTGGAACCAAATCCTGACCCCTGACGTTACTCACCCGGAAAGCCGGACAGACAGTACGGCTCAACGAGGGAGTAGTATTATGGGTAGCACATCTGACAAGATCGCCGGTAAAGCCAATGAAGTTGCTGGCAAAGTGAAGAAGAACGTCGGCGAAGCGACGGGCAATAATGAATTGCGCGCCAAGGGTGCTGCCCAGGAAGCCAAGGGCAAGGTACAGACCAGCGTTGGCAAGGCGAAAGACGCCGTCAAGGGCGCCGTCGACCGCATGTAATCTCGCCTGACGGTCTCGCGCCTTTCTGACGATGCGGCGCCTGGGAGCGCATGTGTAACAGCACATGCGCTCTTGTCGTCTGAGGGCCGGAATGTCCTGCTTGTTACGCCGTTCATGTTGATGTCCTAGATTTGCTCCACCCCCCCGATCCATCGCAAGGGTTTCATCGATGAAGCTTTTTTCCTGCGCATCCTGCGGCCAGCCGGTCCATTTCGACAATCGTTTCTGCGTTTCCTGCGGTCATCGTCTGGCCTTCGTGCCGGAGCGGCTTTCCATGGAGGCGCTGGCGCCTGCGGGTGAGCCGAACTGGCAGATTGTCGCGGACCCGCAAAAACAGGTGCGGTTTTGCGCCAATGAAGTGAACGATATTTGCAACTGGTCAGTGCCGGCGCAAAGCGACAGCGCCTTCTGCCCGGCCTGCAGCCACAACCGCCTGGTGCCGGATATTGCGACGGATGAGGGCATCGCCCAATGGCGTCGCATCAGCCAGGCGCAGCGGCATCTGTTTTATTCGATCCTGCGGCTCGGCCTGCCGCACCCCAATCGCGATGCCGATCCGGCTGGCGGCCTCGTCTTCGACTTTCTGGTGGACGAGGTGGCGCCTGACGGTTCCGTCATTCCCGCTATGACCGGTCACGATGAGGGCCTGATCGCCATCCGCGCCGCGGAAGCCGACGATGTCACCCGCGAACAGGTCCGCGCCAATATGAACGAGCCGTACCGCACCATGCTCGGCCATTTCCGCCACGAGGTGGGGCACTTCATCTGGAACAAGCTGGTGCGGGATGAGAACCGCCTGCAGGCCTGTCGCGCCGTCTTCGGCGACGACAGCGAGGATTATGGCGCGGCTCTGCAAAGCAATTACGAAGATGGACCGCGTCCCGACTGGCAGGAAAGCTTCATCAGTTCCTATGCGTCCGTCCACCCCTGGGAGGATTTCGCCGAGTGTTTCGCCCATTATCTGCATATCGTCGATACGCTGGAGACGGCGCGGGCCTTCGGCGTCGCAATCGATCCTGATGGGCATGAGGAAATGGCGGCCGAGGTGACGTTTGATCCTTACAAAGCCCGCAGCGCCGTGCAGCTGGTCAAGGCGTGGATTCCGCTCAGTGTCGCCATCAATTCCATCCAGCGCAGCATGGGGGAGGCGGACCTCTATCCCTTCGTGCTGACGCCGCCGGTGGTGGCGAAGATGGAATTCATTCATGACCTGCTGCATGGCAAGGTGGCGGCGGATCAGTCGCCGATGGCCGAGCAAAATGCGGTAGTGCAGTGAATGTGCGGCAGGCGGAGTGTCCTGATCAGGAGAAGCGCGGTTTTCTTCTCCCGTCATACCGGCCTTGAGCCGGTATCCAGTCAGCCCAAGTCCTTGGGCTGAAAGAAGTCTTTCCGCCGCGCAGACGCCCGTTGGCTGGATTCCGGCTCAAGGCCGGAATGACGGAACGGGGTTTTTCGTCAAGAGGAACAGTCTGACCTTCGAGGAGAGGAGCATCGCTGCCCCTCGCTTCCATGTGTCCCGATATCCCTTACGAAGCCCGCTTCGTCGGCTGGAACCGTTCCCGCAGAAGCTTCAGCGCCGCATCGCCCGAAACCGGGGTGCCGAACAGGAAGCTTTGGCCGAAATGGCAGTTCATGCGCGCCAGTTCGGCCGCATCCTCGGGCGTTTCTATGCCTTCCGCTACCACCTGCATGTCGAGCGCCCTCGCCATGGCGATGACGGAGCGCAGCAGGACGTTGCGCTTGTCGCTGGTATTGGCCACCAGCGCCTTGTCGAGCTTGATGGTGTCGAAGGGGAAGCGGGTGAGATAGGCGAGCGACGAATAGCCGGTGCCGAAATCGTCCATGGCGAGGCTCAAGCCCGTTTCCTTGAGCTTGGAAAGCACAAGCCGCGCCTGTTCCGGGTTCTCCATGACCACGGATTCCGTCAGTTCCAGTTTCAGCTGCTGCGGATTGCAGCGCGTGCGGGTCAGCATGCCGCGCACGTCGTTGTACAATTCGTTGTTCAGCAATTGCGCGCTGGAAATATTGACGGAAATGAAGATCGGCATCTTTTCGATGGCGTGTTGCCAGTCCATCAGATCGGTCGCAGCCCGTTCCAGCGCGAACATGCCGAGCGGCTCGATCAGGCCGGAGGCCTCCGCAATCGGAATGAACTCGCTCGGCGGAATATTGCCGCGCTTGGGGTGCTCCCACCGCATCAGCGCTTCGAAACCGGCCAGCTCGCCATCGTCGAGCTTGACGATCGGCTGGTAGGCCAGCGACAGCTCCTTGCGCTCGATGGCGCGGCGAAGGTCGCTTTCCATCTGCAGCCGGTCGGTGCCCGACGTGCGGAAGGCGGGGCGGAAGGGCTCGACGCGGTTGCCGCCAGCGCGCTTGGCGCGATACATGGCGAGTTCCGCATCGCTGAGCAGCCCGGCAGCACTTTCCTGCTGGTCGATCCACGAAACGAGGCCGATGGAAGCGGTGAGGATGATTTCGCGGTTGGCGAAATTGATCGGCACCATGATCGCCTTGTTCACCGCATCGGCGAAATCGGCCACACGCTGCGGATCGCGCTCCGAGGTCAGGATCAGGCCGAACTCATCGCCGCCAAGACGCGCCAGCGTATCCTGCGGTTTCAACAGACGACGCAGACGACGGGTCAGCGCAATGAGGATATTGTCGCCCGCAGCAATGCCGAGCGTATCGTTGACCAGCTTGTAACGGTCGATATCGATGGCCATCACGGTCGGACGCACGCCCTCGCTATCGGGCGAGAGATTGAGGATCGATTGCAGGCGATCAAGGAAGACCTGCCGGTTCGGAAGCCCGGTCAGATTGTCGTTCATCGCATCCTGAAGCAGTCGCTCCACGGAGTTCCTCTGCTCGGTAATATCGGTGATGGTGCCGACGCAGCGGATGATTTCGCCGTTGGAGCCGAGAACCGGGCGGGCGCGGATTTGCAGCCAGTGGAAATGACCGTCTTCGGCGCGAATGCGGAATTCGTGGTTGAGGCGGCCCTTGCGATGGTCAAGCAGCACGTCGAGCGTCGCCTTGAACCGGTCGCGGTCGTCAGGATGCAGGCGCGGCAACCAGTTGCGCGCAGCGCCATGCATGGTGCCGGGTTCGAGCCCCAGCCGGTTGGAAATATCGGGCGTGGTGACGATGCGGTCGCGCGTCACATCCCAGTCCCAGACGGTATCGCCGCTGCCCGTAAGGGCCAGCGATTGCCGCTCGAGGTCGGAGAACAGACCCTGCTGATAGGCGCTGCCGGCAAAGGCGTGCTGGATGACGGTGAAGCCGATCAGAAGCACGATCAGTACCAGCCCGCCGCCGAGCGCCGGCTGCACGATGTCGTTGTCCAGTTGCCCCGTCACCGTCAGCCAGCTGCCGAACAGCCAGACGAGGATAAGCGCCCAGGAGGGAACCAGCAAAATGGCCCGGTCATATTTGTTGAAACCGAGATAGATGATGAGGGCGATGCCGGCGGTTGCGGTCAGGGCGAAGGACACGCGCGCGATGCCGGAGGCGACCGAGGGATCGTAGATCGCCACGCCGAACAGCAGCGCCAGACCCACCACCCAGGCAAAGGTCGCATAACCCAGATGCGCATGCCATCGGTTGAGATTGAGATAGGTGAACAGGAAGACCACGAAGCTGGAGGCGAGCGCGACTTCCGCGCCCGCCCTCCATATTCGCTGATCGCTTGAGGTGACGGTGATGAGCTTTTCGAGGAAGCCGAAATCCACGCATATATAGGCGAGCACCGCCCATGCGAGCGCGGCCGAGGCCGGCAGAACGGAGGTTCCCTTGACCACGAACAGGATGGTCAGAAGCACGGCGAGCAGGCCGGCAATGCCAAGCACGATGCCGCGATAGAGCGTAAACGCGTTGATCGTGTCCTTGTAGGCCTCCGGCTCCCACAGATAAAGCTGCGGCAGCTGCGGCGTGGAAAGCTCGGCGACGAAGGTGATGACGGAGCCGGGATTGAGCGTGATGCGGAACACGTCGGCATCCGGGCTCGGCTGCCGGTCAAGCGCAAAGCCCTCACTCGGCGTGATCGCCATGATGCGCTGCGAGCCGAGATCGGGCCAGAACAGCTTGGAATTGACGAGGCGGAAATGCGGGGCGACGATCACGCGCTCCAGCTGCTCTTCGGAGACGTTGGCGAGTGCGAAAACCGCCCAGTCGCCCTGATGGTCGGTGGAGCTGGCGCGTACCTCGATGCGGCGGCGAATGCCATCGGGGCCGGGCGCGGTCGAGACCTGAAAGGCCTCGCCCTGGTTGGCATAGATATCGGTGGTCGCCGTCAGGTCGAGCGCCGTGTCGTCACGGGAAATCTTCACCGGCTCGAAGGCATAGGAATAGGAGGAGAAAAGCAGAAACAGCAGGAAAAACGGCACGGCCAGCGCGATTGCCGCCAGACGTTTCGTGAGGCATGGCTCATGGTGAATGTAGGTCATGTATCGTACTTCGTTCCGCCGGAGCTTTGCTTGTCGGCAAGAAGGGAAAACATCATATGATCCCGCCATTGGCCATTGATTTTCAGATATTCCCGCAAGAGGCCTTCCCGCTGGAAACCGGCATTTTCGAGAAGCCGGATGCTTTTGAAGTTTTCCGGAATACAGGCTGCCTCGATACGGTGCAACTGAAGTCCGTTAAAGATGTATGGTATTACCAATTTTAATGCGGCAGACATATGGCCTTGGGCGGCGTGCCGCTCGCCGATCCAGTATCCGATCATGCAGCTTTGCGCCGCACCCCGACGGATGTAACCGATGGTGATACCACCGACCAGCAGCGTCTCTTTCTCGAATAGCAGGAAGGAAACGGCGGTGCCGGAGGAAAATTCCTGCCCGTTGCGCACCACGCGCATGCGGAAGGCGCCTTCCGTCAGCTCGTCCGGCCGCCAGGTCGGCTCCCAGGGCTGGAGAAACTGTCGGCTTTCGGAGCGCAGCACATGCCATTGCTTGAAATCGCCGTAGCGCGGCAGTCTGAGAAGGTGATTGGCGCTGCGCAGTTCGGGCGTGTCGCTATGTCGGGAAAGAAAACGCAGCATTCACGATCCCTGTGCGGCAGACATCGCCATCCGCGAGCGGGATGGCGAAAAAGATGAGCGGTCTTCGCCTTTAAATCCCGCTCTCATATCGGTTTATCCGTTCGCCTTTATCCTTGCGGGCTGCTGCGCGGAAAGCGCTGCAGTGATGTCGGAAAGAGGCGGCAGATGTTCGAGCGGGCCAATTGCGGACAATGTCGGAACTGTATCGAAAAACAGCCGTCCCGCAAGATCGGTCAGGCGCGCGCGGGTGATGTCGCCCAGCCTCTCCATCATCTCCTCATTGGGGATGGGCCGGCCGTAAAGCATCATCTGCCGGGCCATCTGACCGGCGCGGGCGGCCGGGCTTTCCTGTCCCATCAGCAATTGCGCGCGGATTTGCGCCCGGGCGCGGTCGATTTCTTCCTGATGGATGGTCTGCGAGGACTTGCGAAGTTCCTCCAGAATGACGGGCACCAGTTCCGGCAGGTCGTTGCCGCCGGTCGCCGCATGCACGCCGAAGATGCCCGTATCGGAAAAGCCCCAGTGGAATGCATAGACAGAATAGCAGAGGCCGCGATATTCGCGCACTTCCTGGAACAGGCGGGAGGACATGCCGCCGCCCAGGATATTGGCGAGAATCTGCGAACAATAGAAATCTCGGGCGTGATAGGCCTTGCCCTCGAAGCCGAGGAGCACCTGCGCATCCATCAGGTCGCGGGTCTCGCGGATTTCCCCGCCGGTATAGATAGCCTTTTCGAGCACCGGCGTGGCGACGGGCAATTGCGGCAGCGAGGCGAAACGTTCCTCCACCTGCTTCACGAAGCTCTCGTGATCGACAGCGCCTGCCGCCACGACGAAAATGCGGTCCGTCGTGTAGTTGCGGGCGAGATAATGCCTGATCTGGCCGGTGGTGAAGGATTGAACGGTGTCCGGCGTGCCGAGGATCGGACGGCCGATGGTCTGGTCGCGATAGGCGACGCCGGAGAAATTGTCGAAGATCACGTCGTCGGGCGTATCGGTCGCCGCGCCGATTTCCTGCAGGATGACGTTTTTCTCCCGCTCCAGCTCGTCTTCGTCGAACAGCGATTCCGTCAGGATGTCGGCAAGGATATCGACGGCGAGGGGGACGTGGTCTTTCAGGACGCGGGCGTAGTAGGAGGTCGTTTCCGTCGATGTCGCGGCGTTGACTTCGCCGCCGACATTTTCGATTTCTTCGGCGATCTGCCGGGCGGTGCGGCGCGCCGTGCCCTTGAAAGCCATATGTTCGAGAAGATGGGCGATGCCGTGTTCGGCAGTCGTCTCGTTGCGGGAACCGGATTTGATCCACACCCCAAGAGCGACGCTTTCGAGATGCGGCATTTTTTCCGTCACAACGGTCAACCCGGACGAAAGCCGGGTCACATTTACTCTCATACTCAACGTCTTTCCGCGTCTCTATTTGCCGGCGCGTGCGTGTTTGCCGATGAAAGTTTCCACGGCTTTGAGCTCCGCATCCAGAATGTCGAAACGCTCCTCCCGGTTCATAATGTCAGCTAACCATACTGGAAGCGCAGGCTCGATTGCGCAAGCGGATTTTACAGCGGCCGGGAATTTAGCCGGGTGGGCGGTAGACAGAACGACCATCGGGCTTGACGCCTTTTCGTGCTTTTCCGCCACGAAAACACCGGTCGCCGTATGCGGGTCGATCAGGTAACCGGTTTTCTCAAGCGTGTCGCGGATCGTTGCCGCCACCTGCTTTTCGGTGGCGCGGCCGGCGCGGAAATCCTTCTTGATGAATTTCAGCGCGTGCGGCGGAATTTCAAAGGATCCCGACTGCTTGAGGCCGTCCATGGACGCCTTTACCGCAGCGGAATCACGGCCATAGGCTTCGAACAACAGCCGCTCGAAATTGGACGAGATCTGGATGTCCATGGAGGGCGAGGTGGTCGGCTTGACGCCGCGCATCTCATAACGGCCGGTCTTCAGCGTGCGCGCCAGAATGTCGTTGTCATTGGTGGCGATGACGAGCTTGTCGATCGGCAGGCCCATTTTCTTGGCGACGTAACCGGCGAAGATATCGCCGAAATTGCCGGTCGGAACGGTGAAGGAAATCTTCCGGTCGGGGCCGCCGAGCGAAAGCGACGCGGTGAAATAATAGACCACCTGCGCCATGATGCGCGCCCAGTTGATGGAGTTGACGCCGGAAAGCTTCACGCCGTCGCGGAACTTCACGTCGTTGAACATCTCTTTGACCAGCGTCTGGCAATCGTCGAAATTGCCGTTGATCGCCAGCGCATGCACGTTGGAAGCGGTCGAGGTCGTCATCTGGCGCTGCTGCACCGGCGAGACCTTGCCGTTCGGGAAAAGGATGAAGATGTCGGTGCGCTCGCGCCCGGCAAAGGCGTCGATGGCCGCGCCGCCGGTATCGCCCGAGGTTGCGCCGACAATGGTGGCGCGTTCGCCGCGTTCGGAAAGCGTATAGTCCATCAGCCGGGCGAGAAGCTGCATCGCCACATCCTTGAAGGCGAGCGTGGTGCCGTGGAAAAGCTCCAGCACGAAAGTGTTCGGGCCGGTCTGCGTCAACGGAACGACGGCCGGATGCCGGAAGGTCGCATAGGCGTCGTCGATCATCGCCCTGAACTTGTCTGCCGGAATTTCGCCGCCGGTGAAACGGTAGAGAACCTCGAAGGCGACATCCTGATAGGACTTGCCGCGCAGGTTACGGATTTCCTTCTTCGACATGGAAGGCCATTTGCGCGGAACGTAAAGCCCGCCGTCACGGCCAAGGCCCGCCAGAAGCGCGTCGCAAAAACCAAGCGAAGGGGCCGCACCCCTGGTCGATACATATTCCACGAGATAGTCCCTTATCCGTTACCGATGCGATCGGCGTCTTTGTCCGCAGCGTCTCACCGGAATGAGGCGATTGGCGAGCTAATGAAGGGCTTTTCTGAAAATTCAAGCAAAACCGAACATGCCAATCGATTTTTTCCGGCGTCGCTGCTATAGACCATCGCCAACCTGGGTGAAAGGTCAATAAACAGCGTCTCCGGTTCTGTTCCGGGACAATGGAGAGGGAATTAGAAGAGTGTCAGGGAATTTCTTGCGTTTGTCCGCCGCGATGTCGCTTCTCGTCGTTGTTGCAGGATGCAATTCCTCCAACCCGTCGGACTCGCTTGCCGTCAACCCGCCGGCGGCGCAGGCCGCACCGACGGCTGCCGTGGTTCAGGCCAATTGCCCGGCCGTGACGGTTCTCGATGCCAACGCCGTTCATCGCGTCTATGCCGGCGGCGCCAAGGACGATCCGCAGAAACTCGCCTATCAGGTCTCGCTGTCCGATACGACGCGTTCGTGCACCGCCAATGAATCGACGCTCACCGTCAACGTGCTGGCCCAGGGCCGCCTCGTTCCCGGCCCGATGGCCAAGCCCGGCCGCGTGACCGTGCCGATCCGCGTGACGGTGAAGGACGGCGACGGCGAAATCTACGGCGAAACCACCGCCTTCGCCATCGATGTTCCGGCAGGCGGAGCCGGCACGCAGTTCATCTTCAACAATGACCACGTCGCCATCCCCAACGGACCGGGCGGCGCACCGAAGTCGGTCAGCGTCTTCATCGGCTTCGCCGAGCAGGGCGCAAAGGCCAAGACCAAGCGCCGGTGATTTGACGGGCTGGATGTAAAAGCCGGGGCTGCTTTTGCGGGCTCCGGTTTCTTTTTGAATGGCAACGAATTTAAATGCCTGCTGCCTTTCGCAAGGCCTCGTTGATGCGGCTCTGCCATCCTTTGCCACCTTCGCGAAAACGCTCCACCACGTCTTCATCGAGGCGTAACGTCACCTGTTTCTTCGGCTTATCCACCGGCGGGCGGCCACGCGTCTTTCTGTATTCATCAATTGCTTCGAAGAAAGCAGGAGGCAAAACGTCTCTGGCGGGGCGTGCATTTGCCAGTTCCTGATCCGTCATTTCCGGGAAGTCGACGGCGTCCCAGTCCGCTTCGGTATAGCCGCGTCCGGGTTTGAATTCTTTTAGTTTTGCAACTTTGGCCATGGCAACCTCCTTCTTTCCCTGGAACTCGCCCGTCGGAAGCTGATGATGGATATTGCTTCTGTCCCGACAGTCGCAAAAACAACGGCCATAGTTCCGTCCCGGAAATATCCGATCGCTTTGAAACGCGAACTTCCCGGTTCGGTGAGGCTTTTCTCGATGATGGCGTTCTCCCAATCAAACCCATCGATATCTTCAAAATCGAAGCCGTGCTTCTCGATATTGGCGAGCCTCTTGTGCTCGTCCCATATGACTTTCATGAATTAATGTAGCTACATTTATTAAAATATCAATGCTACCACTCAGATCACGAAAGAAGCCGCTTCACAACTTAAAAAGCGCCTTCCCACTCCGCCATCGCCGCAATCACGGCCGGCAGATCCTGCATGCGCGAGATCACCGTTTCGGCGCCCGCATCCGTCAGCCGGTCGGCGTGGCTCGGATAGGTGTGGGATGCGCCGGTGAAGCCGATGACGCGCATGCCGGCGGCTCTTGCGCCATGGATGCCGTGCACCGAATCCTCGACCACGACCACGCGGTCGGGGGAAACGCCGAACTGTGCCGCGCCGTGCAGGAAGATGTCGGGCTTCGGCTTCACGCGGTCGGCTCCAAGGTCCTTGGCGGAATAGATGTGCGGCGCGAAATAGGGCTTCAGGCCGACTTTCGTCAGCATCATGTCGAGGCGGTGGCTCGATGAGTTCGAGCAGATGCAACGCGGCGTGGTCAGGCGCGACAGCGCGAATTTGACGCCCTCGATGATCTTCACGTCGCGTTCCAGCCGCATGTCGAGCAGCTTTTCCGACTTGTCGAGCAGCGAGGCGGAGAGCGGAATGCTGGCTTCGCTTTCCACCTGCAGAAGAATGTTCTTCCAGGTCATGCCGGCGAAACGTTCGCCCATTTCCTCGACGGAGATCGGATATCCGGCTTCGGTCAGGAGGCGGGATTCCACCTGCGCCGCGATGATTTCGGAATCGACCAGAACGCCGTCACAGTCGAAAATAATGAGGTCGAAGCCGCTCATGGGCGCTCCCTGTATCGGATTTGGCTGGAAGAAAATGATGCCGGGCTTTTAGACCATGTCCGCGCCAAGCTCAACCGGCTCACCCGCAAAGGTCGGTCCCATCCGGCTCATAGCTCGGTCGGCCCGTGTAAGCGACTGTGCCGCCTCGAATATTTGGTTTGGCGTCCCTTTTTCGCGCAAAAACCGCTACACACGGCCGCGCCATATGCGTTATGGGATGTTATGCCCAAGACAGTGAAAAGTACGCCCGAAGACACCATTGCCGCGCGCATCAGCCGCACGCTCGCCGACCGCATCGTTCGCGGTGAGCTGTCGCCGGGCGAAAGGTTGCGGCAGGATCACATCGCTGCCGAATTCGGCGCGTCGCATGTGCCGGTGCGCGAGGCATTCCGCCGGCTGGAAGCGCAGGGGCTTGCCGCCAGCATTCCGCGCCGGGGTGTCCGGGTGGCGGATTTCGGCCTTGACGATGTGCGCGAAGTGGCGGAAATGCGCGCCGCCCTTGAAGTTCTGGCGCTGCGCCACGCCGTTCCCAACATGACGCCCGCCATTCTCGACCAGGCGGAGGCGGCGACGCTCGAGGGCGACAGCGCCGTCGATGTGCAGCATTGGGAAGAGGCCAACCGCCGCTTCCACCGCCTCATCACCGCGCCCTGCAACATGCCGCGCTTGATGGAGGCGATCGACGGGTTGCATGCGGCGAGCGCCCGCTTCCTGTTTTCCGCCTGGCGCGCCGGCTGGGAGCGCCGCACCGATACCGATCACCGCGCGATCATCGATGCGCTACGCGGCGGCCGCGCCGAAGAGGCGGTGCGCATCCTCGACGGACATGTGCAATGGATCGGCCGCAAGGCGATCCGCACCTCGTCCGGCTCGGTGCGCGACGCCTTCGCCATCGTTGGATAGGGTGGGCCCGTGACCGTCCGCCTCCGGCCCCACCATCTTCTCTGTATGCTCACCTATGTGGGCAAGGGATATACGTCCGGCTTCGTCGAAAATTACGACCGTGTCGCCGCCCGCCTGAATGCCGGCGAGGAGGACATCGAGCTGGTGGATGGCCCGGACGATATCTGCGAGGGCCTGTTGTGTGAAAGCCATGCCCACTGTTTCAACGAAGGCGTGGTGCAGCGGGATGAGACGGCCCGCCTTTCGGTTTCTGCGCTTTTGGGCGAGACACTGACCGCCGGCAAGAAGCTGCAGGCGACGCCCGACTTTCTTGCGAAGATGCGCCTGGCTTTCGCCGCAGGCGAGATCAGGCCGGCCTGTCGAGGCTGTCAGTGGATAAGGCTGTGCGACCGTATCGCGGCGTCAGGCTTCGCAGGTGTGAAAGTCGGCGAACGTCCGGAGCCTCCGGCCGGGCGGCGGCCGAGGCCTACTCCGGCACATCCGTCTCGGTTCTCTCGGCGGCCTTGACCGTCGCCTTGATCTCCTTCGGCTCGCGGCCGGATTTCTTGTCGTAGCTCACCTTCACCGAATACTCGCCGGGATGCAGGGTTTCCTGATGCTGCGTGCCGTAACGGCCGGAAATCTCCTTCTGCGTGCCCTGAAGGTCCCTGGTGGTTTCAACGATGTCGATCCGTTCCGCACCGGGCGCCTTGATGGCGAGAACGCCCGCATCGAGATCGAGGGTGATTTCGGTTCGTTTTCCGGCAGTCACGGTGAATGGCTGTTCCACCGTCACCTTGCCCAGACGTGCGCGCATGACGAAATCGCCGGCGGGCATTTCCATGATCTTGCCGGTGCCGTAAATGCCGTTGATGGTCTCACGCGTGCCATCCAGAGTTTCCTTGGCCGACATCGCTTCGAAGCGGATATCGTCCGTTTCCACCGCCCGGCCGCCTTCTGCATAAACGGCCTTGGCGATTACCACGCCGCTTGGAATGACCAGCTCGTGGCTGATCTTCTCGCCCGCCTTGATGGCAAGCTTCTCCTCAGCCAGCGCCGGGCCGATGCGGCCGGTGAGGACGACCTCTCCCGCCGGCACGAAGACGGTATTCTGGCCATAAACGCTGTCCTTGAAATCGCCCTTGGTGATTTCCGTCTTCGCCTGCGTTTCCACATCGCCGCCGGCGCTGCGTTTCGGCACGACGGTCAATTCCGCCGCATCAAAATTCACCTTCGGCCTCGCGACGCTTCCGTCCTTCACCTCGAACGATACTTCGCGGGTCACATTGCCCAGCGCCGCCACCCCGATATATTTGCCCGCCGGCAGCTTCGCCTCGAAGGTGGCGTCATAGGAGCCGCCGGCATTGTCGTCGGTACGCCCGCCGGAACGGTCCGCCTTGTAAAAATCCCACCGCACCCTGTCGCTGTTGCCGAGCGAGGGGCCGCCATCGAACAGGACCGCATCGGTGACGACGTTATATTGCGGGGCCGGTTGCTGCGCCTGCGATGGCGCCGGCAGCGCCGTTGCGAAAACTGCGGCGCAGACGACATTCATGGAAAAAGAAGCCATTTTCATCACGGACCCCATTGCGGATTACCCCCTGCCATCATGGCTCTTCCCGCCGCGCCGATATGCGGGGACAGGAGAACCCGTTGTGCACAACGTTTTTGCCCGACTTCGGGTTCCCCCGCCGGCCGCCGCAAATCGCGCCTGCGGGCCGCGACAGCCATTTATTTCGCATTTTCCGTGACTTGTTCAGGCTTTGATAACCATCTTCGGTAACCATAAGCATCAGTAGAGAGTAAGCGTATGGAGCGAGTACCAATGGCAGCAGTTTTTCCGCTGGCCGATTTTCGGCGTGCCGGTTTTGATCGTGCGGGCGAGAGCGACGCCTGGAAAGACAGCATCATCAAAGGTGATTGTGTCGCTGCCTTGGATGCCCTCCCGAGCCAGTCGGTCGATGCGATTTTCGCCGATCCGCCCTATAATCTCCAGCTTGGCGGTACGCTGCACCGTCCCGATCAGTCGCTGGTCGATGCCGTCGATGACGAGTGGGACCAGTTCGCCTCCTTCGAGGCCTATGACGCCTTCACCCGCGCCTGGCTGCTCGCCTGCCGCCGTGTGCTGAAACCGAACGGCACCATCTGGGTCATCGGCTCCTACCACAATATCTTCCGCGTCGGCTCCATGCTCCAGAACCTCGATTTCTGGATCCTGAACGACATCGTCTGGCGCAAGACCAACCCCATGCCCAATTTCAAGGGCCGCCGGTTCCAGAACGCCCATGAGACGATGATCTGGGCCAGCCGCGATCCGAAAGCCAAGAACTACACCTTCAACTACGATGCGCTGAAGGCCTCCAACGACGATGTGCAGATGCGCTCGGACTGGCTGTTCCCGATCTGCAGCGGCCATGAGCGGCTGAAGGGCGACGACGGCAAGAAGGTGCATCCGACCCAGAAGCCGGAAGCGCTGCTGGCGCGCATCATCATGGCCTCCACCAAGCCGGGCGATATCGTGCTTGACCCGTTCTTCGGCTCCGGCACCACGGGTGCCGTTGCAAAACGTCTCGGCCGTCACTTCGTCGGCATCGAGCGCGAACAGGATTACATCGATGCGGCATCCGCCCGCATCGCCGCCGTGGAGCCGCTCGGCAAGGCGGAACTGACCGTCATGACCGGCAAGAAGGCCGAACCGCGCGTTGCCTTCAATACCCTGCTGGAAAGCGGCCTTGTCCGCCCCGGCCAGGTGCTGACGGATGCACGACGCCGTTATAGCGCCATTATTCGTGCCGATGGTACGGTCGCATCCGGCGGGACCGCCGGCTCCATTCACCGCCTCGGCGCGAAGGTGCAGGGTCTCGACGCATGCAACGGATGGACGTTCTGGCATTTCGAAGACGGCGACGCGCTGAAGCCGATCGACGATCTGAGAGCGATCATCCGCAGTGAACTGGCAAAGGCCGAATAGTCAAAAGCCCAAAAGGCTTAGACGCAACGATCCACCGCCCGCCCTTGTCAGCCTATGTCTCCGTCCGGTTTAGTACCTTCAGTCCCGGATGGAGAACGACCAACGCCCGGCACTTCGGTGTCGGGCGTTGGTATTTTCGAGTATCATATTTTAGCAAGACAAGTTTCGCGCAAGAGATCGGCAATACTGTCTCAAATCAGAGCAGTGGTTGTGAAAATCCGGTTCGGAAAAATCACAAAAACATTGCGTCCGATGCCGCTTGCGGCAGGACTGGCGCAGGCCGGAGACCGCCATTTCCGCCTGCGCCAATTTCTTTTCCCTATCTGTTTTGACAAACTTTGCCAAATTCTGCACTCTTCCATCAAAGGAGATGAATATGGCGACCATGAACATATCGCTGCCTGCACCCATGAAAGAATGGGTCGAGGCCCAATCCAGGACGGGCCGTTACTCCAATGCGAGTGACTACGTGCGAGACCTGATCCGGAAGGACCAGGAACGAGGCGAAAAAATCGCGGCGATGCAGCGTTTTGTGGATGAGGGATTGCAGAGTGGCGTCGGGCATCGCTCTCAGGAGGCCCTGTTCGCCGAGGCTGAAGCCCGCTCCATGAAACGCAAAATCGGTTGATCATGGGCTTTCGCCTGTCTCTGCTTGCGGAAGAGGACGTCATTCGCATAGTCGAAGAAGGCATAGTCTTATTCGGGCTGGCGCAGGCGCAAAAATATCACCGGGAACTCTATTAGATATTTGAGCTGATATCTCTCAACCCACGAATGGCACGAGAGCGGCATGAGTTGTTACCGCCGTTGCGTATCCATCGGTTCAGGGCTTATGCCGTGGGAACGGACGATGACGTCCTGATCGTCCGCGTCCGCCACGCACATGAAGACTGGGTCAACGAGTCGTAGCCGGGCGTCCACGTCACCGTTTTGCCCGGCAGCCAGCTTACGCTTCCACCCCATAAGCCCGCAAATCCTGCCGCAGCTTTTCCGCGCCGGTGAAGTGCACGGCCTGCCAGCCCGCCGCTTTCGCGCCTTCGACATTCACGAGCGTATCGTCGATGAAGAGGCTGGCGGACGGATTGAGGCCGAATTCCCTGGCGTGCAGATCGTAGATCGCCACATCGGGCTTTAACAGCTTCACATCGCCGGAAACGGTGACGCCGCGCGGCAAAGTGAGGAAGGGAAACATTTTCTGCGCCTCGCGAAACGTGTCGGAGGCGAAGTTGGTCAGCATCGTCACGTCGTGGCCGCTGTCGATCAGCCCGACCATGATCGCGACGCTGTCGTCATAGGAATGCGAGACCATCTCGTGCCAGAACTTGCGGAAGGAACGGATGTGCTCTTCCCGCTCCGGAAACTGCTCCACCAGCAGCGCTTCGGCATCCTCCCAGCGGCGTCCGCGATCCTGTTCGAGGTTCCAGTCATGGGTGCAGACGTTTTCGAAGAACCATTGGCGCTCATCGGCATCGGGAATGAGGCGGCTATAGGGAATATGCGGATCGTAATGGATCAGCACCTTGCCGATGTCGAATACGATATGCTCAATCTTGGTCATCGAAATTTCCTGCTTTCATCGGACGTTAGAGCGTCCGAAAGACGCTCTAAATCTTTGAGTTGCGCATTGTTCCTGTCGAAAATCAATTTCGATTTTCGGGCCGATACGCGGATGGAATAGCTTGGGCGATGACTTTTTTCATCACCGTTGGCAGCGCCTGCGCGTCAAGATTTGTAACCGGCTCCCACCATCCGTCATCCGCACCGGGTTTAAGACCATCCGGTACCTGCGCGCGATAGACGGTGAGCCGCAGTTCGAAATGGGTGAAGACATGCGTAATGACGCCCGCCGCCTGCCAGCCGGCGGCAAAGGGCGCATGGCTCACCTCCGTGCCGCCGTCCATGCGGGCGGTCCACGCCGTTGTCGGCACTTCGGTCATGCCGCCGAGAAGCCCGCTTTCGATGCGCCGCCGGAGCAGGATTTCGCCGCTCGCATTCACCACCACGAAGGCGGCCCCGAGCCGCACCGGCTTTGCTTTCTTCGCCGCCTTGACCGGAAAACGCTCCGGCTCGTCATGGGCAAGCGCAAGACAGTGGCCGTTGAACGGACAGAGCGCGCAGGTCGGCCGCTTCGGCGTGCAAATCGTAGCACCCAGGTCCATCATCGCCTGGGCAAAATCGCCGGGCCGGTCGGAAGGGGTAAGCTCGGCCACCGTCGCTTTCATGGCGGGCTTTGAGCCGGGCAGAGGCGCGTCTATGGAAAAGAGGCGGGAGATGACGCGCTCCACATTGCCGTCCATCACCGCCGCCTGCCGGTTGAACGCGATGGCCGCCACGGCGGCGGCGGTATAATCGCCGATGCCGGGCAGTTGCTTCAGGCCCTCTTCGCTGTCCGGAAAGGTGCCGTCATGCTCGCGCGCCACGGCTTCGGCGCATTTTTTAAGGTTGCGGGCGCGGGCATAATAACCAAGCCCCGCCCAGGCCGCCATGACATCCTCGACCGGAGCCGCGGCCAGATCGCTGACGCTTGGCCAGGCGGCGAGAAACTTCAGGAAATAAGGCTTTACCGCCTGCACCGTCGTCTGCTGCAGCATCACCTCCGACAGCCAGACGTGATAGGGATCGGCGCGTTTTCCCTGTGCCGCCATGGCGGGAGACGTGCGCCATGGCAGTTCGCGATGGTGCCGGTCGTACCATGCGAGAAGTTGTTCCGCCGTCGGATGTGATATGTGTTGCCGCGTATGTGTGTTCATCGCCGCTGAACATAGACACGGCACGGCAATCTGCAACAGCAGCCTGCGGCGGCGGCGTGGAAAACCGCATCCGGCCAACGAACGCCGACATCGAAACCCATGATCCGATTTTGGAGGAAGAGCCCCATGCTGAATGCGCTGCTGGATAATATACCCCAACCGCTGCTTTATGTTATCGGGGTTCTGTTGGCCCTGTGCCTGATTGGAAGCCTGTTGAACCATATTGGCCGGCTGTGTTTCGGGCGGCACAACTGCGTGGCCTTTGTGGTTTCCCGCCTGATCGGCGAAGTCCGTGAACTGGAGAAGATGAGAGGCAAGCCCTCGCGCCGCTTTCGAATTATCGAATCCGGTTTCTGGGCGATTTTCTGCCATGGCCTGTGGATATACCTCTCCATCGTGCTCACCTGCATGTTGGTGATTGCCGTTATGTCGGATAAGCCGGGAATATCGCATCTGAAGTTTTTGGCTGGGGCCTATTTCCTCTTTGGATGTTTGGTGGCGGGAATGATACGCTTGGGCGCCTGCCGGGACTGGCGACGATTTCGCGCATTGTTGCGCGGCGAAGAAGATGACGATGGCGCGACCGCTTGAGGCCGCTTGACCTCTGTCGAGGAGAGCATGAAGAAACCCGCAGATTCATTCCGCAAAGGCGTCGTGCAGATCGCCGAAGTCGCCAATGGCATCATGGACCCCGTGCTGTCCAAACGGGCCGGCATCAACACGGCGCTGCTCGGCTCCTGGGACGAGATCGCCGGCGAGGACTTCGCCGATTGCACCCGGCCGGAAAAGATCACCTGGCCGCGCCGCGACGAGGGGCCGGATCGCGGCGGTTATCAGCCGGGCGTGCTGACGATTGCCTGCGAAGGCGCGCGCGCCCTGTTCCTCACCCATGCGCAGGGCGAACTGATTGCCCGCATCAACGGCTTTTTCGGCTTTCCGGCGGTGCGCCAGATCAGGATCGTGCAGAAGCCGGTCTCGCAAACCATCACCCGCAGGCGCAAACCGCAGCCCCTGCGTGGCGATGCGGCAAAACGTCTCGATGACATGATGGACGGTATCGAGAGCGAGGCGCTGCGCAAGGCGGTGGAGAGGCTGGGCACGGCGGTATTGCAGAAAAAGCCGCGCGGCAGGACGATTTGATGTGCACAGGCTGTCCTTGACTGGTCACAATTCTTTGACAAGAAGAGTTCAAAACCCCGCTTGTGATGAACAGGCCGTCGCTATATCGGAATCAACGGACAATAGAGTCTATTACCAACAGGTGCTTTCATGCATTTTCCCGAACTGACCATTTCCCGTCGCAGCCTCCTCGGCGGCGTTGCTCTTGCCGCCCTTGCCACGGCCCTGCCATTTGCCTTCACGCCCGGTATCGCCGAGGCGCAGGAATTGCCTGAATCCACCGGCGATGTGGATATGGCTGCGGTGATGAAGCCCGGCCCGCTGCCGGAGGCCGCGCTCGGCGATGCCAACGCACCCGTCAAGATCGTCGAATACATGTCGATGACCTGCCCGCACTGCGCCAACTTCCACAACAAGACCTTCGAAGAGATCAAGAAGAAATACATCGATACCGGCAAGGTCTATTTCGTGCTGCGTGAATTCCCGTTCGATCCGCGCGCCGCTGCCGCCTTCATGCTGGCGCGCTGCGCACCGGAAGGTCAGTATTTCCCCTTCGTTTCCATGCTGTTCAAGCAGCAGCAGAGCTGGGCCGTGGCGCAGGATGCGCGCGCCGCCCTGCTGCAAATGTCGAAAATGGCCGGTTTCTCACAGGAGTCTTTCGAGGCCTGCTTGACGAACCAGAAACTTCTGGATGATGTGAACGCAACGATGCAACGCGGTGCGACGGAATTCGGCGTCAACTCCACGCCGACTTTCATCATCAACGGCAAGAAATACGCAGGAGACATGTCGGTTGAAACCATGTCGGCTGTCATCGACAAGCTGCTCTGATCGCCGGACCCTGAAAGAAACGGGCGGCGGATATTTCCGCACGCCCGTTTTTTATTGCCCGTCTTCTTGCCGGGGCGTGACGGCATGAAGTTCAACAAGCTCCGCCTCGTCGGTTTCAAGTCTTTCGTCGAACCTTCCGAATTCATCATCGAGCCGGGGCTTACCGGTGTCGTCGGGCCGAATGGCTGCGGCAAGTCCAATCTGGTCGAAGCGCTGCGCTGGGTGATGGGCGAGAATTCCTACAAGAACATGCGCGCATCCGGCATGGATGACGTCATCTTCTCCGGCTCCGGCAATCGCCCGGCCCGCAACACCGCCGAAGTCGGCCTTTATCTCGACAATTCTGACCGCACCGCGCCCGCCGCCTTCAACGATGCCGATGAAATTCAGGTGACGCGCCGCATCGAGCGCGAAAACGGCTCCGTCTACCGCATCAACGGCAAGGAAGCCCGCGCCAAGGATGTGCAGCTTCTGTTTGCCGACGCCTCCACCGGCGCGCGCTCGCCTTCCATGGTCGGGCAGGGGCGTATCGGCGAGCTCATCAATGCCAAGCCGCAGGCCCGCCGCCAGCTGCTGGAAGAGGCGGCCGGCATTTCCGGCCTGCATTCGCGTCGCCACGAAGCCGAGCTTCGCCTTCGCGCCGCCGAGACCAATCTGGAGCGGCTGGAAGACGTCACCGCCCAGCTGGAAAGCCAGATCGAAAGCCTGAAACGCCAGGCGCGGCAGGCCAACCGTTTCAAGATGCTGTCAGCCGATATCCGCGCCCGCGAGGCGACCCTGTTGCACATCCGCTGGGTCGAGGCGAAGGAAGCCGAGGGGGAGGCGGAAAGCGCGCTCAATCAGGCCACCAACATCGTCGCCGAAAAAGCGCAGGCGCAGATGGAAGCGGCCAAGCAGCAGGGAATCGCCAGCCTGAAACTGCCGGAGCTGCGCGAGGACGAGGCGAAAGTCGCCGCCGCCCTGCAACGCCTGCAAATCGCCCGCACCCAGCTGGATGACGAGGCCAACCGCCTGCTGCGCCGCCGTGATGAGCTGGCCCGCCGCCTGTCGCAGCTTGGCGAGGATATTATCCGCGAGGAACGGTTGGTCTCCGATAATGCCCAGATACTCGCGCGGCTCGATGAGGAAGAGGCCGAACTCCTCGAAATCCTGTCCGATTCCGGCCGCCATGCCGACGAAATGCGCGAAGCCTTCGAAGCGGCCGCTATCAAGCTGGCGGAAAGCGAAGCCATCTTCACCGCGATCACTGCCGAACGGGCCGAGGCCGCCGCCGCCCGTCAGCAACTGGAGCGGGCGATCCGCGATCTTTCCGACCGTAAGCTGAGGCTGGAACGGCAATCGCAGGAGGCATCCGCCGAGATCGATGCCATCGACGAAAAACTCTCCGGCCTTCCCGATCCTTCCGAACGGCGCGAAGCGGTCGAGGCGGCGGAGATCGCGGTCGAGGATGCCCTGATCGTGGTGGAGGAAGCCGAAGCTGCCGTCGCCGAGGCCCGTTCCGCCGAAGCGCTGGCGCGCGCGCCGCTGGAAACGGCGCGGAACCGGCTGAACGCGCTGGACACGGAAGCGCGCACCATCACCAAAATCCTTGCCTCCAGCGCCGCCGCCAATGGCAGCTTTACGCCGGTGGCCGAAGAAATGACGGTGGAGCGCGGTTTCGAGGCGGCATTGGGTGCCGCCCTCGGCGACGATCTCGAAAGCCCGCTCGATCCCGCCGCGCCCGCCTATTGGGCCGGAAATGGCGATGGCGCTGATGATCCCGCCTTGCCGCAGGGTGCTAAACCGCTTCTGGATTATGCGCAGGCGCCGGAAGCCCTGCGCCGCGCTTTGGCGCAGATCGGCGTCGTCGCCAACACTGCGGAAGCCCTGCGTCTGCTGCCGCATTTGAAGGCCGGACAGCGACTGGTGACGCGCGAAGGCGCGCTGTTGCGCTGGGACGGTCACATAGCCAGCGCCGATGCGCCGGGTGCCGCAGCGCTTCGCCTGTCGCAGAAGAACCGCCTTGCTGAAATCGAGACAGAACTGGATGAGGCCCGCTCCATTCTGGACGAGGCCGAAGACCAGCTTGCCGCACGAACCGAAGATATCCGCAGCAGCGAATTGCGGCTCTCGGAAGTTCGCGACAGAAGCCGTCTTGCGACCCGCCATCTTGCCGAGGCGCGCGAGGCGCTGACCGCCGCCGAACGGGCCTCGGGCGATCTGCTGCGCCGCCGCGATATCGTGTCCGAAGCACTGAACCAGATCGGCGCACAGATCGATGAGATCGCCGTTCAGGAAGAAAACGCCCGCATCGAAATGGAAGACGCGCCTGATCTTTCCGTGCTGGATCTGCGGCTGCGCGAAAGTCAGCTTGAAGTCGCGACCGACCGCGGCCTTCTGGCGGAGGCCCGTGCTCGCCATGAGGGCGTGAGCCGCGAGGCGGAAAGCCGCCAGCGCAGAATTCAGGCGATAGGGCAGGAGCGCTCCACCTGGCAATCGCGCGCAGCGAGTGCGGCCGATCACATCGCCACGCTGCGCGAACGCGAGGAAGAGGCGCGCGAGGAAATCGCCGAGCTGGATATAGCGCCGGAGGAGTTCGACGAGAAACGCCGCAACCTCCTCAACGAATTGCAGAAGACCGAAGACGCCCGCCGCGAGGCCGCCGACCGGCTGGCCGAGGCGGAAAACCTGCAGCGCGCCGCCGACCGTGTGGCGGCAACCGCGCTTTCGGAACTGGCCGAAGCCCGCGAAAAGCGCGGCCGTGCCGAAGAACGGCTGGTCTCCGCCCGCGAAAAGCGCCAGGAAACCGAACATCGCATCCGCGAAACACTGAATACCGAGCCGCATATGGCCTTCCGCCTGACCGGCCTTGGCCCGGACCAGCCGAAGCCGGACATTCGCGATGTCGAGCGCGATCTCGACCGGCTGAAGATCGAGCGCGAGCGGCTTGGCGCGGTCAATCTGCGCGCCGAGGAAGAGCAGGCCGAGCTTTCCGCCAAGCTCGAAGCGCTGATCAAGGAACGCGACGACATCATCGACGCCGTGCGCAAGCTGCGTGCCGGTATCCAGAACCTCAACCGCGAGGGCCGTGAGCGGCTGATCGCCGCTTTCGATGTGGTCAATTCGCAGTTCCAGCGGCTGTTCACTCATCTCTTCGGCGGCGGCACGGCGGAATTGCAGCTGATCGAATCCGACGATCCGCTGGAAGCGGGCCTGGAAATTCTCGCCCGCCCGCCTGGCAAGAAACCGCAAACCATGACGCTGCTTTCCGGCGGCGAACAGGCGCTGACGGCCATGGCGCTGATCTTCGCGGTCTTCCTCACCAATCCCGCGCCCATCTGCGTGCTGGACGAAGTGGACGCGCCGCTCGACGACCACAATGTCGAGCGTTATTGCAACCTGATGGACGAGATGGTGGCCTCCACGGAAACCCGTTTCGTCATCATCACCCACAATCCCATCACCATGGCGCGCATGAACCGCCTCTTCGGCGTCACCATGGCCGAACAGGGCGTGTCGCAGCTCGTCTCCGTGGATTTGCAGACCGCCGAGCAATTGCGCGAAGCCGTCTGAGGCTTCTTTTCCCCTCCGCCCACCATCGCGAATTTATCTGGCCGTATCACCCATTCGGGTGAGCGACAATGCGCGGTGTTTTGCTATGTTTTCCGCAAGGGCCAAAGGGCTCGTCACAGACCCCACCATCCGGTTTCCTGTACCGGATGGAATGCCTTGCGAGGCCGCTGCCGTGGCCTCGCAAGGCTTTCTTTTTCCTGGTTCATAGGGTGAGGTGGGCGCATGGCTGGTAATCGTTTCCGGGGCGCAAACCTCCTCCGTCATACCGGCCTTGAGCCGGTATCCAGCCAGCCCAAGTCCTTGGGCTGAAAAGACTCTTCCCGTCGCGCGAGAACCGCGTCGACTGGATTCCGGCTCAAGGCCGGAATGACGGAAGGAGGCGACGCAGCAAATCCCTGTAAACACTGGCATGCTGCAACTGCCAATCGCGTAGTGTGCGAGTTTCTCGGCCTATGATGCATGGAGGCCCACCATCACTCACCCCGGCAAAAGCCGCAGCCGCGTGCCCCAGGGGTCTATCGCTTCCACGACGTTATTCTCCATCTCCACCAGCACATAACCGGCGGCCCGCAGCCGCGTCTTCTGGGCCTCGAGATCATCGGGGTTGCGAATGGTGAGGGAAAACCAGTCGAGGCCAGTTTCCATGGCGTTGCGTTCCTTTGCGCCACGGCTGTTCCATGTATTCACCGCCAGGTGATGATGATACCCGCCGGAAGAAAGAAACGAGGCATCGGAGCGCGCGTCCTGCGTCGGTTGCAGGCCGACGGCCGTTTCGTAAAAGGCGCGGGCGGCGGCGATTTCGCCGACCCGCAGGTGAACATGCCCGATGCGCATTCCCGGTGGGGCAGCCTCGTAGTCGCTTCTTTTGGTATCGGTCAGCTTCACCAGATCGTCGACATCGAGCGGTTCGGTGCCCATTTTTACCACGCGGCCGCTCCACACCCATGTGTCCTTCGGCCGGTCGCTGTAAACCTCGATGCCGTTGCCCTCGGGATCATTGAGATAGATCGCCTCGCTGACATTGTGATCGGCAAAACCGGAAAGCGGCACCTGTTTCAGCGCCGCATGCACCAGCCAGCGCGCCAGATCCTTGCGGGAGGGCATCAGATAGGCGATGTGGAACAGGCCGGCGGAGGTGGGGCTTTCGAAATCCGCGGCCGGCTTGTGCACAAGATCGAGCAGCGGCACGGTGCCAACGCCGAGCGTTACGCCTCTGGCCGTGCGCTCCACCTCGTTCATGCCCAGCACTGAGCGGTAATACTCGATCATCTGGTCGAGATCGCGCACGCGCAGCGCGGCCTGGCCGATATGCATCGGCGTCGTCAGTGCGAAGGGAAGGGCGGAGGCGGCGCCTGCGACGGGGACTGCGCCTTCGGCTCTGAGCGCCCCGGCAAGCGCGCTGGCGGCACAGGAAATTCCGGCAAATTTAAGCGTATGGCGGCGGGTAAATTGCATGAATAATCTCTTTGTCGGCGATTTGAATGGCTTAGGCAACACTCCAGTTCTGCGCACTACACGAATGCGTCAATCATGGCGTTATTCGGCCTTTGCGGCAATTCTTGCGCGCAATTTGCCGCAATTATGCTGCACTGCGATGTAAACTGCACGTTGCGGCGTTTCCAACGTGCCGCCAATGCTGTAGATGATAGAAAAATGACAACGCTTCTGGGTGGAGAGCGTGGAATGAAAAAATGGGTTTATACCTTCGGCAACGGTGCTGCCGAAGGCAGGGCAGGTGACGTTGCGATATTGGGCGGCAAGGGCGCGAACCTTGCCGAAATGGCAAGTCTCGGCCTTCCCGTTCCCCCCGGCCTCACCATCATAACCGATGCCTGCGCCCTTTATCACAAGAACGGCCGCGATCTTCCCGAAGAGCTGAAGCTGCAGGTCATGGCCGGCCTGCACGGCATGGAAACCGTGACCGGCAAGACCTTCGGCGGCAGCCACTCGCCGCTGCTCATCTCCGTCCGCTCCGGCGCGCGCGCCTCGATGCCCGGCATGATGGATACCGTGCTGAACTTGGGTCTCAACGACCGCACCGTCGAGGCGCTGGGCCATGATGCGGGCGACGCCCGTTTTGCCTGGGACAGCTACCGTCGCTTCATCCAGATGTATGCCGATGTGGTCATGGGCCTCGATCATGAGCTGTTCGAGGAAATTCTCGAGGACGAGAAAGGCCGCCTCGGCCACGAATACGACACCGACATGTCGGCGGTCGAATGGCAGCATGTCGTTTCGCTCTATAAAAAGCTGATCGAAGATGAGCTGGACGAAGCCTTCCCGCAGGACTGTCATGTCCAGCTTTGGGGTGCAATCGGCGCGGTCTTCGCCAGCTGGACCAACCACCGCGCCGTCACCTACCGGCACCTGCACAATATTCCGGGGGACTGGGGCACGGCGGTCAACGTTCAGGCCATGGTCTTCGGCAATCTCGGCTCGTCCTCGGCAACCGGCGTCGCCTTCACCCGCAACCCCTCGACGGGCGAGGCGGAGCTTTACGGCGAATTCCTCGTCAACGCTCAGGGCGAAGATGTAGTGGCGGGCATCCGCACGCCGCAATCCATCACCGAGGCCGCGCGTCTTGCCTCCGGCTCCGACAAGCCTTCCATGGAAAAACTGATGCCGGAGGCGTTCAGTGAATTTCTGGCGATCTGCAAGCGGCTGGAAAACCACTATCGCGACATGCAGGATCTGGAATTCACCATCGAGCGCGGCAAGCTCTGGATGCTGCAGACCCGCTCCGGCAAGCGCACCACCCGCGCGGCCATGAAGATCGCCGTCGATATGGTGGAGGAAGGGCTGATTTCGCAGGAAGAAGCCGTCTGCCGCATCGAGCCCTCGTCGCTCGATCAGCTGCTTCACCCCACCATCGATCCCGGCACATCCCGCCCCATCATCGGCTCCGGCCTGCCGGCTTCGCCGGGGGCGGCGACGGGCGAAATCGTCTTTACCGCCGAAGAGGCGGTTGCGGCGGAAGCCGAAGGCCGCCGTGTCATTCTGGTGCGCATCGAAACCAGCCCGGAAGATATTCATGGCATGCACGCCGCCGAAGGCATTCTGACGACGCGCGGCGGCATGACCAGCCACGCCGCCGTGGTGGCGCGCGGCATGGGCATTCCCTGCGTCACCGGTGCCGGCTCCATGCGCGTCGATATGCGCAACAAGGTGCTGATCGGCGTCGGCTGCATGTTGAAGCGCGGCGATGTCATCACCATCGACGGCTCTTCCGGCCGGGTGCTGAAGGGCGAGGTGCCGATGACGCAGCCGGAACTCTCGGGCGATTTCGGCAAGCTGATGGAGTGGGCAGACAGCCTGCGCCGCATGACCGTGCGCACCAATGCCGATACCCCGGCCGATGCCCGCGCCGCCCGCGCCTTCGGCGCTGAGGGTATCGGCCTCTGCCGTACCGAACATATGTTCTTTGAGGGCGACCGTATCCATGTGATGCGTGAGATGATCCTCGCCGAAAGCGAAAAGGGCAGGCGGGCGGCGCTCGATGAGCTTCTGCCGATGCAGCGCTCGGATTTCACCGAACTGTTCCAGATCATGCACGGCCTGCCGGTGACGATCCGCCTGCTCGATCCGCCGCTGCACGAATTCCTGCCGAAGACCGATGGCGAAATCGTCGAGGTGGCGGCCGCCATGGGCATGCCGCAGACGGTGTTCCGCCAGCGGCTGGATGCGCTGCACGAGTTCAACCCCATGCTCGGCCATCGCGGCTGCCGTCTCGCCATTTCCTATCCGGAAATCGCCGAAATGCAGGCGCGCGCCATTTTTGAGGCCGCCGTTGCGGCAGCTCGCATCACCGGCGCGCCGGTCGTGCCCGAGATCATGGTGCCGCTGGTCGGTCTGCGTTCGGAACTGGATTACGTCACCGAAGTCATCGACGGCGTCGCCGCTGCGGTAGCGCAGGAGACCGGTATGGAGATCGAATATCTGACCGGCACCATGATCGAGCTGCCGCGCGCGGCCCTGCGCGCCCATGTGATTGCGGAAGCGGCGGAATTTTTCTCCTTTGGCACCAACGACTTGACGCAGACCACCTTCGGCATTTCCCGCGACGATGCGGCGCGTTTCATCAATACCTATCAGCGCAAGGGCATCATCGAGCGCGATCCGTTCATCTCGCTCGATTTCGACGGTGTGGGCGAGTTGATCCGCATCGCCGCCGAACGCGGCCGCCAGACGCGGCCGGAACTGAAGCTCGGCATCTGCGGCGAACATGGCGGCGATCCGGCCTCGATCCACTTCTGTGAGGATGCCGATCTCGACTACGTGTCCTGCTCGCCCTTCCGCGTGCCCATCGCCCGCCTGGCCGCGGCGCAGGCAACGCTTGCGGCGAAGAGGGATGAAGGCAGGGTGGCGAGCAATGTCGCCTTCATTCCCGTCAGGGGTTCTGTTGGACGATGATGCGCCGCTCCACCACCACGGGGCGGTAGAACATGTCGCGGTTCATCTGCGCCTGCCAGGCGCGGTTGTCGGCACGGCGGTCCATTTCCAGATCGAGAAGGCAACCGGCCATCGGGTCCGTGCCGGGGCGGAAACCATAACCCCGGCATGTCGCCTCATCCCGCGCCCGGCGCTCTTCCGGCGTCAGCGTCTGGCAGGCGGTGAGCGCCAGCATGGCGGCAAGCGCACCGAAGACGATGGAAACGCGCATTTTGTTTCTCCCTTGAACATGACTGCCGTACGGCACTTTTATTGCCGCGATTGATACGCCTGTTTTCATGTGGGGAAAAGCCGCGTTGGGGTGGAAAGTTGCATCAATCCGTCATGGAGAATGGCTTGGCAGGCGGCGGCGATAGCGTTGTCAGGCGGAGTGGCGTCGCAAAATCCGACATATTCCCCTTGCTCAGGAATCACGCAGAAAAGACGGCGGGAACAAACCCTGTTGAATGAGCCAGTCGCCGAGCAGAACCGTGAGGATGGCGATGACGACGATGCCGCCGATAAATGCGAGGAGGCCGAGCGTGGCGCGCGTCCACCGGCGGGTTTGATAGAGGTAAATCGCAAGCCCGATGGGTGCGAGCAGAACGGTGGTGATTTTGGCGGCGGAGCTGCGCCGGAGGTTCCGCTTTTCTGCATCCTCTATCTGCCACCAGGCAAATAGCGTGATGATGCCGATCATCTGCACCAGATCGTTTGCGGTAAAGGAGGTTGGAGGCCCGGCAGGCCAGACGGCCGCGTCGATCAGAAGCCCAAGCGAGATGAAAGCGAGCAGGCCGACATAGATCCAGTTACGTTTCGCCATGCACAGTTTCCGCTATAGATTGCGCTATTGCCCGTGCCGCTATCGCTATCGATGAAATTATCGCCGTCAACCCCAAACTATCAGGGAGCAACGGAAATGGTCCGCATGGGGCGTCTCCCTTTTCGCCGGAAACGCCCCATGATTATCGCTGTCAGGCCGGCGCTGCTTCCCGGTCGTCGAGTGCGTCGATATCCTTGGCGTTGTTATAGACGGCCTCATCGAGAATGCCCTCGCGCTTGGCGACGATGGTGGGCACCAGCGCCTGGCCGGCGACGTTGACCGCCGTGCGGCCCATGTCGAGGATCGGGTCGATGGCGAGCAGCAGGCCCACACCTTCAAGCGGCAGGCCGAGCGTGGAGAGCGTCAGCGTCAGCATCACCACGGCGCCCGTGAGGCCTGCCGTTGCGGCGGAACCGAGCACGGAGACGAAGACGATCAGCACATATTCCTGAATGCCGAGCGGCACCTGGAAGAACTGCGCGATGAAGATCGCCGAAATCGCCGGATAGATGGCGGCGCAGCCGTCCATCTTGGTGGTGGCGCCGAGCGGCACGGAGAAGGCGGCATATTCGCGCGGCACGCCGAGGCTCTTTTCCGTCACGGTTTCGGTGACGGGAAGCGTGCCGATGGAGGAACGCGACACGAAGGCGAGCTGGATGGCCGGCCATGCGCCCGCAAAGAAGCGCGACGGCTTCAGGCCATGGGCGATCAACAGCGCCGGATAGACCACGAAGAGCACCAGTGCGAGACCGATATAAACGGCCGCCGCATACCAGCCGAGCTGCGACAGCGTTGTCCAGCCATATTGATCGACAGCGCGGCCAAGCAGGCCGATGGTGCCGATGGGGGTGAGGCGAATGACCCACCACAGGATTTTCCGCACGATGGCGAGCAGCGACTGGTTGAAGGCGAGGAACGGCTCCGCCGCCTTGCCTGCTTTCAATGCGGCCACACCAAAGGCAATCGACACCACGAGCAGCTGCAGCACATTGAAATTCAACGAGGTGCTGCCGGCGCCGTTGGTGATTTTGGTCGAGGCTTCGAGGCCGAAGACGTTGGCCGGCACGAGGCCCTTCAGGAAGTCGAGCCAGGAGCCGGTGGAGGAGGGCGCCGCTGCTGCCGTATTGGCAATGGCCGTATTGACGCCCGGCTGGATAACGAGGCCGAGCACGATGCCAATGACGACGGCGATCAGCGCGGTGATGGCGAACCACAGAAGCGTCTGCCAGACGAGCTTCGCCGCATTGCTCAAGTTCTTGAGATTGGCGATGGAGGCGACGATGGCCGTGAAGATCAGCGGCGGAACCAGCGCGCGCAAAAGCTGCACGAAAATGCTGCCGATGGTCTGCAGCGTCACCGAAAGCCAGTTCGGGCTGCCGGCGGCATCGGGACCGATGTTGCGCGCAACGAGCCCGAGCAGCAGGCCGATGACCATGGCGATCAGAACCTGAAAGCCGAAATTGCGATAAAAGGGTTTAGGCCCGGAGGGGCGGGCGGACGTCGTTGCCTGTGACATGACATGTCTCTTTATTGTGCAAGAAAACGAGAATGTTGCACTTTTTACACGCATTCTCGAGGGAGGTCGCCGAGGATACGCCGATTTCCTCAGCAATTAAGGGATGAACGTGCGTATTTGTTGCGTTGCCGGGGAATTATTCTCTTTAGGTGAGACAATGCGGAAAAATATTCCGCTCCTTCGTCGCCTTCGACGTCAGAGTCCTAAAACCTATAGTTCGGCAGTGTCATAGCCTGATATTCCGTCACCCCGGACCTGATCCGGGGTCCAGCGCGATCAAGTCCTTGATCGCAAAAGACTCATTCCTCACGGCGCAGCATGGCTGGATACCGGATCAACCTCGGGCTTGTTCCGGGGACCGGCATGACGGAGAAGTTCGCACGCTTTAGCGTGCAGATCGCTCCTCCTTTGTTTTCCTCGCCGCAAATCCGGTCTATGACATCATATGCAGGTGATTCCCTGCCAGAATTCGGGTGCAACGCTTTTTAGCCAATGCGATCTAACGGATATCCGCTTTCATGACTGTGCGTTTCGTCCGGCCTTTTTCGGTTGCAGCCTATCTTTCCCGCTATCTCGGTCTTGCGGCGCTTGTGCTGTTTCTCATCGCCGCCGGCATCCACCGTTTCGGGCCGCTGACGATGCCCGATCTCGTCGGTCTCATCATCATCGCTGCCGGCATCGCTCTCGCGGCCGTGCTTCTGGCCTTGATCGGGCTTGAGCGGCTGTGGACCAGGGGCGCGCGCGGCGGCCTTTCGGCGCTTGCGGCGCTGCTCCTCTCGGCCCTGCCGCTCGGCGTGGTCGGTTACGGCGCTTTTCTTTATTGGCAGCAGCCGAAGATTTACGACATCTCCACCGATCTGACCGACGTGCCGGAATGGCTGGTGACGCCCGTGGCCAACCAGCAATGGCTGGTGCGGCCCGCGACTATCACCAAGACCGACCGCGATGCGCAGATGGAGGCTTATGCCAGCCTCGCCGGCCGCCGTTATGAAGGCGCAATCGACCGCATCTATGCCGCCGCTAAAAAAATGGCCGCCGCCCAGAATATCCGCATCGTCCACACGAAGGGGGTGATCGGGGCGGAAGATGCGCCCTCCGCCGGCGTTCCGGAGCAGGACAGGACGCAGCCTGCGGAAGAAGGGCCGGTCGAGGATCTGCCCTCCATCGTGCCGGTGCCCATGGCCCGCCCGACCGATGCGCCGTTGCCCACTTTCTTTAACGGTAGCGGTGTGGTGCTGATGCAGGGCGAAACGCGCACGCGCATCTGGGGCCTGCGTTTCGATATCCTCATCCGCCTCAAGGAAGAGGCGGAAACCACCATCGTCGATGTCCGCGTCGCCTCCCGTTACGGCCCGCACGATCTCGGCATGGGTGCGGCGATTGCGGAGGCCTATCTCGATGCGCTGGATGCGGAAATGCAGGGGTTGAACGACAATTGAGGGCCTTTGGAGGGTGAAGACTGACGAAGTCGCCCCGAAACCTCTTTCCCGTCATGCTCGGGCTTGTCCCGAGCATCTGCTACGCCGCGATTGAATGAGACGTGATTGGATCCTCGGGACAAGCCCGAGGATGACGTCGCGGGTGAGAGGCTGCATATTTGGGCCTCACAGGCTCGAAGACTTGTTGCGTGCCTGTCGTTTCTTTACGCCGGAAAATACTCACCCAGCAGCGAAGGCGCGCCGTCCGTCTGCACCTCGCCCTTTTCGATCAGGTCCTCGATATGCGCGAGCACGGAAAGTGCGGCCGCGCCATGCAGGCGCTTGTCGGTGCTGGCATAGATCACCTTCACCATATCGGCGATCAGCCGGTCGCCTTCGCGGATACGCTTCAGAACCGCCTTTTCCCGCATGCGGCGGTGGGCGCGCAAGCCCCGCATGAAGGCGGCGGGATCGGTGACCGGGCCGCCATGGCCGGGCAGGAACAGCCGGTCGTCGCGGGTGAGCAGCCGTTCCAGCGAGGCCATGTAATCGCTCATCGCCCCATCCGGCGGCGCGACGATGGTGGTGGCCCAGGCCATGACGTGATCGGCGGAAAAGACGATGTCGCTGCCCTCGAGCGCGAAGGCGGCGTGGTTGGCCGTGTGTCCCGGCGTATGCAGCGCGGTAAGCCGCCACCCGTCGCCGGAAAGGCCTTGGCCGTCGCCAAGCGCGATATCGGGTAGAAAAGCCGTATCGGAACTTTCGGCAAAGGGGTTTGTCTCACCCGTGTGCAGCGGGCGCGCGGCACGGTGTGGACCCTCGGCCACCGTTATCGCCCCGGTCGCCTCCTTCAGCCGCCGGGCGAGCGGCGAGTGATCGCGGTGCGTATGGCTGACGAAGATATGGGTGACCTCGCGGCCCTTCAGCGCCGCCATCAGCGCCTGAAAATGCGCCTCATCCTCCGGACCGGGATCGATGACGGCGACGGAACGGTCTCCGACGATATAGGAGTTGGTGCCATGGAAGGTGAAGGCGGAGGGATTGTTGACGGTGATGCGCTGGATCAGCGGAGCGACGGGAACCGCCTCGCCATAGGCCGGCTGAAAATCGAGATCGAATGCCGGGTCCGCCATCGAGACCTCCTGAAAAATGCCATGCCAGCTTGAGCCGCAGCTTCAGCCGCGCCATCGCCAAGCCCTAACATGCGAACTTCGCCACGGCACCCAAAAAGCTTGAATTTTGTGAAAAAATAAGTCGCCGGGTCATTGCCGGGCCGGGCAGGCTTTGCTAATCAGGCGCGGTTCAGGCAGCGGCGTTTCGCCTTCGCTGCCCTGTTGGGGCGTCGCCAAGCGGTAAGGCACCGGTTTTTGGTACCGGCATTCCCAGGTTCGAATCCTGGCGCCCCAGCCATCTCTTCCAAAGTCAGAACAACGTTCGCATGTCCCGGCGACCATCGATCACGCGGACGATTTCCACGGAATATATTTCGCCGTCATCGGTATCCGGCACGGTTTCGTAGAGAATGACATAAGGTGCTTCAACGAGCATACGGGCAGACGGAAAAATTTCCGGATGGCGTTCGCCAAGGTGAGGATGGTTGACCAAGCGCTCCGCTTTGGCGCGGAACCGGGCGAAATATCGCTCTGCGGCAAGAGGCTGTGATTTGCCGATATCGATATAGATTTTCTTCACATCGCTACGCGCGCGGGGCGTCCAGACAAGCTTAGTGGTCACGATTTTTCAACGAGGCCAGTTCTGCACGGGCTTCATTGAGCGCCTCGTCAAAATCCACTTCGGTTGAATCGCCACTGGCTTTGCCCTCAGCCCACAATGCGCGCAGCTTGGCGATGTCGTCGCGTCGCTGAACCCATTTTGCCGACCAGTCTCGCATGGCTTCACGGATGACTTCGCTGCTGCTGGCATAAGCACCGCTTTCCACGGCGTCACGCAAAATCTCGGCGTGCTGGGGCGTCATCGAAACGCTGATCTTTTCAACGTTGGCCATGTCATTTCTCCATGGGTATTGGTAGGAATTATTACCACCAACTGGTTTTTAGCGCGAGATATTTTTTCGACGGCTAGTGGGAATGCACCGGAAGATGCCGGTGCGGGTGGAGAAGCCATCTCCAACAAAAACGCCGCGCATCCAGAGACACGCGGCGTTCAATCCTAAATCGCACCCAAGCCTTAAAGCGCGATATCCGGCACCTTCTTCACCGGCGCACCCGCAGGGGCTGCACCGGCGCCCTTCAGTGCCTCAAGGTCGATCTGCGGCGGGGTCGGCAGCTGCAGGTGTTCGGCGGTGTAGGCCCATTCCTGCTGCACCTTTTCCGGATCGTCATTGAGCTTGGTGCCGTAGCTCGGCACGATCTGGCGGATCTTGGCCTGCCATTCAGGCGTCGCCACCTTGTCCTTGAACACCTTTTCCAGAACGCTGAGCATGATCGGCGCGGCCGTGGAAGCGCCTGGCGAAGCGCCGAGCAGGCCGGCGATGCTGCCGTCCCTGGCGGCGACGACTTCGGTGCCGAGCCGCAGTACGCCGCCCTTTTCTTCGTCGCGCTTGATGATCTGCACGCGCTGGCCGGCCTGCCACAGGCGCCATTCGCCCTGCTTGGCATTCGGGAAATATTCCTTCAGCGCGGCAAAACGGTCGTCATCCGACATCATCAACTGGCCGGCGAGATATTCCACCAGCGGATATTCATCGATGCCCACCCGCACCATCGGCCAGGCGTTGCTGGTGGTGACGGAGGAGACGAGATCGAAATAGGAGCCTTCCTTCAGGAACTTGGTGGAGAAGGTGGCGAAAGGTCCAAACAGGATGACACGCTTGCCGCCCAGCACGCGGGTATCGAGATGCGGCACCGACATGGGCGGCGAGCCGACCGAGGCCTTGCCATAGGCCTTGGCCAGATGCTGCATCGTCACATCGGGGTTCTCGTTGATGAGGAACGAGCCGCCCACCGGGAAACCGGCATAATCGTCCGCTTCCGGAATGCCGGACATCTGCAACAGGTGCAGCGCGCCGCCGCCTGCGCCGATGAACACGAATTTCGCATCCACCACCTGTTCGGCATCGGTCTTGGTGTTGGTATAGGTCACGCGCCAGCTGCCATCGGCATTGCGCTGGATGTCGGAAACCTCGCTATTGACCTGCAGGTCGAAATTCTGGTCGCCCTGCAGATGCGAGACGAATTGCCGGGTGATTTCGCCGAATTCCATGTCGGTGCCGAGCGGCGACCAGGTCGCGCCGATCTTCTGGGACGGATCGCGGCCTTCCATCATCAGCGGCACCCACTTCTTGATCTGCTCGGGATCGGTGGAATATTCCATGCCGGCGAAAAGCGGGCTGGCTTTGAGCGCCTGATAGCGCTTTTCCAGATAGGCGACGTTCTCGTCACCCCAGACGAAGCTCATATGCGGCGTGTGGTTGATGAAGGAGCGCGGGTTCTTCAAGACGCCGTTGCGCACCTGCCATGCCCAGAACTGCCGGGAAATCTGGAAGGATTCGTTGATGTTGACGGCCTGGGTGATCTTGATGTTGCCGTTGTCGTCTTCCGGCGTGTAGTTGAGCTCGGCAAGCGCCGAGTGGCCGGTGCCGGCATTGTTCCAGCCGTTCGAGCTTTCAAGCGCCACGCCATCCAGCCGCTCCAGCATCTGCATCGACCAGGTGGGCTCCAGTTCGCGCAGCCAAACACCGAGCGTCGCGCTCATGATGCCGCCGCCGATCAAAAGCACATCGACCTTCTTGGCAGCCGTATTGGCGAGAAGAGGTGTAACTGGCAGCGCCGCTGCGGCAATGCCGGCAAGCGCGCCGCCTAGAACCTGTCGGCGGTTCATGGGAAATGCGTTGGAAAGGGAGGTTTCCTGGGAGAGATCAGTGAGCTGGGATTTGTCTTGATCGATGGGAGTCACGGCCATACCTGATTCTTGTTTTGTGTTAAAAACATTCCTCCCGTTCGCCCCGTTACAGCAAAGCGCAAACCGGCACAACCCGGACTCTTTCACTCCAGTTCAAGCAGTTTTGCAGGGATTTTGCAGGGACATATGGTCGCAACGGCCATTTTTGCGGTTTTGCCGATCGTCAATTTCATGACGGCGAAGATTAGCCGACGCTTTCAAACGGTTGAAAGGGTTCTGTGAGCGGGATATCGCGGAAAGGCGGATATGACGCCGTTTCCGGCGCGTCACGGGTCGCAGGGTGCGGCTATAGGCAAAAATTTTTTCAGAAAAATGACAATAATCCCGAAAAAGTGAAAAGGCCCGCCGGTTCGGGCGGGCCTTGCTGCGTCTGGCCTGTGGCCGAAGATCAGTCTGCGGCGAGGAATTCCGCGCAATAGCTCGGGCCATTGATGCCGGGGCGGTCGGAAACCGTGCGCACGGCGGTAATCTTGTAATCGCTGGAAACGACGAGCTGCACCGTGCAGGAGAGCGAGGCGGTGCGGGCGGGCGAAATCTGGCGACCCTTCTTGCCATCCTTGCCTTCTTCGAACCTGGCCGGAATGGTGGCCTTCCTGTAGCCGCCGCGCCAGTTATAGACGGTGGAGCTGCCGGTTTCCGTATCGCTCAGCGGCGGGCCGAATTTCGCGAAGAAAATGCCTGCGGACTGGCCGACCCAGCGGGTCTCAACGGGGCTCTTCTGGGCAAAAGAGGGAGTGGAGCCGCCCGTGGAAGTGGTGCAGGCCGAGAGCGCAATGGCAAACGCTGCAAGCGTTACGCTGCGAGATAGCATGGTGAAATGTCCTTTGTGCCGTGTCCGGCTTCCCGCCGGTCATTCCGTTCCCCTAGCAGATTTGGAGACGGCGGGCAGGGGAGGTGTGCGGCTCGATGAAAATTTCCTGCCACAATTGCTTTTTTGTAACGTTTTGAGGCCTTCCAGCCGGTGCCACAGGCTCCTGGCAGGGTTGTTTCAACAGATGGGAAAAACTTGTCACAAAAAATGCAATAAGCCGCTTGTCGAATGCCGGAGGCTGGTCTATAGAAGCGCCGCTGGTCACGGAGTGTAGCGCAGTCTGGTAGCGCACCACGTTCGGGACGTGGGGGTCGGAGGTTCGAATCCTCTCACTCCGACCAGCTTGAAGCCCAATAGATACAGCGGCTTGCAACTCATCCCGAAAATTCCAAGATCGAAATCTCGCACCGAAACCGGACGTGTGAAAACCCGTTTCGGCTGGACTGCATTCGCCGCTCGCGTCTGAAAATCAGGGCGCAGGTGCGAATAACTGCGTTCAAATTGCCGTTCTTCAACCGGTATGCGCTTTGGGAGGAGGCTTTCCACATCCGCTCACGGATGCGAATCGTCGCCATCAACGCTTCGGCGGACTCTTCTTGTCGCCACCCGGCGTCCCAACAAAAGAGGCCCGTCGCTCCGCCAAGCGCCAGGCCTCAATGTCGCGGCCTGTTTCAGGGGACGCGCGACAGGAATCGTCTTAGAAGCCTCAATTCTTCTTCACAATCCAAGAAGTTATCCATCACCGTCATGGGCCCTGAATTTCAGGGGCATCGTCGCGATCAACTTATTGCGATCAAAAAAGAGGCCCGCTGCTTTTTCAAACAACGAGCCTCTATTGGGCCGCTTGGCGGAGCGACCGCATGCAAATTCGCCTTTCGTGCATGAACGTCGAATGAACAAACAGCTTTTTATGCCGCCGAGAAACAACCCGTAAAAATCAGGAGAGCGGCATGGATCGGAAAGCCGTCTCAGCCGTTATCTAACCATACAACAATGGAGGATAGCATGCTGAAGGGTATCGCATTGTGGGCTATGGGCGTTCCGATCTTCGTGATCATTCTGCTTTATATGTTCGTGTTTTAAGCCATCCGCAGTCTCTGACACGGAAGAGGCTCTGAAACGAAAAAGGCGACCGCTTTAACGGTCGCCTTTTTGTTTGTCTGAGTGGGTGCGTGTCAGCCCAGATCGCCGATCAGCCGCGCGGCCGTTGCGCCGTCCGTGCGGCGGATGTCGATCTCGTCGCGGTGCTTGGCGAGGAGCTCGCTGGCCAGCAGCTTTTCCGCAAGATCGGCGGGCAGCGAGAGAATGACCCGGTCGCCCTTTTCTTCCGTCGCACCGACGCTGCGCTTGCCGGCGATCATGCCGCCCGCAACCGTGTTGTTGGTGTCGGGATCGATCAGGATGAAGGAACCGGTCGAGCGGTTCTGTTCATAGGGATCGAAGATCGCCGTCTCGTCGAAGGAAAGCCGCACCTTGCCGATGGCGTTCATCGGCAGCGAGGTTTCATGCGCCTGCCATTCGCCTTCCTTCAGGTTCAGTTGGCTGACAGGCTGCACGCTGACGCGCTGGCGGCGGCTGCCGCTTTTCAGCCAGTAGCGTTTGCCTGCCTCGATACCGCCCGGCTGCAACGCCACGATCTGGGCGTCGAAGGCAAGGCCCGTCTGCGGCTGCGCCTCGATGGAGACGATCATGTCGCCGCGCGACACATCCACCTGACGGTCGAGCACGAGCGTGACCGCATCGCCCGCCACGGCGGCGTTGCGCACCAGATCGAAGGTGACGATCTGCTTGACATTCGCGACCATGCCGGAAGGCAGGACGACGACGCTGTCGCCCGGCTTTACCGAACCGCCGGCAACCGTGCCCTGATAGCCACGGAAGCTTTCACCCGGCCGCGAGACGCGCTGCACCGGCAGGCGGAAGCCGCCGGATTGCGCGGAGCGCACCGTGGCAAGCTCCAGCGTCTCCACCAGCGTCGGGCCTTCATACCAGGGCATGGAGGCCTTGCCGGAGAGAACGACGTTTTCACCCTTCAGCGCCGACATCGGAATGGCGGTGATCTGCTTGATGCCGAGATTGGACGCGAAATCGCGGAATTCATGGGCGATCAGCTCGAAACCGGCCTTGTCGTAATGCGTCAGGTCGATCTTGTTGACGGCCAGCACGAATTGCCGGATGCCCATCAGCGCCGCGATGGTGGCGTGGCGGCGTGTCTGTTCCAGAATGCCGGTGCGCGCATCGACGAGCAGCACGGCGAGATCGGCCGTGGAAGCGCCGGTCGCCATGTTGCGGGTATATTGCTCATGGCCGGGGGTATCGGCCACGATGAAGGCGCGACGGTCGGTGGCGAAATAGCGATAGGCGACATCGATGGTGATGCCCTGTTCGCGCTCCGCCTGAAGACCGTCGAGCAGCAGCGCGAAATCGGGCAGGCCGAGATCGTTCTGCTTGCCGCTGTCGCGATGCAGGGTTGCGGCCTGGTCTTCCTTGACAGCCTTGGTGTCCCAGAGAAGACGGCCGATCAGGGTCGACTTGCCGTCATCGACGCTGCCGCAGGTGATGAGACGTAAGGGGCGCGTATCGCGCGCCGCCTTCGAATGCTCTGCGAAGGGCAGAATGGTTGCGGAAGAGGGGGTGTTGGCGGCGGCGGCACTCATCAGAAATACCCCTCGCGCTTCTTCTTCTCCATCGAACCGGACTGGTCGCGGTCAATCGCGCGGCCCTGCCGTTCGGAAACGGTGGCGATTTCGAGTTCCGCGATGACTTCCTGAAGCGTCGCCGCCTCGGAACGGATCGCGCCGGTCAGCGGGAAGCAGCCGAGCGTGCGGAAGCGGATCGAGCCGTGCTTGATCTCTTCGCCGGGCAGCAGTTCCAGCCGCTCGTCTTCGGCAAGGATCATCATGCCGTCGCGCTCCACATAGGGGCGCTCGGCGGCGTAATAGAGCGGCACCAGCGGAATGTTTTCCGCCTCGATGTAACGCCAGATATCCACTTCGGTCCAGTTGGAGAGCGGGAAGGCGCGCACGCTTTCGCCCTTGCGGACCATGCCGTTATAGATGTTCCACAGTTCCGGGCGCTGGTTGCGCGGGTCCCATTTATGGTCGGGCGTGCGGAAGGAATAGATGCGTTCCTTGGCGCGGCTCGCCTCCTCGTCACGGCGCGCGCCGCCGAAGGCCGCGTCGAACTGGCCGGCATCCAGCGCCTGGCGCAGCGCTTCGGTCTTCATGATGTCGGTATAAAGCGCCGAACCGTGGGTGAAGGGCGTCACGTTTTCGCTCGCACCGCGCGGGTTGGTGTAGGAAATCAGGTCGAGATCGTATTCCTTGACGATATTGTCGCGGAATTCGATCATTTCCTTGAACTTCCAGCCGGTATTGACGTGCAGCAGCGGGAAGGGAATGCGACCCGGGAAAAACGCCTTGCGCGCGAGATGCAGCAGCACGGACGAATCCTTGCCGATGGAATAGAGCATCACAGGGTTATCGAATTCGGCGGCGACTTCGCGGAAAATATGAATAGCTTCGTTTTCAAGCGCCTTCAGATGGGGATCGAGCGGCGGCTTGGATGCGACAGTATTCTTGCTGTCCGTCTCGTGGACTGCGTTGGACATTGTGAACTCCGGGAATGTACTGAATGATTATCGTTGCGGGATGGCGGAAACGGCGGATGTCTGCTCCGCACCGGCGGCGTGAAGACCGCATTCGCGCTTCTCGTCGTTTTCCCACCACCATCGTCCGGCGCGCTCAGGCTCGCCGGGCTTGATGGCGCGCGTACACGGCTCACAGCCGATGGAGGGGTAACCGCGCTGATGCAACGGGTTGACGGGGATGTTTTCCTTGGCGACATGCGCCCGGATAAGGTCGATATCCCAGTCAGCCAAAGGATTGATCTTGATGAGATTGCGATCCGCATCAAATTCGGCGAACGGCGTCGTGGCGCGATTGCCGGACTGGCCGCGACGAAGGCCGGTGATCCAGAAGGCAGCGCCTTCCAGCGCCTTGCCCAGCGGGATCAGCTTTCTGACATGACAGCAGGCGTGACGGGCTTCGACGCTTTCGTAAAAGCCGTTCAGGCCGTATTTTTCGGCATAGGCGTCGATATCGTCCTGCTCCGGGCGGAAGCGGCGGATTTCGATGCCGAAACGCTCTTCGGTTTCATCGATGAGATCGACGGTTTCCTTGAACAGCCGGCCGGTCTCCAGCGTCACGACATCGATCGGCAACCGATGCGTGCCGATGGCGGCGGTGATGACCTGATCCTCGATGCCGAGGCTGGTGGTGAAGACGGCGCGCCCGCCAAGGCCGGCGATAAACGAAAGCCGACCCGCCAGATCGAGCCCGGCAAGCGTGGCGTCGAGGGAGGCGGCATCGGCAGAGGCATTTGCTGAATTGATCGTCATTGTCACGTCCGGGATTTCCATGGCCGATTATTGTTGAAATCCTTATCCGCGAACAGAAATGACAGTCTTTGTGCGCTGCACTTGAGAGCAAAAATGCCTCACGCGCGCAGGGTATGAGCAAAAGATACCCGTTCACCTTGTTCGCAGCTTGGATTTGAATTGTGACAACTTCTGCGCTAAGCCGGAATTGCCGGGTTTCCGGGCTTGTGGTCTACTGGTTTTACGATGATTTCGCAGAAGGCAAAATATGCGCTGAGGGCGCTCCTTTCGCTGGCCAAGGCCGACGGGGCCTGTCCTGTGCAGATTTCCGACATCGCCCGCGAACAGGCCATTCCGAAAAAGTTTCTGGAGCAGATCCTTCTCGAAATGAAGAAGGAACGCCTTGTCGAAAGCCGGCGCGGCAAGCAGGGCGGTTATCTCTTGGCGCGCCCGGCTGCGGATATCACCTTCGGCGAGGTGCTGCGCCTCATCGACGGGCCGCTTGCCCCCTTGCCCTGCCTGTCGCAGACCGCCTATCGCCGCTGCGAGGATTGCGACGGTGAAAAGCAGTGCGAGATCCGCCACGTCTTTGCCCGCGTGGCCGATGCCACCCGCAACATCCTTTTCAACACCACCATCGCCGATGCCGTGGCAGGTGTCGAAGTGCCCGAGCTTTTGACGGCCTGACGCTCGGCGCAATAGGTGTGCAGTACAGTCCCTCCCGCCCTCATTCCTGTGCTTGTCACAGGAATCCAGCCGACGCGCGTCTGCGCGGCGAAAAGACTCTTCTCAGCCCAAGGACTTGGGCTGGCTGGATTCCTGTGACAAGCACAGGAATGAGGGTGGGAGGGAGTGCGTCGCGACAACCGGGAGCTTGAGCCTGCCGAACCAACGGACTTGGGGACGATGTATCTCCCCCATCCCCTTTGACCGCTCAGACGAAAAAATCGTCTAAAACCCCATAATATTTTTCGCCATCGCGGCAAAAAATCGGCAAAAATGTGAAACGGTTTTGCATTCAGCAAAGTTTTACACGACGCTTGTTGCGCCTTTCGCTTATGCTGCGCTGTATTTGTTGCCCGGGAAAACGCTCTCGGGAAACACTTTTTCGATCGTATTCGGCCTCATTGACCAACTCTACTCAACCGGTAGAGTTAAGCCATCGCAATCAGGAGGGAATACCGATGTCCAAGCTTCTGTCCGGTTTGAGCGTTGTTGCGCTTGGCCTCTCACTGGCACTTGGCGGCGCTGGCTCGGCCGCCGCGCAGACCAAGCTGCTCAACGTGTCCTACGATCCGACCCGTGAACTCTACAAGGACTTCAACGAAGCCTTCGCCAAGAAGTGGAAGGCCGATACGGGTGAGGACGTCACGATCCAGCAGTCTCATGGCGGCTCCGGCAAGCAGGCGCGTTCGGTCATCGACGGTCTGGAAGCGGACGTCGTGACGCTGGCGCTGCAGAGCGATATCGATGCCATCGTCCAGAATTCCGGCAAGATCAACAAGGACTGGCGCACCCGCCTGCCGCATAATTCCTCGCCTTACACCTCCACCATCGTCTTCCTGGTGCGCAAGGGTAACCCCAAGGGCATCCATAATTGGGGCGATCTGGTGAAGGGCGACGTGCAGATCGTCACGCCGAACCCGAAGACCTCGGGCGGCGCCCGCTGGAACTATCTGGCGGCCTGGGCCTGGGCCAATGAAGAATTCAAGGGCGATCAGGACAAGATCAAGGCCTATGTCGGCGAACTCTACAAGCGCGCCCCGGTTCTCGACACCGGCGCCCGCGGCTCCACGGTGACCTTCGCCCAGCGCCAGATCGGCGACGTGCTGCTCGCCTGGGAAAACGAGGCCTATCTCGCCGGCCAGGAATTCGGCGCTGACGCCTTCGATATCGTCGTGCCGCCGATCTCGATCCTTGCCGAACCGCCGGTCGCCGTGGTTGACGCCAATGTCGACGCCAAGGGCACCCGCAAGGCGGCGGAAGCCTATCTGCAATATCTCTATTCCGACGAGGGCCAGAATATTGCGGCGAAGCACTTCTACCGCCCGTCGAACCCGGCTGTCGTCTCCAAGGATCTGCTCAAGCAGCTGCCCGACATCAAGCTCGTCACCATTGACGACCCGCAGTTTGGCGGTTGGGCAAAGGCGCAGCCTGAACATTTTGGTGACGGCGGCATCTTCGACCAGATTTACAAGCCCGCAAAGTAAGCGGATGATGGGCTGAAAAGAGATCGCCCGCGTCCACACGGACAACAGAAAACAAAAACCCGATCGACCGGACACCGTGCCGGTCGATACTTTATAATAAACGCCGGGGAACCCCGGCTCCCAGAGAGCATTTCCAGGAAAAGCGGACCCCGGTTTCCTGTCCGGAAATGCGCCAAACTAAAGATTATCCGGAGCCTTGATGAGCAATAATACTTCCGGAAACAGGTGGAAATGGCGGCAGTCGAGCGTCATACCGGGCTTCGGCCTGACGCTTGGTTACACAGTGACCTATCTGTTTCTCATCATTCTTATTCCGCTTGGCGGCCTTGTCTGGTCCACGGCGAAACTGGGTTTTTCAGATTTCATTGCGATTGCCACGGATAGCCGCACGCTGAATGCGCTGCGTGTCAGTTTCGGAACGGCATTTCTTGCCGCGCTGGTCAACGCGGTCTTCGGCGTCATCGTCGCCTGGGTGCTGACGCGTTACCGGTTTCCCGGTCGCCGCTTCGTCGATGCCATCGTCGATCTGCCTTTTGCCCTGCCAACGGCGGTCGCCGGTATCGCGCTGACCACGCTTTACGCCAATCGCGGCTGGGTTGGTTCGCTGTTCGAACCCTTCGGCATCAAGATCGCGTTCACGCCGACCGGCATTGTCATCGCGCTGATCTTCATCGGCCTGCCTTTTGTGGTCCGCACCGTGCAGCCGGTCATGGAAGAAATCGACCGGCAGGTGGAGGAGGTGGCCGCCACGCTTGGCGCCAACCGTTTCCAGACCATCACCCGCGTTCTGCTGCCGAGCCTCACACCCGCGATCCTCACGGGTTTCGCGCTCGCCTTCGCACGCGGCGTCGGCGAATATGGCTCGGTCATCTTCATCGCCGGCAATATTCCCTACGTCTCGGAAATCGCGCCGCTCCTCATCGTCATCCGGCTGGAAGAATTCAATTATGCGGCCGCGACCGGCATCGCCACCATCATGCTGATCATCTCGTTCGCCATGCTGTTCCTCATCAATCTCATTCAGGCCTGGAGCCGCAAGAGGTACGGTTATGTCTGAGACCGCTTCCCGCACGTCCCCCCGGCCGTTCCGCGATCCCGCCAGCGAGAGCTTTCCCGCCCGGCTGGCGTTGATCGCGATAGCCTTCGTCTTCCTCGCCGCTTTTCTGGTTCTGCCGTTGGTCTCGGTCTTCTTCGAAGCCTTCCGCAAGGGTGCGGAAAGCTTCTGGGAGGCGATTGTCGAGCCGGACGCGCTCTCCGCCATTCGCCTGACGCTGCTCGTCGCCGCCATTTCCGTGCCGCTCAACCTCATCTTCGGGGTGATGGCCGCCTGGGCGATTGCGAAATTCGAGTTCAAGGGCAAGGCATTCCTGATCACGCTCATCGACCTGCCGTTCTCGATCTCGCCGGTCATATCGGGCCTCGTCTATGTCATCCTGTTCTCGTCCCACAGCGTTCTGGGGCCATGGCTGAAGAGCTATGGCATCGAGATCCTCTTCGCCGTGCCGGGCATCGTGCTCGCCACCATCTTCGTCACCTTTCCTTTCGTCGCGCGCGAACTGATCCCGCTGATGCAGGATCAGGGCAATGGCGACGAGGAGGCGGCGATTTCGCTCGGCGCTTCCGGCTGGCAGACCTTCTGGTATGTCACGCTGCCGAATATCAAATGGGGCCTGCTTTACGGGGTGCTGCTCTGCAACGCCCGCGCCATGGGCGAGTTCGGCGCCGTCTCGGTGGTCTCGGGCCATATTCGCGGCGAAACCAACACCATGCCGCTGCATGTCGAGATACTCTATAATGAGTACAATATGGGCGCGGCCTTTGCGGTGGCGACCCTGCTCGCCGGTCTGGCGCTCGTGACGCTCATTCTCAAAACCATTCTCGAAATACGCTTTGGCGCGGGCAACGCAGCCGGCAAGCATTGAAAGGCATCTTCATGGAAGTGAAAGTTTCCGGCATCACCAAGCAGTTCGACCGCTTTCCGGCGCTGAACGACGTGTCGCTCGACATTCGTTCCGGCGAGCTGATCGCGCTGCTCGGTCCTTCCGGTTCCGGCAAGACGACGCTGCTGCGTCTCATCGCCGGTCTCGAACAGCCGACGACCGGCCAGATTTTCTTCGGCAACGAGGATGCCTCGCACCGCACGGTGCAGGAGCGCAATGTCGGTTTCGTGTTCCAGCACTACGCCCTGTTCCGCCATATGACGGTGGCCGACAATATCGCCTTTGGCCTGAAGGTCCGGCCCTCCGCCAAGCGTCCGCCGAAGGCCGAAATCCGCAGGCGGGTCTCCGAACTTCTCGACATGGTGCATCTCTCCGGTCTTGAGAAGCGCTACCCCTCGCAGCTTTCAGGCGGTCAGCGCCAGCGCGTGGCGCTTGCCCGCGCTGTGGCCATCGAGCCGAAGGTGCTGCTCCTCGATGAACCTTTCGGCGCGCTCGACGCCAAGGTGCGCAAGGAGCTGCGCCGCTGGCTGCGCGAATTCCACGACCGCACCGGCCACACCACCGTCTTCGTCACCCACGATCAGGAAGAGGCGCTGGAACTGGCAGACCGCGTCGTCGTCATGAGCCAGGGCAAGATCGAACAGGTAGGCACGGCGGATGACGTCTACGACACGCCCAACTCCCCCTTCGTCTTCTCCTTCATCGGCGAATCCTCCAGCCTGCCGGTGACGATCCGCGACGGCCACGTGCTGTTCCAGGGCGAAAGCATCGGCATCGACGAGAGCGGCTCTGGCGAGGGCGAGCTTTTCTTCCGCCCGGAAGATGTGGTGCTGACGCAAGAGAAGGACGCGCTTTACGGCAAGGTCACCACCTGTCGCCGCCTTGCCGGCACCCGCATCGCCGAAATCGACATCGCCAATAACGGCCATGAACCCTATCACCTCGAAATCGAAGTGCCGCTCAACGCCGCCGTGGCGGTGGGGGCGGAACTGCGCTTCCGGCCGACGCGGTGGAAGGTGTTCGGGAAGAAATAAGGGAGACGTGACCGCAGTTGACGGTCGCTGATTTGTCGCTTTCTAACACGCGTCACATTTAATCTGATTCCACAGTACACCACAGTTGAAATCATCGACGGTGCTGGGTGTCGTTACCCCCCTCTGTCCTGCCGGACATCTCCCCCTCAAGGGGGGAGATCGTTCTGTGGCGACGTCTCGCACCTCTCGATGGTCGAGAATGAAGTGGCGAGAATGCCTCTTGTCAATCTCCCCCCTTGAGGGGGAGATGTCCGGCAGGACAGAGGGGGGTAACGACACCCGCCACACTCGATGGTGTACTGTGATCTGATTCCTGCGACGCGCTTTAGATCTTTGTTTTTAAGCATGTCTTTGTCCCAAAACCGCTGCACAGTTTTGGGAGGCATGCTTTAGTTCTCCGTCACACCGGCCTCGAGCCGGTATTCAGCCAGCCCACGTCCTTGGGCTGAAAGGAGTTCTTCTCGTCGCGGGAGAGCCGCACCGGCATTCAAGGCACAGATTTCCCCAATCGTCGAAGCAATACGCAAAAACGGAAAAGGGCCGCCAAAGCGACCCTTCCATGAGTTTGGTCCTGTTTACAGACCCGGGACTGTTTCTCAACGTTCCGAAGGCAGGAGGTTTACAACGAGGGCTGCCCCGTCGAAAACACACCCTTTCCATTGCCTGCACCAGAGACCGAAATCTCACTAGACATTGGATCACCTCCTTCCGATACGTTGAACATAACTAGAAGGTAGTACGATTCGTCAGTAATGCAAGAGGGATTACTTCTGGGGGACGCCCGGCACCTATGCCGCATCTGCGGCCTTTACGTCGAATTCGAAGTGGATGCTGTCATAGGGAAACTCGATGCCAGCCTCGTTCCGGTCGATAACGCCCGCATGGAGGAGCGACGTCACGTCGCGATGAACGGCCTGTACGTCCCGTCCGACCCGGCGGGCAACCTCCCGGATAGAAAGCGGTCCCTGTCCGGCCAGAGCCTTGACGATGGCAAGGCGAAGCGGCGCGAGAATGCGGTGCAGGTCCTCATAGCTTGAAAATTCGACGGATGGTTTCGCCTCCACCGGCTTTCCGGACATGGCCAGATTACCGGCGGCAACAAAGCGGCTCTTGATATCCTTGATCGTGCTGAGACGGACGGTGAGTGCGGTCATGACAAAATCCTTTCCATATCCGCCTGAAAAGCATCGAACAGGGCTTCGAGCGTCGTGAAGGCGATGGTGTCTTCACGCCCGTCCATATGATGATGATCGCCTTTGCCGCGCTCATTGTCATAACGCAGAACACATTCCCCTTTGATCACCAGCGCCAGCCGATATTTGAACGGGTGGATACTGCCGGGAACAGGCTCAGGGATGCCACAGGATAACCTCGAAGAAGGCCGTCTCGTCGATCACTTTGCGCGTCTTTTCGAGCAGAATGGCCTTCATGTTGTTATTTGTGACAACACTTTAGTGTGTTGTCAATGAAAACAACGATGCCGCTCAGAGCGTCACGACACCCGCATCACGATCTTGCCGATATGATTGCTGCTTTCCATCAGCCGGTGCGCTTCCACGACCTCGTCCAGCGTAAAGACCCGGTTGATGACAGGCGCGAGCTGGCCGCTTTCGATGAGCGGCCAGACCTCTGCGACGAGGTCGTCGCGGATGGCGCGTTTTTCGTCGGCCGTGCGGGGGCGCATGGTGGAGCCGGTGACGGTGAGGCGCTTGACCATGATGGGGGTAAGGTTGACCTTCTCGGCGACCGCGCCGCCCAGAAAGGCGATGATGGACAGGCAGCCGTCCTTGGCGAGTGCGGCAAGGTTCTTTTCGAAATAGGCCGCACCGATCATGTCGAGAACCACATCGACGCCCTTGCCGTCGGTTTCAGCTTTGATTATGGCGGCGAAATCTTCCTCACGATAGTTGATCGCCCGTCTGACGCCGAGCGTCACGCAAGCTTCGCATTTTTCCGCCGAGCCTGCCGTGGCATAGACTTCCGCGCCAAAGGCTTTGGCAAGCTGGATAGCCGTCGTGCCGATGCCGCTGGTACCGCCATGGATGAGGACGCTTTCCCCTTCGGTGAGGCCGGCCATCTGGAAGAGGTTGGCCCAGACGGTGAAGAAGGTTTCCGGCAAAGCGGCCGCTTTGACCGCATCGTAACCCTTTGGGAAGGGGAGGGCCTGCCCGGCCGGCACGGTGCAATATTGCGCATAACCGCCGCCATTGGCGAGCGCGCAGACCTTGTCGCCCAGCTTGAATTCGGTAACGCCTTCACCCAGCGCAACCACCTCGCCGGCGATTTCGAGGCCGAGGATCGGGCTCGCATCCTTCGGCGGCGGATAGGTGCCCTGCCGCTGCGCCACATCCGGCCGGTTGACGCCCGCCGCCTCTACCTTCACGAGAACCTCGCCTTTCGCGGGCTTCGGCAAAGGCGCTTGCGAAAGCCGCATCACCTCCGGGCCGCCATGGGAGGGAAGGTCGATGAAGCGCATTGTTTCGGGCAGGGTCTTGGTGTCGGGCATGGCCAGGGGCAACTCCTCACGTGTCGGCGTCGCCTGAAGATGTAGGTCAGATGCACCGCTTAGGGAAGGAGGCCGTTTGTCACGAGTGTCAATTTGTCTCGCCGAAGACCCGGACGACGAGACCGCCTTCGTTTTCCTTCGCAGCCGCCTTCACACCCGCAATCTCGCTGCCGATCCGCTCCGGATTGGCGATGATAAGACCTTTCGGCAAAGTGAGGACGCCGATGGAGCAGCGCAGCAGCGCGAAGTCCCGCTCATTGCCATGGCGGTCCTGGCCTTTCATGCAGCCGGCGGCGCGGTCCTCGTCCGAATAGAGTTCGGCGACATCGTCGTGAAAATCGCTGAGCAGCCGCTCGAGGATTTCCGTCAGCTCCTCCACCGTCCAGTCACGCACGCCGATGAAGAAATCGTCGCCGCCGATATGGCCGAGGAAACAATCGCCGGCGAAGAAGTAACGGCGCATCAGCGCCGAAAACAGGGTGATGGCGTGGTCGCCGGCGTTGAAGCCGTATTTGTCGTTGAAGGGTTTGAAATTGTCGAAGTCGCAATAGCAGAAGAAGCGCGCCTCGTCGCCATCGCTGCAACGGTCGGCAATGAAGCCGCCGATCGCCCGGTTGCCGGGCAGCGCCGTCAGCGGGTTCTGGTCCTGCGCCATCTTCAGCTGTTTTTCGTTGATGACCTTGATGAGCGAAGCGGCGGAAACGATGCCGGCATAACGCATGTTTTCGGTGAGAATGATGCAGGCGCTGCCGCCCATGCTGGCGAACATGTTCATCAATTGGTCGGCATCCGCATCGAGACCGACAATCGGCGCGGGATCGACGAAATGGGAAATGGTACGCTCGTAGATCTTGTTCTTGAGCAGGTCGCGGCCGAAGGGCCGGTAGATATATTCCTTGAGGTGATATTCGTTGATGACGCCGCGCGGTTCGCCATTGGCGTTGAGAACCGGGAAAAACGCCTGCTGCGGATTTCTGCGGAACAGTTCGAAGACGCTGTCGACGCTGTCATGCTCGAAGACGGTGGGAAGGCGCTCTATTTCGCGGCGAATGAGAATCTCATCCAGCGTCTGGCTGCTGCGCCGCGCCACGCCGATGCGGTTGATGTGGGGAAAGCTCTCCGGCAGCTCGCTGGTGAAGACCGTGGGCCTCGCGATCAGCCAGCCCTGCACCAGATCGACGCCGAATTCGCGGCAGGTCAGAAACTCCGCTTCCGTTTCGATGCCTTCCGCAATGACCCGCACACCGAGAACATGGGCGATGTTGACGATGTTGCGCACGAGGTGCTGCTTGCGCGGCAATTGGTCGACGCCGGTGATGAAATGCCGGTCGATCTTCAGGTAATCCAGCGGGAAATCACACAGCAGCTTCATCTCGCCATGGCCGGCGCCGAAATCGTCGATTGCCAGCTTGAAGCCTTCCTTGCGCATGCGGGCGATCAGCGCCGTGAATTCCGGCACGCTGGTATTGTCGAAACGTTCGGAAAGCTCAAAGCAGATGGAGGAGGCGGGAATGCCCGCCCGCGCCAGATGACCGACAAGCTTGTCGAGAATGGCGTCGCCATGCGGGATCAGCCGCACATCGAGATTGAGGAACAGGGTAGCGGAGGAAAAATCGGGCAGGGTGGAAAATTTCGCCAGCGCCCGGCTTGCCAGCATCTGCTCGAAGGCCTTCAACTCGCCATCCGCGGCAGCCTGGTCGAGAAGCGCCAGCGGATTGGAAAAACCAAGCCGGTCATGGCCGCGCATCAGCGATTCATAACCGAATATCGTGCCTGTCGTCGCCTCGACAATCGGCTGAAACGCCGTTTCGAGCACCAGTTTCGCCATGGGAAACATGTGCCCGGAGGCAAAACGCCTTATGACATCGTTCTCCAGCGTGACGGCCTGCATTTCTATTCTCCGCTATTGCCGGTCCCTTGGTGGCGCGCCGTGTGGAATGCGCCATCGGGAACCCGTCTCTTTTGCGGCGAACAATCGCAGATTACAGGTCAACAAAAGCTTTCACGACTGTGAAGCTTTGATGAACGTTTTGTTACAACCTTTTCAATATGGAAGGTTGTTACGCCGGGCCTTATGCCCGGCGGATGTGCCCGGTGTGCGCGGCATAAAGTTCCGCAACGTTCATGCGTTCCCGGTCCGCTTCGACAGGCTGCGTGGACTTTGCGCCGACGCCATGTTCGGCGGAGGCCGCCCATAGTCTCAGCGCTGCCCTGACGACCTCGCTGCCGGATGCGTAAGCGCCGCAATTCACGGCCTCGCGCATTCTTGCTGCCTGTTCCGGGGAAATCGATACTGTCACCATTGGCATGATATCACTCCCTTCTTTAAACGCTGCGAACGGTTCTTCGATGTCCGGTTTGCGGATCGGATGCCGTCGTGGTCTATGGCGGGCGTTTTTATCGTCTTTCGTCTGGCGCCGCTTCCAGCGAAATTTGTATCATCCGCGATATTAGCACGAAACGCGTTCCATTCCCAATTCGCAGTAAATCACGGTTTAGTTTTTCCGGCGTGAGCCGAACGCGGCATGGGGTTCGCCACACTGGCCGATGAACGGGAAACTACCACGCGCCGGCGGTGGAAAGTATGATCCATCGCAAATCAGCGACATAAAATGGCGCGTTTTTTATTGATTGATCGATCAATCAAGAATAATTTGCCATCCGTCAAGGAGACCCCCATGCCCAAGATCGGAATGGAGCCTTTGCGTCGCAAGGCGCTGGTGGATGCGGCGCTTCGCACCATAGGCCACCATGGTTCGCTGAATGTGACGATGTCGGATATCGCCCGGGAAGCGGGCGTGTCGGCGGCGCTCGCGCACCATTATTTCGGCAGCAAGCAGCAGCTTCTGCTGGAAACCATTCGCAGCCTGCTGCGCGATCTCAGGCGCGATGCCGTGGCGGCGCTGACCCGCGCTTCCGGTCCGCGCGAAAGGCTGAGCGCCATCGTGCATGTCTCCTTCCAGAGCGACCAGTTCACGCCCGAAACGGTGGCGGCGTGGCTTGCCTTTTATGTCGAGGCGCAGCGTTCGGAGGAAACCCGGCGCCTGCTGGTGATTTATTCCCGCCGCCTGCGCTCCAACCTCATGGCGAGCCTCAACCGGCTCTGCCCGCCCGACGATGCCGCGCGCATCGCGGAGGGGGCGGCGGCCCTGATCGACGGGCTTTATATTCGTCATAGCCTGCGCTCGGCGCCGCTCGGCATCGCCTCCGCACCGGCGCTGGTCGAGGATTATTTCGACATGCAGCTCAAATCTTTTCCCGATGGACAGCGCCAAAAGCCGTCCATCCGCGTTCTTTAAGGAGACTTCGACATGACCATCGCGACGCCGCTCAAGGCGCAGCCGAAAGCCTCGCATTTCATCGACGGCGACTATGTCGAAGATAATACCGGCGCTGTCATCGAAAGCATCTTTCCGGCCACCGGCGAAGTGATCGCAAGGCTGCATGCGGCAACGCCCGCCATCGTCGAGCGCGCCATCGCCTCGGCCAAGCGTGCGCAGAAGGAATGGGCGGCGATGAGCCCGATGGCCCGCGGCCGCATCCTCAAACGCGCCGCCGATATCATGCGCGAGCGCAACGATGCGCTTTCGACGCTGGAGACGCTGGATACCGGCAAGCCCATTCAGGAAACCATCGTCGCAGACCCGACGTCCGGCGCGGATGCCTTCGAATTTTTCGGCGGTATCGCCCCTTCGGCACTGAACGGCGATTATATCCCCCTCGGCGGCGATTTCGCCTATACCAAGCGCGTGCCGCTCGGCGTCTGCGTCGGCATCGGCGCGTGGAACTATCCGCAGCAGATCGCCTGCTGGAAGGCGGCGCCCGCACTCGTCGCCGGCAACGCCATGGTCTTCAAGCCCTCGGAAAACACCCCGCTCGGCGCCTTGAAGATCGCCGAAATCCTCGTTGAAGCCGGCCTGCCAAAGGGCCTGTTCAACGTCATTCAGGGCGATCGCGATACCGGGCCGCTGCTGGTCAATCACCCGGATGTGGCGAAGGTCTCGCTCACCGGCTCAGTCCCGACCGGCCGCAAGGTGGCCGCCGCCGCTGCCGGACATCTCAAGCACGTGACCATGGAACTGGGCGGCAAGTCGCCGCTGATCGTCTTCGACGACGCCGATATCGAAAGCGCTGTCGGCGGGGCCATGCTCGGCAACTTCTATTCCTCCGGCCAGGTCTGCTCCAACGGCACCCGCGTCTTCGTGCAGAAAAAGGCGAAGGAGCGTTTCCTCGACAATCTGAAGCGCCGCACCGAGGCGATGATCCTCGGCGATCCGCTCGATTACGCCACCCATCTCGGCCCGCTGGTCTCCAGGGCCCAGCAGGAGAAAGTCCTTTCCTATATCGAAAAGGGCAAGGCAGAGGGCGCGACGCTCATCACCGGCGGCGGCATTCCCAACAACGTCTCGGGCGAGGGCGCTTATGTGCAGCCGACCGTCTTCGCCGATGTGACCGACGACATGACCATCGCCCGCGAGGAAATCTTCGGGCCCGTCATGTGCGTGCTGGATTTCGATGATGAGGACGAGGTTCTCGCTCGCGCGAACGCCACCGAATTCGGTCTCGCCGGCGGCGTTTTCACCGCCGATCTCGCCCGCGCCCATCGCGTGGTCGATCAGCTGGAGGCGGGCACGTTGTGGATCAACACCTATAATCTCTGCCCGGTCGAAATCCCCTTCGGCGGCTCCAAGCAATCCGGCTTCGGGCGCGAGAATTCGGCGGCGGCGCTGGAGCATTATAGTGAGCTGAAGACGGTTTATGTGAGCACGGGGAAGGTGGACGCGCCTTATTGATGGGCGGTGCGTGGGGCTTACCCCCTCTGCCCTGCCGGGCATCTCCCCCTCAAAGGGGGGAGATCGGCAAGCGGCGCCACCGCCACTTCATTCGCTGACGTCGAGATGGGCGCGACCTCGCCGCAGATCGATCTCCCCCTTGAGGGGGAGATGCCCGGCAGGGCAAAGGGGGGTAAGCCCCACCCGCCAGCAATCAATCGGAACCAACGCTCACCGGAGAGAGCAAATCATGCAAGCAGACTACGTCATCGTCGGTTCGGGTTCCGCAGGCTCCGCCATCGCCTATCGCCTGTCGGAAGACGGTCGTTATTCGGTGATCGTCATCGAGGCAGGCGGTTCGGATTTCGGCCCCTTCATCCAGATGCCGGCCGCACTCGCATGGCCGATGAGCATGAAGCGCTATAATTGGGGCTATCTCTCCGAGCCCGAGCCGAACCTCGACAACCGCAGGATTACGGCGCCGCGCGGAAAAGTCATCGGCGGTTCGTCCTCCATCAACGGCCTCGTTTACGTGCGCGGCCATGCCGAGGATTTCAACCGCTGGGAAGAGCTTGGCGCGCATGGCTGGGCCTATGCGGATGTGCTGCCTTACTTCAAGCGGATGGAACACAGCCATGGCGGCGAGGAGGGCTGGCGCGGCACGGATGGGCCGCTGCATGTGCAGCGCGGCCCGGTCAACAATCCGCTGTTCCACGCCTTCATTCAGGCCGGCGCGCAGGCCGGTTTCGAACTGACCGACGATTATAACGGCTCCAAGCAGGAGGGTTTCGGCCTGATGGAGCAGACCATCCACAATGGTCGCCGCTGGTCCGCCGCCAATGCCTATCTGAAACCGGCGCTGAAGCGCGGCAATGTCACGCTGGTCAACGGTTTCGCCCGCAAGATCGTCATCGAGAACGGTCGCGCGGTTGGCGTCGAGATCGAGCGCAAGGGCATGGTGGAAACCATCGCGGCCAATCGCGAGGTCATCGTCTCGGCATCCTCCTTCAATTCACCGAAGCTGCTGATGCTCTCAGGCATCGGCCCCGCAGCCCATCTGAAAGACATGGGGATCGAGGTGAAGGCGGATCGTCCGGGCGTGGGCGCAAATCTTCAGGACCATATGGAGTTTTATTTCCAGCAGGTCTCCACCAAGCCGGTCTCGCTCTATTCCTGGCTGCCATGGTTCTGGCAGGGCGTTGCAGGTGCGCAATGGCTGCTGTCGAAAGGCGGGCTTGGCGCTTCCAACCAGTTCGAGGCCTGCGCCTTCCTGCGCTCAGCACCCGGTCTGAAGCAGCCGGATATCCAGTATCATTTCCTGCCGGTCGCCATTTCCTATGACGGCAAGGCGGCGGCGAAAAGCCATGGTTTTCAGGTGCATGTGGGTTACAACCTGTCGAAATCGCGCGGCAATGTCACATTGCGCTCGGCCGATCCGCATGACGATCCGGTCATCCGCTTCAACTATATGAGCCACCCGGAAGACTGGGAAAAATTCCGCCATTGCGTGCGCCTGACGCGTGACATCTTCAGCCAGAAAGCCTTTGACGATTTTCGCGGGCCGGAAATCCAGCCCGGCGAAAATGTGGAGACGGATGAGGAGATCGACGCCTTTTTGCGGGAGCATCTGGAAAGCGCCTATCACCCCTGCGGCACTTGCCGCATGGGCGACAGGGACGATCCGATGGCCGTCGTCGATCCCGAATGCCGGGTCATCGGCGTGGAGGGTTTGCGGGTGGCGGACAGCTCGATCTTCCCGCATGTGACCTATGGCAACCTCAACGGCCCGTCGATCATGACCGGCGAAAAGGCGGCGGACCACATTCTCGGCAAAACCCCGCTGCCGCGTTCCAATCAGGAACCGTGGGTAAACCCGCGCGCGGCCGTCAGCGACCGGTAAGGATCAATGGTAATCGTCCTCGCGTTGGTGGCGGATCGCGAGGATGGACACGGTTTCCGCATCTTCGATTTGAATGAGGACGATGTAACCGGAAGATCCGAACGGAACGATCAGTTCTCGTAAGAGTGCGTTGTCCCCAGGCGCCTTGCGCGTTGCGAAAGGAAATTCGCTCAGTCCCTCAATCGTCGAAATGATTCGGTCCACGGCTTTTTCCGCCGTCGAAAAATCCTTTTCCAGCAGAAAATCATATAGCCGGGTTATGTCCGCTCGGGCTGCAATCGTGTACCGGAGATTGAAGGTCACTCGCCACGCTCAGCTTTCTTGGCGGCGAGCATCGCCCGCAATTCCCCATGCACCTCTTCGGCCGAATAAAAAATCCCCGTCCGTTTGGATTCTTCGAGCGAGGCCAGCCCGCGCGCAATGAACTCTGCCTGTGATTTACGGATTTCCACCTGCCTGCGCACGGAATCCTCAACGAAGGAGGAAAGCGTCTCGCCTTCCTTCAGCACGCTTTCAGCAGCCTCGCGAAAATCCGCCGTCACCCGCAGCGAAGGGATCGTTGCCGTTTTCATGTTGGGTCTCCGTGCGTTGCAATTGCGATGCAGAATGCGCCGATACAATCCACCTGTCAAATGCAAAACCTTGCAATCCCCGTCCGGGAGTCCGATAAACGGGCTTCCTGCCTCGTGACGACCGTCAAAATCACCGATCTGGACCGCCATGCCTGTCGACTACAAAAAGCTGAAGATGCTCCGCCGTTCCCGTGTCGTTTGGGGTTCGTGGCGGGTGTGGAGGCCGAGGGCGGTTTTCTGGATTGGCGCGATTGCGGTCGGCCTTATCAGCGTCGGCTTTGCATGGCTTGCGGATCGAGCCCAGCACCTTTTCTTCGCGGCAACCTCATCGGGCGAATGGGCGTTTCTGCTGCCGCTCATCATCACGCCGCTTGGCTTCACGCTCTGCGCATGGCTCGCGATCACGGTTTTCCCCAATGCCGGCGGCAGCGGCATTCCGCAGGCGATCGCCGCGCGGCACCTGCGGGAAGATGCGGACCGTTCGCGGCTTCTGTCGCTGAAACTCGCCTTCGGCAAGGTGGTGCTGACGGTGGCCGGGCTTTTGTCCGGCGCCTCCATCGGCCGTGAAGGCCCGACCGTTCAGGTCGGTGCCTCGATCATGCTGCAGGCCGCCCGCTGGGGCGGCATGGCGCAGGCGAAGGGACTTATTCTCGCTGGCTCGGCGGCGGGCATCGCGGCGGCTTTCAACACGCCGCTGGCCGGTATCGTCTTCGCCATCGAGGAGATGAGCAAGACCTATGAATCCCGCGCCAATGGCCTCGTTCTCACCGCCGTCATCCTGTCGGGCCTCGCTTCGCTGGCGCTGGTCGGCAGCTATACCTATTTCGGCACCAGTTCGGTGATGGCGAAAACGGCCATGGACTGGCTGCTGGTTCTGGTCTGCGGCGTTGGCGGCGGTGCGTTCGGCGCGCTGTTCAGCGCCGGCGCCTTGCGTCTTTCCGCCCGCATCCGGCGCTTCGCGCAGGCCATGCCGCTGAAGCGAATGCTGGCGGTCGCAGCCGCCTGCGGCCTTGCCTCCGCCATCATCGGCATTGCGACTGGCGGCGCGACCTTCGGCACCGGTTACGAACAGGCACGCGCGGCAATCGAGGGCGAGGCCGCGCCGACATTCTTTTTCATCGAAAAACTGGCGGCGACGTTCTTGGCCATGATGTCGGGCATTCCGGGCGGCATTTTCGCGCCGTCGCTGTCGGTGGGCGCGGGTTTCGGCAGCACCATGGCCGCCTTGCTCGGCACCAGCATCGGCCTTGGCGCCATCGTCGGCATGGCGGGTTATTTTGCGGGCGTGGTGCAGGCGCCGATGACGGCCTTTGTCATCATCCTTGAAATGACCGGCAATCACGAAGGCGTCATGCCCATCATGGCCGCATCGATGCTCGGATATCTGACATCGCGGCTTTTCTCCCGCGAGCCGCTTTACCATGGCCTGTCGCGGGTCTTCATCGCCCAGAGCATTCGCGCCAGACGCGCCGCTCAGGCCAGCGAAACGTAACCGCTTATGCGCGAATGCCCGCCACGCCGAAATACCCGAGCCCCGGTATCTTCACGCCGGGCCGGCTGAAATCGATGCCGGCGACAAGACCGAGAAAATTGATCTCGAAACCGCTGCGCGCACCCGCCGAAATGCCGAACAGGCCGCCGAGCGAAACGCTTGCATCCTTCCAGTCGTCGGCGATGTGGTAAAACGCGCCGTCCGGCAGATAATCGCGGCCGACCGCATCCGGCGGCAGCACGACGCCGAGTTCCGGCACGCTGCGCAGCACATCGGCGACGAAGGTGTTGGAGTTGGGGCCGGGATAGATGCGGTAGCCGCCCGGCTGGCCATAGGGGTAATCGGCAATCGCCTTTTCGATCTTCGGGATGAGCTTTTCCGCTTCCGCGCCATGAATGGCCACCACCTGGCGCGGCATGTTGGAATACCAGTAGGCATCCGCCGCATAACCATTGTGGCGGATCGGCGTGCCCCAGCCCACCTTGTCGTAACGGTCATAGCTCGTAGCGCCCGGCTTTTTCAGCACGACCCAGGCATGGCTGGCGACGGAGCCCTTGAAACCGCCGGTCATGGCGGAAAAGACGTAGACGGCGGCTTCGCCGTTGCTGGACGCTGCCGGCAGCATGCCGGAGGACGACCATCTTGCGGCGTTCCAGCCGCGCGGATGGTCTTTCATGGCCCACAGCCCGGCCGATGCCAGCGCGGGAAGCAGATAGATAACGGCAATCGCCAGCAGCAGACGTTTTGCAAATTTCACTGATAGCCCCGTGCATCGAAAAATCAATTGCGGTATCAACCACATGAAATCAGAATTTTTTGAGGCTGCGAAAATGAACAATTCCGTTACCGTCGAAGTCACCCGCGGCAACCTCGTGGAAAGCCGCCATCAGGGCCTTGCCGTGGTGGTGGATGGCGATGGCGGCGTACTGTTTTCGGCTGGCGATATCGAGCGCGGCATCTTCCCGCGTTCCGCCTGCAAGGCCATGCAGGCGCTGCCGCTGGTGGAAAGCGGTGCCGCGGATACCTATCAGTTCGGCAACCGTGAACTGGCGCTTGCCTGTTCCTCCCATTCCGGCGAGGACGCGCATGTGGAGCTCGCCGCTTCGATGCTGGCGAAAGCGGGCAGGGATGCCGATACGCTGGAATGCGGCGCGCACTGGTCTTCCGACCAGAAAACCATCATCCATCAGGCCCGCACGCTGGAAAAGCCGACTGCGCTTCACAATAATTGCTCCGGCAAACATTCGGGCTTCATCTGCGCCTGCTGTCACACCGGCACTGACCCTAAGGGCTATGTCGGTTACGATCATCCGCTGCAGCAGGAAATCCGCGCCACGATGACAAGCCTGACGGGTGCTGCTCTCGGCCAGGACAATTGCGGTGTGGATGGCTGCTCCATCCCCACCTATGCCGTACCGCTCAAAGGGCTGGCGCATGGTTTCGCGAAAATGGCGACGGGCAGGGGGCTGGAAGCGGGCCGTGCGAAAGCCTCGCGCCGTCTCGTCGAGGCCTGCATGGCGGAACCCTTTTACGTGGCGGGCACCGGCCGCGCCTGCACGAAACTGATGCAGATCGCACCGGGAAAAATCTTCGCAAAGACCGGCGCGGAGGGCGTCTTCGTCGCCGCCCTGCCGGAAAAGGGCGTTGCCATGGCGGTGAAATGCGAAGACGGCACGACGCGGGCGGCGGAAGCCATGGTCTCGGCATTGCTTGCGCGCTATTTCGATGAAGGCAGCGCCGAGCAGCAGGCCTTGAGCGGCATGGCGAACCGGCAGATGCGCAACTGGAACGGCATCCATGTCGGCGATGTCAGAGTCGTCGGGCTTTAAATAACCTTTGACGCGGCCGGTTGCGGGCACGATGATGACGTGCCCTGCGTGTGACGGCCATCCCATGGCCGCCGAGGGACGGCGTCCGCATGAGGAAGAAGCGGGCGCTTCATTGCTTTGGAGGTCGCATATCCATGTTCACACTGTTTTTCTCCCCCGGTTCCTGCTCCCGCGCCAGCCATATCGTGCTTGAGGAATCCGGCCTGCCTTACAAGGCCCACCGCGTCAACTTCGCGGAGGGCGAGCAACGCTCCGAGGCATTTTTAAAGATCAATCCCAAGGGCCGCGTGCCCGCATTGGCCACGGCAAGCGGCGTGCTGACGGAGACGCCCGCCATCCTCGCCTTCATCGCCCAGATGGCGCCGGAAAAGAAGCTCGCGCCGCTCGACGATCCCTTCGAATTCGCGCTGATGCAGTCCTTCAACGCCTTCATTTCCTCCACCGTGCATGTCGCCCACGCGCATGGCCGGCGCGGCAGCCGCTGGGCGAATGAGAATAGTTCGCTTGCGGATATGAAGGCGAAAGTGCCGCAGACCATGGGCGAGTGCTTCGAACTGATCGAGCACGGCATGCTGCACGGCCCATGGGTTCTTGGCACCGCCTATTCCGTTGCCGATCCCTATCTTTTCGTCATGTCCGGCTGGCTGGAAAGCGATGGCGTGGATATTGCCCGCTTCCCGAAAGTGCACGACCACTTCCGCCGCATGAACGACCGCCCGGCGGTGCAGCGGGCGCTGGAGGGCGAGAGGGGCTGAGAGGCTCAGTATTTCCGTCATTCCGGCCCTGAGCCGGAAACCAGCCGACGCGCGTCTGCGCGGCGGGAAGACTCCTCTCAGCCCAAGGACTTGGGCTGGCTGGATGCCGGATCAAGTCCGGCATGACGGAGGGGTAAGGGGCTTAACCGCTCAGGCCGCCTCGGCGGCCCGGCTGTCCCACATCGTCTTGAACGCCGTGCGGGCCTGGCAACGATCCAGCCAGGCTTTCAGCGCCGGATGGGCGTCGAACAGCGGCTTGTGGCCCTGCGCGTAACGAACGATTTCCGCCGCGTTGAGATCGGCCACGGTGAAACGGTCGCCCACCAGATAATCATGGCTGGAAAGATGCTGCTCCAGCACCCGGAAGGGGCGCTTCAGCAGCCGGGCGGCGACATCGATCACGGCCTTGCCGCTATCGCTTTCCGACAGGCCTTCGGCGATGGCGGAGGAAATCTTCAGCGAATTGGTTTCGATTTCGGTGGCGGCGAAGAAGGACCATTGCAGCATCGCCGCATCTTCCTTCAGATCGACGGGAGCGAGCGGTCCGCCGTATTTGCGGGCAAGGTAGAGATTGATGGCCATGGATTCGTAAAGCACCATGCCGTCATCCTCGATGCAGGGAATGGTGCCCATCGGGTTGACGGCGAGAAATGCGGGAGACAGCGTGTTGAGCGGCGCATCCGCAGCCAGCGGATCGGCAAGGCGGCGGGCCTGTATCACGGGCACATGCTTGAATTCTATGCCCAGTTCACCCGCAAGCCACAGCGTGCGCGTGGCACGGGAACGGTAGACACCGTAAATCGTCAACATCGAAGTTACCCCTTGGCCAGTTAGATGCGCGGCACGTTACGGTCTCACCCTCTTAAAGTGAAGTTGCAGACCCCCGGGGCAACTATGATTTTTTCTGATCCGTGAAGAAGTCCGTATCCGGCGACAGGCGATATTCGAAACGGTCGATAAAGCGTTCGAACAGGCGTGCGAATGTCTCCACGTCCTCCGCGGGCCATCCATCCATCACGTCCTCGATGACGCTCATCTTCGTCCGGCGCATTTCCTGCAAAAGACTGGTGCCGAGCGGCGTGATTTCGACAATGCTGCGGCGGCCGTCTTCCTGGGAAACGCCGCGTTTCAGCAGGCCGCGCCCCACCATATCCGCCACCACCCGGCTGCCGCGGGAGGGATCGATGCGCATGCCCTCGGCAATCGCACCCACGGTAACATCGCCTTCCGCCCGGCGCAGAATATCGAGAACGTCGATATGGGAGAGTTCGAGACCCGGAGCGAGCTTGGCAAGCGCCATGCGGCCGATGATGCGGCGGCCGATCATGATGCGCATGCGCGTCATCGTATTGCCGATCCGCTTGATGTCCTCGGGCAGATCCTCGTTCCAGTTTTCCTCAGTCGCCACGCTTCATCGTCCCTTTCGATGCTGTTTTCCGATCACATTTAGCGGCAATAGCACAGATGTCAAAAACTTGCCATTGACATATATATGCTGATAGCACACAAATTGTCGCAGCAAAACTGCCGGAAGCCAACGAGATTTTTCATGGATATGTCCACCGCGCCCGTGGCGCCGCTTGTGTCGGATCATCGGCGCAGGCTCATCGTCTTTCTGTTCCTGATGCTGGCCATGTTCATGGCGACCCTCGATAACCAGATCGTATCGACAGCACTGCCCACCATCGTCGGCGAGTTCGGTGCGCTGGAGCGTTTCGGCTGGATCGGCTCGGCCTATCTTCTGGCGACCAGCGCGGTCATGCCTGTTTATGGCAAGCTCGGCGATCTGTTCGGCCGCAAATATGTGATGATCGCGGCGGTCGTCATCTTCACGCTCGGTTCGCTCGCCTGCGGGCTGGCATGGTCGATGGATTCGCTGATTGCCGCCCGCGTTCTGCAGGGCCTTGGCGGCGGCGGCATCATGGTGTCGATCTTCTCCGTCAATGCGGATCTGTTCGAACCGCGCGAGCGCGCCCGCTACCAGAGCTACTCCAGCCTCACCATCATGGCGTCAGGCAGTGTCGGCCCGATCCTCGGCGGCACGATGAGCGACCTGTTCGGCTGGCGGTCGATCTTCCTCATCAACCTGCCGCTCGGCATTATCGTCATTGCGGGTCTTGCGTTGATGCTGCCCTACCGTCGTCCGGCGCGCCAGCCGAAGATCGATTATCTCGGCGCGGTCCTCTTGGCAGCCACCATTGCCAGCGTGGTCTTCTGGGCTGACAGCAGCGAATTGTTCGGCTCGCTGATCGCAGGCCCCAGCCTCGGCATCATCGCTTTCGCCGTCATCGCCGCTTTCCTGTGGGTGCAGGTGGAACGCCGCGCGCCGGAACCCGTCGTGCCGCTGCGTCTCTTCAAGGACAGCACCTTTCCGCTGTTGATGATCGTGTCGCTGACCAGCGGCGGCATCGGTATCGGCATGGTCAATTATTATGCCCTGTTCCTGCAGACCACGACCGGGCTTTCGCCCTCCCATGCCGGCCTGTTCTTCATCGCCGTCACCGGCGGCATCGTCATGGGCTCGCTTTCGGCGGGACGGCTGATCTCGATCACCGGCGTCTACAAGCCCTTCTCGGTGGCGGGTCTTTCCATCAACCTCGTCGCCATGCTGCTGTTCACGCAGATGCATGCCGGAACGCCGCTTTGGATGATCGCGGTCCTCATGTTGGCACAAGGCTTTGCTGTCGGCCTCGGCCAGCAGGCGCCGATCATCGGCGTGCAGAATTCCGCGCCCAAGGCGGATATCGGTGCAGCCAGCGGCGCGGTGACGCTGACCCGCATGGGTGGTGCGGCCATTGCCATTTCGGTCTATGGCGCCATCGTATCGTCGAGCCTCAAGGGCGTGGCGGTCGATATTCCCGGCGTCGGCAAGATCGAAGAACTGACGCCGAAAATGCTCTCCGAACTCCCGGCCGCCTCACAGGCCGCCGTCGCCTCGCTCTATTCGGATGCGTTTACGCCGCTCTTCTTCGCAGCCGCCGCAACCGCCGCCATCGGCCTTGCGGCGGCGCTGATGCTGAAACCGGTGCGACTGCCGGCGGCGGTGCAGGCAAAGCCGGCCGAAGGGGCGGGGGAGTAAGAGCTGTCACCTAAGACGGTGCGATGGGATTGACGCACCTTGTTCACGTTGCTCACCATACCCTCATCCCTGTGCTTGTCACAGGGATCCAGCCAGCCCAAGTCCTTGGGCTGAAAAGACTCTTCCCACCGCGCGGACGCGCGTTGGCTGGATTCCTGTGACGAGCACAGGAATGAGGGAAAGGAGGGGTCGTGCAATGCGTCTCACCACCATGGGTCCCGTAAAACAAAAACACCGCCACTGGAAATTTAACGCCCGTTCCGCGTTATGCTCGCAGCACTTTACATTCGCGCGGGCGGCCCTATCTCAATGAATATGAAGCCGGAACAGCTCCTGAATTCCACGCCCAAGGGCCTCTATTGCCCGGCGGGCGATTTTTATATCGATCCCGTGCGCCCGGTGGCACGGGCGCTCATCACCCATGGCCATTCCGATCACGCCCGCGCCGGCCATGGCGCGGTACTGGCCACGCGCCAGACGCTGGATATCATGCGCATCCGTTACGGCGAGGATTTCTGCGGCAGCGAGCAGGCGGTCGCTTTCGGCGAGAGGGTGGAGGTGAACGGCGTCACCGCCGGTTTCCATCCCGCCGGCCATGTGCTGGGTTCGGCGCAAATCTCGGTGGAAATGAACGGCCTGCGCATCGTCGCGTCCGGCGATTACAAGCGCGGCGTCGATCCCACCTGCGCGCCCTTCGAGACCGTTCCCTGCGATGTCTTCATTACCGAGGCCACCTTCGGCCTGCCGGTGTTTCACCATCCGTTGCCGCGCGTGGAAATCGGCAAGCTGCTTACTTCGATCCGGCAGTTTCCCGAACGGACCCATCTCGTCGGGGCCTATTCGCTCGGCAAGGCGCAGCGCGTCATCCGCTTGCTCCGCGACAACGGTTATTCCGATCCCATCTATATTCACGGTGCGCTGGCGCGGCTTTGCGATTATTACGTCTCGCAGGGTATCGATCTCGGCGATCTGCGCCCCGCAACGCTCGAAAAAAGCGATCCTTCCGCCTTCAAGGGCGCGATTGTCGTCGGTCCACCCTCGGCTTTTCAGGAGCGCTGGGCGCGGCGCTTTAACGAGCCGCTCATCGCTTTCGCTTCCGGCTGGATGATGGTGCGGCAACGCGCCAAACAGGGCGGCGTGGAGCTGCCGCTGGTGATATCAGACCATTGCGACTGGCCGGAACTTCTGGAGACGATCAAGGAAATTTCCCCGCAGGCCGTCTGGGTCACCCATGGCCGTGAGGAGGCGCTGGTGCGCTGGTGCGAGTTGCAGGGCATCGCCGCCAAACCGCTGCATCTTGTCGGTTACGAGGATGAGGGGGATTGAGATGAAAGCCTTCGCCACGCTACTCGACCGCCTCGTTCTCACTCCCTCGCGCAACGGCAAACTGAAGCTGCTGACCGATTATTTCCGCGATACGCCCGATCCCGACCGGGGTTACGGGCTGGCGGCGATTGCCGGCACGCTGGACTTAAAAAGCGTCAAACCCGCCCTGTTGCGCGAACTGGTGCTGGAGCGGATGGACGAGGTGCTGTTCCGTTATTCCTATGATTATGTCGGCGATCTGGCCGAGACCATTTCGCTGGTCTGGGGCAATATCGGCGGCGCGGATGATTCCGAGGCGCAGGACCCGCGCCTCGGCGATGTCGTCACGCTGATGAATTCGCTCGGCCGCACGGAGGTACGCGGCGCGGTGTGCCATCTGCTCGACCGGCTCGATACGTCCTCGCGTTTCGCTTTCCTCAAACTCGCCACCGGCAGCCTGCGCATCGGCGTTTCGGCGCGGCTGGCACGGCAGGCGCTGGCGGATTTCGCCGGGAAAGACATCACTGAAATCGAAACCCTCTGGCACGGGCTGACACCGCCCTATACGCCGCTTTTCGCATGGCTTGAGGGCAGGGCGGAGCGGCCGGTGCTGGCCACGCCCGCCATCTTCCATTCGGTGATGCTGGCGACACCGGTTTCCGATGGCGATCTCGATGCGCTGGACCCGGCCGATTACGCAGCCGAATGGAAATGGGACGGCATTCGCGTGCAATTGTCCCGCGCAGGCGCCACGCGAAAACTCTATTCCCGTTCCGGCGACGATATTTCCGGCGCCTTTCCCGATGTTCTGGAGGCGATCGATTTCGAAGGCGTGATGGATGGCGAATTGCTGATCGGCGGCACAGCGCGCTCCAACAATCTCACCCGCACCTTTTCCGACCTGCAGCAGCGGCTGAACCGCAAGACGGTCACAGCGAAGATGCTGGATGATTATCCCGCCTTCATCCGCGCCTATGACCTGCTGTTCGAGGGCGAGAGCGATATTCGCGCGCAGACTTATCTGGAGCGCCGCGGCCGCCTGTCGGATATTATCGAGCACGCACCGCATGGCCGTTTTGACCTCTCGCCGCTGATCGGCTTTTCCAGCTGGCAGGAACTCGACACGCTGCGCGCCGCCCCTCCCGATCCGGTGATCGAGGGCGTGATGATCAAGCGCCGCGACAGCGCCTATCAGGCCGGCCGCGCCAAGGGGCCATGGTTCAAGTGGAAACGCGATCCCTATAATATCGACGCCGTGATGATGTATGCGCAGCGCGGCCACGGCAAGCGCTCTAGCTATTATTCCGATTTCACCTTCGGCGTCTGGGCGGAAGGCGAGGATGGCGAGCAGCTGGTGCCTGTCGGAAAGGCCTATTTCGGCTTTACCGATGCGGAGCTGGAGGTGCTGGACAAGTTCGTGCGCGACAACACGGTCGAGCGTTTCGGCCCGGTGCGGGCGGTGCGCGCCACGCCGGATTTCGGCTTCGTGCTGGAGGTGGCCTTCGAGGGCATCAACCGCTCCACCCGCCACAAATCCGGCGTCGCCATGCGCTTCCCGCGCATTGCGCGGCTGCGTGCCGACAAGCTGCCGGCGGAGGCGGACAGGCTCTCGACACTGGTGGCGATGATCGATGCTGTAGAGGTGTAGGGTGCCTTGGCCGCCCCTTATCCTCCGTGGCAGGCGCGGGAATGGGGAAGAAGCTGTCCAGAAATTGCCATGATGGCTGCGAATACATTGTTGTCATTCGCGAATCCGTGATTGGACAGCCTCCCGCCGCAGTGTTGAACTGCTGTTACAACCATCCCTTCAGGTGACCATATGGCAGACAAACGCTTTCTTTCCTCAGCCTTCGGACAGGAAGAGAGCGGCGCCATCTTGCCGAGCCTGACGCGGCGAAGCCTGCTGGCCGGCGCCATGGGGCTGTCAGCGGCTGCATTTTTACCGCTCCGTGCGAAAGCGGGCATTGCCGCGCCCGAGGTGTTGCCGCTGGAGCGGCAGGATTATGCGGAGGCGCGCAAACGGTTCCACACCCATCTCTTGCGAAAAATGGCTGCGCCGGAAAAATCCCCGGCGCTCGGCACGCCGCCCGGGGCGGAACGTGTCACCTATCCCGGCGGGCCGGATGGTTCCATCGAACTTGTCGCCTGGCTCTCCCATTACCAGCCGTCAAAAACGTTGAAGCCCGCCGTACTTTTCCTCCATGGCGGCAACGCCACCGGAGACGGCCATTGGGCGCTGATGAAGCCCTATTGGGAAGCGGGCTATGTCGTGCTTCTGCCGTCCTTCCGTGGTGAAAACGGCCAGAGCGGCAATTATTCCGGTTTCTACGACGAAACGGCGGATGCGCTGGCGGCGGCCACCTATCTGGAAAACCTTCCCGGCATCGACAGAAACCGTTTCTTCATCGCCGGCCATTCCAACGGCGGCACGCTGACGCTTCTGGCCGCCATGAGCCGCAGGTTCCGCGCTGCGACACCCATCTCCGCCGGCGTCAATTCCTGGCGTTACTTCAACCGCTATAGCGACGAGATCTGTTTCGACGAGACCGACGAGCGCGAATTCATCATGCGCTCCTCCGTCTGTTTCGGCCCCAGCCTCAAATGTCCGGCCCTGCTTCTGCGCGGCACGGAGGAGCGGCCTTTCGATGCCGATCACCAGCTTTTCGTGGATCGCGCCCTGACATCCGGCTTCAAGGTCGACAAGAAGCTGTTGCCCGGCACCCATAACGGCGTGGTGCCGCATGCGGTGGAGGAAAGCATCCGCCTTTTCAACGCCTTCGTCTGAAATGCGAACTGTGCCGCTGTTTTAGGAACGCGTGAGGTTCAGGAGCACGTCCGGTAAAACCGCTTCGTGCTTTTACTGGAAATGCCCTAGTTCTTGACGATGGACGTCTTGGCCTGCTCCGCCCACCATGCGCCGTCTTTCTTGTCGGCATATTGGGCGCGCTTGTTAGTGAACTGCCCCTGGGTGCACATTTCGCGGTAATTGCGGACCGGCAGCCCCCGTTCCTTGACGACGGCATGCACCACTGTCGGGCCGGTCATGTCGTAGACGCTGGTGAGCGTTCCGTCTTCGATATTCTGGGAAATACGGTCGGCCATCAGCCTGAGCGCCGGGTGGCCGGGCCTGGAGGCCATGAAGTAATTCGTGATCTCGCCGCTTTTCATGGCGATGAAAACGGCCTCTTCCTGCGGGCCGATTACATCCTCGGGGCGGGCCGCAAAATTGGAATCGATATCGAGATAGATGCCGCCTTCCTGCAGCAGCACCAGAATACGCCAGAAATCCGCCTTGGCGGCGCCCACCTGCAGGCGACGGAAGGCGTCGGCGTAACGTCCGGGAAAATGCCGGTCGATATAGGCCTGGCACGCCTCGTCATCATGGTAGCGATATTCGAATTCCGGCGTCAGCCAACGGTTGAACAGGAAATTCGCATAGATCGGCGTCGTTACCCGGTTGGAGTAATTCGTCTGCCAGATGATGCGGGGAATGGCCTTTTCCGATTTCGGGCTGCGTCTGGCAGGCTGATACTGCGGAAGCGTCTTTCTTCTGCCGGGCCGGATGAACAAATCGATGGAAAAGATGACCTTGGCGATGTTTCCACCGATCTTGATCGCGCGGTACGCGATGCGGTTATAGCCATGCTTTGCCAAGTTCAGCGCTCCTGCGCGTGGAATCGATTGTCACGCGCGTGGAAACGGCGGTACGCGGTATTTATTGGACGCAATTAGTTTGTCAATATGCCGTAAATGAGACGGCCGGGCCTCGATTGACGAGACCCGGCCGTCTTTCACGCAAATGGAATGTCAGCCCTTGTTGCGGTTGAAATAGCCGAGCAGCCGCATGGCATTGGCGGTCACCAGAACCGTCGCGCCGGTATCGGCAAAAACGGCGAGCCACAGGCCCGAAACGCCGGTCACGGTCGTCACCAGAAACACCGCCTTCAGGCCGAGCGCGATGGTCACGTTCTGGCGGATATTGCTCATGGTGGCGCGCGACAGGCCGATCAGGCGGGCGGCATCGCCGACATTGTTGCGCATCAGCGCCGCATCCGCCGCTTCCATCGCCACGTCTGTTCCGGAACCGATGGCGACGCCGACGCTTGCCGCCGCAAGGGCCGGCGCATCGTTGATGCCGTCGCCCACCATCACCACGGTCTTCTTTTCGGCAAGCTTGCGGATTTCTTCGACCTTGTTCTGCGGCAGCAGTTCGCCGCGCGCCTCAAGGCCCAGCTTGTTGCCGATGGCACGCGCCGTGCGGGCATTGTCGCCCGACAGCATCAGCGAGGAAATGCCCATTTCTTTCAGGGCCTTCACGCCTTCCGCCGCATCCTTGCGCGGCTCATCGCGCATGGCGAAGAGGCCGCTTGCCACCCCGCCGACTATCACGACGGCCACAGTCTTGCCTTCGCTTTCCAGTGCGGAAATGCGATCGGAAAGGTCCTTCGAGAGGGTGCCGACTTCCGTTGCAAAGCGCGGTGCGCCGATGAACAGGTCTTTCCCGCCGACATTGCCCTGCATGCCGCGACCGGAAATCGCCTTGATGTTGGAGCCGGGCAGGGGCTTCACGCCCAGCTTTTCGGCATGATTGACGATGGCGCGGGCGAGCGGATGGCTCGATTCGTGCTCGATCGTTGCGGCTTGCGCAATCAGCTCGGCCTCGTTGCCGTCAAGCGCCACCACGTCGGTCACGACAGGTTCGCCGAGCGTCAGCGTGCCGGTCTTGTCGAAGGCGACGGTTTCGGTGCGCGCCAGCATTTCGATGACCGCGCCGCCCTTCACCAGCATGCCATGGCGTGCCGCTGCCGAAAGGCTGGAGGCGATGGCCGCGGGAACCGAGATGACCAGCGCGCAGGGGCAACCGATCAGCAGCAGGGCGAGACCGCGATAAATCCAGGTATCCCAGTCGCCGAGGCCGACAAGCGGCGGCACGATGATGGTCAGCACCGAGATCGCCACGATCAGCGGCATGTAATAACGCGAGAAGCTCTGGATGAAGCGTTCCGTCGGGGCGCGGGCATCCTGTGCTTCCTCGACGAGCGTGATGATGCGGGCAATGGTGTTGTCTTCCGGCGCGCGGTCGACGCGGATGCGCAGCGAGCCGTCATGGTTGATCGAGCCGGCGAAGACGCGCGCGCCCTTTTCCTTGGCGACGGGAATGCTCTCTCCGGTCATCGGCGATTCATCGACACTGGACTGGCCTTCCATGACAATGCCGTCAGCCGCGATGCGGTCGCCGGGACGCGCCACGACCACCTGACCGATGCGCACCTGATCGGCGGCAACCTGCCGCAGCGCGCCGGTTTCCTCCACCAGCGCCGTTTTCGGCAGCAGCGAGCCGAGCGCCTTGATGCCCGAGCGGGCGCGGGCAGCCGCGAAACCTTCCAGCAATTCGCCGACGGAGAACAGCAGCACGACAATGGCCGCCTCTTCCGCCTCGCCAATGATGATCGCGCCGATGGCGGCAATCGTCATCAGCATTTCGATGGTGAAGATCGCGCCGAAACGGGCGGCGTTGAAGGCGTTCTTCGCGATGGGGAAGAGCGTGACCAGCGTGGCGATGATGAAGGCGTAACCGCCCCATGCCGGGAAGCTCAGTTCCGCCGCATAGGCGATGGCGACCAGAACGGTGCCGGTGAAGGTGTTGCGCGCCTTTGCGGTGCGCCACCACGCGCCTTTTTCATCCGCGCCATGGGCGTGTCCCACTTCCGCGCTTTGGTCTGCAGCCGCCGGAGCGGAACCATGCGAATGGCCCGCATGGTCGTGGCTGGAATGATCGTGACCAGAATGGTCATGCTTGGAGTGGTCATGATCATGCCCGCCGCAGGACGTGTGATCGTGCGCGGAATGGTCATGCCCCGAATGGTCATGATCTGAATGATCGTGGTCGTGGTGATGGCCGCCGCATGACCCGTGGTCATGATCGTGATCTGCGGCCTTTTCTCGCGCGGTCTTTTCCTGCGGCAACAGGGCCGGTTTGAAACCGAGCTTGCGCAGCGTGTCCTCGATTTTTTCGACCGGGGTTTTGCTCTCGGCCAGCGAAAGGTTCAGCCTTTCGCGCGCAACGGAAACCTTGACGTCGGCAACACCCGGCAGGCGGGAAAGCGCGGTCTCGATCTTGGCCGCGCAACTGCCGCAATCCATGCCGCCGACCGAAAAGGTCAGCGCATTGCTGTTGTCGGCGCTCGTTCCGGTATCGGCATGGTGGCCGCCGCAGGACGAATGATCGTGGTGATCATGGTCGTGGCCGTGATGATCCGCCTCGACTTTTGCGCGGGAGACTTTTTCCTGCGGCAGCAAAGCGGGTTTGAATCCGAGCTTACGCAGCGTGTCTTCGATTTTTTCGACCGAGGTTTTGCTTTCGGCGAGCGAAAGGTTCAGCCTTTCGCGCGCAACGGAAACCTTGACGTCGGCAACGCCCGGCAGGCGGGAAAGCGCGGTTTCGATTTTCGCCGCGCAGCTGCCGCAATCCATGCCGCCAACGGAGAAGGTCAGTTGCTCGCCGTCTTTGCCCTTGATGTTTATGCCTGTCGAAATATTCATGGTTTCCGCTCCTGAATTCCAGTCGACAGCCAATCTGGCACCTCTAGCAACTAGAGCTTCAAGAGGAAAAATGCGGTTTTTCGATTTTTTTTGAAAAACCGACGCCAGCTTCGCGCCAGCCGCACGGTTCATCATGCCGGCAGATTGGATTCCATGAAGCGGTTCAGATGATAGCACTCCTTTTGAAAAACGGTCGCCGGGCGGCCTCTCTGGCGGGGCTCGCCCTGCTGCCTCTCATGAGCGGCTGCCTTTTCGTGACGGATACGACCCGGATGGACCCGGATGTCTTCGTCAGGGAAACGGCGCCGGTGTTCAATTTCAATTCCGTCAGCTCCAATCGCCAGCCGGAACTGCCGCCGCAGCCGGGCCAGCTTTCGACGCGCCCGCCGGATCTGTTCAGAACCCGCTTCCATCAGGAATACGGTCCGCCGGTGCGCGGGCAGGGTCTGCAAGCCCCGCAGGTGCAGGGTTCTAACGCGCCGCAGCCGCAGGGTCAGACGATGGCCTATGGCCTGCCGGTCTCCAATCCGCTGCACAGGGTCATGTATGGCCCGATCCGCGATGAGGACCGTTCGTTGCCGGCCATTCCCTATGGTCGCATCGATCCGCGCTATCTTCGGCAGGAAGTGAGCTACCAGACGGCGGAAGCCCCCGGCACCATTATCGTCGATACCAGACAGCATTTTCTCTATCTCGTGCAGTCCGGCGGCAAGGCGATCCGTTACGGCGTTGGCCTTGGGCGCGACGGTTATGCCTGGTCGGGCCGCGGCAAGATCCAGTGGAAGGCGAAATGGCCGCGCTGGACGCCGCCCGATGAAATGGTCAAGCGCCAGCCGGAACTCGCCTCCATCTCCGCCGCCAATGGCGGCATGACGCCCGGTCTCAACAACCCGCTCGGCGCGCGTGCGCTTTATATCTTCAAGGATGGCAAGGACACGCTTTACCGCGTGCATGGCACGCCGGACTGGCAATCCGTCGGCAAGGCGACGTCCTCCGGCTGCGTGCGCATGCTCAATCAGGATGTGATCGATCTCTACGAGCGTGTGCCGCAAGGGGCGCAGATTGTGGTTATCTGAACACGTTCTAAAAGAAAGAGATATTGGACCCATTCCGCCAGCGCCTTGTGACTGGCTTTTAGCGGTCGGTTAACTATTTTCGCAATACGCATGACACGGAACAAATGACGTACAACGGCGATATAGCCGTTCGAAATGTGGGACAAACCGGCCTTATGACAAGCACCGACACAGATCTTTCCAGACGCACCTTCCTTTCCCTTCTCGGCATCTCCTCCGCTTCGCTTCTCGCAGGCTGCGCCTCGTCGGGCACGGGAGACGCCATTCGCCAGCAGGCAAGCGCCATCGGCAGCGATTTCCGGCAGATGTTTTCGCCGGGCGTCAGCGATGCGGAACTGGCCGTCATGTACGGCTCGGTTGAGGATGGCGGTTACGTCATTCCCGCCGTCCCCTATCAGAAAATCGACCGCCGTTATTATCGCCAGCGGGTTGTCGACCCTACCGGCGAACGCCCCGGCACCGTGGTTGTCGATACGCGCTCGCGCTTCCTTTATGTCGTGGAGCAGGGCGGCAGCGCCATGCGTTACGGCGTCGGCATCGGCCGTGAAGGTTTCGCCTGGTCGGGCGAGGGCGTCATCCAGTGGCGTCAGAAGTGGCCAAAATGGACCCCGCCGGACGAAATGGTCGCCCGCCAGCCGGAACTGGTCAAATATTCCTCCAAGAACGGCGGCATGCCGCCGGGCCTGAAGAACCCGCTCGGCGCACGCGCCCTTTATATCTTCCAGAACGGCAAGGACACGCTTTACCGTCTGCACGGCTCGCCGGAATGGAACTCCATCGGCAAGGCCGTCTCTTCCGGCTGTGTGCGCCTTATGAACCAGGACGTCATCGACCTCTACGACCGCGTGCCGCAGAAGGCGCGTGTGGTGGTCTGGCAATAAGCCGAAAACGCTTCGAATAAAAAGGCGGCCCTGTGCCGCCTTTGTCTTTTTGGGGTTACGGACGGCTGAGACTGTCCTTCAGCGCATTCACCCGGTCACGAATCTGCACCAGCTCCTCCAGCCCGCATCCGGTGGCGCTGCCGATCGCAGCCATGATCTTCACGCCCTCTTTTTTGAGGTTTGCGCCCTTCGGCGTCAGGGCCACCAGCACCTGCCGCTCATCCACCGTGCCGCGCTTGCGGGTAATCAGCCCCGCATGTTCGAGCCTCTTCAGCAGCGGCGACAGCGTGCCCGAATCGAGGCCCAGCATTTCGCCGAGCGCCTTGACGGTGGATGTCTCCTTTTCCCACAGCGCCATCATCACCAGATATTGCGGATAGGTGAGCCCAATCGGGTCGAGCAGCGGCTTATAAGCGCGTGTGAAGGCGTGTGCCGCGCCATAAAGGGCAAAACATATCTGCTGGTCCAGCCTCAACAGGCTTTCCATCTTCTTCTCGTCGCCCTCTGCGTCCATTTTCCTGCTCCAAAATCAACCGGGAAGGGAACAATCAGCCCCCGCTTTCGGTTCCTGCCGCATGGATGCGCGGCGAAATTTCGTGAAAATTATCGCAAAAAACAAAATTTCATTCAATGTGCAAAACTATATTGCGCACAATTTAATTGTGCGTTATAAGATGCCCAACACCAACCCGAAGGAGTAAATGTCATGCCCATTCTCTACACGACCAAAGCATCCGCCACCGGTGGCCGCGCCGGCAACGCCAAGTCGGAAGACGGCGTTCTCGATGTGACGCTGACCGTTCCGAAAGAGCTGGGCGGCGATGGCGCCCGTGGCACCAATCCGGAGCAGCTTTTCGCAGCCGGTTATTCCGCCTGCTTCCTGGGCGCGCTGAAATTTGTCGCCGGCAAGGAAAAGGTAAAGATTCCTGAAGACACGACTGTGACGGCAACCGTCGGCATCGGCCCACGCGAAGATGGCGGCGGCTTCGGCATCGAAGTGTCGCTGAAGGCCAATATTCCGGGCGTCGAGCGCGAAGTCGCCGAAAAGCTGGTTGCCGCCGCTCACATCGTCTGCCCGTACAGCCACGCCATGCGCACCTCCACGGAAGTGCCGGTCTCGGTGGCCTGATCCAATTCGCGTGACTAAGCTATCTGAACAATGAGGCCGGGTTTATCCCGGCCTTCTTGTTTTCAGAAAGAAAAATGCTATATTCTTTCCAAGGAAAGGATATGCGTCATGAATATTCACGCCAGGAGCGCCATGGATCCCGCCTCGCAGGGCAGGGTCGTCACCAAGGCCGTTATCGCCGCCGCCGAGCGGCTGGGCCTGAATGCCGCCCGCACGGCCGATATTCTCGGCGTTTCCGCCCCCACCGTGTCGCGCATGAAACGGCTCGATTTCCTGCTGGAGCCGGGCGCCAAATCCTTCGAGCTTGCGGTGCTGCTGATCCGGGTTTTCCGCTCGCTGGACGCGATTGCCGGCGGCGATGAGGCCATGGCGAAAAACTGGCTGCGCAATCACAATGTCGCGCTGAACGCCGTGCCTGCCGACAAACTGACCACCATTACCGGATTGATCGATGTCCTCTCCTATCTGGACGCCCGACGCGCTCCTGTCTGAAAAACGCGCCGTATCGGGAAAATACTGGCGGCTGGTGGAAGCGCAGCATCAGGTCTCCACCATGAAACTGGTGGATACGGTGGAGGAGCAATCGCTGCTGGAAGATATTCTGGAGACGAGCAAGCGGCCGTTTCCGCCGGAATGCGCCGGTTTCGACTATCTTCTCGCCACACCCTTCCGGTATGGGGCCGCCTATCCGCACGGTTCGCGCTTCCGCCGCGCGGGCTATACCGAAGGCGTTTATTACGCCGCCCAGAAGGTGGAGACGGCGCTCGCCGAAATGGCCTTTTACCGGCTGCTGTTTTATGCTGAGTCGCCGGGCACGCCGCTGCCCGCCAATCCCGCCGACTATTCCGCCTTCGCCGCCCGTATCGCCACCGATGCGGCGCTCAACCTGACGAAACCGGAACTGAGCCGGGATGCTCGCCTGTGGACCGATCTGCAGAATTACGAGCCATGCCAGGCGCTGGCCGATCAGGCGCGTCTGGCGAAGATCGAGGCTATCCTCTATCGCTCGGTACGCGACCCCGCCGGTGGCCTCAACATCGCGGTTCTGTCGCCGAAGGCTTTTGCCGCGAAGACACCGGTGGAACGGATGAGCTGGCGTATCCACCTGTCGAAAACGGGGGTGCAGGCGCTCTGCGAATTTCCGATGCGCAGAACGGGTTTTGCGGTTTTGGATTTCGCCGGCGATCCACGCCTCGCCAGCCTTTTGGGCTGACGGGCGTTTGCTTTTCAAAACCATCAGGCCGAGGCGAAAAACCCTTCCGGATCGTCGACTTCCACCAGCCTGCGCTTGTCGATCAGCCAGAAGCGGGTTCCGACAGCCCGCACGAAACTCCTGTCATGCGAGACGAACACGCAGCTGGCTTCGCGGCCGATGATTTCCGTCTCCAGCGCTTCCTGCCCCTCAATATCCAGATGGTTGGTGGGCTCGTCCAGCAGGTAGAAATTCGGCTCCGCCAGCCGCAGCGCCAGCATGGCAAGCCGCGCCTTCTGCCCGCCGGAAAGGGCGGCGATGCGGCGTTTCTGCATTTCCATGTCGATCCCGGCGCCCGCGAGCAGGCCATGGATTCGCTGGTCGCCAATGTCGAAGCGGCGGGACAGCAGTGAAACCGGCGTGCTGTCGTCATCGATCTCGGCGAGCGACTGGTCGACATATCCCGCCACCAGCGAGGGCGTGGCCTTGATGCCGTCCTGTATCTGGCCTGTGCCCGATACGGCCGCCTGCAGAAGCGACATCAGCCGTGTCTTGCCGACGCCGTTGCGGCCGAGAATGACGATGCGGTCGCCCTGACGGACAAATTGCCGGCCGGTGCGAAACAGCACCGTTCCGTCCGGCGTCGAGACGGGCGCATCTTCCAGAGTGACCAGAACTCTGGCATGGGTGCCGCGATTGGCGAGCTGGATTTTGCCGGCGGATCGCTCGATATGGGCCGGCCGCGCCTTCTCCTCGATCTTTTCCGCACGCTCGCGCAATTGCTTGGTCTTGACGGTCAGAAGATCGCTGCCGGAATTGATGCCGATATTGTTGAGCTTCGCGGCCTGCCGGCGCAATTGCTGGGCGGTTTTCATGTCGCGCTGGAAACGCCGCTCATCGGCGGCATCCTCTTCTTCCAGCACCGCCCGTGCGTGGCCATAGGGCAACCGGAACAACGCCGAATTTTCCGGCCGCAGGAACAGCGTGCTCCTGGTGACATTATCGAGAAAGGCGCGGTCATGGCTGACGATGATGACAGCCGTATCGCGCGGCAATTCACCGAGCCAGTTTTCCAGCACATTGATCTTTTCGAGGTCGAGATGGTTGGTCGGCTCGTCGAGCAGCAGCACATCCGGCTCGGTGATCCATGCCCGCGCCAGCATGGCAAGCCTCTGCCAGCCGCCGCTCAGCTCTTTCAGGCGGCGCTCGCGGAATGGCTCCGGCACCAGCATGGCGTCGAAAATAATGTCGGCACGCCAGCTCTCGCTGTCGATCGTGTCCGCCGGCAGGGCGGAAAGCACGGCGTCCCGCATCGTCCGTTCCATCAGCGGGGCGGGTAGATGCTGGTGGACGATGGACTGCGTCAGCCCGCGCAGCCGGGTGATATCGCCGCTGGTGGGCTCCATGTCACCGGAAAGGCAATGGAGCAGGGTGGATTTGCCGCAGCCATTGGCGGCGACGATGCCGATGCGGTCTCCCGCATTCACGGTGAGGCTGAGATTGGAAAAAAGCGGCTTGCCCAGAATGATTCCGAGGTTTCGAAGCGTGATGATGGTCATGAAGTCGTCTCTGGCAAGACGGACCCGTGACGAACCGTGGTCTGCCACAGGCAGTACGGGGTTTCGGTTCGGGGGGATCCGTCGTGAAAACATGCGCAACGGCAGACAAGCTGCATTCTGCGCGGCCTTTTGGGCAAACCAGAGTGTTGGTGTTCCGGTCAGCCCTGCAAACGCGTCTGCAGGGCAAAAAGGTGGCAGAGCTGACGATTGCGCCAGAAGCAGGAAATATCCATGCGAAGCCTCCTTTCTTGAAACGGGTTGAACCGCTTCACCATTAACAGCGGCGGTTGTTCGAGGCAACGGCTTTTGCAATGGCAGGCGGTGGGGGAGAGTGCGGCAAGCCCGCGCCCTCCCGTTTTAATCCGGCCTTCGCTTGAGCGGCCTTCATTGCTTCGCGACACGCGCGCGCAGTTCTTCGACATGCGCGGCGATTTCCGGCGTTACGGCGTCGCCGAAGTCTTCCATTTCGAACATCGGGCGGATTTCGATTTCGCTGCGCTCCAGCATCGGGTTCGGGCAGCGTTTCACCCAGGCCACGGCCTCGTCCATGTCTTTCACAGTCCAGATCCAGAAGCCGGCGACCAACTCGTTGGTGTGCGGGAAGGGGCCGTCGATCACCGTGCGGCTGTCACCGTCGAACACAACCCTCTTGCCCTTGGAGGAGGGGTGCAAGCCGTCGCCGGATTGCATGATGCCGGCATTGACCAGCTCTTCATTGTATTTCCCCATCGCCTCGATCAGCTCGGTCGTGGGCATGACGCCGTCTTCGCTGCTTTTGGTGGCTTTTACAAAAACGATTGCACGCATGATCATTCCTCCTTGATTGCGCTTTCTTCGTAGTTTCGCTCCCCGGCACGACGGCCGGATGACATTGTCGCCGACAAAAGTGGCGCCATGCCGTCAATCCTGTCAGCCGAGGTCGATAAGGTCACGGCGCAGCCGGTCGGGGTCGCCGCTGCCGATGCGGGCTTCGATTTCGGCATGGGTCTGTTCCCAGATGGGGAAGGCGGCGGCGAGCACGGCCATGCCGTCCGCCGTCAGCCGCAGCCGCTTGCCGCGCTTGTCCTTCGGGTCCTGCTCGATGCTGACCAGCCCGCGCCGCTCCAGCGGCTTCAGCGCCGCCGTCAGCGTCGTGCGGTCCATGGCCAGAAGATTGGCGACCGGTCCCATCGGCGGCGGCTCGGGCCGGTTGAGCGACATCAGCAGCGAAAATTGTCCATTGGTGATGCCGACCGGCTTCAGCGCATTGTCGAACAGCCGCGCCAAAGCCCGTGCGGCGCGCTGCGCATGCAGGCACAGACAGGCATCCCGCACGAAAAGAGTTGTCGAAAAAGGAATCACGCTGGCGTTTGACATGGGATAAATATGTTGATATCAACCTAATTAGTCAAGCGGAACTTGATGTCCCGCAGACTGTTTATTGACTTTCAGCACAGAAATAGCCGGTGCCCACCGCTAAAAGCGGGGCGGTGCCGTGGTGAAAGACGGATCCAAGGAGGAAAGATCATGTCTCATCCCGTCGTTTCGAAAGAGGAGTGGCTTGCGGCCCGCCGCGATTTGCTGGTGAAGGAAAAGGAAATGACCCGCGCCCGCGACAGGCTGAACGAGGCCCGGCGTGCGCTGCCCTGGGAAGAGGTGACGAAGGATTATATCTTCGATGCCCCTTCCGGCCCCAAATCGCTGAACGAACTGTTCGGTACCTGCAGCCAGCTCATCGTCTATCACTTCATGCTGGCGCCGGACTGGGAGGAGGGCTGCGTCGGTTGCTCATTCTTTGCCGATCATGTCGATGGCGCGCTGATCCACCTCAAGCATGGCGATGCGGGTTTCGTTGCGGTGTCGCGCGCGCCGCTTGAGAAGATCGAAAGCTACAGGAACCGCATGGGCTGGAAATTCCCGTGGGTTTCGGCCGAAAGCAGCGATTTCAACTACGATTATCAGGCCTCATTCCGCGACGAGGACATGGCCAAAGGTGAAATCACCTATAATTACCGTGACATGGCGCCCTATGGCGACCTGAAGGACCTGCACGGCATCAGCGTTTTCGCCAAGGGCGATGACGGCAAGATTTACCACACCTATTCCACTTACGCCCGCGGCGCGGAACAGACGCTCGGCACGCTGATGCTGCTCGATCTGGTGCCAAAAGGCCGTAACGAGGAGGAGGTAATGGATTGGGTGCGCCGCCACGACCAGTATGAGGACGCGCCGAAGGCGGCAGCCTGCTGCCACTGAAAACTGACGGATGAGGAGGAAACAACAATGGAAATGGAAATCGCCAAGCCGCAGAAGGAACATGAGTTCCTGAAAAGGATCGTCGGAGACTGGGTCATGACCTCCAGTTCCGGCCATGAGGACTACAATGCCGACGACCCGTCGCAGCAATTCACCGAGACCGTCCGCTCCGTCGGCGGCTTGTGGATCATCGGCAACGGCACCGGCAAGATGCCTGACGGCACGGATATGACAGCCGTGATCACGGTCGGTTTCGATCCGGCCAAGGGCAATTTCGTCGGCACCTGGGTGGGGTCGATGATGACCAATCTCTGGGTCTACAAGGGCTGGCTGGAGGAGGACGGCAAGACCCTGACGCTGGAAGCGGAAGGCCCCGCCTTCGACGGTTCCGGCGGCACCGCTACCTATCACGACGTGCTGGTGCTGCATGACGACAATCACCGCAGCTTTTCCGGCAGCGTCAGGCAGCCGGACGGCACATTCAAGACCTTCATGACATCGGAATTCCGCCGGAAGGCCTGAGGCCCTGCGAAAGTTTCACCCGAAAACCGCTGGCGCCGCCGCATCCTGCGGCGGGCGCTGGCCGAAACACACCCGCCAAACCCTCCATAGGAGACGACAATGTCCGATACACATGGAAAATTCATCTGGGTCGAGCTGATGACGCCCGACATGGAAGCGGCAGCCCGCTTTTATGGTCATGTCGTCGGCTGGCAGACCAAGGATTTCGGCTCGCCGGAAATGCCCTATCTGGTGCTGGAGGCCGATGGCAAGGGCATGGGCGGCGTCATGGAGCTGACCGACGAGCACAAGGGCCAGGGCATTCCCCCGAACTGGACCGCCTATGTCGATGTCGACGATGTGGACGCCACGGCGAAACAATTCGCTGAAAAGGGCGGTGCGGTCAGACGTCCGCCGCAGGATATTCCCGAAATCGGCCGCTTCGCCGTGGTCGCCGATCCTTTCGGTGCGGTGCTCTGCATCATGACGCCGCAGCCGATGGAAACAGGCGGCTTCCCGGAGGATATGCAGGAAAAGCAGGGCCATGTCGGCTGGCACGAACTCTTCACCGATAATGTCGACGAGGCCATGGCCTTTTACGGCGATGTTTTCGGCTGGACCAAGGACCATGATTTCGACATGGGCGACATGGGCCCGTACCGCATCTTCGCCTACAGGGGCAAGGCCGTCGGCGGCATGATGAAACGCATGCCGCAGGTCCCCGTCTGTCACTGGGGTTATTACTTCAATGTGGACGGTATCGATGACGCCATCACCCGCGTCAGCACCGGTGGCGGCAAGGTCGTCAACGGTCCGATGGAGGTTCCCGGCGGAAGCTGGATCGTCAATTGCGTCGATCCGCAGGGCGCTTATTTCTCGCTGGTTTCGCAGAGGAAATAGCCCTGTTTTCTAACGGTCTGCCGGGGTTCGCTCCGGCAGATTTACCGCTGTCTCGACAGGCGGACGTGATCGATGAAGGCGCGCAGCTTCGGCGCAAGATTGCGACGGTTGGGATAATAGAGATAAAATCCCGCGAAGGTCGGGGAGTGGTCTTCCAGCATCGAAACGAGCTGCCCGCTCTCCAGATAGGGGCGGAACGTTTCTTCCATGCCGAATGTGATGCCCGCACCGGCGCAGGCCAGCTTGATCATCAGCTGCATGTCGTTGGTGGTGAAGGCCGGCTCCACCGCCACCGCGAATTCGCGGCCGTTTTCCGCAAATTCCCACCTGTATGGCGCCACACCCGGACGGGGTCGCCAGCCGATACACCTGTGCCCCATCAATTCGCGGGGCTGCGCCGGCAGGCCGAAGCGGTCCCGATAGTGTGGCGAGCAGACGGCGAGCTGCCGCTGCGGCGCGGAAACCGGAACCGCAATCATGTCCTGCGCGATCAGCTCTCCAAGACGCACGCCGGCATCGTAGTGCTCGGCGACGATATCGAATTCCTCGTCCGTCACGACGATATCGAGCTGCACTTGGGGATGTATTTCCGCAAAGCGCGCAAGCAATGGCCCGGATAAAAAGCGCTCGGCTATCGAGGAAACAGCAAGCCGCAACTGCCCGCGCACGGCGCCGCTCAGGGACGATGCGGCATTGGCAGCCGCAACGAGATTGCCGATGGATGGCGACACATCCGCATAAAGCTGCTGTCCCGCTTCCGTGAGGCTGACGCTGCGCGTCGTGCGCTGCACCAGCGCTATTCCCATCGTTTCTTCAAGCTTGCGGATGGTCTGGCTGACGGCGGAGCGGGTTACGCCGAGCCTGTCTGCAACGGCCCGGAAATTGCGTTCCTCGGCAACCATGCAGAATGTCGAAAGCGCGTTGAGATCGATGTTCATTGGTTAGAAATTCTACCCATTGAGGTTATGATTGAGGCAGTTATCACGACAATGCCCAAGCTTTATCTTCTCCGCAATGGCCGCTTCCAGAAAAGCCGGCCGTAACACCAAGGAGAAAGCCATGACATTGAACAAAGTCGTTCTCATCACAGGTGCATCGAGCGGGATCGGTGAGGGTATCGCAAGGGAACTGGCCGCCGCCGGGGCGAAGCTGGTGCTGGGTGCGCGCCGCATGGACCGCTTGCAGGCGCTTGCCGAAGAATTGCGCGGGAAGGGCGCCGAGGTCGTCATCCAGCCGCTGAACGTGACGGACAGACAAAGCGTCGAGGCTTTTGCGGAGGCAGGGCGCAAGGCTTTCGGGCAGGTCGACGTCATCGTCAACAATGCCGGCATCATGCCGCTGTCGCTGATGTCGTCCCTGAAGGTCGACGAATGGGATCGCATGATCGACGTCAACATCAAGGGTGTGCTTTATGGTGTCGCCGCCGTTCTGCCCGAGATGACGGCCCGTTCTTCCGGCCATATCATCAACATCGCCTCCATCGGTGCGCTCGCCGTTTCGCCTACGGCTGCCGTTTATTGCGCGACGAAATTTGCGGTGCGGGCGATTTCGGACGGGCTGCGGCAGGAAAACCGCGACCTGCGGGTCACCTGCATTCACCCCGGCGTGGTGGAAAGCGAACTTGCCCACACCATCACCGATCCCGCCGCCGCGGAACTGATGCAGACCTATCGGGCCATCGCCCTGAAGCCCGACGCCATCGGCCGCGCGGTGCGTTACGCCATCGAGCAGCCCGACAATGTGGACGTCAATGAAATCGTCGTCCGTCCGACCGCGGCTTAAGGAGGATTGGCAATGAACATTGTTTCGACATCCGTTGCGCTTCTGCTTGCAACGGCTTCCGCCGATACGGGTTCCCGCAAAGCGAGCAACGCCATGGACGTGAATATGACCGAAACGGTTCAAACCCGGAACCACCCCTATATCGGCATGTGGGTCACAGGCGATGGCCACATTCGCCAGGAACTTCTGCCGAATGGCCGGTATGACGAGGCGCGGGGCAACCGCAAAAGCGCCTATCAGGGACGGTATGAGGTGAGGGGAAACCATATCGACTATTGGGACGACACCGGCTTCACCGCCGACGGCGAATTCGTCGACGATGTGCTTTATCACGGCGGCATGATCTTCTATCGCCAGAAGTAACCTTGACGCCAATCAAGCGCCGCCCGCCCCATCGAGGGTGGGCGGCGTATCTGTTTTATCGCTTCAAACTACCGAGAATCCCGCGCACGATGGCGCGGCCGACCGAGGTGGCAACCGAGCGGGCAGCACTTTTCATCGCCGCCTCGATTACCGTTTCGCGCTGGTATCCGGTCTTGCGTGCGCCGCCATTGCGCGAGCCGGTGGAGGCCGGTGCGGGTTCTTCATCGCCGAAGCCGGGCAGGCGCCAGCGGCCGGAAGCGCTCTCGGACTGGCTGGCGGCGTTTTCTTCTTCCGCACGTCTGGCGGCTTCTGCATCGGCAGCCTTCTGGGCGCGGGCTGCGAGGATTTCGAAGGCCGATTCCCGGTCCATATCCTGGTCATATTGCCCGGCGACGGGGCTCACATCGATCAGGGACTTGCGCTCCGCATCGGTGAGCGGCCCGACACGGCCGGATGGCGGACGTACCAGCGTGCGCTCGACGATGGAAGGTGCGCCCTTGTCGTGCAGGGTGGAAATCAGCGCCTCACCGGTGCCGAGCGTGGTGATGGTGTCGGCGGTGTTGAAGGCAGGGTTCTGGCGGAAGGTGTCGGCCGCGGTGCGCACCGCCTTCTGCTCACGCGGCGTATAGGCGCGAAGCGCGTGCTGCACGCGGTTGCCGAGCTGGGCGAGAACGGTTTCCGGCACGTCGAGCGGGTTCTGCGTCACGAAATAAACGCCCACGCCCTTGGAGCGGATGAGCCGCACGACCTGTTCCACGCGCTCCACCAGCACCCGCGGCGCGTCGTTGAAGAGCAGATGTGCCTCGTCGAAGAAGAACACCAGACGCGGCTTTTCCGGATCGCCCACTTCCGGCAGCTCTTCGAACAGTTCCGAAAGCATCCAGAGCAGGAAGGTGGCGTAAAGGCGCGGGTTCATCATCAGCCGGTCGGCGGCGAGAACCGAAATCGTGCCAACCCCATCCGTGCCCACACGCATGATGTCGGCGATTTTCAGCGCCGGTTCGCCGAAGAAATTCGCCGCACCCTGCTGTTCCAGAACCAGCAGCCCGCGCTGCAGCGAACCGACCGAAGCCTTGGAAATCAGGCCGAACTGGTTGGAAAGCTCGGTTGCGTTTTCGCCCATATAGTTCAGGAGCGATTGCAGGTCTTTCAGATCGAGCAGCGGCAGCCCGCCCTGATCGGCGATCTTGAAGGCGATGTTGAGCACGCCTTCCTGCGCTTCCGAGGCATCCATCAGCCGGGCAAGCAGCAGCGGCCCCATCTCGGCGATGGTGGCGCGCACACGATGGCCTTTTTCACCGTAGAGATCCCAGAAGATCACCGGCGATTTGCCATAGGCAAAATCGGTGAAGCCGATCTGTTCGGCGCGTTTCTGCACCCAGTCCTTGGCTTCGCCCTGTGCCGCGATGCCGGAAAGATCGCCCTTGATATCGGCGCAGAAAACCGGCACGCCGGCCTTGGAAAAACCTTCGGCCAGCACCTGCAACGTCACGGTCTTGCCCGTTCCCGTCGCGCCGGTGATGAGGCCGTGGCGGTTGCCGAATTTCAGTTCCAGATATTCGCCCTTGTTCAGGCTGTCGTCCGGATTGCGGCTGGTGCCGATATAGAGCTGTCCGTCCTGCAACATCGACCATTTTCTCCTGCGGCTGGTGCATGACCCTTAAAATCGCGGTGGATTTTGCAAAAGTCATGTCCGAATTTAAAGCGTCACTACCATGTTGTGGCCGCTTCTGACGATAGCGGCCTTTTCATAGTTTGGTTGTGATGATCTTATAAGGACAGTTTCAAGGCGCAACAACTGCTTGATGGCGATGAAGAAAAACCGCTTGATGAAAGTTGCCGCACCTGACCGTCGCCGCTTGAACGCGGCATGATATTGTTTTACGTTGACGTTAACGTCAGTTATTCGATGTTGGCGTCGTTTTTCAACAGGAGGCAAGAATGAACGAAGTCGTGAGCCAGATCGCCGAGAAGGCGGGAATCAGCCCGGATCTGGCCGAAAAGGCCATTGGCATGATTCTCGGTTTTCTCCAGCGTGAGGCGGAAGACGGCCCGATCGCCCGCATGATCGAAGCCATTCCCGGCGCCAGCGAACTGGTGGCGCAGTATAATGGCGAAGGTGCCGGCGGCGGCGGTCTGCTTGGCGGCCTGATGAGCGCGATCGGCGGCGGCGGCATCATGGGGCTGGGCCAGCAGCTGATGAGCCAGGGCCTTGGCATGAGCGAGATTTCCACGCTCGCCAAGGAAACCATCTCCGTTGCCCGCCAGCATGCGGGCGATGAGGTTGTCGATCAGGTGATCGCCTCGGTTCCGGGCCTCAGCCAGTTCGCCTGAGGCGAAATTACTCCATAGCGGGGCGCGGCGGCTGTTCATTGAACAGACGCCGCGCCTCTTCTATTTCGGCATGGTGCGTTTCCGCCCATATCCACACGCCGCAAAAGGCGCTGCCCAGCGTGCGGCCGAGGTTCGTCAGGCCGTAATCCACATGCGGCGGGATGACGGGATGCACGGTGCGGCGCACCAGCCCGTCGCTTTCCATCTGCCGCAGCGTTTTCGTCAGCATCTTCTGGCTGATATTGCCGACCAGCCTGCCGATCTGGGTGAAGCGCAGCGTGCCATGCTCTTCCAGCACTTCCAGAATGAGCATCGTCCATTTGTCGGCCACCTTGGCAATGATGTCCTGAACCAGCGCCTCTATTGCCGGATCGGTATCCGTGGGAGGCGGAACCTTGCGCCGGCTCTCGAGAGCCGGGTCGGCGGCGTGCCGTTTCATCTTACACTCTCCTTTGGGTAAGTATAAATCTTTTGGGTGCCTACTTTCGATTGGAGAGTATCATAGCTAACTTCCTTTCAGCCAACAAGCAAAGGATGTTCCAATGAAAATCGCTGATAACACCATTCTCATCACCGGCGGCAGTTCCGGCATCGGCCGGGCGCTGGCGGAGGCGTTTCACAAGGCCGGCAACCGGGTGATCATTTCCGGCCGCCGCAAGGCCGTGCTCGACGAGGTGACGGCCGCCAATCCCGGCATGGCCTCGATGGTGATGGACGCGACGGACGCCGCAGGCATCCGCGCGTTTGCCGAAGCTCTGGTGAAGGCCCATCCGACCCTCAACGCCGTCATCAACAATGCCGGCATCATGCGGCCGGAAGACATCGCCGCAGCACCGGATTATCTCGACACGGCGGAAGAAACCATCGCCACCAATCTTCTCGCACCCATTCGCCTGACGGCGGCGCTTCTGCCGCATTTCCTGAAACAGCCTGCCGCCACGGTTCTGACGATTTCCTCCGGCCTCGCCTTCGTGCCCATGGTGCTGACCCCCACCTACAGCGCCACCAAATCGGCCATCCATGCCTATTCGGTCGCGCTGCGCGAGCAGCTAAAAGAGACGCCGGTGGAGGTCATCGAAATCGTGCCGCCCTATGTGCAGACGACGTTGATGGGCGAGGGGCAGGCGAGCGACGAAAGAGCCATGCCGCTCGACGCCTTCATTTCCGAGGTGATGGATATTCTTGAAAATCGCCCGGATGAAAAGGAAGTGGTGGTGGAACGCTGCAAGCCGCTGCGTTTTGCCGCGCAGAACGGCAATTTCGATCAGATCTTCGCGATGATCAACCATATGCATCCGTAAACGGCCGCGTCTGTCACATGGGGCCATCTTGTGATAGCGTCGCGCTCTAATCTGCGGAGCGCGCGCTTTCATGGCCCAAGGCCGGTTCCTGATGCCGAAAACCATTCTGCCCGGCGTCGTCGCCGTGGCGGCGGATAGCGACCGTTCCTTTCCGCGCCACATGCACGATCAGTTCGGCATCGGTCTCATCGAACGCGGCGCGCAGAAATCGCTCTCCGGCCGTGGCATGGTGGAAGCGGGCGCCGGTCATCTCATCACCGTCAATCCGGGCGAGGTGCATGACGGTATTCCCCTCGGCGAGGGCGGCCGCGCCTGGAGGATGCTCTATCTCGACATCGATATCGTCCGCGACGCCGTTGCCGATATCGGCGAGACGGATCGCGGCGCGTTCGAATTCGCCTATCCCGTCGATATCAGGCCCCTGGCAAAGAGATTCAACGCTGTCTTTGCAGCCATGACGGCAAGGGAACGGCCGGGCGAAACCCTTCGTGGCGACGAGACCCTGCTGACGCTTCTGGCGGGGGCGATGGAGACAGCGGCGAAGCCGGGCGAAATCGCCGCACCCGAGAATATAAAGCGGGCGAAAAGCCGCATCGACGACGAGCCCTCCCGGCCATTCCGCCTTGCCGATCTCGCCGCAGAGGCCGGCATGAGCCAGTTCCGCTTCCTGCGCGCTTTCACCAGGGCGACCGGGCTCACGCCGCACAGCTATCTTCTCCAGCGGCGCGTCCATGTGGCACGACATGCGCTGGCAAGAGGCACGCGGCCCGCCGAAGTGGCCTTTGCCGCCGGTTTTGCCGACCAGAGCCATCTGAACCGGTTCTTCGTGCGGCAATTCGGGGTTACGCCGGCGGTTTACCGGGCGGCGCTTTCGTAGTGCTTTCTCCGCCCTCATTCCTGTGCTTGTCACAGGAATCCAGCCAGCCCAAGTCCTTGGGCTGAAAAGACTCCTCCCGCCGCGCAGACGCGCGTCGACTGGATTCCTGTGACAAGCACAGGAATGAGGACGGAGTGGGCTGGCCGATACCGTAACCTGCCACTTCGGTGCGCGCCGACGAGCGTCTGTGCTGCAATTTCATCCAAGACACCCACCCCACGCACCCTCATGCTCCTGTCCTCCACCCCAAGAGGACACACCCGCATCATGACACCCGAATTCCTCATCACATCCTTCATCGTCGCCGCTTCTCCCGGAACCGGCGTGGTCTACACGCTCGCCGCCGGTCTTTCTCAGGGGGCAAGGGCGAGCGTCGTTGCGGCCTTCGGCTGCACGCTTGGCATCGTGCCGCATCTGCTCGCCGCCATCACCGGCCTTGCCGCCATCCTGCATGCCAGCGCGCTCGCCTTCGGCATCGTCAAATATCTGGGGGTCGCCTATCTTCTCTACATGGCGTGGAACATGCTGCGGGAGGACGGTGCGCTGAAGATCGACGATACCAGAGAACCCCGGAAGGCCGCCCGCATCATCGGAGAGGCGATCCTCATCAATCTGCTGAACCCGAAACTGTCGATCTTCTTTTTCGCCTTCCTGCCGCAGTTCATCGCGCCGGATGAGGCTTTGCCGACATGGCGCATGGTCGATCTCGGGCTGATCTTCATGGCCATGACGTTTCTGGTGTTTGCGCTTTATGGCTGTTTCGCCGCCTCGGTCCGGCGTCAGGTGGTGTCGCGCCCGGCGGTCCTCGCCTGGCTGCGGCGCAGCTTCGCCGCCGCTTTCGTGGCGCTGAGTGCGAAGCTGGCCCTGACCGAGAGATAAACGGGACCGGAGGGCCCCGTCGCCTCAGTCGTCCCAATCGGGCGCGAGGTGGCCGGGATTGACGATGCGGCCATTCGGCTTTGCAAGCGCGTGGATCGCCCGCATTTCCTCTTCCGTCAGCGCAAAATCAAAAATATCGAAATTCTCTTTCAGGCGGCTTTCCGTCGCCGTCTTGGAAAGCGCTACGATATCCGGCTGCTGCACCGCCCAGCGCAGGGTCACCTGCGCGGCGGTCTTTCCGTGTTTTGCGCCGATATCCTTCAGCACGGGATCGTTCGGCACCTTGCCATCGGCCATCAGATAATAGGCCGTCACTGACATCCCGTGCTTGCGCGCCGCCGAAATCACCTTCGTCTGGTCTAGATAGGGGTGATATTCGATCTGATTGGTGGCAAGCGGTGTGTCGGAAAGCTTCACCGCCTCTTCGGTCAGCGCCACGTTGAAGTTGGAAATACCGATATTGCGCGCCTTTCCGGCCTTGCGCACCGCGTTCAACGCGCCCATGCGTTCGGCAAGCGGCACATCGCTCTTCGGCCAGTGCAGCAGCAGCAGATCGACATAGTCGGTCTTCAGCTTCGTAAGGCTTTCGTCGACGGAAGCGAGAAAATCGTCGTGGCGGAAGCGGTCCACCCAGACCTTGGTGGTGAGAAATATATCATGGCGGGAAATACCTGACTGAGCGATGACCTCACCGACTGCGCCTTCGTTCTTGTATATCTGGGCGGTATCGACATGGCGGAAACCGAGTTTCAGCGCCTCCGGCAGAATGCGCCTGATATCGTCTTCCGGAATGCGGAAGGTGCCGAAACCGAGGGCGGGAATATTCGCGCCATTCGCGCTGACGTCATACATGGGATGTCTCTCCTGTTTGCTGAAAACATGGCCGGCACGGGATGCCGGGCGGGGGAAGCCGTCTTTCATTAACTGGTGTCCGCGCGATCGGTTTCAACCCGGCGGGACGATATCACATCAGCACGTAATCCACCGGGCGCGGATCGGCCGGCAGATCGGTCTCGCCCATCGCCTCGCGCAGATTGATCTCGATTGTGGTGGCGAGCGAATTGATCGGCAGCGCATTGAGGCCGGTGCCGAAGGGGTCCTCCAGCTCGTCGGACAGCGCATCGAGACCGAAGAACGTATAGGCGATGAGCGTGCTGGTAAACGGCGTGGCCCAGCCGAGCAGATCGGTGAAACCGAACGGCAGCAGCAGGCAGAACAGATGCGCGGTGCGGTGAAGCAGCAGCGAGTAACCGAAGGGAACCGGCGTCTGGCGGATGCGCTCGCACGAAGCCTGCGCCGCCCCCATCTGCTGCACGGTGGCATCCAGCATCTGTAGCTGGATATCGCTGATCTGCCCCTTGCCATGGGCGGAGACGACGGCGTCGGATATTTCGCGCAGCAGCATGTCCGGCCGGTTGCGGCTGCGGTCGTAAATATCCCTGAGATCATCCGGAACGAGGCTGGCCGCAGTGGCGGTCGCATCCCCGGGGCGCAGATGCGAGACCAGCGCGTGGCAGAAGGCGATGGCAAGATCGGTGATCTGCCGGCGGGTGACGGGATCGGCGACATCCTGCCGGCTATCGAGCATGAGGCTCTGGCGTGAAAGCGCGCGGGCGACGGTAATCAGCCCACCCCATTGCTTGCGGGCTTCCCACCAGCGGTCGTAACAGGCATTGGCGCGAAAACCGAGAAACACCGAAAGCGCGATGCCGAGCAGCGAAAAGGGCGCGCCGTTCAGCGCCTGCACCAGATCCGGCCTGTCCTTGTGCGCCCAGACAACCAGCGTCGACAGCAGGAAAACCGCAAGCACCTGCGGAAAGATGCGGACGATGATGGAGCCGCGCACGATGAGGAAAAGCTGCAGCAGGTTCGGTTTTGGACGAACGATCATGGCGGAAACTCGAAATGCCTGTGGCGGATGGGAGGGGCGTGAAAGAGCCTCACCCTATCTACATGCTGGCGAGGCGGCCTTGTCCACCCTTTTTTGCATGGTTGCACCCGACGGCTGGCGGCGCTACGCGTCTATCGCCGGGATCGTCAACCGTACGATCCGACTATGCGGTGGAAGGAAATATCGCGTGTCACGCTCACAACGGCTTCTCGATCTGTTGCAGATCCTGCGCTCCCACCGCATGCCGGTCAGCGGCGCGGCCCTTGCCGCGCAAACCGGCGTCAGCCTGCGCACGCTTTACCGCGATATAGCGACGCTTCAGGCGCAGGGCGCGGATATCGAAGGGGAAGCGGGCGTGGGTTATGTGCTGCGCCCCGGTTTCCTGTTGCCGCCGCTGATGTTTTCGCAGCAGGAAATCGAGGCGCTGGTGCTCGGCTCGCGCTGGGTGGCGGGCCGCGCCGATGCGGGATTGGCGGAGGCCGCCCGCGCCGCGCTCGTCAAGATCGGCGCCGTGCTTCCCGATGCCCTGCGTGAGGAACTCGATCATTCCACCCTGCTTGTCGGGCCGGGGCAGGGCCTTGCCGCCATCCATGTCGATCTGGCGGCCATTCGCGATACGATCCGCAAGGAAAGCAGGGTCGTCATCACCTATCGCGATGAAAAGGGAGACGTGACGGAACGGGTGATCTGGCCCTTCGCGCTCGCCTTTTTCGATCTGGTGCGGGTGGTGCTTGGCTGGTGCGAGACACGGCAGGACTACCGCAGTTTCCGGGCCGACCGCATCGAAGATTTCTGCCCTCTCGACAGCCGTTATCCGCGCCGCCGCCAGGCGCTGCTGAAAGAATGGCGCGAACGGGAAAAACAGCGGCGGCGGCATCATGCTGACAAAAACTGACAACAGCGGGGTCTAGAAACCGTTCATCCGCAACACAGGAGAACAGCCATGACCCACCCCGATTTCACCATCCTTTACGTCGACAACCCGCCGGCCAGCACCGAATTTTACAAGGCGCTGCTGGGCGCGGAGCCGGTCGAAGCCTCGCCGACATTCTCGCTCTTCGTGCTTCAGAACGGCATGAAGCTCGGCCTCTGGTCGCGACATACCGTGGAGCCGAAAGCATCCGTTACAGGCGGCGGCGGCGAGCTTGCCTTCCGGGTTGAAAACGATGCGCGGGTGGACGAGATTTTTGCGGATTGGAAGGCGAAGGGTATCGACATGCTGCAGCAGCCGGCAGGCATGGAATTCGGCTACACCTTTACCGCCGCCGACCCCGACAAGCACCGCCTCAGGGTCTATGCTTTCGCGGGCTGAAGCTACTTCTTCACCGCCACCACAAAAAGGCGGGGAAAGCGCAGAAGCAGGCGGCCGTCCGCCATCGGCGGGTAGGCCGCCTTGATGCGCCGCGTATAGTCGGCGAGGAAGGCTTCGCGGTTTTCCTCGCCGGCGGCGGTGAGATAGGGGCGCAGCCCCGTGCCCTTGACCCATTCGACGATGCTTTCCGCATCCTTCATCGGATGATTATAGATGGTGTGCCACACATCCACCCGCGCGGATTTCGGCGTCAGCGCATCGAAATAGTCGGATGGCGCGGGCAGAGGTTTGCGGCGCAGCCTGCCATCTGCAAACGTGTCCTTCCAGGAACCGTTCGCTCCGGTCTCTTCCATGGCGCGATGCGTCGGCTCCTGCAGATTGTCGGGCATCTGCACGGCCAGAACGCCGCCGCTTTCCAGCTGGTCCATCAGTTGCGAAAGAACGGTGAGATGATCCGGCACCCATTGGAACACGGCATTGGCATAAAGCAGGTCTGCCTTCTGCGCCGGCTTCCACTGGGAAAGATCGGCCTTGCCGAAGCGCGTGGTCGGCAGCCGGTCCGCCGCCTTTTCCAGCATGTCGTCATCGCTGTCGATGCCGGTAATGACATTGACGCCGTAACGGTCGGTCAGAAGCTCGGTGGAATTGCCGGGGCCGCAGCCGAGGTCATAGCCATTCAGCACCCGCTCCAGCGGCACCTGCGCCAGAAGATCACGCGCGGGACGCGTCCGCTCGTCTTCGAATTTCAGATATTGGTGGGCGGACCATGCCATGATTTTCCTCCTGCAAAATGCCGTCAGATCGCCAGCATCGCATGGGGCAAATCGCGCCGCTATCGCCCGATGCATGAATTATTGTGATGAATCTATTCATCAACCTTTTGTTTCGCCTCATAAAACATGCTTGCGGGGCCGTTGCTTTGTTATTTTCCATCAAATTCAGAAATCGCTGCAATTAAAACTTGACCTCGTCAGGGGAGAGGCATTCACTCCGGCCGATTTCCAGCACATGCCCCGTTGAGAGCGCGCAGCGCTCTTCATCCGGCAATGCATCAGAACAAAAAAGACGGAGCGTTTTTACCGAATGAAAACGCTTGAGACAGGAGACCATCATGAGCGTCGATACCGCACCCCGATCAACCACCTGGACCTATGTTGACGGTCAATGGCTGCCCGGCAATCCGCCGCTCATCGGCCCGACCTCGCATGCCATGTGGCTGGCTTCCACGGTGTTCGACGGTGCGCGCTGGTTCGATGGCGTGGCGCCTGATCTCGATCTGCACTGCCAGCGCGTCAATCGCTCCGCCGTCAATATGGGCATGAAGCCGACCATGACGGCCGAGGAGATCGAGTCCCTGGCGCTGGAAGGCGTCAAGAAATTCGACGGCAAGATGGCGATCTACATCAAGCCCATGTATTGGGCCGAACACGGCATGCCCGGCAGCGTCGTGGCGCCGGATGCCAGCTCCACCCGTTTTGCGCTTTGCCTTTTCGAAGCGCCGATGGATGCCGGCAAGCCGCTGACGCTCACCGTCTCGCCGCTGCGCCGCCCTTCGCCGGAAACCGCCATGACCGACGCCAAGGCCGGCAGCCTCTATCCCAATAGCGGTCGCGCCATTCTGGAAGCGCGCTCGCGCGGTTTCGACAATGCCCTGATGCGCGACATGAACGGCAATGTCGCCGAATCCGCCTCCGCCAACATCTTCATGGTCAAGGACGGCGTTGTCCTTACCCCGGTTCCGAACCGCACTTTCCTTGCCGGCATCACCCGTTCGCGCGTGATCGGCCTTCTGCGCCAGGCCGGTTTCGACGTGCGTGAAGCGACGCTTTCGGTCGAGGATTTCCGCGAGGCCGATGAAATCTTCTGCTCCGGCAATTATTCCAAGGTTTCGCCCGTCGTGAAGCTCGATGATCGCGAATTGCAGGCAGGCCCCGTCGCCCGCAAGGCGCTCGATCTCTATATGGACTGGGCGCGTCTCGGCGCGGACGTTTAAGGTCGGGTAAAACCCATAGTTTCAAAAGGCCGCGGCAGGCTCATCCCTGCCGCGGCCTTTTGTTTTGAACTGCATTATTTCCCCATAAAAATTCAGGGGGAATTTAATCCAATTTTAGAGGACCACAGGCTAGCTTGCGGCATTACCGATCCGGGCTAGTGGGGGCCGCCAAATGTCTTTCAGCATACGCAATATACTTGTGGGATTTTTTCTGCTCGTCGGCATCGCGCTGGCAGGCTTCGTGGGCAACGGCATGTTGCAGTCCGTGCAGCGTGCCCGCAGCTTTTCGGAGGTGGCGCAGCTCGTTTCGCTGGACAGGCTGCTTTTCAACGCCCTGCTGAACTTTCGCAGTGAACGCGGCAACAGCGCCTCGGCGCTGACCGTCGATCCGGCAAAGACGGCCAATACCATCGCCAGCGTGCAGGCGTCGCGCCAGAAGGTGGATGCCGCCATGGGCGCCTTTCTCGAACAGTCCGCCGCGCTCGATCAGGCTGGCCTCAAGGCTCCGCTTGCCCGCGTGAAGGATATCTACACGCAATTCCTGGAGCTGCGCAAAAAGGTTGACGCCAACGTCACCCTGCCGCTCGACCGTCGTGAAAACGGGCTGGACAAGACCGTGCTGGCGCTCGGTCAGGATTTCCTGACGGCGCTCGAAGCGGGATCGACGGCGGTGGAAGGCGAGGTTCGCTCGCTGGACCAGAGCCTGACCGGCCTCATCCAGTTGCGGTCCTATGGCTGGTCGGCGCGTGCGCTGGGCGGCAGCGCCACCGTTGTCATCAATGCGGTCGTGGCCCAGCAGCGGCCGCTGACCCCGCAGGAAACCCAGCAGCTTGGCAATTTCGATGCCGGCGCGGCCTTTGCCTGGAAAGCCACCGGCGACCTCGTCGCGCATGAATCGACGCCGAAGGCGCTGAAAGACATCTATGCCGTTGCCGACAGGACCTATTTCAAGGGTGATTTCGTCACGCAGCGCGCAAAGCTGATCGATGATCTGAACAATGGCCGCACGCCTGCCTTCACCATCGATACATGGCGCAATACGGTCACCGAAAGCCTCGATACGGTCGCGAAAATCGCCTCCGAAGCGATGGATGTTCTCAACGCCAATGCCGAAAAGGCCAGACAGGACGCCTTTATCGGCGCGATGATCTATCTCGCCGCATTCATCCTCACACTTGGCGTCTGCATTCTCTGCCTTGTCGTCATCGTCGGCCGCGTCACCCGTCCGATCAGCCGCCTGACCAAGGCGATGATGGAATTGTCCACCGGCAACCTGGCGATCGATGTGCCCGGCGCAAAACGCGGCGACGAGATCGGCGAGATGGCCCGCGCCGTGGAAATCTTCCGCGAAGCGGCCATCCGTAACCGCCAGCTTGAGGACGAAGCCGTCGGCAGCCGCGAGCAGGCCGAGCGCGACCGTATCGAGCTGCAGCAGCGCGCCGAGGCGGAGGCGGAAGAGCGTCTCAATCAGGCCACGGGGTCGCTGGCTGGCGGTCTTCGCCGGCTTGCCTCCGGTGATATGGTCTGCGAGATCGCCACGCCGTTTTCGCCGCAATTCGAGACGCTGCGGCACGATTTCAACAGCTCCGTGCATCAGCTGCGCGAAGCGCTCACCAGCGTCGGCCAGTCCGTGCAGACCGTGAATGGCGGCGCCCACGAGGTGTCGTCGGCATCCGACGATCTTTCCCGCCGCACCGAACAGCAGGCCGCTTCTCTCGAAGAAACCGCCGCAGCGCTGGAAGAGATCACCGCCAATGTTTCCGCCACCTCCAAACGGGCGAGCGATGCGCGCGACACGGTGCGCGAGGCAAGGACAAAGGCTGATCTTTCCGGCAAGGTGGTGCGCGATGCCGTCGCCGCCATGGAGCGCATCGAGCATTCCTCGCGCCAGATCGGCCAGATCATCGGCGTCATCGACGAAATCGCCTTCCAGACCAACCTTCTGGCGCTGAATGCCGGCGTCGAGGCAGCGCGGGCGGGCGATGCGGGCAAGGGCTTCGCCGTCGTCGCACAGGAAGTGCGCGAACTGGCGCAGCGCTCCGCCAACGCCGCCAAGGAAATCAAGCAGCTCATCACCGCGTCAGCCGTTGCTGTGGGTGAGGGCGTGAAGCTGGTGGCCGATACCGGCGTCGGGCTTTCCGAGATCGAGCAGCTGGTGCTTTCCGTCAATACCCATATGGACGCCATCGCCACGGCGGCGCAGGAGCAGTCGGCCGGTCTTTCCGAGGTCAACACCGCCGTCAACCACATGGATCAGGCCACGCAGCAGAATGCCGCCATGGTCGAGGAAATGAATGCGGCCGGTGCGGGTCTTGCACAGGAATGCACCAACCTCCACGCCCTGCTTGCGCAATTCCAGCTCGGCCAGCAGACCTCGGCATTGCGGGAGACGGCACGTCATATGCAGCGCGCCGCAAGCCCGGTCCACGCGCCCGCCGCACCGGTCGCACCGGCGCCGAAGGCCCGCCCCGTTGCTGCCCGCGGCAATGCGGCGATGGCCGTGAAGGGTGACGACTGGACGGAGTTTTGAGAACGAACCTCGTGGACTGAACGTGTGGGTGGAGGCTTGGTTATGGGCTCCGTCGCCCCGGACTGGATCCGGGGTCCAGCGCGATCAAGTCCTTGATCGCGAAAGACTCTCTTCACGGCGCAGACGCGCCGTGGCTGGATGCCGGATCCAGTCCGGCATGACGGAGGAGAGAGTACGGTTCCATGTCGTCAACAAGTCGAAGCCTGCCCTCGCAGCCGGCACGGGCTTCACCTTTTCCCCACATCCGGCAGCGCAGCGGCAAGCGCCCGCAGCGGCGCGGTCATGTGTTTGTCGCGCCGCATCGCCAGCGCGATCCGCCGTTCAAGCGGCGGTGCGAGCGAGCGCCATTCGAGCCCGGATGCCGCGCCTTCATGCTCCATCGCCATGCGCGGCACGATGGCAAGGCCAAGGCCCGCGCCTGCGAGCTTCTTGATCGCCTCGACGCTGCCCAGTTCCATGGCGGGCTGCACGGTGCGGCCGCTCGCCGAAAACCATTGATCCACCAGCCGGCGCGTATTGCCGCCCTCGTAAAGCAGCAGCGGCCGCGCCGAAAGCGTCTCGGCGTTGAGCGCCGTTGTGTCAGAAACGGAGCCTTGCGGGAAAACCGCGACCAGCTCGTCGAGATGGATATCGCTGATATCGAGGCTGCGGCCGCTGGCGGGCAGGGCCACCACCGCCGCATCGATGGTATTGGCCTCCAGAAGCCGGAGGATATCGTGGGTATTGCCGGTCTGCACGACGATCTCGATGCCGGGCATGGCCTGCCGGATTTTGCCCAGCACCGGCGGCAGCAGATAGATGCAGGCGGTGGCGCCCGTGCCGATGCGCAGGCGTCCCATCACCCCGCTGCGATGCGGCGCAACGGTATCGATGGCATGCGCCACTTCTTCCGCAATCCTTCTTGCATGGATGAGAAAATCGCGCCCCGCCGCCGTCGGCTGCGCGCGCCTGCCGACCCTTTCGATCAGCCGCACGCCGAGCTGTTTTTCAAGCAGCCTTATATGCAGGCTGATGGCCGGCTGCGTCAGCCCGGCCTTGTCAGCGGCGGCGGAAAAACTGCCGAGATCGGCCACATCCATGAAGCTGCGCAGCTGCCGCAGGTCGAGGTCCATCATCAAAGAAAACCTTATCGTTTGTATAAGACAGATAATCTTTATTTTGGGTGCGCCGCAATGCACAATGACGGCGTGAATGATCCGCAGGACAAGAGAATGACCCTTTCCACCGTTTCCAGCCTTACCATCCGCCCTTGCGAAGAGGCGGATATTCCAGCCATTGCCGAAATATACCGGGACGCCGTGCTGCACGGCCGCGCGAGCTTCGAGATCGATCCGCCGAGCGTGGAGACGATGCTCGAGCGCCGTCGCCTTCTGGTGGAGGGCAATTACCCCTATATCGTCGCCGAATGCGATGGAAAGATAGCCGGATATGCCTATGCCGGCGCCTACCGCCCGCGCCCGGCCTATGGCGCGGCGGTGGAGAATTCCGTTTATATCGATCCGGCCATGAAGGGCATGGGCATCGGCCGCAAGCTGCTCGATGCGTTGATCGAGGCGGCGACCGCGCGCGGCTTCCGGCAGATGATCGCCGTCATCGGCGATTCAGCCAACGCCGCCTCGATTGGCGTGCACCGCGCCGCCGGTTTCGAACATGTCGGCACCTTTAAATCCATCGGCTGGAAACATGGCCAATGGCTGGATACGGTGCTGATGCAGCGTGCGCTGGGCGAGGGTGACACCACACCGCGCTTTTGAACGATCAGGGCTTGGTGGAGCCGGGAATTTCCACCTTCAGCGTATCGCCGGCAAGCTCGCTGCCCAGCTCCACGGCCTTGGTCTTCTTGTCGTAGACGCAGATATGGCTGACGGTGGCATCCGCGCCCCCACTCTTCCCGGTGAGTTTCGCCTTGCCGGTGAGGATGGCGAGGCCGTAATTCTCGCTGCCGACCGGATCGACCACGGCCTTCGCGTCCTCGATCATGTCTTTGGCGCCGGCAAGGCAGGCCGTCTGCACATCCGCGACGAACTCCTTCCAGGCGTCATCCGACGATGCGGCGGCAGGCAAGGTGAGCGACGAGAAGGCCGCAAGGAGGAGGATGGAGCGGGGGATCGGACGGGTCATGGAATTTCCTTCCTGCAATCTCGGTAAAAGCGAACCGATAGGGTGGAAAACGGTACGCCAGGGTTGTGAAACAAATGTGGTGGCGGTCGCAAGGAGAGGAATTTTCTCTTTTGTCGGAACATTTTGATATTTCGCAGGTTGCCCAAACAGAGGTTCGCTCCTATGGTCCGCTCACACGGTTTCTAGGAGCGGTAACCCGCTGCAAAAAGGAGTAAAAACCATGGCCTTCGAACTTCCCGAACTCCCCTACGACTACGACGCGCTTGCACCCTACATGTCGCGCGAGACGCTCGAGTTCCATCACGACAAGCACCACAAGGCATATGTCGACAACGGCAACAAGCTGGCGGCCGAAGCAGGTCTTTCCGACCTGTCGCTCGAAGAAGTCGTGAAGAAGTCCTTTGGCACCAATGCCGGTCTCTTCAACAATGCGGCCCAGCATTACAACCACGTCCATTTCTGGAAGTGGATGAAGAAGGGCGGCGGCGGCAACAAGCTGCCGGGCAAGCTCGAGCAGGCGATTGCCTCCGATCTCGGCGGCTACGACAAGTTCAAGGCCGATTTCATCGCTGCCGGCACCACGCAGTTCGGCTCCGGCTGGGCATGGCTCTCCGTCAAGAACGGCAAGCTTGAAATCTCCAAGACCCCGAACGGCGAAAACCCGCTGGTTCATGGCGCCGATCCCATCCTCGGCGTCGACGTCTGGGAACACTCCTACTACATCGACTACCGCAACCTGCGTCCGAAGTACCTCGAAGCCTTCGTCGACAACCTCATCAACTGGGACTACGTCCTGGAGCGTTACGAAGCCGCCGCCAAGTAAGGCTTGCGGAACGGATTTTTCGAACACCCGGCCTCTGTGCCGGGTGTTCTGCTTTTGTGATATGGCGATACGGCCTGTCGGGTTTTATTGTCACAAGCCTGTCATCCGCCGGGTTTATCGCGGCGCATCATGACTGAAAAAACCACGCCTCTTTTCTCCTTCGGCATTGTCGCCGATCCCCAATATGCCGATGCCGATCCGCGCCCCGAGATGGGTCGTTATTATGCCGAGAGCCCGAAAAAGCTCGCAGACGCGATCGACGCCTTCAATCGCGAGGAGCTGGCCTTCGTGGTGACGCTCGGCGATATCATCGATCGCGGCTTCGACAATTTCGATGCGATCCTTGCCGTTTACGACGGGCTTCGCCACCGCTCGGTCCTGTTGCCGGGCAACCACGATTTCGCCGTCGCCGCCGAGCATTTGCCGGCTATCCACGCCCGCCTCGGCATGTCCGCCCCCTGGCATGATTTTTCCATCGGCGACATCCGTTTCGTCGTGCTTGATGGCAACGAGGTCAGCCTGTTCGCCCCGCCGCCCGGCGATCCGCGTCGGATGCTTGCAGCAGACCGGCTGAAGCGCCTGGCGGATGCCGGTGCAATCAATGCGCAGGACTGGAACGCCTCGCTCAGCGACGAGCAGTTCGAATGGCTGCGGGCCGTTCTGCAAAAGGCGGATGCGGCAGGCGAAAAAGTGATCGTTCTCTGCCACTATCCTGTCTATCCCGAAAACGCCCACAATATGTGGGACGCGCCGCGCATTCTAGAACTTCTCGGCTCCCACCGCTCGGTCGTCGCGTGGTTCAACGGCCATAATCACGAGGGCAATTACGGCCTATTGGGCAATACCCACTTCGTGAATTTCAAGGGCATGGTCGATACGCCCGATCAGAACACCTTCGCCATCGCCGATGTCTTTGCTGACAGAATCGTCATTCGCGGTTTCGGGCGGGAGGAGGATCGCCTTTTACGGCTGTGAGTAGGGGATTGGCGGCTGGTTGCTCTGCCAGCCGCTCATCCATAATTGCCGCAGCTTCTCGCCTTCCAGCTTGAAGAAGCTGCCGGTCGTTTCGCAGCCCAGCACCCGGTCCGAGCGGAAATTGCGGATCGCCTGCCGCAATTCGCACCAGGCGACGATATTCACCGTCTCCGAATAATAGATCACCGCAATCGGCCGAACCCACCGCTGCGTTTCCGCGCCGGCTTCATCGCGATAGGTGATCTCCAGCTTCTCCTCGTCGCGCACCGCCCGCCGGACCGTTGCAAGATCGACGCCGGCGGGGGAGGGGGCGATGCTGCCCCAGGCGTGCAGGGCATTGGCGGAGAGGGTTTTCGACAGGGGTTCGGGCAGGGATGCGGCGATCTTGTCGCTGACCTGCCTTGCCGCCTGCCGCAACCCGCTATCGCCGGTACGCGCGACCATGGCGAGAGCCAGCACGATCGCCTCCGTCTCTTCGATGGAAAACATCAGTGGCGGCAGGTTGAAGCCGGGACGCAGGATATAACCGACGCCGCGTTCCCCTTCGATGGGCACGCGCATGGTCTGAAGCGCTGCTATGTCGCGATAGACCGAGCGCACCGTCACTTCCAGCGCCTCGGCAATCGTCTGCGCGGTGACAGGCCTGCGCGCCACCCGCAGGATCTGGATGATCTCGAACAGTCTCGACGCCTTGCGCATTGTCGTTTTCCCGGTGGATTTCCCCACGCAACTGACATAACGCTGTCAGTTGGCTTTTCCTATAAACGGAGAAACACATTGAGAAACATGGGATTTCCCGAATGTGTCGTGAACCGTTTTGGGAGATACTGACATGAGTTACGCCGAAAATCTCTGGCTTTTCTTTCTGGTCCTGTTCGGCATCATCATCCTGCCGGGCATGGATATGCTGTTCGTGCTGGCAAGCGCGCTGACGGGCGGCAAGAGAACGGGTCTTTCCGCCGCAAGCGGCATGAGCGCCGGCGGCATCGTGCATTCGCTTTACGGCGCCCTGGGCGTCGGCATGCTTGCCGCCTGGATGCCGTCGCTGTTCCTGCCGCTTCTGGTTTTCGGCGCCGCCTATATGATCTGGATCGGCATCGGCCTGATGCGCAGCGCGATTGTCGTGAACGGCGACGAGGCGCAGGCGAGCGCTTCGGTCAGAAAGGCCTTCTGGCGGGCGGTGCTGACCTGCCTTTCCAATCCGAAGGCCTATCTGTTCATGATGGCGATCTATCCGCAATTTCTCAAACCGGCCTATGGCCCGATCTGGATGCAGGGGCTGGTGATGGGCGCGATGGTGGCGGTCACGCAGTTCACGGTCTATGGCGCGCTGGCGCTGACGGCGGATAAAAGCCGGGCATGGCTGGTTTCTTCGCCCGCCGCCACGATCTTCATCGGCCGCGCCGCCGGTTTCATGCTGATTGCCGCAGCGCTGCTGACACTGTGGGAGGCCTTGTCTTAGGCTTCTGTTTTCACGATGGAATTCACCGCAATGTGACTTCTTTTCGCCATCCGGAAAGGGCATCCTCGCGCCGTTCCATCAAGCGTCCGGTGTCCCGGCCGGAATCAAGGAGAGTTGCATGAAACTGAAAACCATCACCGCGGCCATGCTGTTCGGCTGTCTTTGCGCCGGAGCGGTCTACGCTGCCGGCGAAGTCGAAAAACGTGAAGGCATGATGAAGCAGATCGGTGGGGCCATGGGTTCGCTCGCCGCCATCTCCAAGGGCGAAAAGCCCTTTGACGCCGATACCGTCAAGACTGCCGTAACCACCATCGGCACCAATGCGAAGGCTTTCCCGGACCAGTTCCCCGCCGGCACCGAGACCGGCAGCGCCGCGGCCCCCGCCATCTGGGAAAATTTCGACGACTTCAAGGCCAAGGCCGCCAAGCTCGGCACGGATGCGGACATGGTTCTCGCCAATCTTCCCACCGATCAGGCGGGCGTCGCGACCGCCATGAAGACGCTCGGCGCCGATTGCGGCACCTGCCACCAGACCTATCGTCTGAAGAAATAATCGCAGCACTTTGGAAACGCCGCTTCCCGGCGGCGTTTTCTCAGGCACGAAAGACATCTGACCGGGTCAGGTGAGAATGGGGAGAGGGGCATGTCCTCCATCTGGACGAAACTCGCGGGCGGAGCCGTCGTCGCGGCCATTGCGGGCTACGGCATATTCGCTTGGGTTACGGCGCCTGAGCGGCAGGCGCCCAGCCACTGGGTCAGCCTGGGCGAACCGGATCTGGCCAATGGCGAAACGCTGTTCTGGGCGGGCGGCTGCGCAAGCTGTCATGCCGCGCCCGATGCGAAAGGCGAGGCGCTGTTGACGCTTTCGGGCGGGCAGGCGCTGAAAAGCCCTTTCGGCACCTTCCATGTCCCCAATATTTCCTCCGATCCGCAGCATGGCATCGGCGGCTGGACGCTGGCGGAATTCGGCGATGCGATGACGCGCGGTGTGGGAAGGAACGGCGAGCATCTCTACCCGTCCTTTCCCTATGCCTCCTATGCCCGCATGACTCAGAAGGACATCAACGATCTCTTCGGTTATCTGAAAGCCCTGCCGGCCAGCCAGAATGATGCGCCGGATCACGAGTTGCCGTTCCCCTTCAATCTGCGCATGGCGCTGGGCGGCTGGAAATTCCTTTATTTCGACCCCTCGGCGCGGCCCCGCGTGGAGCTTGCCAATGCCAATGCCGAATTGCTGCGCGGCCAATATCTTGTGGAAGGGCCGGGCCATTGCGGCGAATGCCACACGCCGCGCAACGCGCTTGGCGGTTTCGTGAAAGACAAGTGGCTGGCCGGCGGGCCCCACCCGGAAGGCGAGGGCCGCATTCCCGACATTACCCCCGGCTCGCAAAGCATCGGCAGCTGGGCCGAGGCCGATATTGCCAGCTATCTGGAAAACGGGTTTACCCCGGAATTCGACAGCGTCGGCGGCTCCATGGTCAAGGTGCAGCAGAATATGGCGCATCTGACGGCCGAAGACCGCGATGCGATTGCCGCCTATCTGAAGGCCATACCGTCGCGGTAACTCTCAGCCATCATGCCGGACTTGATCAGGCATCCAGCCACGGCGCGTCTGCGCCGTGAGAAGAGTCTCTTGCGATCAAGGACTTGATCGCGCTGGACCCCGGATCTAGTTCGGGGGTGACGGAGGTGGAGGCAACGGCGTGCAGTTCGAAATCAGGCCCACCATTGACTCCCGCCGCCGCCCATCGGATAACAATCCTGTGATGGTTCCTTCCGGGCGTTCCGGAAGGTGAAAAGGGAACACGATAGGGAGAAATCCTCATTCGTGGCTGCCCCCGCAACTGTGAGCGGAGAGCCTGAAACGAAATGCCACTGGCAAGCCATCTCGCCGGGAACTGAAGGTTTCCAGAGAGGGTGACGCCGGGAAGGTGTTTCAGGTTTTGACCCGTAAGCCAGGAGACCTGCCATCGCGGAAATATCCATGCCGGCGGGGTGTCCGGAAGAGCGGAATTTCAGGGTGGCGGGATCGACGCCTCCCTGTGTCAGTCTCGTATCCCCGTGGTGAAGTGTATTGTAGCGGCTCGACGGCCCTTTGCCGTCCGGCCGCGTCCAAAGGCGCGGGGTCGCGCCGGAGAGGGGTCACCATGTCCATCAACCAGAATACGGCCAACGCCGCCGTTTCCGCAAAAACAACCAGCTTTGCGCAATCGCTGACGGCGATCGTGCTTGGCCTGTTCGTTGTCGGTTTTGTCGGCTTTTCCCATGTGGAAGCCGTTCACAATGCCGCGCATGACACGCGTCATGCCAACGCCTTCCCCTGCCATTGAGGGGAAACGGCATGTCGTCTTTTCGCAATATCGTCTTTACTGCCGTTCTCGTCGGCATCGTCAGTGGTTTCGCCGTTTCGGCCATGCAGGCTTTTGGCACCACGCCGCTCATTCTTCAGGCGGAAACCTATGAAAGCGCGGGCGAAGCGCCCCACAGCCATGATGCGCCGGCGCCCGGTGCTGCCGTTCCCGCCCATGAGCACAATGACGAGGCCTGGGCTCCGGCCGATGGCTTCGAGCGCACCGCCTATACGGTTGCCGCCAATGTGCTGACCGCCATCGGTTATGCGCTGGTGCTGACCGGCCTCATTTCGCTGCGTGGCACGAATGGCGGCTGGCGTGAAGGCCTTCTCTGGGGCGTTGCCGGTTTTGCCGCCGTCATGCTGGCCCCGATGATCGGCCTGCCGCCGGAACTGCCGGGCAGCCCGGCCGCCGCACTTGAGGCGCGGCAGATCTGGTGGCTTGCGACGGTTGCCGCAACCGCGGGCGGGATTGCGCTGATCGCCTTCCGCCGCGAACCCTGGGCGATCATATTGGCGCTGGTGCTGATCGTCGCGCCGCATGTGGTCGGCGCACCCCTGCCGCCGGAAGGCGAACATGCGCTGGCGCCGCTGCCGCTGGAGCGTCAGTTCATCGTCGCCGCCACCATCACGAGCTTCGTTTTCTGGGCTTTGCTTGGAACATTGAGCGCGTTTTTCCTGAAGCGCTTCCAGTCGGCTTGAGACTATGCAGGACGCAGCCGAATGGAGTGAGGAACTCGATGCGCTGCGTTTTGCCGTTCCCGGTCACGGCGCTTTCTGCGCCGTGCACCGTCTTGCCTTCAAGGCTGTCCTTGGGGCAGCCCCGGATCGCGAGGCGGCTCTCGCCTGTTTTCATGAACACGAGGCCGCTTTTATCGCTGCGGCGCTCAGCAAGATAAAACGCTCGAATTTACCCGCCGGCCGCAGCCTGCATCTCAACAGCCGCGATATTCGCCGTGCGATTGCCGGGGAGGGCGAGGAGCCAGCGGCGCGCATATGCCGGGTGCTGGATCGGCGATAGTCCTCGCTGTTTTCACCGCCGTCATCCCGGCCTTGAGCCGGGATCCAGCCAGCCCAGGTCCTTGGGCTGAAAGGACTCTTTTCGCCGCGCAGACGCGTGCCGGCTGGCAACTGTATTAATGCATGTTGTTTTAAGCTGCTTCGAATGTGGTTTTATCCCTGAGAATAGCATTTGCAATGACGAGCAGTTTGCGGGCGATGGCGATGATCATGACCTTGAACGGTTTGCCTTTGGCCTGCATGGCTTGAACCATGCGGGCGAAGGGCGACTTTAGCCGGTAGGCCACCAGCGCCGCCATATAGAGGGCATCGCGCACGCGCTTTCGTCCGGCGCGGATATGGCGCTGGCCGCGATGAATGCCGCTATCGGCATTGAAGGGGGCAAGGCCTGCAAGCGCC
>NZ_RZTX01000020.1:0-84777 GCF_004005385.1 Agrobacterium sp. CNPSo 2736 | reverse complement strand
GGATTCCTGTGACAAGCACAGGAATGAGGGGAGCAAGACCACACTCATTCCGCCGCCTCCGGCATTGCAGCCCGCACCGGCTTCGCCTTGCGATTCGGCGCTCCGACCCGCAAACGCCTGTCCGAGAGCGAGATGAAACCGCCCGCCATCATGAACAGCGTGCCGCCCCAGATGCACAGGATGAAGGGTTTCCACCAGATGCGCACCACCATGCCGCCATCGGCCATGGGGTCACCCAGCGAGACATAAAGCTGGCTGAGGCCGAAGGTCAGGATGCCGGCTTCCGTCGTCGGCATCCGGCGTGCGGTATAGAGCCGCTTGGACGACCAGACATCGGCCACCTCCACCCCCGCCTTGCGCACGGTGAAATGGCCGCGATCCTCGGTGAAATTCGGGCCGACGGCGTGGCGGACGCCATCGAAGGTCAGGCTGTAACCGCCCGCTTCCGCCGCCATGCCCTCTTTCATTTCCAGGACCGTCTCGGTCTCGAAAGTGGTGACGATGACGATGCCGAGCACGGTGATGCCGAGCCCCATATGCGCCAGCGCCGTGCCGAAGGCCGAACGCGGCAGGCCCTTCAGGCGGCGAAACGCGATACCGAAGGCGAGCTTGCCGAAATTGGCGCGATACCAGAGATCGGCGAAAGCGCCGAAGATCAGCCAGAAACCGGCGGCGATGCCGAGTGCGGCCAGCACCGGACCGCCATTTTCAATGTACCAGAGCGTCAGCCCGGCAAGGGCCGCAAGCGCTGCCGCCACATAAAGCCGCTGGAAGGCTCCGAGAAGATCGCCGCGCTTCCAGGCGAGCATCGGCCCGAAAGGCGTGACGATCAGGATCGGGATCATCAGCAGGCCGAACGTAAGATTGAAGAAAGGCGCACCGACCGAAATTTTTTCGCCCGTCAGCGTTTCCAGAATGAGCGGATAGAGCGTGCCGATCAGCACGGTCGCGGTCGATACCGTCAGGATGAGGTTGTTGAGAACCAGCGACCCTTCGCGCGAGATCGGCGCAAACAGACCACCGGCCTTCAGGGAAGGTGCACGCCATGCGAAAAGCGCGAAGGCGCCGCCGATGAAGACGGTCAGAATGCCGAGAATGAAGATGCCGCGGCTCGGATCGGTGGCGAAGGCGTGGACCGAGGTCAGCACGCCGGAGCGGACGAGGAAGGTGCCGAGCAGCGACAGCGAAAAGGTCATGATCGCCAGAAGCACGGTCCAGATCTTCAGCGCCTCGCGCTTTTCCATGACGAGCGCCGAATGCAGCAGCGCCGTTCCGGCAAGCCACGGCATGAAGGAAGCGTTTTCCACCGGGTCCCAGAACCACCAGCCGCCCCAGCCGAGTTCGTAATAGGCCCAGTAGGAGCCCATGGAGATGCCGGCGGTCAGGAAGGTCCATGCGGCGAGCGTCCACGGCCGCACCCAGCGCGCCCAGGCGGCGTCGATGCGTCCTTCCAGCAGCGCCGCAACGGCAAAGGAGAAGCAGACGGAAAAGCCGACATAACCGAGATAGAGCAGCGGCGGATGGATGGCGAGGCCGAAATCCTGAAGAATGGGATTGAGGTCCTGCCCCTCGGCCGGCACCGGCTCCAGCCGCAGGAACGGGTTGGAGGTGAGCAGGATGAACAGCAGGAAGGCGACCGAAATCCATGCCTGCACCGCAAGCACATTGGCTTTGAGCGTTTCCGGCAGGTTACGGCCGAAGGCTGCGACAAGCGCGCTGAAAAACACCAGGATGAGCAGCCACAGCAGCATGGAGCCTTCGTGGTTGCCCCAAACGCCGGTCAGCTTGTAGATCATCGGCATCAGCGAATGCGAGTTTTCCCAGACGTTGCGCACGGAAAAATCCGAGACGGCATAAGCCCGCGTCAGCGCCGCGAAGGAGAAGGCGACCAGCAGGAACATCAGGACCGAGCCGAGCGAGGCGACATCCATCAGCGCCCGGTCGTTGCGGCGCGCGCCGATGACCGGCAGCGTCGAGACGATCAGCCCCACACCGAGCGCCAGAACCAGAACATAATGGCCGATCTCGTTGATCATCTGGTTGCTCCGGTCTTGTCGGAAGAAGGTGCGCTGGCCGCTGGCGTTGCGGCGGCTGGTTCCTCGCCGTCTCCGGCATGCTGCCACAGGCCCTTGTCCTTCAGCCGGTCGGCCACTTCCTTCGGCATGTAGTTTTCGTCGTGCTTGGCCAGAACGCTGTCGGCCACGAAACCGTGGGTCGCGGCATCGAACATGCCTTCGGTCACCACGCCCTGCCCTTCGCGGAAAAGATCGGGCAGGATGCCGGTATAGCTGACCGGCACGTTCGCTTCACCGTCGGTCACCGTGAAGCTCACCGTGCGGCCCTCGCCGCGCTTGATCGAGCCTTCCGCTACCAGCCCGCCGAGGCGGATGCGGGTGCCGGGGTTGACGGGCGTCTTTTCCAGATCGGCCGGCATGTAGAAATAGGCGATGGACTGGCCGAAGGCGAACATGACCAGCAGCACGGCTGCAACGATGAAGCTCATGCCGCCGCCGATGATCACTAGGCGTTTCTGTTTGCGGGTCATTGCGTCACTCCCTGCGGCGCGGCATCCTGCTGCCCGTTCATGCGGATCGGTCCGGCCGAAACGCCCAGTTCCTTCGCCAGCGCCAGAAGCTGCCTGCCCTGCTCGCCCTCCGGCGGGAAGGCCTTCAGCCCCGCCCGCAGCGCTTCTCCGGCCTTGGCTTCGTTCTTCAGCACGGAATAGGCGCGAACGAGACGCATCCACCCTTCAAAATCGGCCGGGTTTTCCTTCAGCTTGGCGTCGAGGCTCGCCACCATGCCCTCGATCATCGCCTGCCGGTCGGTCGCCGTCATATCTTTTGCCGCAGCCATGTCCTCAGCGGTCGGGCCGGGTGCGGCAGGGGTCGCCGCGCCGCCGGTCCGGGCTATATGTTCGCGCACCAGCGGCAGCCACGGCGCACCGGCCGGCGCATCGGCCGCCAGCGCGGTGAAGGCGGCGCGCGCTTCCTCGGCCTTGCCGGCCTGTTCCAGCGACAGCGCCAGATAGAAGCGGGCGCGCGGATTGCCGGGCTTCAGCTCTTCGGCCTGCGCAAACGCATCCCGCGCGGCCTCGATGACGATGCCGTCATTGCCGGCCACCAGCGTTTCGCCAAGGCCCGTCAGCCGTTCCGGGCTCGGTCCCAGAATACGAAGCGCATTGCGATAGGCAAGCTCGGCATCGCCAAGCCGCAATGTCTTGAAATAGATCGGCGCGAGGATATCCCAGCCGGCGCCGTCCTCCGGGTTCTGCGCCAGATGCCGTTCCGCCCGGGCGACCAGCAGGTTCATGTCGTTGCCGGGCTTTTCAAGACGCGCCTCGAGCGGCATGTCCGGCACCTCCGGACTGCCGTTCCAGATGTAAAGACAGAGACCGAGCGCGGGCAGCAGAATGGTAATGAGGCTGGCGGCGAGATTGTGCCGGCGCGGCCGGGGTTCTTTGCCGGATTGCTCTTCCGCTTCGGCGGCGGCGAGAAGCCGGCGGCCGATTTCGGCGCGGGCATAATCCGCCTCCGTGTCGCCGATCAGGCCGGCGGCGCGTTCGCGGTCGAGTTCGGCGAGCTGATCGCGATAAACGGCGACCTCACCGTCGCGGCGCGTCTGCGGCGCCTCGGTCTTCCGCATCAGCGGGTACATCAGGACGATGGCGACAGCCGCCGTCAATATCGCAACGACAATCCAGAACATAAGGCTCAATTACTCGAATGCGCGGCACATGGAAACATGAAGCGCGGGGATGACGTGAATTTGAGACATCACGCCGCACCGCAGGCCATCTCCCGGCTGCACCGCCATGCCTTTTCTTGTCATCGCAAAAGGCCCGTGTCCTTGATTTACGTCAAACTGGTTACGTCAGCGGCGACCAGCTTCCATCGGCATTGCGGCAAGCCGCACCACGCGCCCTGGTTTCGCGTCCGTCGACCGTCAGGGTGTGCGAATATTGCCGGCAATTCTGGTTGCCGACCTGATAGGGCGCATTGGCGACCACCTGCCCCTTGGCGTCATCGCCTGTCCACGACACGGGCGTGCCGACGGGGGCCGTTTCCAGGGCCTTGTATTCGGCTTCCAGCGCCTTGGTCTGATCACCCCTGTCGAGCTGCACGCCGCTTCTCCCGACAATGCCGCCTTCCAGATTGGCAAGGAACGGCGTCGAAGGCTGCGCAGAGCGGCCGAACAGGCCGCCGCCCGTCGGGCGGGTGCCCGTGGTGGTGCAGGCGCTCAGCATCGATACGCACAGGATCGAGAGAAGTGCCGGGCGTGACACCAGCGAGCGCATTGTCACGGAGCGGCAGCCATCATACACGTCAACCAAACCCTGTCCTCTTTCCTACCGCATTGCACCTAATATATCGCCATTGAATTTCTTGCCTTTTTTCTTGCCTCACGCAAGCTCTTTCGAAAGGCCCGGCAAAATCAGATCGGCTTTCAGGCCGCCAATGGCGCTGCGCGACAGCGAAAAGCGGCCATGGTACTCTGACACCACCTCGGAAACGATCGACAGGCCGAGGCCCGTGCCCGGCCGGCTCTCGTCCAGCCGCCGCCCGCGCTTCATCGCTTCGCTGATCTGTTCCGGCTCAAGCCCCGGCCCGTCGTCCTCCACCGTCAGCTCCACCCAGGAGCGACGGGCGATTTCCGCATCGGAGGATGGGTGCGTGCCGGTCGCAAGCGTGATGACCACACGCGTCTGCGCAAAACGCGCGGCATTTTCGAGAAGATTGCCGACGACCTCTTCCAGATCCTGCTGCTCCATGCCGAGTACCGCGCCGGGCTGCTCGAAATTCAGCACGAACTGCTTGTCGGGGTTCAGGCGGCGCATCACCCGCACCAGCCGTTCCAGCGCCGGTTCCGCTTCCACGCGGGCAAGGATCGAGCCGCGCTGGGCGGCGATGCGGGCGCGGGAGAGATAGGATTGCACCTGCGCCTGCATGGCGTCCGCCTGCGCCCGTACCAGATCGCCATGCTGCGGCTCCAGCGTGCGGGCCTCGTTCAGAAGAACGGCGATCGGCGTCTTCAGCGAATGCGCGAGATTGCCGACCTGCATGCGGGCGCGCTCCACCAGCCGGCGATTGCTGTCGATCAGCGCATTGACCTCATTGGCGAGCGGCTGGATTTCACGCGGGAATTCGCCTTCGAGGCTTTCCGCCTCCCCGCCCCTGATCTTGCCGAGCGCCACACGTGCCTGATCGAGCGGCCGCAGACTGTAGAGAATGGCAAGGCCGTTGACGACCAGACTGCCGACACCGAAAACGGCGAGCGCCAGATAAAGGCTGTTGGAGAAATCGCGCACATCGTCTTCCACGACGTTCAGATTGCCGGAGACACGGAAACGCGCGGCGCGTCCCTCGCCATCCAGAACGACTTCCGTTTCCGCCACGCGCACCTGATTGCCGGCCTCGTCGGTGACGGCATAAAAGCGCTCATAGCGGTTGTCGAAGGGCGCATCGAGAATGCTCGGCACCGGCAAAGTGGAGACGCCGAGCGACGATGACACCAGCGGCGCGGTCTGGAAATTGCCGAGCGGCTCGACAACCCAGTACCAGCCGGTATCGGGCTGCGAAAAGCGCAGATCGCCGAGCTGCGGGCTGCCGGCCAGCGTGTTCTCGTTGGAAATCGTCACGGAATTGATGACGTTATAAAGCTGCGCCCTCAGAAGATCGGTGAAGCTGCGCTCCACCCCCTGCCGGTAAAGCGTCGAGATCACGACGGCGATCACCACCAGCGCCAGCACCGACCAGAGCGAGGCGAGCAGCAGAACGCGGGCGGTGAGGGAATTACTTCGCATCTGCCGGCGCTTGCATCCGGTAACCGAGACCGCGGATCGTCTCGATCAGATCAACACCGAGCTTCTTACGCAGACGGCCGACAAACACCTCGATGGTGTTTGAATCGCGGTCGAAATCCTGATCGTACATGTGTTCGACCAGCTCCGTGCGCGAGACGACCTCACCCATGTGGTGCATGAGATAGGACAGGAGCCGGAACTCATGCGAGGTAAGCTTCAGCGTCGTGCCGTTGACGGTGGCCTTGGAAGACTTGGTGTCGAGCCGGACCGGGCCGCAGACGAGTTCGGAAGAGGCGTGGCCGGCGGCGCGGCGGATAAGCGCGCGCACGCGGGCAAGCACTTCTTCCACATGGAAGGGCTTGGTGACGTAATCGTCGGCGCCGGCGTCGATGCCGGCGACCTTGTCGCTCCAGCGGTCGCGCGCGGTGAGGATGAGCACCGGCATGGCCTTGCCGGCCGCACGCCATTTTTCAACGACGGTGATGCCGTCGAGCTGCGGCAGGCCGATATCGAGGACGATGGCGTCATAGGGCTCGGTATCGCCGAGATAATGGCCTTCCTCGCCGTCGAATGCCTGATCGACGACATAACCGGCTTCTTTCAGCGCATCGGTCAGCTGACGATTGAGATTGGCATCGTCCTCAACAACGAGAATACGCATTGTCCGCCCTTTCCTGTATCCCGGCCCGCAGGCGCGCCGCCGGTCATGCTAAATGTGTCGGATTGTTTTCCGATATTTCGGCGATGCGGGCAAGCTACATCGGCACGCGCATCGTCACCTTGCGCGGGCGTTCGCCATTGCCCTGGACGAGAACGGTGACGACACAGGACTGACCGTCACCGGAAGGATAGACCGAAAGCAGCTGACCGCCGGTTTCGCGCACGACGCGGGCGACGGCTGCGCCGCAATCGCTCGCCGCCAGAATGTAATGGCCCTGCAGATCAGCCTCGGGCGCCGTGAAACCGGAAAGCCCGGCTGCAAGCGTCGCGATGATGAGAGGTGATGCCATTCTACAAACTTCCAAAAAACCGGGTGCGTCTCGAACCGTATTGTGACCGAATATGTAGCGCAAAGCGTCTGAATGGCAAATGAATGCCGCCCCCGCCGCATGGGCGCAAGGCGGGAACGGCGTGGTCGCGGGCGCTGTCAGCGAATGGCGCTGGTCGCGGAAAGGCGGCCGTAAAGTGCGACCAGACCGCCGATTCCGCCCGCAACCGTCACCAGCCCGTCCGCAAGTTCTCCTTGCAGACCGGCGGGCAGATCAAGGCCGGCGATGCTGAAAAGCGGTGCGAAAACCGCGACCAGGGCGCCCCAGATCGTGCGCGATTGATACCATGCTTTGGTGCTGTCCATAGTCTCATCCTTTGCGTTGTTTTACAGGCACATGTCAGATCGGGAGGGTGGCCTGCGCCACCACGCCCGGGGGCACCGCGCGGCCGAGCATTCGGACACGCACGGAAATGTGATCCCGCAATGCCGGGAAATCTGTGAGTTCGTCTGCGGCGGGGTAAAACCAGAAGGGTTGCGAAACCTCCGCCATGCGCCGCACGGTCTCGCCGTCCAGCACCTCGATGCGATAAAGCTCGAAGGGCTCGTCCAGCGGGATGTCGCTCGCATCCCAGCCGTCGGCCTCCACCCGGCCCCGGCGTTTCCACCTGATGAAAACGCCGTCGCCGCGCCGCTCGGCGGCAAGATGCGCCGGCGCGAGCGGTGTCAGCGCCCGCAGGCCGCCCTCGAAGGCAAAAGGACGGCTCGGCGCGCCCGCCATTCCGGCGGCTTCCGCAATCCAGTTCAGGCGACGCCCGCGCTCGCTCGCGGCAAGACCGAGCGGCTGCACCGCCACATCCAGAACCACCACCGGCGCACCTTTCGGCGCGCCTGCGGCGAGCGCGTCTTCCGTGCCGGCGAGCCCCCGCAGAAGAGAGGAGAGCCGCCAGCGTGCGGGGGCGATTTCCTCGGCCTTTGCGAAGGCGACGATTTCCCACACGCCGTTCGCCGCCTTGATGGCGAGACGGTTCTCGCCGTTCAGTACCGAAAGCTCCCCGGCCGACGATACCTCGCCGAAGGGCAGATCGACGACAACGGTGTTTTTCCGGTCGAAGCGGCCGGAAGGGCCCGATGTCAGCGGCATTGCCAGCGCGCCGATCATCGCCGGCCGGTCCAGCAGCACGCGTTGCCGGTAACCTTCCCTGCCCGGCGACGCGGAAATGATGATTGGCCGCCAGGGCTTTGCAAGCGCCGCAATCCGCGCCGAATCCTCCGGCGCGGTGCCGTCATGGTAGGGCAGATCGAGAAACAGCACTTCGGGCGCGAAACCTTCGGCTCCGCTTGCGCCGCTGCTGCGCCGTTCCTCCGCACCGCCGGCAAAGACCGGAAAGGCAGCAGAAAAGGCCCGCGCCTCCACCTGCCGCACTGCGCCGTCCTCGATCCGGCTAACCAGAAACCGCCCTGCCGGCGCCTGCGGGAAAGCCCCTTCCGGCAAACGGATACAATCACCCGGTTCAAGCGCGATATCGCAAGGCGGCAGAGCAAAGCGCAGGCTGCGCCGCGCCTGCCGATTGTCGCGCAACAGCGCCTCGACAGCGGCTTCCGCCGTTTCCGCAGGCAGGGCAGCGTTAAGATCGAGCCGCACCACCCGACTACCGGCATTGTCGATTCGGCGGGACCTTGCGCTTGCCTGCTCGTAATCCAGCGCCGGGTTGAAAGAGGTCAGCACGGCTTCGGCAGCGAAATCGCTGTCATGGCCGCGATTTTCCGACCAGAGCGGCTCGTCCTCCAGATCGGCCAGCACGGCAATATCCCGCACCGGCAAGACCGCCGTATTGCGGGAGCGGAAACGCAGTGTTCCGCCATCTTCCGCCACATCCACCTGAAACGCCGCCATCAGCGGCTCCAGCAGGTTGCGGGCCGAGGTCACGTCGCCCTGCACATAACCTCCCAGATCGCCACTGACCGCGGAAACATCGAAGTCGGAAAAGCCGTGATCGGTGAGGATGGCGGCGATGGTATCGGCAAGTGTGGCCGTTCCCAGCCGGCCATTCAACCAGTGGCCCGTGCGCCAGTTGCCGCCATCGCTCCATGCCGCGCCATTCTGCGGAAAGGCCGGAAAAGGCCGCGCATCCCAGGTCCACAGATAGACCCGGTTTGCATCGACCATCGCCGCATCGCCCTTTTCCCAATGGTCGAGATGCGCCTCCAGAAACCGTCGCTGCTGGCTGTCGGCGCGGTTGCGGCGGGAAAAATAGGGAAAGGCGTTTTCCGCCGATTTTGGATCGGGAAAGACATTCGGGCGCGTCGCGCTCTTGTCCACCGCCGGGCAGCCGAGTTCGGTGAACCAGATGGGCTTCGAGCGCGGCGCCCACGCCGTCGGCGTGGTTTTCTCTGTTCCCCGCACCCGGTCGAAATGGAGGTTTCCCCACCAGTTGCGCAAGTCCTTGTAACGGAACACCCATGGCTTGCCTCGCATCCCGTCGGTAATCGGCGTGCGCCGCCGCGCCGTCCGGTCCGCATCGCTGGCATAATACCAGTCAAAGCCTTCGCCCGCCGTAATGGCGCGGCGGAAACCTTCGGCATCGTCCGGGCCGGTCATGCCGTCCGGATTGCCGTTTGCGACATCCTCGTCGCGCCAGTCGGAAAGCGGCATGTAATTGTCGATGCCGACGGCGTCGATATTCGGGCTCGCCCAGAGCGGATCGAGATGGAACAACACGTCGCCCGAGCCGTCCGCCGGCTGGTGGCCGAAATATTCGCTCCAGTCCGCCGCATAGGTCAGCTTCACCGTCGGCCCCAATATCGCCCGCACATCGCCCGCCAGCCGCAGCAATTCCCCGACAAAGGGAAAGGCATCGTTCTCGTCCCTAAGCGCTGTCAACCCGCGCAGCTCCGAGCCGATCAGGAAGGCATCCACTCCCCCCGCCTGGGCCGCCCGGGCCGCCAGCGCCGCATAATGCAGCACCATACGGCGATAGCCTTCATCGCGGTTGCAGAAGGCGGAAACCTGCGCCCGTGCACCCGCGCTGCGATCCGCAGAGCCGGCCCTGCCGGGTGCGGGAAAGCAGGTGATGCGCCCACGCCAGGCATAGGCGTCCTGCTCGCTTTTGCCATAGGGGTCCGGCAGACCATTGCCGATCGGAACATCCATCATCACGAAGGGGTAAAGGCACACCCGAAGGCCGCGCGCCCTGAGATCGGCGATCGCCTGCAACACGCTTTCGTCGTTCGGCGTGCCGCCATAGGCCGGGCCGCCGCCATGATGGCTGACGGGATGCGCCTCATCGCGCGACAGGCCGGCGACGGACCATGGCGTGGTTTCCCCGTCTCGGCCGGCCACTTCCACGCCCGGCAGAATGCGGCATTCCCCCACCCGCATATCCGTGCCGAACCAGCTCACCACCAGCGCCACGCTCTCAAGATTGGGGCACAGATCCAGCAACTCGTCGATCGCAGCAGCCCAGTCGGTCGCGGCGGTCAGGCCGTTGCGGTTCATGATGCGGCTTTGGCCGATCCCCGTCCTTTCGCAAACCTGCGCAGTGGCGTAACCGTGCTCGGTGGCGCCCGGAATGACGGTGATGGCGCGGATGGATTTTTCCAGCCGGCCGACCGGCCGCACCACCTCGAACTGCATGAGCGGAATGCGGTTGCCGAAACCGTCGAGCGGCAGGCGTTCGAACACCACATAGGCCAGTCCGCGAAAGGCCGGCGCATTGCCCGCCCCCTGCTTCGCCTCGATCAGCGGGTCGGGCAATTGCGTCTCGCTGCCGGGATAAAAGCGCATCTCCACGGCACTCAGGTCCAGTTCCCGCCCATCGGCCCAGACGCGCCGCACCCTTGCCGCCTCGCCTTCACACAGGCCGATGGCAAAGCTTGCGAAATACCGAAATGTCTCCACTTTCGGGCCGCGATTGCCCTTGCCGCCGCGCCGCTCCACCTCCACGCTTTCTTCGAAACGCGTCGCCCAGATCAGCGTGCCGCCGATCCGTGCTGCGCCGTAAAGCCGGTTGATCGCCGCTCCCTCATCCGCCCCCGGAATGCGCGCCGTGGAGAGCCGCGCGCCCGTTACCGTCCGCCCGTTCGAGAGCAGCGTGCGGTCGATGGCATTGCCCGCCAGCGCCCCGGCCGCCCGGCCGATCACCGCGCCCAAAGGACCGAAAATGCCGCCGAGTGCCGCGCCTGCCGCCTGAAAAACGATTGTCGCCATGCTTGCCTCGAAAAATTCAGGGACCGGGAAAACGGAAAACGCCGGCGATGCGCCGCCGCCAGCCCGGCACCAGCGCCGAACGCACCACCGCCGCCTGTTCATAGGCATGGATGAAATGCTGCGGACCGGCGAGAATGCCCAGATGCTTGGCCGCCGCATCGGCCCGCCAGCGGAACAGCAGCAGGTCTCCCGACCTTGCCTCTTCCAGGCCCGACACCGCCGGAAAATGGCGTTTTGCCGCCGCCATCAGCCGGTCCTCGCCGCCGCGTTCGGCCCAATCGGGCGCATAGGGCGGCGGCAATTCCGGTTCGTGGCCGTAAAGGTCCCGCCAGATGCCGCGAATGAGGCCGAGGCAATCGCAGCCGACACCCTTCAACGAGGCCTGATGCCGATAGGGCGTGCCGATCCAGCCTTCGGCGAGCGCCAGCACTCTTTCGCCGGGATCGCTCATGAAAACAGCGCCCCGCCGTCATGGCTCTCGCCGCCCGCCGCATAGGAATAGGCGAAATCCGCCCCCGGCAGATGCGGAAAGCCCCGGAAATTCAGATGATTGGCGAATTTTGCCCGGCAGGTGGAAAAACTCTTGTCGCAGCCGGCGGTGACGGAGAACCTATCTCCCGGCAAAGGCGTCTGTTCCGGCAGCAACCAGAAGGACAAAAGCACCCCGCCGTCACGCCGCTCCTGCCCGTCGAGATAAAACCCCTTGCCGGCGAGCGGGCCGGTCAGAAAACGCAGCTTTCCCCGGCTGAAAAAACCATCGGCAAAGGCATCGAGCCCGGAGACGAGCAGGCCGCCCGAGGCGTCCACCGCCGCCACGCGGCCATGCCCGGTAAAGCGCGCCAGATCGACACTGCAACGCCTGTCGCCAAGGGCGGCGTCGCAGCGCCGCCCATAGACCCTGCCCTGCGGCTGGCCGAGGCGATGGGCAAGACTGCGCAGCTCGGCGCGAAACGCCCCGCCGGCCCGCGTTACCTCGCCAATTTCGCGCATGTTCAGCAGCACATGCTGGTCAGACGCCTGCCAGTTGACGAGGAAAAGCTCCACCCTCGCGCCATCGAAACGCCCGGCGGCCAGATCGCCTTCCGCAATCGCCTCGCTTGAAAAACCGCCGGCCACCTCCCCGGCGCCTGCGCCCAGCCCCGTTTCGCCGTCGTTATCGCTGGCAGCGAAACCGCTGGCGGCAAGGTAGGAGGTGCCGGCAAACGATATCGCCTCGTCATGATCGGTAAAACCGATCACCGCGCCGTCCTTCAGTGTCACCTTCCAGCAATGGCATGTCGTCGTCGCATCTTGCCCGAGATGCTCGGCAAAGGCAGCGGGAATGGTTTTCATGGCAGGATTTCCATCAGTGGAATGGAGGGAATACGGCCCGCCTCGAAAGCGGTCAGGTTCACGTCGATACGGTCGATCCCGAAGCGGACCGGCACGTCGAATTCGAAACCGGCGCGGATCGCGGCGCCGGCGGGCGGCACCCGCCCGGCACGGAACACGATCATGCCGGTTACATGATCGACCGCCACATCAGCCGCTTCGACCTTCACCCCCTCGACCGAGACCATGACCGAGCCTTCGGCCGGTTTTTCTATCCGCCGCACGAAGGAGCCGCCCGCATCGGCATAGGTTTTCAGCAACTGAAAACGGGCCGTCATCCCGTCGCCGGTGCCGATCCTCTGATCGGTCGCGGCGGGCGTCTCCCCCGGCGGGCAGGATTTGAAATCCACCGGGTCGCGAAAACGAAAGCCGTAAAGCTCGCCGCGCCGCGCCTCGAAAAAGGCGAGCACCTCATAAAGATCGGCGACGGAGCGGATGCCGGATCCGGCGTCATAGCCGCGTCTGGCGTTCCTCCAGCGCTGGTTGCGGCTTTCGCGGCCATTGGACAGGTTGACGATGTCCGTCCGCCTCACCGGCCCGCCGCTCACCCCGAGTGCGAGCCGCAGCGGAAACCGCACTTCATGAAATGCCGCCATGTCGTTGTTCCTGGATTCTTTTCGATGGTCTTGAACCGTGGGAGGACGCGCGTGCGTCACAATCCGCGCTGGCCGCGCCCGACGCTGCGCGCCAGCATGGCGGCGATCTGGCCTTCGCTTTTCCGAAAGCTCGCAGCATCCGTCGCCGTCACGTTAAAAACGATCTGCGCCCCGCCTCCGCCGGAAGGCGCGGCAACGCCGAGAGCGCCATCCGAACCGCGCTTCAGCGGCAGGATCGCTTCCGCCCCCGCCTCGCCCATCAGACCAAGCCCGCCGCCCATTGGAAAAAAGGCGGGGCTGGAAACGACGCCGCCATCGGCAAAGGGCGTGATGCTGTGTCCCGGCACACCGCCATCGGCAAAAGCGAACAACGAACCGCTGCCGTTCAACAGCCCGCTGACGGCATTGCCGATCATGCCCTCCAGCGGTTTCAGACCGGCCGAGAGTGCGATGCCGGACAGCCGCTGCCCCAACCCGCGCAATACATCGTCCAGCCCTTTGCCGCCCGCCGTCGCCGCCTGCAGGGCCGAGGTCAGGGCCGTTCCGAACCGCTCGGACCGGCGTTCGAGATCGCCCATCACCTCGGACAGCGCCTCCGCCTCTTCCCGGTTCTCCGCCATCGATCCTTCGCCCGCCATCGCGCTTGCCTTTCTGATTCAACTGGGGAATGCATGGTGCTGAAACAGCTCTCAAAAACTGCTGCTCCAACCCACACTCTTTTAAAACCCAACTTCTTGGGTTATGGTTCTCATGGTCACGGTTCTCCGCCAGCATGGCATGCGTTTTGTCATCTACACGGCCGATCACGAGCCGCCGCATGCCCATGTCTATGGAGAGGGTGAAGCCCGTATCGACATCGTCAGCCTCGTCGTTCTCACACAGGGCGGCATGTCGGACCGGGATGTGCGGCGCGCCGTCGCCGTCATCGAGGAAAACCGGAAGCTGTTTATGGAAACCTGGAGACGATATCATGGTTGAGGTCAGCGATGCCGAACTTGCCGCCGCCAAGGAACGCTGGCAAAAAGAGCGCGCCGAGCGCCCCATTCCGGTTTCCGTACGTTTCGAAACGGCCTCGGCCCGTGTCATCGTCGATTTCGCCAACGGCGCCTGCTTCATGTTTCCCGCGCGGGCGCTCGAAGGTTTGCAGGACGCGACCGCCGAACAGCTTGCGGATGTCGAACTGCTCGGCGAGACGGGTCTGCATTGGGAAACGCTCGATGTCGACTATACGATCAGCGGCCTGATGAACGGTATTTTCGGCAGCCGCGCGTTCATGGACGCGCAGCGCAAGGGCGGGCAATCCCGCTCTCCTGCCAAGACGGCAGCCAGTCGCGCGAACGGTGCCAAGGGCGGCCGTCCGCGAAAAATGCCCTGACGCCGTTATCTGTCCGGAAACCGCCGCATCATCGCTTCCATCGCCTGACGATCCGGGCCGCGGGGAGCGGCGTTGCCGCCCGTCATCGCGAAGAATTCCCGCGGGGTCAGCCGCCAGAAGGTTTCGGAGGAGAGCCGCAGCAGGCAGAAGCCGGCATGGATCACCGCCTCCCAGGGGAACGGGCGCGGCGTCGTTTCGCCTGCTGCGGCGCTCAAGGGTCCGGCGGCGTCTCGCCTTTCAGGCCGCCGAAGGTGGCGGTCAGAAGATCGGCGACGATGGCGGCATGGCCGGCAATGCCGCCTTCCACCGTGGCGGCGGCCACATCCTCATCGGAAAAGACATTGCCCGCGCCGCGCAGGCCCGCGCCGATCACCCTTACCATGTCGACCGCCTTCATGCGGCCGCTCGCGAAACGTTCGGCGAGCGCGGTAAGATCTTCGGCTGCAAAGGCGGTTTCGAGTTCGGCGAGAGCCCCGAGCGTCAGGCAGAGAATGCGCCTTTCGCCGTCGATCAGCGCCTCGATCTCGCCGCGATGGCGGTTCGCCCGCCCGTAACGCAAACGCTCAGCCATCACAGCGCTCCGAATGTGAGAAGACCGGCCGATTCCAGCGCGATCTCGAATTGCACCTCGCCATCGTGACGGCCGGAATATTCAAGCGCCACGATCTGGAACGGTCCGGTAACGATGCCGAAACCGGGAATGACAATCTGCCAGCCGGGAATGCTGCCCGCAAAAAATGCGCCGCGCACCAGCGCATCGCTTGCCTGATCCTTGAAGATGCCAGAGGCCGTGAGCGATGCCCGCTGCACGCCGGCGCCGGCAAGAAGCTCCCGCCAGCGCCCCGCGCTTTCGGCGTCCGTCACATCGACCGCCTGCGCATTGAAGGCCAGCCGCTTTGTCCTCAGCCCCGCAACGGTTGCGTAGGAACCGGCATTGTCGATCTTCAGCAGCAGGTCCTTGCCCTTCTGCGCCACCATGTTGTTTCCTTTCGTCTCGATTGATGTTGCGGGGTCGCGACGGGCCTGCTACCAAAAGCGTTCCTGCACCTCGCACCCCGCGATCTCACCATGTCCGACGCTGCCCCCCTGACGTCTCGCGCGCGCCTTATCGGCGTGCTTGCGGTCGGGCAGATCGTCAGCTGGGGTAGCGGTTTCGATATGCTGGCCGTCCTCGGGCCACGGATCGGCAGGGAACTGGCCATTACCAACGGCGTGGTTTTCGCCGGCCTCACGATCATGATGACCATCAGCGCCCTGTGCGGCCCGCTGCTTGGAAGAATGCTGGTGCGCCACGGCGCGGCGCCAGTGCTGGCGGCCGGTTCGGTGTTCTTCGCGGCCGGCTTTGCCGTGCTCGCCTTTGCGGGCGGGGCGGTGAGCTATCTCTTCGGCTGGGCCGTGATGGGTTTTGCCGCCACCTGCGGCCTGACGACGGCGGCCCATGCGGCCGTGGTGGAACGCGTGGGCGCGGAAAGCGGCCGGCTGCTGACGCTGCTGATGCTGTTCACCGGGCTTTCGGCGGCGGTTTTCCTGCCGGTCACCACCATTGCCGATCAGCATCTCGGCTGGCGCGGCACGCTTGCCGCCTATGCCTGTCTGCAAATCTTCATCCTGCTGCCGCTCTATCTTTTCGTGCTTCCCGGCCGGCCGGCCCGAAAAGAGGCAAAGCCGAAAGAAGCAACGGCGATGTCGCCCTCACCGGTCGATACGCGGCGCGCCTTCGTGCTGCTGGCCGCCATGACGACGATCAGCGCGTTCACGACCTTCGGCCTGTCACCGCTCCTGCCGCTGCTTCTGGTTCAGGCCGGCGCGACGCAATCGCTTGCGGTGCAACTGGCATCCGCACGCAGCGTCCTTGCGATTACGGCGCGCGGGCTGGATTTCCTGCTCGGGAAGCACGGAAATCCCTTCCTCACCGCCATGATCGGCTTCTGTCTGCTGCTCTTCTCCCTGCTGCTGTTGCTCTTTTTTGCCCCGGCCATGCCTGCCTTCATCGGCTTCATCGTTTTCTTCGGCTTCGGCGCCGGCGTGCTCACCGTCAGCCGGGCCGTGTTGCCGCTCGCGGTATTTTCCCCGGAAGAATATGGGCTTCAGGCCGCGCGCATCTCCCTGCCGCAGAACCTCGCCATTGCCGTGGCGCCGGTCGTCTTCACCCTGGCGCTCGATCGCGGCGGCGTATCCGCCATGCTCACCATCGCCTCCGTGCTGATCGGCATTTCGTTTCTGCTGCTGATCGTTCTGTGGAAAACCGTACGCAGGCACGGTTCCTGAAACGGCGCTACTCCGTCACCGCCCTGAAGCGCATTTCCGCGATGAAATTCCGTGTCTTCGCCTCGCGCCGCGAACGGCTGGAAAGAAGATGCAGATTGACGAGAGAGACGCCGGCAATCGGCAGTGCGGCATCATCGAGCAGGATCTTCACCCGGTCGACGATTTCGCCGGCACCCCTGCGGCCATTGGCGTCGCTCCATATCTGCAGCGACAGGAAATGCTCCTCGGCCTTTTCCGTCGCCGTCGAATAGTCCCGGCTTTCGAGATCGTCGATAACGATGCATGGCAGAGCCACGCGCGGCAGAAGCCGGTCGACGATGCCGCCGGGGATGAGCGCTGTCAGTGCCGCATCGCTGCCGAGCCTTGCGAAAATTGCCTGCAGAAGCAGGTTTGCGGCGCTCATCGGCTTTCCTCCTCGCAGCGGCAGACAATGAAGCGGCGGGTCTCATCCGGGTCCATCACCGCCCGGATCGCCAGAATGCGGCGGCCCCTGCGAAAGCGCAGGCCGGCGGCGATGTCGCCGCGGTAAGCCAGCCAGACGCGGTGGGTGATCGTCACGCCCTCGGCCGAGGCCCGTTCATGCGACGCCTCCGAAACGGGTTCGATCGCAGCCCAGAGCGACCGCAGGAAATTCCAGCTTTCGGCAGCACCGCCCTGCCCGTCCGGCGTTTCGGTCCGCACCTCCAGTTCCAGCCGCGCCGTCAACTTGCCGGGATCGAGAAAAACAAGGTTCATGTCTCAAAGCCCCAGACGGCAGAAAGGCGCCACCAGCCGCTCGTAGCCGGCGGGAATAGCGGCGGGCTGGTTTTCCGGGGCAACCGCGCCGCGAAAGGCAAACATCTGCGCCACATGCACCAGCATGGCGCGTTTCAGCGTGTCGGGCACATCCGTTCCCGCTTCGCCATAGCCGGCAATGAAATCGATCTCGATGCCGTTCATCGCCCGTCCCGGAGCGGGAAGATCGCGCAGCCACAGCCTTGCCGGCCGCGCCGCGCCATCGAGCAATTTTTCCCCGGCGGTGATATCCGCCGAGCGCCCCTCACCGTCAAAAACCAGTATAGTTTCGATGGCTTGCACCGGTGTCCTGGCAATCGGAATCACGCCGTTCTCAGGCCACCGGTCGAGATAAAGCCGCCAGGTCTGACGGATGAGGCAAAGTCCAGTCGTGCGTTCCAGATGCTCGCGGGCGGTGCGGATGAGCGCGGCAAGAAGCGCGTCCTCATCGCCGCTGTCGAGACGCAGATGCGCCTTCACCTCGGCAAGCGTCAGCGGCTCCGCCTGCGGCGGATGAATGAGGGCATAGGTCATGGGGTCTCCGGAAGGAAGATAATCGCACTAGCGAGCGTGTACCGCTTGTTTCTTCTCCCCGAGGGGGAGAAATCCGCGGCAGCGGGATGAGGGGGCAAGGGTAGATGTGTTCGGAGAGCTTGCCCCTCATCTGCCCCTTCGGGCATATTCTCCCCGGCGGGAGAAGAAAGGGCGGTCAATTCACTCCGAATTTCACCAGCTTGATCGCCTCGAAATTCTGCACGCCGCCGCCCACGCGTTTGGTGGTGTAGAACAGCACATAGGGTTTGGCCGAATAGGGATCGCGCAGGATGCGCACCCCGGTACGGTCGACGACGAGATAGCCGGCGCGGAAATCGCCAAAGGCGATGGCGAAGCTGTTGGCCGCCACATTCGGCATGTCCTCCGCCTCCGTCACCGGAAAGCCCATCAGCGAGGCCGGCTGGCCGGCGGCGGCGGGCGGATGCCACAGATAGGCGCCGCTGGTATCCTTGAAGCGGCGCAGCGCCCCTTGCGTCTTGCGGTTCATCAGGAAGGTTCCGTTCTGGCGGTGGCCGGCCTTCAGCGCATAAACGGCATCGAGCAGCACATCCATCGGCCCGGCCGAGGCGAAACCGGCCGAAACGCCGGTCGCGACATAACCGATATTGCCCCAGCTCCAGCCATCATTGGCGACGGCCGCATAGGAGAGGAAACCCTTGGGCTTACTCGCGCCATCGCCGGCAATAAAGGCGGCGGCCTCCTGTTCGGCGAAAGCGATATCCACTTCGGAGGCGATCCAGGCTTCGATATCGACTGCCGCATCATCCAGCAGGCCCTGTGTCGCCGCCGGCATGGCGTAAAGCTCCATGGTTGGGAAGGAAAGCTCGGCAAGCTGCGGCGTTGCCGTTTGCGGACGCGCCGCCGTTTCGGAAACCCAGCCGGTCGTCATGCCGCCGGGCGAGAAGGGTTTCTTCAGCACGGCGGCGGAAACCTGCCGGACGGTCGCCAGCGCACGGATCGGCGAAATCGCCGTCATGCGCCGGCCGATTTCGCCATCCGTCTCGTTCGGCAGCAGAAAACCGCCATCGGCACCGGTCGAACCGGCAAAGGCCTTGGCCTCCAGATCGCGCAACGCGCCCTCCTCGCCGCGACGGATATAGGCCTCGAAAGCGGCCTTGTGCTCTTCGGCATCGTGGGAAAGCGCATCCTTGCGGCCAAGCGCGGGACGCGCTTTCTTGAGCGCCAGATCGTCCATGATCCGGCGGTTGTCGTCGAGCGCCCTGTCGATGCGGTCGAGCTTGTCGCGGGTCACGACATCCGCGCCCATCTTGCGCTCGATATCGGCAAGCCGCTGGTCGTTGGTCTCGCGAAAGGCCTCGAAGGCCTCCATGAACTCATCGAAGGCCGCCGTCACCGTATCGGGCACGGCCTTCACCTGCGGCGCGACGGTCATCGGGGCCGGTTTCGTCATCTGGTCTGTCATGTCGTTTCCTTGTTGGTGATTGTCCGGAAGTCAGCGTTTGGGTGTCGTGTCGAACAGCGCGCGGGCGGCGCGGCGCATGGTGCGCACCAGCTCGGTCTCGCGGTCGCGGAAGAAGCGGGCATGCTTGACGTCGGAAACGCGCGCCGAGGGCAGCATCGGGAAGGTCACGACCGAGATTTCCCAGAGGTCGGCTTCCAGGATGCGTCGGACGCCGTGGCTCGCCGCCTTGCCGGAACGCACCGTTCGGAATCCGATGGACAGCCCGTCCAGCGCCCCGGTCTTCATCAGCGAATGCACCTCGCGGGAGCGGGCGACGCCGGGGGCGAGAACGCCCTCGACATAAAGGCCGCGCTCGTCCTCGCGGATGGTGCGCCAGGCGCCGATGGGCTCGGCCGGATCGTGCTGGTAGAGCATGCGGATGCCGGCTGCGCCCCGCTCCTCGATGGAGCGGCGGAAAGCGCCGCGCTCGATGACATCCTGACCGAGATCGACCTCGCCGAAGACGCTGGCATAACCGGAAAAGGTGCCATCGCTGGTAATGCCGCGCAGTTCCAGATTGGCGAATTTGCGCGTGGCGGGACGCGGCCCGCGATAAACGTGCATGGAAAACTCCTGCGATGTGAAGGAAATGTCAGGCGCGCGGGCGCGCACCGTAACGGTCGGCGATGCGCACCAGCACGCCCAGCCCCCACCACGCGCCCATGCTGGCGGCGGCGGAACCCGCCACCATGATTTCCCGGCCCGAAAGCGCACCGGCGATATCGAGCTGCTGCACGATCCACAGGCCGATAGGCCCGCCGAAGATCATGCCGCAGGAAACGCCGGTGATGAAACGGCTCGCGGCCTCGCGTCTGCTTTTCGGCAGGAGATAAACGAGCGATACACCCGCGCCCGCCACGGCGCCGGTGATGCGGGCGGCCCAGATGCCGGCCTCATTGGCGAATTCAGACATGGGTAATCATTCCGTTCTAGGATGTGGTTATCGGGCGGACGCGCCGCGTCGCACGCAGGCGCTTTTTGCGCGCCTGCGCCGGTGATTTTGCGAATCTTCGGAATCGCTTGGACGGAAGACCTCACAGGGAGATTCCGCTTCTTCAGAAAATGATTGAACAGGAAACTGGGGTTCCGATCCCGCCGGGGCGGCGATCAATAACCGACGGCTTCGCGCTTTTCCTCGTCGCTCAGGAACGAGGCCGCGCCGATGCGTGCCCAGAGCGCATCCCGCTCGCCGGCAAGCCCGGCAATTTTGTCGAGATCGGGTTCGAGCCTCAGCCCAGAGCCGAAGACCGGAGAAAGCCAGCCGCAGAGCCTCGATGCCGTGCGATAAACGAGCGGCAGGACGGTCAGGCGATAAAAGGCGCGGTTCGCCTCCTGGTAATTGGCATAGGTATTGTCGCCGGGAATGCCGATCAGCATCGGCGGCACGCCGAGCGAAAGAGCAATATCGCGCGCCGCCCCATTGCGGGCCTCGAGAAAATCCATGTCGCGCGGCGAAAGACCCATGGCCTTCCAGTCCAGCCCGCCTTCCAGAAGCAGCGGCCGGCCGGCATTCATCGCCCCCTGATAGCCTTCCTCCAGCTCACGCTTCAGCCGCTCATATTGTTCGGTGGAGAGATTACCGCCCTCCTTCGGCTGGTAGACCAGCGCGCCGGATGGCCGGGCGGAATTGTCGAGCAGGCGCTTGTTCCACTGGCTTGCGGCATTGTGCAGATCGAGCGCGGCCCCTGCGGAGGCGAGCGGCGCAAAACCCGCCCGGTCATCCAGCGGATGGAAAAGTTTCAGATGCAGCAGCCCCAGCCCGTCCCGCTCGGCGGCGATGCGCCGGGAGGCGCGGCCCTCGGCGCGGTAATCATAGGCCACCGGCCAGCCATCCGGCCCCTCGACGATGCTGACCCGGTCGGGCCGCAGCAGATGCAGCTCGCGCAGCCGCCCGCCCACCATCAGCGGCTCGATATAGGCATTTCCGGCGAGCATGAGGTGACCATAAAGCGCCTCGAAGAAATCCGGCCCGCCCATATGGGCGCCCGGTTTTGAGAGCAGCGCCAGGAGCGGATGATCGGCGAGTTCCTCTTCGCCATCATAAAGCAGCCAGCTGACGGAAGCCGAGGTCTCCGCCACCATGCGGGCGGCCCGGTGCGCCACTGGGTTCTTCATGAAGCCCTCGCGGGCAAGTGCGGCATAGGACCGGCCCGACCAGAAGGCCTGCCCGCCCTGCACGGCAACCGCCATGAAGCCATCGGCCATTTTCCGGCTTTCAGGCACGGCTCTGCCATCCGCCGGGCGCAGCCACGGCAGGGAAAAGGGAAATCGCATGGAGTTGTCCTTGTTTTGATGGCGCGCGGCGTCGACTCCTGCGGCGTCGCCCGCGTGGGGTTTTAACCGACAGGGTAGGCGCTGAAATTTCTGACGACGTCCTGAAAGCTCTCTTTCGTCATGCTCGGGCCTGTCCCGAGCATCTGCAACGTCTCGATTTTATTGGACGTGATCAGATCCTTGGGACAAGCCCAAGGATGACGTCGCGCGTGAGACACCCTGTCCGCACAGCGGCAATATTTCGCGCCGACTTCGGTGAAACCGGACGTTTACCGGATCGGCGCTTTCACCGCCGTATCGCTGTCGAAATCGGCGGCAACGCGGGTCTCGCGCAGCGGCTTTACCGTGCGGGTCGAAAGATCATAAGCTGGGTCGGCCTTGTAAGCGGCCAGCGCCGCCTCGTTTTCGAACTCGCCATAGACGATGAAATCGACCGAATTGCCCCATTGGTCCTTCTTCACGTTCTCGCCGATTTCCAGCTTCAGCGAATGCGGTATCGCGGTGAGGCCCGAAAGCCCCCTGCGCACGGCGTCGCGGTTTTCCTCGGGAACGGTGAAAAAGACGATATGGCGGATCACGGTGTCACCTGTCATGCAAACTTAAAAGGCGGCCTTTTCGGCACCGGGTAACGGGTTATCATCTGGCCCGCCCGGGTTCAATCCGCGCGGCGACAAGCGCGTGATGAAATGCGCGCCCGTAACCGCCCACCAGCCGCGCGCGGTCGCTGCCATTGATGATGGCGCGGGCGCCGTCCCAATCCTCGCGCCCGTCGCTGAAGAAATCGGCGAGCCTGCGGCCGGTGAAGCCGCCGCCCGCCATGCCGTGGATCAGGATCGCGGTGGCCACCTCCGCCTCCATGGCACGCTCGGGCCGCTCCAGGAGATCGACGCCCGTTAGCGCCGACATGGCCTCGTAATTGCGCCGATGCGTCAGTTGCACGAAGCCGCGCCCCAGCCAGCTTTTACCCTCCGTATCCGGCCGCCAATAGGGCTTGCGCACCATCGGCAGCCTGCCCGCCGCAAAGGCGCGGTCGAGCCTTGCCATCGCCTCGGCATCGCTTGCCGCCAATGTCTCGCGCACGGGCTGCATGGTCGCCGCCGTCTCATGAAAGGCCGTCGCCAGCATATAGGCGAGCCAGCGCGGATCGCCGCCCGGCATCGACTTTTCGAACCCTGCCAGCATCGTTTTAGTGCCGGCAAGCTGGGCTGCGCGCAGGCGACCGGCAAAAATGGAAATCCGCGCCGACGCGAAGAATCGCGCCTCGTCATAGGCCATGATGGCTCCTGAAAATGATGGGCGATACGACGCCCGGTTTTTCCACATGCAGGCCGCCGGAACTAAATCGATTTGAAAAAACCTTAATCGATTTTAATCCGCGCCCCGGGGTTTTGGGGTAAAAAATTCCTTGAATTCCGGAACCTTAGCGCGCTAACTCCATTCACCGCGCAATCCTGCAGCGTTAACCATTCAAGGAGGAATGCCACCATGACAGCGACAATCCCCCAGACCGTTTATGACCGTCTCGAAAACGAGTGGCGCCAGATGCGCGAAACCGGCTCTCAGCCGAAACCGGCGCAATCCCCGAAGAAATAATATCCGCCAGACGCCCGAAATCGGGCGTTGACGGTGCCTGGGCTTTTCTTCTCCCCGCCGGGGAGAAGATGGCCCGAAGGGTCAGATGAGGGGGCAAGCTCTCCGCATCTGTCTACTCTCCCAGCGCATCTTGACCGTGGCCCCCTCATCCGGCGCTGCGCGCCACCTTCTCCCCGGCGGGGAGAAGAAACAGGCGGTATCCGCTCGGCCTGCAATTGGCATGCATTCGCCTGAGCCAATCACCCACGAAGTTACATCCCCCGCACCTTCGGTTCACTCACCACCATCGTCGTCAGCGCGGTTATCGCCCAGACGAGCGCATCCAGCCGATCCGGCGAGCGCCCCGACGAAAGACCATCCGGCCCGAAATCCGTCATCTGGTCTTCCAGCTTTTCAAACCGCGCGGCGTGGCGCACCCTGCCCTGTTCGTAGAGTGCAGCGACCGGCTCGGCGCGGGTGAATTTGCCGCGGCTCGCCCGCACCAGCGTCAGCGGCAGGTTGGCGTCGATGCTCTGCAGCATGGCGCGCACCATCTCGCCGCCCTGATTGACCTCCGCCACCACCCGGTCCGCCTCGTGGCGGCGAAAGGCGGCGACCACGGCGCGGGCCCAGCCGGCCGGCGTTTCGCCCTCCACCGAACAATCCGCAAGCACGTTAAGACGCCCGGACATGCCGAGCCCCGCCACGACGATGCCGCAACAGGAATGTTCACCCACGCCGGCGGGCGGGTCGACCGCCACCACGATCCGCATAAGCGTTTCATGCGCCGCTTCGACAATCGCTTCCAGATCGGCACGTTTCCACAGCGCGCCCTCGCGCTCGTCGATCAATTCACCGCCGATTTCCTGACGCCCCAGCCGGGTGCCGCCATAGCGGTCCTGCATGGCTTTGAGAAAACCGGGCGAGAGATTGCGTGCATTCATGGCCGTCGGCATCCGCGCCACACGTGTCGAGGGATCGGCGAGAAGCGCCTTTAAAAGCGGAATGGGCCGTGGCGTGGTGGTCACCAATTGCCGGGGCGTTTCACCCAGACGCAGGCCGAATTGCAGCATATCCCAGGTTTCCTGCGGATATTTCCATTTGCCCAGCTCATCCGCCCAGGCCATGTGAAACTGCGGGCCGCGCAGGCTTTCCGGGTCTTCCGAGGAAAACACCTGCGCCATCGCGCCGTTGGGCCAAAGGAGCCGCCGGCGCGAAACCTCGAAGGCGGGGCGATGGCGGCGGGCAATACGGCAGATGCCGGAAATGCCGTCGATCATCACCTCGCGGGCGTCGCCCAGCGTTTCGGCTACGAGCGCGATGCGCAAATCCGACTGTTTGCCGGCGGATGCGACACGATGCACCCATTCCGCCCCGGCACGGGTCTTGCCGGAACCGCGCCCGCCGATCAAAAGCCATGTCCGCCAGTCGCCCTCCGGCGGCTGCTGCGGCAGGTTGCCGATGAAACGCCAGTCGCGCAGGAGGTTGAAGACCTGCGCCTCCAGATGGGGTCCGGTCGACATATCCGTCATGTGTCGGCTTCTGCGGATGGGCTGCGGGCGGGATCGGCCTCCATCTTCGCACGGCATTTCTGTTCAGCCAGTTCGTCGATGCGGTTGAGGAAATGCGCCACCGCCGCTTCGTAATCCCCGGCCTCGGTTTCGTCTTCGCCGAAAAGAGCTTCCCTCTCCTCCGCCAGCACCCGTTGCAGGGCGTCGATCCGCTCCAGCGTGCGCACGATCAGCGAAAGCTGGTCCGTCGCGGCCTTCACATCGGCGCGCGCCAGCTTGCCCGAAGCATCCTCCGCCGTCGCCAGAAAGGCCGCTTCGCTTGCCTGCCGGAGATTGCGGTACAGGCAGAACTGCTCGCGCATCTCCTCCGTCAGCTCGTTCAGCAATTGCCGCAGGCTGCCATTGCGCGCCGCATCTTCGGCAGCCAGCCTGTCGGCGCGAGACTTCGTCTCCGGCGCGGCTCCCGGCATGTCCTCACCCGCATAGGCGGGCGTTTCCGGCCAGACGCCGTAGAGCGCCGGATCGCAATTGCTGGACATTGTCATGGGATTGGCCTGCGAGAGAGATGGAAAATGGGTACGGGATGCACGCGGTTCATTTGCGGGCGGCGCCTCTCCACAACCCTCATTCCTGTGCTTGTCACAGGAATCCAGTCGACGCGCGTCTGCGCGGCGGAAGGAGTCTTTTCAGCCCAAGGACTTGGGCTGGCTGGATTCCTGTGACAAGCACAGGAATGAGGGAAGAGAGCAAAGGCTTGTTATTTGTAAAATCCAGCGCTCTGATATTTTGAATCAACCCAGCCGCAAATCTCCGACTGTAGCCAAACACTACCAAACCACCGTCACGCTGTAAAGGATTATTTTCCTATCTTTGTGATTTTTATCCTGATCGCAGGATTTGCACCCTCGTCCGTCACATATTACACTCAGCACCAGGCGGTGAGCACAAGGGGCGAGTCAAGTTGGTGAAACAATGGGTTGAGCGGTTGTTTGCAGGTCTTTCGGCAACCGGCATCGTCTTCGGCACTATTCTGTTCTGCGCTTCACTCACGCCCTCGCTCTTGCCGCGCACCTGGCTGATGCAGGGCGTGCTGTGCGGCTTTTCCTTCGCCATCGGTTATCTGATCGGTGTCGCCCTGCACGCCATCTGGGCCTATCTGGAGCTGCCCGAACCCTCGCACCATAATGCGCGCGGCATTCGTTTTCTCATCGCACTTGCCGCCGCCATTACGGCCATCGCGTTTTTATGGCAGGCGAAGGACTGGCAGAATTCCATCCGCGTTTTGATGGAGCTCGATCCGCTGCCCAGTGCCCATCCCACCAAGACTGGCGGCCTTGCGGTGCTGGTCGCCGCCATCCTCATCGGCGCCGGCCGGCTGTTTCAGCTTATCCGCCGGTTCTTTGCCGCGCGCAGCCGCCATTTCCTGCCGCGACGCCTTGCCAATGTGCTGGGCATCGCGGTGGCAATCATCCTCTCATGGATGCTGCTCAATGGGCTGATCTTCGACATCGGCCTCAGATTTGCCGATTCCTCGCTGAAACAGGTGGATGCGCTGATCGAACCCGACGTGCCGCGCCCGTCAGATGCGCTCAAGACCGGCAGCAGCGCTTCGCTGATGACATGGGAATCGCTCGGCCGTCGCGGGCGCGAATTCGTCGCCGAAGGCCCGGCGAGCGCAGAGATATCCGCCTTCACCCATCGCCCGGCAAAGGAGCCGCTCAGGGTCTATGCGGGCCTCAACTCGGCTTCGACGCCAGAAGAAAGAGCGGCCTTGGCGCTGGAGGAGCTGAAACGGGTCGGCGGTTTCGAGCGCAAGGTGCTTCTGGTGGTCATTCCTACCGGCACCGGCTGGATCGACCCGGAGGCGCTCGATACGGTCGAATATCTGCATGATGGCGATATCGCCAGCGTCGCCGTGCAATATTCCTATCTCTCCAGCTGGATCGCGCTGCTGACGGAGCCGGATTACGGTGTCGAGACGGCGCGCGCCCTGTTCGAGGCCGTCTATGGCTACTGGACCACGCTGCCGAAGGAAACGCGGCCGAAGCTTTACCTGCATGGCCTCAGCCTCGGTTCGCTCAACTCGCAGAAATCCTCGGATCTTTACGATGTGCTCTCCGACCCGTTCCAGGGTGCGCTGTGGAGCGGTCCGCCCTTTTCCAGCCCGACATGGCGCATGGCCACCAATGGCCGGGTGAAGGGCACGCCGGAATGGCTGCCGCGCTTCCGCGATTCCTCCGTCATCCGCTTCGCCAACCAGTATACCACCGCCCATATGCCCGATGCGGAATGGGGCCCGATGCGGATCGTCTATCTGCAATATGCCAGCGACCCGATCACCTTCTTCGAAGCCGCCTCGCTCTACCGCCGGCCGCAATGGATGGCGCATCACGGGCCCGACGTTTCCACATCCTTCCGCTGGTTCCCGGTCGTCACCCTGCTGCAACTCGGCCTCGATGTCGCCGCCGCCACCACCGCGCCCATCGGTTATGGCCACGTCTATGCGCCGGAACATTATATCGATGCATGGACGGAAGTAACTGCACCAAGCGGCTGGAACGCGGAGGATATCCAGCGGCTGAAAATGTTCTTCAAGGCCCGCCGCGGCTCCACCGATCCGGCTTGAGCGCGGCGGGCTCGCTTTGAGCCTCAGCCCTTCAGCCGGTCCAGATTGTCGGCGATATAGGTCTCCAGTGAACGCGGCGCATGGCCGGTCAGCGTCTCGACATCGCCGGTTACCACCGCTGTCCAGCCTTCGCGCACGGGATAAAAGATCGAGGCGAGGAACGAGGCATAGTCCTGCGGCACGCCCGCACCGGTGAGGATGCCGATGAAGACCTCATCCGAAACGGCAGCGTAGGACACCGGCTTGCCGATCGCCTGCGATATCAGCGCGGCCGCTTCGCCGTAACCGAAGGCCTTCGGACCCGTCAGGTTGAAAGCCTTGCCGTTAAAGGCGTCAGAAGTCAGGGCTGCGGCGGCGCTGTCGGCGATATCGCGCACATCGATGAAGCTCGACTTGCCCTCGCCGGCCGGCACGGCGATCTGGCCGTGATCGATGCCGGCCTTCCAGTAGCTGTGGAAATTATCGGCAAACCAGTTAGGGCGCAGGATGACGTAAGGCGTGCCCGAAGCGATGATCTTCAGCTCGATCTGGCGATAGGGGATGGAATCATCGGCATCGACGCCGAGGACGCTGAGGAACACGATCTTCACCCTGCGGCGCGCCGCCTCCTCGACAACGGGCGTCAGCGCGTCGATGGCATCCAGCCGCCCGCCCGCGAGGATAAGGAACAGACGGTCGACACCGTCGAAGGCATCCGCATAAGTCGAGGCGTCGGTATAATCGAAACGTACCCCTTCCGCGCCGTCCGTGGCGTTGCCGCTGCGCGAGGCGGCCTTCACGCTTTCGCCCTTGGAAAGCAGCGCCTTCACCAGCGGTGTGCCGATGGTGCCGGTGGAACCGATTACGAGTATCTTGCCTGTCATCTCAAATCTCCGTAGTATCTAATGGAAACCATGTTTCGAAAACGCAGGTACTGCGTTTGCGAAATCATGAAAAGAGAGCACTTTTCGGTTATCTGGTTTCCTTGCGGAAACCGGCATGGCCCTGAAACGACGGAACAAACCCATGGAACGTATCTATGACGTCTATGAAGACCGCTGCCCCACCCGCATGGTGCTGGACAGGATCGCCGACAAATGGGCGCTGCTGATCCTCGACCGGCTGCGGGTGGAAGCGGTGCGCTTCAATCTGCTGCGGCGGGAGATCAAAGGCATTTCGCAGAAAGTCCTGTCGCAGACGCTGAAGAAGCTCGAGCGCGACGGGCTGATTTCGAGGCAGGTGTTCCCGACCGTGCCGGTGACGGTCGAATATTCGCTGACGCCGCTGGGGCGGACGCTGACCGACACGGTGGCGGCGCTTGCCCATTGGGCGGAGGGCAATATCGACGCGGTGATGGCGGCGCAGAAGGCTTATGATGAGCGGGCGGTGGTTTAGACGGTCTTCGCTCTCGCGTAGCGAGAGAAACATGGGAGCGGCAAGCTCCTTTGTTGTTTCGTTTTGCAGACCATCGCTTCCGTCATACCGGACTTGATCCGGTATCCAGTCAGCCCAAGTCCATGGGCTGAAAAGACTCTATTCGCCGCGCAGACGCGCGGCGGCTGGATGCCGGATCAAGTCCGGCATGACGGAAGTGGGTTTCGCGTATCTTCCACTCCCTCAAACGCTCCTACCGCGAAATCCGCGTCGACAGAATGATCGACGACAGCGTGCGCTCCACGCCGTCAAGCGCGCCGATCCGGTCGATCAACCTGTCGAGATCGAGGATCGAAGGCGCGGCCAGAATGGCGATGAGGTCGAAGGTGCCGCTCACCGAATGCAGCGTCGTCACCTCCTTGATGGCGGCAAGCGCCGCCGTTACGCCCGGCAGCGCCTTCGGTGCGATGGTAATCAGCACATGGGCGCGCACCAGCCCGGAAAGATAGCTTTCCGAAAGCCTGAGGCCATAACCCGCGATCACCCCGTCCGCCTCCAGCCGCTCGATACGGGCCTGCACCGTGGTGCGTGAAAGGCCAAGCTTGCGCGCCAGTTCCGCCACCGGCATGCGGGCATTTTCGGAAAGCAGGGCGAGCAGCGCCCGATCCTTGTCGGCAATCGTCATAGTGACCAATCCTGTCGTCTTATTGCTCAATATTAACCCGCTATCCGCACATAGTGAAGCTGCGAATCGTCAATAAAAACTGGCATTCTGTTCTCGAAGCGCATCTGCGCTGACACATTTGCATTCACTGCGGGGAACAAAAACATGAAAAACATTGTCGTCATCGGCGCGGGCAATATCGGTTCGGCCATCGCCTGGATGCTGGCCGCCACCGGCGATTATCGCATCACCGTCGCCGACCGTTCGGCCGATCAGCTGGCCAATGTGCCGGCGCATGAACGGGTCGATACCGAAATCGTCGACATCACCGACCGTCCCGCTCTGGAAGCACTGCTGAAGGGCAAATTCGCCGTGCTTTCCGCCGCCCCCTTCCACCTGACGGCGGGCATCGCCGAAGCGGCCGTTACCGTCGGCACGCATTATCTCGATCTCACCGAAGACGTCGAATCCACCCGCAAGGTCAAGGCCTTGGCGGAAACGGCCGGGACGGCACTCATTCCGCAATGCGGCCTTGCCCCCGGCTTCATCTCCATCGTCGCCGCCGATCTTGCCGCCAAGTTCGACAAGCTGGACAGCGTGAGGATGCGCGTCGGCGCGCTGCCGCAATATCCGTCCAATGCGCTCAACTACAACCTCACCTGGAGCACGGACGGGCTGATCAACGAATATATCGAGCCCTGCGAAGCGATCGTCGAAGGCCGCCTTACCGCCGTTCCGGCGCTGGAGGAACGTGAGGAATTCTCGCTCGACGGCGTCACCTATGAGGCCTTCAACACCTCGGGCGGGCTTGGCACGCTCTGCGCCACGCTGGAAGGCAAGGTGCGCACGATGAATTACCGCACCATCCGTTACCCCGGCCATGTCGCGATCATGAAGGCGCTTCTGAACGACCTCAACCTGCGCAATCGCCGCGATGTGCTGAAGGACCTGTTCGAAAACGCCCTGCCCGGCACCATGCAGGATGTGGTCATCGTCTTCGTCACCGTCTGCGGCACCCGCAACGGCCGTTTCCTGCAGGAAACCTATGCCAACAAGGTCTATGCCGGCCCGGTTTCCGGCCGGATGATGAGCGCCATCCAGATTACCACCGCCGCCGGCATCTGCACGGTTCTCGATCTGCTCGCCGAAGGCGCCCTGCCGCAGAAGGGCTTCGTGCGACAGGAGGAAGTGGCCCTGCCGAAATTCCTCGAAAACCGGTTCGGCCACTATTATGGCGCGCATGAGCCGCTGGCGCGGGTTGGGTGAAAAAGAGAAGACGGGTGGGAGAACATCTCCTCCCATTCCTCCGTCATACCGGCCTCGAGCCGGTATCCAGCCAGCCCAAGTCCTTGGGCTGACAAGGCTTCTCTCGCCGCGCAGACGCGCGGCGGCTGGATGCCGGATCAAGTCCGGCATGACGGTGAGGATTGACGAACCCGTTACGTCCCGCAAAACGTCCTGAAGACCCGCTCATGGCTCATCGGCGGCTGCATATAGACGAAATTGTCCGGCCGTTCATCGAAGGGCGTTGCAATCGCGGTCAGCATGGCGTGGAAGGGCTCGAAATCCCCCTCTTCCACCGCTGCCTCTATCAGTTCCTCGATGCGGTGGTTGCGCGGAATGATGGCCGGATTGGCGGCCAGCATCGCCGCTGATCGTTCGGAATCGGAAATCCCCTCGCGACCGGCTCTTTCCCGCCAGCGCGCCAGAAATTCGTCCGCCCCCGCAATATCGATGAACATGCCGCGAAACGGTTCGGCATCGCCATTGGCCGCATGGGAAAGACGCCGGAAGGTCAGCGTATAATCCGCCTCCGATGCCTGCATCAGCGCCAGCAGCGCCTGCACCAGATCGATGTCGCCCTCTTCCTCCGCCGTCAGGCCAAGCTTTTCGCGCATGCCGGAAAGCCAGCGTTTGGGAAAGGCGGCGGCGAAATCGGCGAGGACGGCATTGGCGAGTTCGGCGGCTTTCTCCACCTGCGGATCGAGCAGCGGCAGCAGGCATTCCGCCAGCCTTGCAATGTTCCATTGCGCAATGCCCGGCTGGTTGTTGAAGGCGTAACGGCCCTGCGCATCGATGGAGGAGAAGACCTTGTTGGGGTGATATTCGTCAAGGAAAGCGCAGGGGCCGAAATCGATGGTTTCGCCTGACACCGCCATATTGTCGGTATTCATCACACCATGGATGAAGCCCACCATCATCCAGCGGGCGATGAGGTCGCATTGCCGTTGCGCTATGCCTTGCAGCAGGGCGAGGTAAGGATTATCAGCGCCTTTCGCCTCGGGATAGTGACGGTCGATCACATAGTCCGCAAGGTTCCTGATCGCCTCGTCATCCTCGCGGGCGGCGAAGAACTGGAAGGTGCCGACCCGAATATGGCTTGCCGCAACGCGGGTGAAAACACCGCCCGGCAGACCGACTTCGCGCTGCACCCTTTCGCCGGAAAGGACGGCCGCCAGCGCCCGTGTGGCGGGAATGCCGAGCGCAAACATCGCCTCCGACACGATATATTCGCGCAGCACCGGGCCAAGGGCCGCGCGCCCGTCGCCCCGGCGCGAAAACGGCGTCGGGCCGGAGCCCTTGAGCTGGATATCGCGGCGTTTGCCGTTCCTGTCGATCACCTCGCCCAGCAGAATGGCGCGGCCATCGCCCAACTGCGGCACGAAACCGCCGAACTGGTGGCCGGCATAGGCCATGGCCAGCGGCTCGGCCCCCTGCGGCACGACATTGCCGGAAAAGATCGCCGCCAGCCTTTCATCGTCAAGGCCGGCCACATCGAGAAGGAGTTCATCGGCCAGCCCACGATTGAAGGCGATGAGCCGCGGCGCCTTCACCGGCGTCGGCAACACGGCGGCACTGAACCGTTCCGGCAGGCGGGCATAGGAATTGTCGAATTTCATCACGGATAAACTCCCTGCTTTGCCCCTATATGGGGCCGGAAGGCGGCGGATGCGAGCGATAAATGCCCAAGCTCCTCCATCGCCTCATTCAATTTTGCGCAATGAACTTTCCCGCGCCATCATCGTTCCTATGCTTGACCCGCAGAATGCCGAAGGAAAGGAAAAGCAATGACCGTCGTTGAAGCCACAGCCGAGCCGGAAAGCGCCATCCGCACCATTCATACCGATCTGCCCGTCAACGCCACCTTCCATGTCTGGCTGAAGGCGAAGAAAGATGCCGAGCCCGGTGCCGTCTCCTTTTCCAATCAGAACGGAAAATTCGCTGAGGTTTCAAGCGTCAACACGGAAGAGTTCGGTTTTCGAATCTATCAGGTTTTCGGCGGCGGCCATGTGGAGCTGAGTTACGACACGGTCACGACCGCCGTTTCCGTCATCTACTGGTTCACCGCGTCGGATGTGCTCGAAACCGGCATCACCGTCGTCCATACCAAGCCGGACAATGCCGCACCCGAACTTCCCGGCAGCTATCATTTTCGCCCGCCCTTCGGCTGGATGAACGACCCCAACGGTTTCGGACGTTTCGAGGGGCGGCCGCATCTGTTCTATCAGCATTATTCGCACGGGCTTCGCTGGAACACCATGCATTGGGGCCATGCCGTCTCGTCGGATTATCTGCGCTGGCGGCACCTGCCGATCTTCCTTTTCCCTTCCGAGGATCTGACGACGCGGCCGGACAAGCGCGGCGGCGCTTATTCCGGTTCCACCATTCCGCTGGTTGAAGGAACGGGCATCCGGGTGTTCTTCACCGAACAGGTGCAGGATCGCATTCCCGAACAGCAGATACAGCTCACCGCCACCTCCTCCGATCTCATCATGGCCGGGCAGGCGGAGGTCATTCTCGGCACTCGTCCGGACGGACAGGGGCTGACGCCGGATTTCCGCGATCCTTACGTCTTTCGCGGTCCCGACGGCCTGTGGAAAATGGTGCTCGGCAGCCAGAGCGATGGCGGCGGCGTCATCCTGCTCTACGAGACGCTGGACCCCACCGCCGCATCGGGCTGGACCTATGTGGGCAAGCTGTGGGTGGAAACGCGCTATAAAACCACGGCCATCGAATGCCCCTGCCTGCTGCCGCTCGACGGCCCCGCCAATGCCCGCTCCACCCGCTGGGTATTGATTTACGGGCTGATGCACTCGGAGGACCCGGAAACCGGCCGCAAGAACCTGACCATGGCCGATGTCGGCTGGTTTGACGGCAAGGTCTTCACCAAGGAATCCGGGCAGGAGCTGGATTTCGGCACCGACAATTACGCCTTCCAGGCCTTTCTGGATGGCGACAGCATCATCGGCATGGGCTGGCTGGCCAATTGGGCGGATGCCAATCCGGAGATCGATTTCCCCACCTCCATGACGCTGCCGCGCCGGATTCATTATGTGAACGGCGAGCTTCTGACCCCGCCCATCGGCGCGGCGGAAAGCCTGCGCAGCCATATTCTCGACCGCACGCGGCTTGCCGCCGGCGAACGCATCACCTTCATCAACGGGGCGGTGGAAATATTGTTCGAGCTTGCCTCGCCCGGCGCGCCCTTCGAACTGGTGCTCGACCATCCGGCGGTCGAGCTGGGCGTCGTTTCCGATGAAACGGGGCTGTGGATCCGCCACGAGGACGGGCGTGACGGCCCCTCGCCGCATTATATCGCCAGGGGCGCAAGGGCCTCGCGCATCCGCATCTTTCTCGATTACGGCTCCATCGAAGTCTTCGCCAATCGTGGCCGATATGTGGGCACCAAGCGCCTCGAAGGTTTCGAACCGGTACGCTCGGCGCTGCTGAAGGCCGCCCCCGGCGCGGTGGTGCATGCCACCAGCTGGGCGCTGAAACCGTGAGGAACCTTTTGGCGGATTGGGCGGTTGATAGACCGAAACCGCCCATTCCACGGATAAGGAGAGACGGCATGACCAAAATCCGCGACACCAGCGATCCGATCCTGTTTCCGACCGAAGCCAATGAAAACAAGGCCGAGAAAAAACGCGCCGGCAAGGGCATCGTCATCATTATCGGTGCGATCGCGATCATGGCCTTCGTCGTTTACCTGGCGGCGATCGCCATCGCCACCACTCAGTCCTGAAGGTGGCGGAAGAGCCGCCTTTCGCCCCGCAACCCGCTGGCGGTCATGATCGCCAGCAGCGATACGACCACACCCAGCCCATAGAGATAAACCATCGGCATCGTCACATCCGCCCGCTCGATCTGCCCCACCAGATCGGTGGCAGCGGCGACGGTGCCGCTGGCGCCGGCACCGGCGGCAGCGCCCAGGGTCGCGACCGTCGGCAGCAGTGCGCCCGTCATCTTGCGTTCCTCTTCCGGTGCGGCCTCCATGGCGGCCTGGCTGATGCCGGCCCATGACATGCCGAAGGCGGAGCCGATCAGAATTTGCCCGACGAGCATTTCTCCCCAGTTGCCGGTTGCCAGCCCGAGCCCCAGCAGCGCGCAGCCCGGCACCATCTGGTAAGGACCGTAATGCAGGCAAATCTCCCGAAGGCGGGCAGAACGCAGGCTGCCGATCAGCATCGCCACGAAGCTCCAGGCAAGCGGCATCGTCACCACGATGAAACCGGCAAAGGTCGGTTCATGCCGCCAGAGATTGATGGCGACATAAGCGAGATAGACGCTGCCCAGCGCATGGGCATAGGACATCAGGAACAGCACCCAGAAACCGCTGCCGAGCACCGTCTTCAGCCGAAAGGAATCCTTGGGGAAAAGACCGATTGAAGGCCGGGTGCCCGCGCGCAGCGAGGCCCACAGCAGCGCCGCGCCCACCAGCAGGGAAAGGGCGCGCAGGCTCGCATCCTCGAAGGCGGAAGGCGCGGAAAACGCCAATGCGCCGACGAGGCAGAGAAGCAGCGGCACCAGCGGTTTACGCGTCGCCGCCACCGGCCGCTCGGCGGAGACGGCAATGGCGGTATAGGCCAGAAGCAGCAGGATCAGCGGCGCCGACAAGAGGAAAGTGGCGCGCCAGGAGATGTGTTCGGTGGCGAAACCGCCGGTCAGCGGGCCGATGAAGGAGGCGACCGCCCAGATCGCCGCCTCGATGGCGAAGACCTTCGGCAACAGGCCGGAGCGGAAACCGGCGGGAATGAGGCTGTAGCACACGGCCACGATCAGCCCGTCCGCCAGACCCTGCAGGGCACGGCCGACGACGACCCACAAAAAGTCGCCGGCGATTGCCGAGAGGACCGAACCGAAAGAAAAGATCAGGCAGCAGAGAAGCAAAACGACGCGTGCGCCAAAACGCTCGCGAAACAGGACGGCGGTGACGCCGCCCGCCACGGAACCGACGAAATAGAGACTATAGGCCCAGCTATAGAAGGCCGCGCCGCCGATTTCGTTGACGGCGACGGGCAAGGCCGTCACCACCGCGAACTGGTTGAAAGCGTGCAGGCCGATACCGGCGGAGATGACGGTCAGAAGCGAGAGATTCGCCCCGCTCAGCAATTCACTCCAGCCGTTTTTCTCCGTCATTTCCATACTCGACAAAGCCGTATCCTTTCCATTCTTGCGATACGGCGGGCAAACTAGAACCTCAAGCGCCATTGAGGTCAAGACGGCTTTTTCACGCAATCCGGCCTGACGGAATTCAGTGACGGAATTCAACGGCGACAGGAACCCTTAGCGCCTTCGGGCCGTTTGTCGAATGAACGGACAGAAAGGACACCGTCATGGACCGCGAAAAAATCCTGCCCCGCAACGAAGACGCCATGGACGAGGACCTGCTCGATCTCGATATCGACGCCCTTCCCGCCAAGGGAGAAATTCCGCAATCCATCGAACAGGAAATCGAGGAAGAAGAGGCGGAGAGCGAGGACGATCCCTATCAGGAAAGCGACGAGGCCCTGCCCGACGATGCCGAGGAACGAGTGATCGACCGCAACCCTTCGCGGGAAGGCGGGACTTTCGACGAGGTTTAGGGAAGATTGAGGGCGCGACGGGACACGAGGCGCGTGAGCATATGGCGCAGATGATCCTGCCCGCCGAAAAAGACCGCAAGAATACGCACGGTCTTTTCACCCTCATCGACATCGAAATAAAAGACAGCCTGATTTTTCGTCACCCGGCGAAGGCCGGGCAATATTTCGGGCAATAATGTGCCCTGAAAAGGCGCTTTGTGAAGCGCTTCCATATCCGCCTCGATTGACCCCACACGTCGCGCAGCGCGCGCGAAAGCGCCCGGCAAGGCGTCGCCAAGGTCGAGATAGGACTGGATGAGATGGTCGAGAATGAGGCCGAGGTCCTGATCCGTCTGTGTCGAACGCAGGACCCTAAAGGCCATAGCCGGCCTTCTTGGCTGCGATCATCTCTGCCGTTCTTTCCTTGCCGTCTTCCACGGAGACGAAGTCGCCCTGCCCGCGCTCGACCAGCAAAACGCGAAGCGCGGCAAGTTCGGCGTCCTTCAGTTCCGTTTCCTGCCGCAGCAGTTCCAGCCCACGCTGGACGACGGCACTGAGGCTCGCGTAACGCCCTTCCTCCACCAGCCTGCGGGCGAAACTGTCCTGCTGATCGGAGATGGAAACTGACGCCTTGACGGACATTGTGGCTATCCCGGTTCAAAAGAGATGCTACTCAGTAGCATATTTCGCCCATTATTCCAATGGGCGTTCTCAGGCAGGATCGATCATGCTGATGACACGTCCGGCGATTTCGTCAATCGTCGCATCGTCAAGGGTTTCGATATATTTCGCTTTCTTCTGGGCGACACGGGCAACAATGTCCATGCTTCTCACCTGATTGCATAGTGCGACACCCGTAGTCCTGTGGGCCGATATGTTGACGGCAAGCCCTGCCCTGCGTGTGAATACTCCGCCCGTCGTCACGGGAACGACAAGGCACAGTCCAACCGCATTGATTTCTCTGGGCGTGATGACGATACAACGATGCTCGTCCCTGATTTCGCTGCCGATGACAGGATTGAGGTCGACCAGATAAACGTCGCCACGTTTTGGAACCTGGCTGCGGACCATCAAAGGGCTTCTTTGCCAACTGGCGGCGCTTCGTCCCACTCCCGCGCGCCGGCATTGAGGGCGGCAACTTCATCCGCACCCTCCAGCAGTTCGGCAAGCGTGAAGCGCTTCTTTTCCTGCCGAACCGGGCTGGCGACCAGCGCGCCGTTGTCGACCTCAAGCGTCAGTTGTTCACCGATTTCCAGCCCCAGCATCTTCAAAAGAGCGGGCGGGATGGTCATCACCGCCGCACCGCCCTGACGTCTTATTCTCGTCGTTACGGTCATCCGTTTACGCTCCATTTTGTGCAACATATGTAGCACATTTTGGAACCTGTGCAAACGGAAGCCGTCTCTCAACCCGCCCGTTCCGGCGAATAACCGGCTTCGCGTATCGCCGCTTCCGCGGTTGCGGCGTCGCCCGTGACGATCAGCCTGTGGGCATCAAGGTCGATGCTGATGGATGCGCCGGGAAGAGCCTCCGTGAGAGCACCGCGCAGCGTCTTTTCGCAATGGCCGCAGGTCATGTCCGGAATGAGGAAGGTGGTTGCACTCATGGTTTTCTCCTTATCGCCGGTCGCGATATTGTCGTGCCGGCTGTCATTAAAGGTCAGTGGGTTCGCGCGTGCCTGGCGTCGGCCTTATCTGCGCCCGCGAGATCGTCGAGGATGGGGCAGTCGGGCCGGTGGTCGCCGCCGCAGCAATGGGCGAGATGGGAGAGCGTCTTCACCATGCTCTTCATCTCGGCGATCTTCTGCTCGAGATCGGCGATGTGGACGAGCGCGATTTCCTTCACCGCCGAACTCTCACGGCTCTTGTCCTGCCAGAGTTTCAGCAGCGTCTCGGTTTCTTCCAGCGAAAAACCGAGCGTGCGCGCCCGCTTGATGAAGCGCAGATTGTGCACGTCCTGCTCGCCATAGACCCGGTAATTATTGCCGGTGCGGGCGGCCGGCGTGATGAGGCCGATCTGCTCGTAATAGCGGATCATCTTGGCGGAAACACCCGATGCTTCCGATGCCTGGCCGATATTCATGACGTCACCTCCCGATGGGCCACCTTCGCCCGTTTCAACCGCAGCGCATTGGCGAGAACGAAGACGCTGGACAGCGCCATGGCGCCCGCGCCGATCATCGGCGACAGCGTGATGCCGAAGGCGGGATAAAGCACGCCCGCCGCAACCGGTATCAACGCCACATTGTAACCGAAAGCCCAGAACAGGTTTTCCTTGATGTTGCGGATGGTCGCCCGGCTCATCTCGATGGCGTTGACCGCACCGAGAAGATCGCCGCCGACCAGCACCACATCGGCGCTTTCAATGGCGACATCCGTGCCGGTGCCGACGGCGATGCCGATATCGGCTTCAGCCAGCGCCGGCGCATCGTTGATGCCGTCACCCACGAAGGCCAGCACCTTGCCGCCTGCGCGCATCTCGTGGATCGCCTTCACCTTGCCCTCGGGCAGCACTTCGGCCACCACACGGGAAATGCCGACCTGCCGGGCGATGGCGTTTGCCGTACGTTCATTGTCGCCCGTCACCATGGCCACTTCGATGCCCATCGCCTGCAACGCCCGGATGGCGGTCACACTCGAGGGTTTCAGCGGATCGGCGACGGCAATCGCAGCCGCCAGCCTGCCGTCGATGGCGGCATAAAGCGGCGTCTTGCCCTCGTCACCCAGCCTTGCGGCGGCCTCAGCGAAGATATCGACCGAATGGCCGAGTTTCGCCATGTAACGATCCGCGCCGACTTCGACCCTGCGGCCATTGACGGTGGCGGCGATGCCGTAACCCGTCACGCTTTCGAAGTTTTCGACGGTCGCGGGTTCGAGTCCTGCAGGGGTCGCAACCTTCTTTTCTTCCGCAGCCCGGACGATGGCTTCGGCAATCGGATGTTCCGAACGGCCCTCGACGGCGGCGACCAGCGCCAGCACCTCGTTATCGGCAAACCCTTCCGCAACCACCAGATCGGTCAGCTCCGGGCGGCCCTTGGTCACCGTGCCGGTCTTGTCGACCACGACGATCTCGGCCGAACGCAGCTCCTGCAGCGCCTGCCCCTTGCGGAACAGCACGCCCAGTTCCGCCGCCCGGCCGGTACCGACCATGATCGAGGTAGGCGTGGCGAGACCCATGGCGCAGGGGCAGGCGATGATGAGCACCGCCACGGCATTGACCAGCGCGAAAGTATAGGCAGGCTCGGGACCGAAGATCGCCCAGACGATGAAGGTCAGCACCGCAATGGCGATGACAACGGGCACGAAGAGCGCGGTGACGCGGTCGACCAGCAGCTGAATGGGAAGCTTGGATCCTTGAGCCTCCTCCACCATGCGGATGATCTGCGACAGCATGGTATCCGCGCCGACCTTGGTCGCCTTGAACTTGAAAGCGCCGGTCTTGTTGATGGTGCCGCCGACGACCGTTGCGCCGACCGTCTTTTCCACCGGCACCGGCTCGCCGGAGATCATCGATTCATCGACATAGGAGGAGCCTTCGACGACTTCGCCATCCACCGCCAGCCTTTCGCCGGGACGGATGACGACGATATCGCCGGCCACGAGGTCTTCGGGGGAAATATCGATGGTAGCGCCGTCGCGCTCCACCCGGGCGGTCTTCGCCTGCAGGCTCATCAGCTTGCGGATGGCGTCTCCAGTGCGTCCGCTGGCGCGGGCTTCGAGAAGCCGCCCGGTCAGGATCAGCGTGACGATGACGGTTGCGGCTTCATAATAGACGAACTGCGCCTCTTCCGGCAGCAGGTTGGGCGCGAAGGTCGCCACCACCGAATAGAGATAGGCGGCGGTGACGCCCAGCGCCACCAGCGAGTTCATTTCCGGCGCGCCGCGCAGCAGGGCCGGGAAACCGGTCTTGAGGAAACGCAGGCCCGGCCCGAAAATCACCGCCGTCGCCAGCGCGAAATAGGTGTAATAGAGGTTCTGCGTGTCGATGATGCCCATCAGCCAGTGATGCATCGGCTCATAGAGATGGCCGCCCATTTCCAGCACGAAAAGCGGCGCGGTCAGGATCGCGGCAATCGTCAGGTCGCGTTTGAGCGCGCCCTCTTCGCCCGCATGCTGCATATGGTCATGGCCGCCGGCCTCGCCCGCCGCCATCTGGCCGTGGCCCTGATGATGTCCATGGTGCTGGCTGTGACCGTTATGGGCGGAATGGTCGTGCGGTTTCGGCGTCTTCAGCGCGAACCCGGCAAGCTTTGCCGTTTCCACAAGCGCATCCCGTTCGCGCCGGCCGCCAATCGTTTCCACGGAGGCCTTGCCGGAGGCAGCGTCGACCTCGACGGCGATTGTGGTGGCGACCGCTTCCAGAACGGCCTTCAGCCGCTCGGCCTCAGCCTCGCCCCGCAAGCCTTCCACCGCAAATTCGTGACGCTCCGGCGCGATATCGTAACCGACCTTCTTGATGGCGGCGCCAAGCGTTCTGGCCGAAAAACCCTCGGCTGGCTCGACGGTGAGCTTCTTCGTGGCGAAGTTCACGGAACTCGACATGACACCCGGCACCTTGGCCGCGGCCGTTTCCACCCGCCGCACGCAGGAAGCGCAGGTCATGCCTTCCACGGGAATGGAAACCGGTTCATGTCGATGGGCGTGTTTGACTGTCTCGTTCATGGGAAATCCCCTTTCGAGACCCTATGTAGAGATTCCCATGATGGGAAGGTCAAGGGAAGCGGAAACTTTTTGTTGAACACACAATCGTGAGTGCGGCCGGGCTTGCTGTCGGCGCCTGCGCGGCAATCTGACGGATACCTACTGACCGCGCTATCTCGGTCCACAGCGTTCACATTTCCATGCGCCAAGATATCACCCTCATTCCTGTGCTTGTCACAGGAATCCAGTCGACGCGCGTCTGCGCGGCGGGGAGAGTTCTTTCAGCCCAAGGACTTGGGCTGGCTGGATCCCTGTGACAAGCACAGGGATGAGGGAAGGAGCACGTCGCAAAACTACGCTTTTATTAGATGCGTGCGGCTACCGGTGCACGGCCAGCCGGGGAATATCGCGCAGGAAGGCATCGCGCACGGCGGGGCCGAGCGGCTCGTCGGACGGTTTGTCGGAAACGCGCAGTCTTGCGAAGACGATGTGCTGGCCTTCGCGCTCCGCCCAGCCGACGAACCAGCCGAAGGGGCGGTTGCGGTCGGGATTGCCCTTTTCGTCGCGCATGTAGCCCGTGCCGGTCTTGCCGTGCACCGCCCAACTTTCGGGCGCATCGAAGACCGGCACGATTGCCCTGGTCTTCGCCTGCGCATCGCGCGAGACCGGCAGATTGCCGGCCAGAAGGCGGCGGAGAAAGCCGACCTGTTCCACCGGCGAAACCGTCAGCGACGATCCGAGCCAGGAATGGGTGAGCCCGTTATTCTTGCCCGGCTCACCGGAAACATCGGCATTGCCATAACCGAGGCGCTTCACATAGGCGGCGAATTTTTCCGGGCCGAGGCGGCGGGTAATTTCACGCGAATACCACAGCACCGAATCCTGCTCCCATATCGAGGGATCGACCGTCTTGCGGTCGGAGGCGCGCGCCTCCGTGCCGGGTTTCCAGTCCCAGGCGGGCGTCTTTTCATCCTGAAGAATGCCGGCGTCGTAACCGATCAGCGCCAGCGGCACCTTGAAGGTGGAGGCCGGCGCCACGCGCTGGTCGCAGGCGCCCTGCTGGTTGATGATGGCGCCGGTCTCGATGGAGGTGACCAGCGTGCATTCGAAGGCCTGGGGCTGTTGCTGGGCGTCAGCGGAAAACGGCAGGAGCCCCGGAAGGGCGAGGCATGAAAGAACGATGGCGGGCAGCCGATAGCGCATGCGTTTTGATGTCCCTCGTCCGCTTTTGCGGATCATTTGCCGGAATGGCCGGAAGCTGTCTTTGATTTCAGACAAGTCGTAACCCGAAACCGTGACACGCTTTCGGGCGACACTGCCTTAAGGGAACGATGGGGCAGGAATAGGACCAAAACGAAAATCGACGTTTTCCGTCACATCCGTTCCTTTTCGCCTGCCCTCTCACCCACTGTCAGGGGCCAGTCGACCACATAATCCTCGAAGTCGTCAACATCCACGTCGGCCTCGCTGACGGTGCGGCCGCGCGCGGAAATGCCGGCCTGATGCACCGTTTCCGTATCGCCGGAAACGAGATAGTGCCACCAGTAGAGATCCTTGCCGTCGCGCACCAGCGCATAGGCGCAGGTGGGCGGCAGCCAGCCGATCTCATGCACCTTCTTCAGGTCGAGCTGGATACAGTCCGGCACGGTGGCGCGGCGGTTTTCGTAATCGGAGCATCGACAGCTTTCACCGTCAAGCAGCACACAGCGCACCGAGGTGAACACCACTTCGCCGGTGTCCCAGTCCTCCAGCTTGTTCAGACAGCACAGGCCGCAGCCGTCGCACAGGCTTTCCCATTCCTCGCCGGTCATCTCCGTGAGTGATTTGGTTTTCCAGAACGGCGCGTCATTCATCGTTAACATTTCCGTTTCATTTTGATCTCTTGGACGGGAGTGTTTAACCGGTCCCTAATCCTTTATATCGTATCGCCAAGGGCTGGTTTGTACGATATTTTAGCATATTGGCAGGCGGCAGAGGGGTCATTGGCCCGCGAAAGGCCGCCGCGTCAAGCACTTCCGACATAACCATGCCACGGTTTTGCGTCGGGAATGGGTTGAAGCGTAGAATATCACGCAGGCATATCGATGGCAGCGTTGCGTTGAACAGGAAAACATCGCCAGGTGCAGGAAGAAAAAGACGATAAAAAAGGCCGTAAAAAACGGCACATCCTGCTCCGGATCGATAGCTTCATCGACTCCGGCCTGTGGACGGCTGCGGCAAGGCTGGTGGATTTCTGGGAAGACGTCACCATCGCCTCGCGCAAGCTGCATGTGCGCGGCTGGAAGAAGCTCCTCGTCAACCTCACCTGCGACGCGCTGACCTTCGGAACGGCAGGGTCCGTCGTGCTCCTGGCGCTCGCCATGCCCGCTTTCGAAGAGACCAAGAAGGACTGGCGTTATCGCGGCGATTTCGCCGTCACCTTCCTTGATCGCTACGGCAACACCATCGGCCACCGCGGCATCATCCATGAAGACAGCGTCCCGATCGACCAGATGCCGGATCATTTCATCAAGGCGGTGCTGGCGACCGAGGACCGGCGTTTCTTCGACCATTTCGGCATCGATTTCATCGGCCTTGCCCGCGCCATGAGCGAAAACGCCCGCGCCGGCGGCGTGGTGCAGGGCGGCTCGACGCTGACGCAGCAGCTCGCCAAGAACCTGTTCCTCACCAATGAGCGCTCGCTGGAGCGCAAGATCAAGGAAGCCTTCCTCGCGCTGTGGCTCGAGACCAACATGTCGAAGAAGGAAATCCTCAGCCTTTATCTCGACCGCGCCTATATGGGCGGCGGCACCTTCGGTGCTGCTGCGGCGGCGCAATTTTATTTCGGCAAGAACCTGACCGACGTGACATTGGCGGAATCCGCCATTCTGGCCGGCCTGTTCAAGGCTCCGGCCAAATATGCGCCGCATGTCAACCTGCCGGCAGCGCGCGCTCGCGCCAACACCGTGCTTTCCAACCTGGTGCAGAGCGGGTTGATGACCGAGGGCCAGGTGATCGGCGCGCGGCGCAACCCGGCCACCGTCATCGACCGCGCCGATGTGAAGGCGCCGGATTATTTCCTCGACTGGGCTTTCGACGAAGTGCAGCGGCTGGCCGCCGAGGGCAAGTTCAAGGACCATACCGTCGTCGTGCGCACCACCATCGATACCGGCCTGCAGCAGGCGGCCGAACAGGCGATGGAAATGGGCCTGCGCGAATATGGCGAAGGTTATCGCGTCAAGCAGGGCGCGATGGTGATGATCGAGAACGGCGGCGGCGTGCGCGCCATGGTCGGCGGGCGCGACTATGGCGAAAGCCAGTTCAACCGCGCCACGGCGGCGCTGCGCCAGCCGGGCTCCTCCTTCAAGGTCTATACCTACTCGGCCGCCATGGAAAAGGGCATGAAGCCTGAGACGCTGATCTCCGACGCGCCGGTGACCTGGCGCGGCTGGTCGCCGCAGAATTACGGTCGCTCCTATGCCGGCAAGGTGACGCTGCAGATGGCGCTCGCCAAATCCTACAACACCGTGCCTGTGCGCCTCGCCAAGGACGTGCTTGGCACGCAGGTCATCGTCGATACCGCCAAGGCCATGGGTGTCGCCACGCCGCTGCGCAGCGACAAGACCATTCCGCTCGGCACATCGGAAGTGACGGTTCTCGATCAGGCCACCGCCTATGCCGTTTTCCCGGCCGACGGTATGCAGTCGCGCCGCCACGGCATCGAGCAGGTGCTGGATTACGAGGGCAATGTTCTCTACGATTTCAGCCACAACGAAGCGCCCGCCAAACGGGTGCTTTCCGAAGACGCCAATTCGAAGATGAACCAGATGCTGGTGACCATCCCGGTCATGGGCACGGCAAGGCGCGGCGCGCTGGACAACGGCATCGTTTCCGGCGGCAAGACCGGCACCTCGCAGGCCTATCGCGACGCCTGGTATGTGGGTTTCACCGGCAATTACACCACGGCCGTCTGGTTCGGGAACGACGATTTCACGCCGATGAACAACATGACCGGCGGCGCGCTTCCGGCCATGGCCTTCAAGCGGCTGATGGACTATGCCCATCAGGGCATGGAACTGCGACCGATCCCCGGCATCCAGAACCCGCTGCCGACAGGCGCGCGCCCGCAGCCTTCTGCGGAAGTGGCGGCCGCAGCCACCAGCACACCCGCTTTGCCGGCGCTCACCCGCCCACGCTCGCTCTCGGCCGAGGCAACGCGTGTGATCCGCTCCATCGCCAAGAAGATGAAGGACGCTTCGGCCTTGAGTGTGACGACGCAGAAGGTGGCGGATGCGTCGTTGCGCGAGGGCGCGGAGGATGCGGCGCGGCGGTGAGGTGTGGCGCATTGCCTGAAGATTCTGTCGGAGTGTGTGGCTCACCCCCCTCTGCCCTGCCGGGCATCTCCCCCTCAAGGGGGGAGATCGGCTGGTGGCTCTCCCGCCACTTCATTCTCTAACCTTGAGATGGGCGAAACTTCGCCGCAGATCGATCTCCCCCCTTGAGGGGGAGATGCCCGGCAGGGCAGAGGGGGGTAAGCCAAGCACTCCGTCGCCACCGTTTGCAACTTAGCGCAACAACACCCCCCTCGCCGTCTCCACCACATGCGACGTCAACACCCCAAGCCGCTCCGCCGCGAGCCGGTTCACCTGCCAGTAAAGCGGAATATCGAGCGACGTGCCGGGAACGACCTCCACCAGCCTGCCCGCCTTGAGGTGATCCCCCACAAGCTGCACCGGGTTGAGCCCCCAGCCCATGCCGGAAAGGCTCGCCTTCACGAAACCGTCCGTCGAAGGCAGCCAGTGGGTGGGATAAGCGATATCCTCGCCCAGCACCTTCCTGACCCAGCTCGCCTGCAGCCTGTCCTTCTGGTTGAAGGTGAGCCCCGGCGCGCGGGCAAGGGCCGTGGGTGTCACACCATCGGCGAAATGGCGGGCCATGAAATCCGGGCTGGCGGTGGCATGATAGCGCAGCACGCCGAGGGCCAGGACCCGGCAGCCCTGTACGGGCTTGGCATGGGCGGTGACGGCGGCGAGCACCCTGCCGCCGCGCAGCCATTCCACCGTGTGGTCCTGATCGTCCACTGCGATATTGACGAGATAATCGCTGCCGCCGGTGAATTTCGAAACCGCATCCAGAAACCATGTGCCGAGACTGTCGGCGTTTGTGGCGATGTTGAGCGTCACGCGCTCCTGCGCTGCGCCCGCTTCCGCCAGCGCCGGAAGCTGTCGGAACAATTCGCTTTCCAGCATGCCGACATGATCCATGTGACGGCAGAGCCATTCGCCCTTTTTCGTCGCCACGCAGGGATTGCCGCGCACGATCAGCACCACGCCCAGCCGCTCCTCCAGTTGCTTGATGCGCTGGGAGACGGCCGACGGCGTGACGCACAGCACCTGCGCCGCCTTTTCGAAACTGCCGGTTTGAGCAACGAGCGCCACGGCCCGCATGGAGGGATAGTCGAGCATTATGATACCCGCTGTGAAAGCTGGGTTTGACACAGCACATGTAAGGACTCGGACCATCTGCAGCGATCCTCCCCGCCCTCATTCCTGTGCTTGTCACAGGAATCCAGCAAGCCCAAGTCCTTGGGCTGAAAAGACTCATCCGTCGCGCAGACGCGCGTCGGCTGGATTCCTGTGACAAGCACAGGAATGAGGGTGGAGGTGAGGAAAGCGCTCATGATATCCGTCCGTGGAATAGCGTTACGGTACATTAGCTCAGCTTATCTGGATTGAGTTTATTTAACTGGATTAAACTATCTGGCGGAAATATCCAAGCACTCGGTCCGGAAGCAACGCCTTCGGCCATTCCACAGTGGACAGAGGCAGGGCCGCGACGCGCATGGACATCCAGATCTTCTTCACCGGCCTGACAATGGGCCTCAGCCTCATCGTCGCCATCGGCGCGCAGAACGCCTTCGTTCTGAAGCAGGGGCTGGCGCGCTCGCATGTGTTTGCCGTCTGCGCCACCTGCGCCATTGCCGATGCGCTGCTGATCACCGTCGGGGTTTTCGGTTTTCAGCGGATCAGCGCCATCATGCCGGCGCTCGATCCCATCATGCGTTATGCGGGGGCCGCCTTCCTCATCTGGTATGGCGCCAAAAGCCTGCATTCGGCGCTGCGCTCCTCCGAGGCGCTTTCGGTGGCGGAGCGGCAGGAGGCGAGCCTGTGGCAGACGCTGGCCATCTGCCTTGCGCTGACCTTTCTCAATCCGCATGTCTATCTCGATACCGTCGTGCTGCTCGGCACCATTTCCACGCAGTTTCCCGGCTTCGAAAAAACCTTTGCGGCGGGCGCGGCCACCGGCTCGCTGGTGTTCTTCTTTTCACTGGGTTACGGCGCGCGCTGGCTGCGGCCGATCTTCGAAAAACCCTCCGCCTGGCGCATTCTCGAAGGCGTCATCGCCGTCACCATGTGGGCCATCGCCTTCAAGCTCATCATGGGCGCCTAAAGCGGTGGCGTATCCCGCTCTCCGATATCCCAATAGAGCCCGGCCATAAGGGTAAGCGCCTCGCGGGCGATCTCCTTCGGCAAATGTTCGTTCGGCGCATGCTGCGAGCAGCCGGGATAGGAATGCGGCACCCAGATGGTGCGCAGTTTGAGGATATCGGCAAAGATATCGTTGGGCAGCGAACCGCCGAGATTGGGCAGAAGCGCCGGTTTTCTGCCCGTTGTGCGAGCAATGGAGCGCAGCGTGAAATCCACCCATGGATCCTGCGGATCGAGCCGGGTGGCGCGGAAAATCTCGTCGCCGGCAGGCGCGATTTCCACCATGGCGAAACCCTGCCGGTCGAGGTGACGCCGCACGGCGGGCAGAACCGCTTGCGGATCGATACCGACGACGAAGCGCAATTGCAGCCGCGCCCATGCCCGTGGCGGAATGGCGTTGACCGGCGCACGCGGATTGCCGGTCTCGAAAGCCAGCACTTCCAGCGCACACCAGCCGAAAACCCGCTCGGCGGTGGAAAGGCCGGGCTCGCCCCAGTCCGGATCGATCTTCGGGCCGTCCGGCCCGCCATCGATTTCACAATCGGCAAGGGCCTCACGCACCGCTTTCGGCAATTCCTCCGGCACCAGTTCCGGCACGCGGATCTGGCCGGTCGGGCCGACGAGACTTGCGACGGCATGGGTCAGCTGCACGCCGGGATTGGAGAGCGCCCCGCCCCAATTGCCGGAATGATGGCCGCCCTCACGCGCCTCGATCACCAGATCGAAGGTGATGCCGCCGCGCGCGCCGAGAAAAACCGTCGGCCGTTCCGCATTCAGGCGCGGGCCGTCGGAAGCGATCAGAAGATCGGCTTTCAGCCGCTCGCCATGGTTCCGGCAAATCTCCCTCAGGCCGGGGGAGCCCCTCTCCTCGCCCATCTCGATCAGATATTTGGCGTTGAAACCAAGCCTGCCGCGTGTCTCGAGCACGGCTTTCAGCGCCGCCATATTGACCGAATGCTGCCCCTTATTGTCGGCGGTGCCGCGCCCATACCACCTGCCATTGCGCTCAGACATCACAAAGGGCGAAAGGCCCTCGGCCCAACCCTCGTCCTGACCGCGCACCACATCCCCGTGGCCGTATCCCAGCACAGTCGGCAGCGCGTCGCCTTCGAAACGCTCGGCGATCAGAAACGGCAAATCCGCCGTCGGATCACGCAGGATGGTGCAGGAAAAACCCATGGCGGCGAAAGCGGGCAGCATTTCCTGTTCCAGATAAAGCGTCAGCTCCTCGCCCTGCTCCTCATTCTGGCTTTCGGTCCGTCGCAAAACGCGTCGCGACAAATCCCGCTCGAAGCTGCCATCGTCGAAACAGGCGGCGGCACGGTCGATTGCGGATTGTCGCGACATGATGGAATATCCCCGGTTGTGATCATTTTCACGGAGAGTAAACAAGCCGCGCCATTTTCCAAACAGGGAATCAGTGATAGTCCTCGACCTGTTCATAAACGGGAAAACAGCGTGTTCCGAGTTCCATTCCTTGTCGGCATCGCCCTTCTGATCGCCTTTGGCGGCGGCATTGCCGCGACGCTGGCAGCCCTTGAGGCGACATCCGGCTTTGGATCGATCCGCATCGGCTCCTGGGATGCCTTTCCCGAAGCGCAGACGATCGAGGCCGATCCTTACGCCAAATCGCACCGCGCCGACGCCGGCAAGCTGCTTTACGGAACCGCGGAAGGGCTGGCTTTTACCGCCTCCGTCGACAGCGATGGACAACGCCTGAGCGGCGAATGCCGCTACCGGCTGGCCGGCGCCGTGCCGCCCGCACGTTTCTGGACAATCTACACCGCCGACCAGCAGGGCAATGTGCTGGCGGAGGATGCGGGGCGGCCCTTCGCGCTGAATTCCCGCACGCTTTTGCGCAGCGCCGATGGCGGCATCGATATCACCATCGCCGCTGACGCCCAGACCTATAACTGGCTGTCGGTGCCGCAGGGCCAGACCTTCAGGCTGGTCATGACCCTGCTCGACACGCCCGTCGCGGGCAGTTCCGGCCTGATCGATATCTCCATGCCGCAAATTCGCAAGCTGGGGTGTGGCAATGCTTAGGGTCCTGCTCGCCATCCTCACCGGTCTCGTCGGCGCAGCCGTGCTGCATGTCATCATTCTTCTGGCGATACCGCATTTCAGCAATCGCGACGCCTATACGCGCGCGGTGGCGGAAGGAAAGCCGCATCAGTTTCATCTGCTCGAAGAGACGACGGAGAAAAAGACGCTCGGCAGCGGCGATCCCTTCATGCGGGTCGCGGTCTGCACCTTCGATATCGAGGACAAGCCGGTCAGGCTCACCGCCATCGGGGCCGTGCCCTTCTGGTCGGTCGCGGTTTACGACAAGGCCTCGAATGAGGTGTTCAGCATGAATGACCGCACATCCGCCGGCGGGGTGATGGATATTCTGGTGGCGGATGCGGTGCAGATCGCCGCCATCCGCAAGGCGCAGCCACCCGCGCTTTCGCAAGCCATTCTGGCGGAATCGGATCAGACGGAAGGGTATGTGGTGTTGCGGACCATGGTGCCGCAGCCGAGTTTCGGCGAAGAGGCGGAACGGTTCCTGAACGAGGCTAAATGCCAGCCGACGGCGTGGAAATAACGTCGGTTATTCTCTTTAGTCAGGATTTGAGGGCGGTTTCCGCTGCGGATTTGCCCTTGCGCGCGACTTTGCCGGTCGGCTCGGTATCGCGTTTTTCATAGCGCACGCCGGTAAACAGCACGACTTTCGCCGGGCCGATCACCGTTGCCACCGCGCCAGCAGGGCGCAGGCTTCGTCGGGCGTCGCCGATTGGAATAATCTCTGCCATGCTCATCTCCTCTTCGGGACATGATTGTCAATGTTGCCCATGGGAACCGCGCAAGCCTCGTCTTGCGTCGGGAATTTCATCACCATCACATTGCGCATAGGCCAGTCCACAGACTGGTTTTCGCACGATCCAAAAATCCAAAGCGATTCTTATAAGGGGATCGTGCGCAGATTCAGGCTTCGCATGCCATTTTTGCATTTATTCCGTCGATAAGAATAACATGGAATCCTAATACTGCCCATGAAATTACAAACAGACAGAGGTTAATGATCCGTTAACCTTAATTGCCGGACCCCAACTTATTCCGGCCGAAGCCGCACCCCTTGAAAACAAAGGCGATGCGGTAAAGTTCCACGGCATTTTATCCGTCATCAAGGTTTTAAAATTTCCTTGTTGATAGAGGCGGATTCTCTCTTGCCACCCCCCATAGTTAACAGGACGTCAACGCATTTGCTCTAATTTGAGCCGATATTGTGTTTGCGTTTGTTGGGTAGTGCGTTGACCGACCGGTTTCGAGAACTTGAGAGGCCAAGAGCCGTGAGGAAGAAAGATGTGGTGCTGATGGCCACCGTGACGAATTTCGAGAATGTCTCCCATCCGTCAAAAACGGACCTCCGGCAGTTCGCCGAACTTTTCATGCCGCTTTTCAACGCCTCCACCGACGAAGCCAAGCGGGAGGCCATTGCCGCTCTCTCCCAGCATCCGAGCGTGCCTTCGGCTGTCGCTTTCTTCATCGCCTGCCAGCCGCTTTCGCTTGCAGCGCCCTTCCTCATTTCCTCCAAATGCCTCGATGACGACACGCTGATCACCATTGCCCGCACGCAAGGGGCGGCGCATGCGCGCGCCATCGTGCGCCGCGAAGACCTCTCCCCCACCGTCATCGACGCGCTTGTCGGGCTGCGTCACGCCGAAGATCTGAAGCGGCCGGATGAAGAGACGGCGGCTGCCGAACCGCAGGCGGCGGAAAGCCCTGAAGAGCCGAAAGCGGAAGTAAAGACGGACAACATCGCCGCCGCTTCCGCGCTCGAAGAGGAAATGCGCCAGCGCATCAAGCAGATGGCGCATCACCTCAACCGCCCGGAAAGCGACGTTCTCGGCCTTCGCCGGTTGAGCGAGGTGCAGGAAGCGCTGCTGGTGCGTTTCGCCCGCGAGCGCAATGCCCGGCAATTCGCGGTCGCGCTGGCGGATTCGCTGTCGTCGAGCTACTGGCTGTCGGAGCGCATCATGCTCGATATATCCGGCGCGCAGCTGGCAACGACGCTGACCGGCCTTGGCATGGAATTCTCCGAGGCGGCTTTCGTGCTGCAATGCTTCTATCCGCATCTTTCCGCCGCCGAAGGCGATATGAGCCGTGCCGAAGCCCTGCTCGACCGTCTCGACATCGTGGAATGCGAAGAGCGGCTGGAAAGCTGGCGGCGGGCCGACAGCTATACGCATGGTCGCGAACGGCCGGACCGCAGCGCACCGGCTGCGCAGAGAACCGGGACGCAAGGGTAAGTGCGGCCGGTCTTGCACCTTCACGGATTGAAGAAGCGGGCCATTGCCGGACGATTCTAGGCCTTGGGCTGATCCACCAGCGTCAGCAGAGTCCCGATCTCATCGGTTTCGATCTCCACCACCCACAGGTCGCTGTCGAAGCGTCGTTCCCTCTCAAGAAGGGCGGCGCTTTCCTCGCCATCGGCACCGGCAAGGCGCGTTTCGAAACGGCGCTCGGCGCGGATGTCCTCGTCATCGGCAAAGCTCTGCGGCGCGGGTCCATAGAGATTTTCGCGGCCATCGCGCAGGCGCTGGCGAATGAAAATCGCCCCCGCCTCCTCCGCCCCCTTCTTTTCGACAGCCGCAAATCCGCCGGCGGCGAAGACGCGGCGGATGAGGGCTGAGACGAACATTTCGGATTTGAGGCGCATGGGGTGCTTTCGAATGGAAATGGGGGGGGCTTCTCAATGTTTATTTTGGGCGGGCGAAGGTGCGTGGGGCTTTACCCCCCTCTGCCCTGCCGGGCATCTCCCCCTCAAGGGGGGAGATCGGCAGGAGGCGCTACCACCACTTCACTCGCAAATGTTGAGATGGGCAAGACTTATCCGCGAGTCGATCTCCCCCCTTGAGGGGGAGATGCCCGGCAGGGCAGAGGGGGGTAAAGCCCCACGCACCTCAGCCGCTGTCAAAATCTAAAGCGCCCCGATCGACTTCAGCTTCTTCAGCACGGCCTCGCTCGGCTCACCGGTTTCCGGCAGGCGATAGTGTTTCTCAAAGGCGCGGATGGCGTTGCGGGTCTGCTGGCCGGCCACGCCGTCCACCTTCACGTCCGCATAGGCGATATTGATCAGCCCCTGCTGGATCTTGGCGATCAAATCGCGGCTTGCCGGTTTGACAGCACTGTTGAGGGAGGCCGGTTCGGCCTTCGGGCGCGGCGCCTCCGCCTTGCGGATGGCGGCTGCGACCGGGTCGATCTCGACGCCGCCGCTGGTATCGGCAGGCCGGTCCCTGGGGATTGCCGCAACCGTCGCACCATCGATCCTGAGCGCCGCCAGCACGCGGGTCGTCGGCTCGCCGGTCTGTTCCATGCCGAGCGTTTCTTCGAAGAACATGATGGCGGCGGCGGTGCGTGGGCCCATGCGGCCATCCGCCTCGCCTTCGTAAAGCCCGCGCTTCTTCAGTTCGGCCTGAATATCGGCAACGATCTGCTGCGGTTTCTGGCTTTCGGCAACGGGTTGCACCGGCGTTTCGGCCGCCGGCTGCTGCGCGTTTTGTGGCTCCGCCGGTCGTTCTATGCGGAAGGTGGTGACATTGCCCTGCGTGCCGAGCGGCTCGGCCGGGCGATAACCGGCAATGCCGTTCGGGTTTTCCGCATCGCGCGTGCGCAGGAAGGGCGACGGGTGCACGCCCGGCTGATACCAGAGCGCATTGGCGGCGACAAAACCGAAGACGACCGCGAAGGCGCCGCAGCTGCCGACCAGTTTCGGATGGCGCAGGATTTCGCGCCCGATGGCCGAAACCACCAAGGAAACAATCCCGGCGCCAATCTGGGCCGTTGTTTTCTTAGGCGATTTTCGCTTTCGCGGGGCCATCGTCACCATCCTTTTTCATCATTGCAGCCATATCGCCGAGCTGCCGGATGCGCGGCGGAAATTCCACCATGCTTTCGGCTTCGGCGCTTTGGCCCTCACCCGCCATGCCGGAACCGTCGGCAGGCAGGGTGATCGTTACGACCGTTCCCTCGCCGGGCTTGCTGGCGATGGCGAAAGTGCCGCCATGCAGTGCCACAAGCCCCTTGACCAGGGACAATCCCAGACCCGTGCCCTCATAGCGACGGGTATATTCATTCTGAACCTGCATGAAAGGCTGGCCCAGGAGCTCGATCTTGTCGGAAGCGATGCCGATGCCGGTATCGCTCACCGTCAGCTTCAACATCGCGCCCTCACGCGCGGCGTCGATCGACACCACACCACCGGCATCGGTGAATTTTATGGCGTTGCCGGCAAGATTGATGAGAACCTGCCGGATAGCGCGCTGATCGGCCGAGATTTCGCCGATACCGCGCTGGATGCGGCTGGTTAAAGTCAGGCCTTTTTCCTTCGCCTGCAGGCCGAGCATGGCCTCGCAGGACGAGATGGTCTCGGCAATGGGGAAGCTTTCCATCATCAGCTCGTAACGGCCGGCTTCCAGCTTGCTCATGTCAAGCATGGTGTTGACGACAGAGAGAAGATGCGCGCCGGACTGGCGGATCAGGCCGACATATTCCCGCTGGCGGTCGTTCTCCAGCCGGCCGAAATATTCGCCGGCGAGAATATCGGAAAATCCGAGGACGGCATTGAGCGGCGTGCGCAACTCGTGGCTGACGGCGGCGAGAAAGCGCGATTTCGCATCATTGGCCGATTCCGCCTCGGCCGCCTTGCGGGCAACATCGCGGCGCAGGCGTTCCATCTCGGTGATATCGGAAAGCTGGGCGACGATACGGCGCAGCCGGCCACTGGCGCTGCGGATCGCCGTCATCTCGATACGCGCATGCACGAACTGCGCCTGACGCGACTTTGCACCGGTCTCGAAGCGTAGTTCGGCGGTTGCCCTGTCCTCGCCCTGCCGCAGCAGGTCGAAAGCCTGCATCAGTTCGATACGGTCCGAGACATAGACATATTCAACGAGGGAATGACCCTTGCTGGCCTGCAGATCGGCGGGGAAGGTCGCAAAATCGCGGCCGGAGACGTGTTCGACGAAGCCGGTTTCACCGATCATGAGCACAAGGCCCGGCACCTGCGAAGCGGCGATCAGGTCGTTATCGCCAGACGCGGCGGAAAAGGAGGAGGCACCGCGCGCGGGACGCGAAAAGGCAATCAGCAATGCTGCGGCGGCCAGAAACAGCGCCAGCACCAGGGCAGCGCCGATGGGCAGCGCAATGGCGGGGCTGAAGACGAGGCTGAAGAGGGCTGGTACCACCAGAAGTCCGACCGTGCTGAAGGCGATCAGCCGGCGCAGGCGCGCAACGGTTCCGGCGCGCCTTTCGGCGTCCTCTTCCATGCGCGCAAGCCATCTGCCTGCGGCATGGTCGACCAATGCGACCGCTTTTTCTCTCATATTACGCAATACCAACACCGAATCCCTGAGGCGGTTCTAACGGCTCCGACAATAGAAGGCGGCGGCTTAAGGAATGGATAAAAAGAATGGCCTCAAAGGCCCCTCAAATGCCTCGCAGTCCCATTACGGGGCATTTCTTCGAAGCTTTGGCCAATCATGGTTAATGACGGGTAAGCGACGGATTTCGCTTCATTTTTGCCATCGCGTTAACTTTTGTGGCAAGGCTTTGCGCCGCTTTGCCCCGGAACGCGCGGCCTCTGTCGCAATTATGCTTAACATGGACTGTTAAAATGCGAATGAATTGGTGGCAGGCGTCCCGATACGAGGAGAATAGATACAATTTGAATTAAATTGCGCCGCTTTTTGCAATCGGCTGTTCGCCGGTCGCGTGTAGCTTCTTCACAAGCCCGAAAAACGGGACAAAGGCCGATGACCCGAAACCGGGCGGGGCTTTAGAAAACAAAGATCATCTGGCAGGGTAGTCTGACAATGTGGTTTCTGATCAAGGGAACATTCTGGTTTTCGCTGGTGCTGGTGGCGCTGTCCTATTTCGGCAGCAGCAACGATCCGGCCAAGGAACCTTCGGCCTTCGATATTCCCAGCGCCGTTTCGGCCGCCGGGGAAGCCTATCGTTATGTCAGCGCCATCTGCATTGAAAAGCCCGATGTCTGCGTCAAGGGCGCGGAAACCTTCCATGCGCTCGGTGAGCGGGCAAAGGAAGGCGCAAAGGTGGCTTATGAACTGCTGGACAAGCAGCTTGCTTCCGGTGACAAGCCCGCCCCCGCCGCTGAACTTGCGGCCGAGACCGAAAAACTGGCCGAAACCCCGGTCGTCAGCGTCGAATTTCCGAAGGATGCCGACATGCTGAAGACCGGCACCGTCATTCCCCTGCCGCAAAAGCGCCCGGCCCCCTGATCTATGCCGGCCACCGCGCCGCACTTTTTTGCGAGCGGAGATTTCCGCCCGCCGACTGACTGCCAAACTTGCCCACGGAAACCTGCTTTCCGTGGGCTTTTTCATGGCCCATGGTTCAAAACCGGCCGGACTTCGCCTATATCCTAGCAAAGACCCGCAATAATGGATGATACGGCGCGCAAATGGCATCTCTCGAAACGATCCTTGACGATTTCGCCTTCCTCGATGACTGGGAGGACCGCTATCGTTATGTCATCGAACTCGGCAAGGCGCTGCCCGATCTGCCGGAAGACAAGCGCACGGCCGAGAACAAGGTGCATGGCTGCGCAAGCCAGGTCTGGCTCGTCAGCCATAGCGATGGTGCGGAAGACCCTCTCCTGACCTTCGAAGGCGATTCGGATGCACATATCGTGCGCGGCCTCGTCGCCATTGTGCTCGCCGTCTATTCCGGCAAGAGAGCCTCCGAAATCGCCGGTCTCGACGCCATCGAGGTATTCGACAGGATCGGGCTGGTGGAACATCTGTCTTCGCAGCGCGCCAACGGCCTGCGCTCCATGATCAAGCGCATCCGCGAGGAAGCCCGGCTGCTGGCCGCCTGACCTTCACCTCGTCATCGACGGGCGATAATCTGCGTCGCCCCAATGGTGTTCCTTCCTGCCGGCGCGGGCCGCAGGCGGCGCATAATGGCGGGCAAGCGCCAGCAGTGCGGCGCGCAGCAGCAGTTTTGCCGACCGCGCCGGCCATTGCCTTTCCCGCTCCACCGTCTCCAGCCCCTTTTCGAAGCAGCAGATATCGATGGCGACGCCCGACAGTTCGGGCCCCATCGCATCGGCCGCGCGGGAAAACCGCGTTCTTGCGGCCATTGCCGCCTCGGTAAGATCGAGCGCGCCTCCCGCCTCCCCTTTTGTGCGGTTCGCTATTCTCGGCTCCCATGTCGCCGTTACCTTCGGGTTGAGATGGCCGCGATGAAAATCGGCGGCGAGGCGCTCGCCCGCCTCCAGAGCATCCGCCGGGAAAAACGCCGCACCGTCCCGTTCCTTCAGCCTTGCAAGGCTGGTCAGGGGAGAGGTGTTAAGATTGCGCCGGGCCTGCTGCTTCGCATCGCCGACATCCACAATAACCGTCTGCATATGCCGGTGCTGCTCCTGAAAAACCTCGTCCCGGTCTTTTGCCATTGCGCGTTTCAGGCAGGAGGCGAGCGGCGGTGCGGCGGAAAGGGTGTTGTCCCGCTGCTCGACCAGCCCGGAGGAAATGGCAAACCGCACCGTCGCTGCCGGAAACCGCAGCGCCGTGTGGCCAGCCCGCGCCCGGCGCAGGACGATATCGCCGCCCTCCTGCGACATCTCGGCCGCGCCCGCGGCGATGCAGCGCAGCAGCCGCAGGAGATGAGGGTTCGGGGAGGCAACCGGGGCGCTTTTTTCCTCACTCATCCCGGGCGCCTTTCATCGCGTTGAGGATACTGCCGGTGAGCCGCTCGAGCGCGGCGACGAACTCATCGAATGCCGGTTCGTCACGCCGGTCCTCCACCACCTGGCAGGCATGGCCAACCGTCGTCCTGTCCCGGCCGAAACACGGCCCGATATCCGACATGGGAATGCCGAGCTGCACATGGCACACATACATGGCGATCTGGCGGATGTGGCATTCCATGCGCCGGCTGTCGCGGCGCACCAGCGTTCGGTCGCCCGTCAATTGCACCATCTCGCCGGTGAGCTGCCGTACCAGACGGCAAAGACGGGAAATCTCATCCCGCCCGGCCGCAGATGGCCAATGACGAAAAGGACGATCACCGACCCGCGCACAAGGCCGCGCGGTGGCAGGCAGAAACACAGTATCCGACGGCATATGCAACTCCTCTACGAATAGGAATTAATTCATGCACCTGAGAGCAATCGTGGGGAAGCGCAAATTTGACAGGGAAGATTATGCGATTGATACGGCTTTATTTTTGCAGAATTGATGTATGCGATAAAGGATTTTTTTCCTCAATCGAAATTTTGCGCGACATAAAAAGTCGGTTGAGGGAACGGCCCCCGGGTCTGGTGCGATGCAGTTCTCGATCGCGAAAGACCCCTCTCACCGCGCAGACGCGCCATAGCTGGATGCCGGATATGGTCCGGCAGGACGGAGGTGAGACCTTCGAACCCCAGAAACGAAATCGGCCGGTCAAAGGACCGGCCGTATTGCCTTGCGACTTCCGGCTATCTGTCAGGACAGCAGCCGGACCGTCTTTAAAATCAACGGCTGGCCTTGCGGCGCTGACCGAGACCCATTTCCTTGGCGAGCCGCGAGCGGGCTTCGGCATAGGCGGGCGCAACCATCGGATAGTCGACCGGCAGGTCCCATTTTTCGCGATATTCTTCCGGCGTCATGCTGTGATGCGTCGTGAGATGCCGCTTGAGCGACTTGAACGAGCCGCCACATTCCAAACAGACGATGTGGTCATCCTGAACCGACTTGCGGACGGAGACGGCAGGCTTCTGCTTTTCTACATTGACCGCCACCGATGCCGGTGCCGATGTTCCGCTGAGTGCCGTGTGAACATCCGAAATAAGGCCGGGAAGCTCAGTTACCGGAACGACGTGGTTGCTAACATAGGCAGCCACAATATCCGCAGTCAGTTCGACCAGCAGATCCTGGGCGTTACCGTATGCAGTTTCCGTCATTTAAGTATCTCCTGTTTATTGATCCCCTGACGCGGGCGAACGCCGCATCGAGCGATGTGAAGTTACCCGGTGCCCCACCTTCGCCTTGTTGAAACCAACATGAAACCTACCCCTAGATTTCGAGCGAAAACCGGAAACGAATTGGTCCGAGATTCAACTTATGGCCCGCGACATGGGCAGCAATGGTCCGATGGGCCATAGATTAGACATTAATAAAATGCCTATGCCGACTATGAAGAGGCTAGATGCAAATCGCGATTAGCAACTTTACACTTAATTTGGATAACAGCAAAACAGCAAAAGTCAAATTCCTATTGTGAATTTTTCAGTTCAAAACAGTCTAATCGGAATACAAAAAATTACGGGTAATAAAATACTATGCCAAGTAGTAATTGAAAATGAATACCCCCAATTATTAGGGGGATTTTCAACTTCAAATTTTCTTGATGTCATCAACTACCGATTTAACGGCAAGCGGATAACCTGCCTTGTGAGCGGCCATGGCAAGAAGATGTGCCGAGACCGGCGCGGTAAGGACAAAGAAGAAGAAACCGGCGAGCGCCCGCGCCAGCGTCGATATTTCCATGGAATGAATGCCGACAGCCAGAAGCAGCAGGCCGGACCCTACCGTTCCCGCCTTGGAAGCCGCATGCATGCGGGTATAGACATCCGGCAGCCGATTGAGGCCGATTGCCGCGATCAGCGAGAAAATGGCGCCTGAGATCAACAGCGCCGCAACCAGAATAGCCACGATCCAAGCCATCATCACCTGCCCTTTCCTTTTCTGTTGGCGACACCTTTTTCCATATTTTTTTCAATGGCTTCAGATGCCCTTTCGCCATCGAGAACCGCCGCTGGCCTGCGCCGGCCGTCCGGGCCGCGCGACAGCACGAAGCGGGCGAAGGCCACCGTTGCCAGAAAACCGACCAGCCCGAGCGCAATCGCAATATCGACGTAAAGATTGAAGCCGGTGCGGATGGCGATGACTGCGATAAAGCCGATGGCGATGCCCACCAGCATGTCGAGCGCAACGATACGGTCCGGCAAGGTGGGGCCGACGACGACACGATATACTGTCAGCAAAAAGGCGGCCGACAGAACAACCGATGCAAGTATAGTTGCAAATGAAACTATTTGTTCCGGCGTCATATCTGAAACGCCTCCATGATCTTTCTTTCAAAGCCGTTACGGATGTCGTTTTTCGTGGCCTCGATATCGCTGCAATCGATCGCGTGCACGTAAAGCGTTTTCCTGTCCGCCGAAACATCGACCGAGAGCGTGCCGGGCGTGAGCGTGATGAGATTGGCAAGCAGCGTGATCTCGAAATCCGTCGTCACCGTCAGCGGATAGGCGAAAATGCCGGGCTGCACGTCGAGCTTCGGCCGCGTCACCAGCACGGCGACCTTCCATGCGGAAAGCGCCAGCTCCTTGAAGAACAGCAGCACCAGCGACAGCACGCGGACAAGCCTGAGCCAGTGGTTACGCCCGCCGGGAAGCTGGTGGCGGATGATGCCGAGCGCCAGCGTCGAAACGACAAGGGCGAAAATGATGTTCGCGAGCGTGACGCTGCCCGTCACGGCGAGCCATACGGCAACGAAAAGCAATTGTACGAGATAGAGGCTCATGGTTTGCCCCCTTCGGTAAAGACCGACTGGATATAGGCCTGCGGATTAGCGAGGCCTGCGGCCGCCTGCTGGCTGAGATTGAGCAGGCTTTCCGGAAACAGGCCGAAGAACACCACCAGCAACGTCAGCCCCACCAGCGGCGCGAAAGACGGCGCTGCCGAGGGCGACGCCTGCGGCAGCGAAGGCTGACCGGGGGATGCCGCAACGGGACGCCAGAAACACAAAAGGAAGATCCGCCCGAAAGCGATGGTGGCGATGAAGCCGGAGGCGAGAATGGCGCCAGCCAGCCACCAGGCGCCGATATCGATCGCCGACTTGACCAGCACCGCCTTCGGCCAGAAGCCGGAAAAGGGCGGCAGGCCGGAACCGGCGAAAAACAGCGCCAGCGCCAGCGCCGAAAACCACGGAGCCTGCTGGTAAAGGCCTCTGAGCGAGGTGAGGCTGAAACCGCCGCCGAGGCGGGCGGCATGGCCGGCGGCGAGATAAAGCGCCGTCATCAGCACCATGGAATGCAGCGCGTAGAAAATGGCGCCAGTGACACCCGACGGCGTGCCGATGGCGATGCCGGCCATCATGTAGCCGATACCCGATATGACGATATAGCCGAGCATGCGGCGGATATCGTTCTGGGCGAGCGCGCCCATGGCCCCGAGCACCATCGTCAAGGCCGCCGAGATGGCGATGACGATGCTGAGTTCTTCCCGCTCGACCGGAAACAGCATGACCATGACGCGCAGCAGCGAATAGATGCCGACCTTGGTGAGCAAGCCGCCGAACAGGGCGGAAACGACAATGCGCGGCGTGTGATAGGAAGCGGGCAGCCAGAAGTTCACCGGGAAGGCCGCGGCCTTCATGGCGAAGGCGAGCGCGAACAGGCTCGCAAGCGTCATCAGCGGCGCCGAGCCGCGCAGCCCGGTCGCCTTCTGGGCGAGATCGGCCATGTTGAGCGTGCCGAAGATGGCGTAGAGATAACCGACCGTTATCAGGAACAGCGTCGTGCCGATGAGGTTCAGAACGGCGTATTTCAGCGCGCCGTCGATCTGCTCGCGCGTCGAGCCGAGCACGATCAGGCCGAAGGACGAGATCAGCAGCACCTCGAACCAGACATAGAGGTTGAAGATGTCGCCGGTCAGGAAAGCGCCGGTGACACCGGCCATCAAGAGCATCAGGAAGGGATAAAAACCGTAGCGCCTGCCGCTGGCGTCGATATCCGCGCCGGCATGGATGGCGCCCGCCAGTGCGACGATGGCCGCGGCAAGCGACAGCAGCGCGCCCGTCAGATCGGCGGTAAAGGCAATGCCGAAGGGCGGCAGCCAGCGGCCCATGACCATGGTGAAGGGGCCATGAGTTGCGACCTTCCACAAAAGCGCGGTATCGAGCAGCACCAGCAGGAACAGCGTCGCGATGGCGACGGCCGCGTGGTGACGGATGGCATGGCGCATCATCATCAGCACCGCGCCTGCGCCAATGCAGAGCGCGATGGGGAGAATGATCAGCCAGTCGGTGAGCGGCACGGGCGTCGTGACGAGCGCTGCGGAAAGATCGGTGACTGCGGAAGTGGTGGAGGATGCCATGGTGTCTCAGCCTCGCCGCTCAATAACCGAGCGGCGGCAAGGGCTCGCCTGCGGGTTCTGCGGTGCGCATTTCGTCCGTATCGTCGGTCTGCAGTTCCTGAAACGCACGCCAGGTCAGCACCAGAAGGAAACAGAAGAAGGAAAAGGAAATGACGATGGCCGTGAGGATGAGCGCCTGCGGCAGCGGATTGGCCGCACCGGCGGGCAGCGCATCCATGCCGGGCGGAATGATCGGCGGCACTTCGCGCGTCAGCCTGCCCGCCGTGAACAGCAGAAGGTTCACCGCATTGCCGAGAATGGCGATGCCGAGCAGCATGCGGATGCTGTGGCGCGACAGCATGAGATAGATCGCCACCGAAAAGAAGATGCCGACGAGAATGGAGAAGACCGCTTCCATCAGTCGCTTTCCCTTTCTTCCAGCGCCAGCGCAATGGAGGTGATGGCGCCGACCACGACGAGATAGACACCGATATCGAAGGACATGACGGTGGAGAGCGGTATTTCGACACCGAACAGGTTCGGATAGACCCAGAGCCCGGTCATGAAGGGCACGCCGGCGGCGATGGAAACGAGGCCGGAGAGCATGGACAGCAGCAGCCCCGCCCCCGCAATCGACAGCGGATGAAACATGATGGCGCGCCTGACTGCGGTAACGCCATAAGCGATGCCATAGATCGCCAGCGCCGAGACGGCGATCAGGCCGCCGATGAAGCCGCCGCCCGGCTCGTTATGGCCGCGCAGCAGCACGAAGATGGAAAACAGCACCATGAGGCTGGTGACAACAGGGGCGACGGTGCGCAGAATGAGCGTGTTCATGCCCGCGCTCCTTTTTTCTTCGCGGTTTTGGCCGATCCCTTGATGGCAGCAGCCGGGCGGATGCGGATCAGCGCGAGAATGGCAAGACCCGTTATCATCACGACAGCGATTTCACCGAGCGTATCCGTGCCGCGGAAGTCGACGATGATGACGTTGACCACATTGGCGCCGTGGGCGATGACCTTGGAATAGGTGTTGTAGAAATCCGTCAGGCGGTTGTCGAAGCTCGCCTGCGTCGCGCGCATCAGGAACAAAGCGAAGCCGGTTCCGCAGGCAATGGCGATGGTGCTGTCCAGCAGCTTCTGGCCAAGGCCGCGATGGTCTGACGGCGACAGACGAAGCCGCGTCATCACCAGCGTTAGAATGACCACCGACAGCGTCTCGACCATGAATTGCGTGAAGGACAGATCGGGCGCGCCGAAGAGCAGGAAGATGACCGCCACCGCAAAGCCCTGAATGCCGAGCGCGATGATGGCGGTGAGTCGGCTCGACGCCGTCAACACTGCGATGAGCCCCGCCACGGCAATGGCGATGAAAGTCAGCTCATGGACCGGCATATCGCGCGGCCATGACGGCATGGACGGCAATTCGCCATAAAGGAACAGCGGCACAAGCAGCACGGCGGCGACGACGGCGAAGGTGGCGGTGACGTAAAATTCCAGCCTGCCCGGCTGAATGAGCCGGGTGATGTGGAACGAGACTTTCACCAGCATTTCGATGAAGACGTCAAAGCCCCTGTCCGGCCCTGCCCCCAGCGCCTTGAAGGTGCGGTCGATCAGTCCACGGACGACGGAAAGCTGCGTATAAAGGACGATGCCGAGCGCGATGGTGAACAGCGACAGGCCGAGCGGCACGCCGATATGGGGAATGAGCGAGATTTCCACCGGTCGCGCCTCGCCGGCAATGGCGCTTGCCATGGGTGTCGAGACATAGAAATGCGCGATGCCGGAGAACAGAGCAATCGTCAGCCCCTTCAGCGCCAGAAGCGCCGGGCCGAGCCAGAGCAGCAGCGGACCTTCATGCGCGTGTTTCGGGGTCTTCACCGGCTTGCCGAGGAAGGGTTTCAGCGCTACCGCAAAGGCGACGGCGAACATCAGCCCGTTGCCGAGAATGGCGATGCCGGTGAATAGCACGGCACGCGGATTGCCATGCGCCAGCGCGTAATAAATCTCTTCCTTGGCGAGAAAACCGAAGAAAGGCGGCAGGCCCGCCATGGAAATCGCAGCCGCCAGCGCCGCCGCAAAAGTGATCGGCATGGCTTTTCGCAGGCCGCCGAGCTTCGTCACGTCGCGGGTGCCGGTCTCATGGTCGATAATGCCGGCGACCATGAACAGCGCGCCCTTGAACAGCGAATGCGCCACCAGATAAAGCACCGCCGCCTCGATGGCATGGTCGGAGCCGAAACCCGTCAGCATGACCAGCAGGCCGAGCGACGACACCGTCGTATAGGCGAGCATCAGCTTGAGATCGGTCTGGCGCACGGCCAGCAGCGCGCCGGTGAGCATGGTCAGCTCACCGAAGAAGGGCAGCAGGATCTGCCAGGCGGCGGTATCGCCGAGAACCGGGTTGAGGCGCATCAGCAGATAGACGCCGGCCTTCACCATGGTTGCCGAATGCAGATAGGCGGAGACCGGCGTTGGCGCTTCCATGGCGTTGGGCAGCCAGAAATGGAAGGGAAACTGCGCCGATTTGGTGAAGGCGCCGCCGAGAACCAGAAGCAGCGCGGCCAGATAAAACGGGCTGTCGCGCAAGACATCGCCGCCGCGCACCAGCATCGACAGTTGCGTCATGCCGCTGATATCCCAGATGAAAATCAGCCCGGCGAGAAGCAGCAAACCGCCGCCACCCGTCACCACCAGCGCCTGCAGCGCAGCGCGGCGCGAGGCGGCGCGCTCATGGTCGAAGCCGATCAGCAGGAAGGACGTGATGGAGGTGAGTTCCCAGAAAACGAACAGCATCAGCAGGCTGTCGGAAACCACGACGCCCAGCATCGCGCCCATGAAGAGCAGCAGGAAGGACAGGAACCGGCCCTGTTGCGGGTGGCCTTTCATATAACCGCCCGCATAAAGCACGATCAGCAGGCCGATGCCGGTGATCAGCAGCGCAAAGGTCAGCGACAGGCCGTCGATGAACCAGGAGAAGCTGAGATTGAAGCTCGGCACCCAGGCATAACCGCCGGTCACCACCCCGCCTGCCGCGATATCCGGCAGCATCAATGCAAAATGCGCAAAAGCGAGAGCAGGCGCAATCGCCAGGACCCACGCCGCATTGTGACCGAACCTTTTAACCAGAACGGGTGCGGCAAGCGCTGCCAGGAACGGCAGAAGCAGCGACAGGAATGTCAACGGCGTGACATCTGATGTCATTCACATCTCCCGGGATGTCCCCCACCCCTGCGCGCCAATGAATGGCGTTCTTTAAAATCGATTTTTCCAGTTAAGGCATAGACAAAGCCATCTCAACCCAAATCGACACTCCCGACCCATAACGAACGCGTTATGAGGCGTCGCCCCTTTCAATCCGCGGCGGCGATGACTATTTGAGGCGGGAACAGAAAGGATCATTCCATGAGCGATCTGACATCCCCCAAAGTCAACAAGACCGATGCCGAATGGCGTGAGCAGCTGACGCCGGAGCAATATCGCATCCTGCGCGAACACGGCACCGAGCGCGCCTTCACCGGGCCCTATTGGGATACATTCCAGAAAGGCCTCTATCGCTGTGCGGCCTGCGACGAGCCGCTGTTCCTCTCCGATACGAAATTCGATGCCGGCTGCGGATGGCCGAGCTATTTCGAGCCGGTAAAACCGGGCGCCGTGACGGAACATCGCGACGCCAGCTACGGCATGGTGCGCACGGAAATCCGCTGCGCCAATTGCGGCGGCCATCTCGGCCACGTCTTCCCCGACGGCCCGAAGCCCACCGGCCTGCGTTATTGCATCAACGGCCATTCGATGGTGTTCGAGCCGGTTTGATTGGGCAATGGGTAACGCCCATACGGCAAGCGACGTCGGTTTGTGGACGTCCACCCCAAACACTCAGCGTCATCCTCGGGCTTGTCCCGAGGATCTGCGACCGATTGATTTAACTCGACGTGGTTAGATCCTTGGGACAAGCCCAAGGATGACGGAGGAGAGGTTGAACGTCCCACGCCGGGGCCGCTTTCTCTTGGCAACCCGCCCGGGAATTAGTTCAGCTTCAGCTCCATGCAGGTCAAATCCAGCCAGCGGCCGAACTTGGTGCCGACTTCCGAAAACCGACCGACGACCCTGAAGCCAAGGCTTTCATGCAGCCGGATGGAGGCGGTGTTTTCCGCCTCGATGGCGGCGATCAGCACATGCACGTCGTTGCCCAAGGCATGATCGATCAACGCCTGCATCAGCTTCTTGCCGATGCCGTGGCCGCGCGCATCCTTATGCACATAGACCGAATGTTCGCGGGTGTGGCGATAACCGTCGAAAGCGCGCCAGTCGCCATAGGAAGCATAACCTGCGACCTTGCCTTCAAGGATTGCGACGATGACCGGAAAGCCGCGTGACTTGCGGGCGGCGAACCATTCCTTGCGGTTTTCAAGATCGACCAGCACGTCGTTCCAGATCGCGGTCGTGTTCAGCACCGCATCATTGTAAATCTCCATGATGCCGGAGAGATCGTCCACGGTGGCGTCGCGCAGTTGCACGCTCATTGTCGTTCACCCTTTTTCCTGCTTGCAGCGGCGGTATTTTCGGCCGCCATCTGCACGAGGATTAGGCGATGATGCGAATGGCTGTCCAGTACCCATGCGCCATCGGAGCGCATTCTTCAGGATGCCAGCGGCACGAGGCTGAAGGAGGTGACCACGGCGAAATAATGAACGGCGGCGGCGGCGACCACGAAAGCGTGCCAGATGGCATTCTGGAAGCGCAGCTTTTCCCAGACATGGAAGATGACGCCGAGCGAATAGATGACGCCGCCGGCGACGATCAGCCAGAGCGTGACGGGGGCGAGATGCGACGACAGCGGCCCGACCACCATGACGCCGCTCCAGCCCATGGCGAGATAAAGGCCGATGGCAACCCGGTCGTAACGGCCGGGGAACAGGCATTTGAGCAGGATGCCGCACAGCGCCGCAAGCCAGATCAGCCCCAGCATGGCCGCAATCAGCGGATCGTGGATGCCGCGCATCAGAAAGGGCGTGTAGGTGGCGGCGATGAGGATGAAGATCGCCGAATGATCCAGCCGGCGCAGGAACCATTTTACGTTCGAGTGCGGCCAGATATTGTAAGTGAAAGACACGGAAAGACAGGCGACGAGGCCGAGACCGTAAATCCACGCGGCGGCGATCGCGCTGAGCGTCCCCCAAACCATCGCGTAAAAGATCAGCGCCGTGGCGCCGATAAGGGCAAACACGATGCCGACACCGTGGACGATGCCATCGGCGACAATTTCGTGAAAATCATACTGGCGCCCGAACCGCCATAAATCGCTCATAGTCCAATCCCGTCTGCGTGCTTTCCTCAAAGCATGGAGACAATATTAGACAGGAACAAGACAGCGCCCGGTTAACGGCAATCAAATTGCGTTCGAGACTGTTGCGAAAAGAGAGGTGCAGGTTGCCCTTCGGCCAGAACAATTGCCTGTGGAGTAAGCGGTAGACGCTTGTTTCTTCTCCCCGCCGGGGAGAAGTCCGCGGCAGGGTAGACGTGTTCGGAGAGCTTGCCCCCTCATCCGGCCCTTCGGGCCACCTTCTCCCCGGCGGGGAGAAGAAACCCAGTCACGCTTTCCCCTGCCCTCACAACGCCGCAGCGCATTCCTGGCAAAACGGCGTATAGGGCACCGCCTTCAACCGATCCTCCGAAATCCGCTTGCCGCATTTGACGCAGGTGCCGAAGGTGCCGCTGGCGATACGGTCGAGGGCTGCGTCGATGGCGCGCAGCTCGTCCTGCCCCACCTGCCCCAGTTCGTCCAGCACCTCGTCATTGCTGCGTTCGGTGGCGCGATCCTCGTCATCGGGATTGCGAGGCTCTTCGAAATCGGCCTCGATTTTGTGCAGGCGGCGATAAAGCTCGCGCTGGCGGTCACGCAGGATTTTCTCGTAACTTTCGACATTCATGTTTTTTTCCTCCAGCCGGTACGGGCGGAAAACCCGCCCGCAACCCTAAAACGTCAGGCTTTTATCGGTCCACCAGCACCGAGCATTTGGCGTGGCGCACCACGCGGTCGGCGGTGGCGCCGATGAAATAATTGCTGAAATCCGGCGTGTGCGACGCGATGATGATGAGGTCGGCCTTGTGTTCCTCGGCGGCGGCGATGATTTCACGCGCGGGCGCGCCGCTTCTGATTTCCTGGCTGCCCTTGAAACCGGCCCTGGTCTTGATGTCCGAAAGTTTGGTCTTGGCGTCCTTGATGGCATTTTCGATCAGGTCGACAGGCAGATCGATCGCCATATAGCCCGGCAGTTCCTCGACAACATTGATGAGAACGATCTCGCCATCGGGATCCAGAAGCGCCTTGGCCTTTTCGAGAATCTTTTCCCCCTTGTCGGTGGCGCTGAGGTCTACCGGTACGATGATCTTCTTGTACATGGCTGTCTCCTTTGGCTTGATCCGCCGTTTAGCGTGTCGGGCTAGGCTTATATTTCCCCTTCGGCATGGCCTTCGCCTTGATCGAAGTCAAAGCCGGAGCCGGGCCGGAACAGGGCATTGTCAACGAATAGTGGACGGTCAATCGCCAGACGACGATCTTTGCTGAACGACGAAACCAGCCCATATTCGCCTTCGACAAACGCCGCAAAGCGGCGTCGGCCGATGGTTTCGGCGACCGATCCGCCCCAGGGCGCTTCGGATTCAATATGGAGATCATGATGAGTGAAATCAAACAATTCGCCCTGACGCGGCCGGCCTATGTCGGCCAGGCGCATCTCGTCGTTCACGATCTGCCGCGCGTTTCGGATTTTTATCAGAAGATCATCGGTCTTTCCGTGCTTGAAAAGAACCCGAGCGGTGAAGTGCTTGGGGTCGGCGGCCAGCCGCTGCTCACACTTTCCACCTCCGGCACGGCGGAACGCGCGCCGCGCAACGCCGCAGGCCTGTTCCACACCGCCTTCCTGATGCCGGGCCGGAACGATCTGGCCCATTGGCTGGCGCATGCCGCCCATAACAATGTCCAGTTTCAGGGCGCGTCCGACCATCTGGTCAGCGAGGCGATCTATCTTGCCGACCCGGAAGGCAACGGCATCGAAGTCTATCGCGACCGTTCGCCGGATGAATGGACCTACCAGCAGGACGGCACGGTGGAGATGGCCACCCTCGGCCTCAACCTTCAGGCGCTTTACGACAGCGCGCCGAAGACGGCCTTTACCGGGGCGGCGGAAGGAACAGCCATCGGCCATATCCACCTGCAGGTCGGCAACATTCCGCAGGCGGATGAATTTTATCAGGATGTGCTGGGGCTGAAGATCATGGCGCGTTATCCCGGCGCGAGCTTCTTCGGTTCCGGGGCCTATCACCACCACGTCGCCGCCAATATCTGGAACAGCCGGGGTGCTGCGGCCCGCAAGGACAATATGACCGGCCTTTCCGGCTATTCGCTGACCTTCAACGAGCCGGCCGCGCTTGAGACGGCGATTGCCGCCCTCGACCGGCTGGAAATCGCCACCGAACGGCAAAGTGACGGCATTGTCCTCACAGATCCGTGGGGGATCGGCCTAAAGCTTTCCGCATAAACACAAAAAAGCGGCGGCAGAAATTTCTGCCGCCCCGGAACCGCCACATTTTTCGAACGTTTGTCCCCTTATTGGGGGACCGTTCGATGAATGAAAATGCCAGGCCGGACAAGACCGGCAGCTTGGTCAACACCGCGGCAACCGCCGGCACGACGGCCGCAACCGCTCTAGCAACAAGAGCGGACCCGCTGGAAGTTCCGGCATCCGGCTCACGGCGTGACGATGCGCGCAGCCAGCAGCCGCTTGGCCGCGAAGCGCTGGATGTCGTCGTCGCCTGGTCGGTGATCGGCATATTCCTCATCATGCTGATGGCGGTCATCCATGAATTGTCGCTCATCCTCATTCCGGTGGTGATGGCCATCGTGGTGGGCATGATCCTCGGCATCGCCGCCGAAAAGCTCGGTTCCTACGGCATTCCCGGCTTTGGCGTCGCGCTCATTCTTTCGAGCCTCGTGGCGGCGGTGATGTTCTTCGTCATCAATTCGCTCACCGAACCGCTCTCGCTCCTTGCTTCGGAAGGCCCGGCGCTGGTGGAGCGCAGCATCGACCGTTTCCTGCCCTATCTGCAAAGCCTCAGATGGCTGAATATTTCGGCGGCGAGTTTCAGCATGGGATCGATGTCGATGGAATCGCTGATTTCCCGCAGCGGCGAAATCATCTCGCTGCTCGGCGCCAACGTCACCCCCGCGGTCATTCAGGGCCTGATCTTCCTCGCCGCGCTGCTGATGTTTCTCTATAGCCGGTTGCGGCTGCGCAAGGCGATCATAATGGCCTTTCCGGCCCGCCACCAGCGGCTGCGCACCATCCGTATCATCGGTTCGGTGGAAGAGGTGCTCGGCACCTATTTCGCCACGGCGGCGCTGATCTATGCCGGGCTTGGCGTGACGATGGTGGTCATCGCCTATTTCGGCGGACTGGCCATGCCGCTTCTGTGGGGGCTGTTCGCCTTCCTCTCCAGCTTCGTACCGTTTCTCGGCATCACCGCCATGACGATTTCGCTGACGGTGGCGGGTATCATCACCCATGACAACATCGTCCTGGCGCTCCTGCCGGCGGCGATCTTCTTCACCATTCACCTGTTGATGGAAAACCTCGCCTTTCCGGCGGTGGTGGGCCGCAACATGGAGATAAACCCCTTCCTCGTCTTCGTGATGATCATCTTCTGGACGTGGATGTGGGGGGCTGCCGGGGCGATGCTCGCCCTGCCGCTGTCGCTGATCGCCATGACGGTGACGCGGGAGTTGTTTCCGTCGCGCCGGGTGGTGCCCAAATTGCCGGATTAAGCACCGGCTTCAACGGCAGGCGCGGGCGCGTGGGGCTTACCCCCCTCTGCCCTGCCGGGCATCTCCCCCTCAAGGGGGGAGATCGACTCGCGGGCGGGTTTGGCCCATCTCAACGTTGAGAATGAAATAGCGGTAGCGCCTCCTGCCAATCTCCCACCTTGAGGGGGAGATGCCCGGCAGGGCAGAGGGGGGTAACCCCCACGCGCCGGCGTCAATCAACAACCTCCTGAAAACCAGCAGCCAGACCGCTCAGGAAGCGAGCGGCATTCCCTGCGCACTCGCCATGCGGCGCTCGTGCTCGATCAGCCATTTCTTCCGCCACAGCCCGCCGCCATAGCCGGTCAGGCTGCCATCCGCGCCCAGTACACGGTGGCACGGCACGACAATCGCAATCTGGTTCGCACCATTGGCGCGGGCCACCGCGCGCACGGCGGATGACCTGTCCATGGCGGTTGCGAGCGAGGAATAGCTGACGATCTCACCCGCCGGAATTTCCCGCAGGTTGCGCCAGACATCGCGCTCGAAGGGCGTGCCATGGCCGGCAAGCCGGGTTTCGAAGGCGGACGAATGCCCGGCGAAATAGGCCCTGAGCTCTGCTTCGATCTGGCCGGTCACGGCCGTCCGGCCGAGCACCATATCCGCACCGGTGCGCGTCTTCAGCCGCTTCAGCTCGGCTGGAAGCGCCGGCCGGTCGGCGAATTCGAGGAGATGCAGGGCGTGATCGTCCGCGACGGCGAGCATCGGGCCGATCGGCGTATCGATCCAGTCGCCCTTCAAAAACCCCTTGCCTTTCATGGCGGCGGGCGAAGAGCCGAAGAACTGGTTGATGGCAGAGCGGAAACCGCTGCCGGATTCGTAACCGGCATCGATCTGCGCGCCGATAACCGCTTCGCCGGAAGCGATGCTTTCCGCCGCACCGCCCACCCGCCGCAATCTGGCGATTTCCAGAAAGCTCATGCCGAAACGGCGCTTGAAAGTGCGGCGCACGGTGGAAGGATCATGGCCCATCGCCACCACATCCTCCTCGCGCCAGCGCCGCGCCGGTTCGTTTTCCAGCGCCGTCAGCAGCGACGTCACGGTCTCATCGGCCGAGCCATAGGACAGCATCGGCTTGCAGCGTTTGCAGGGACGGAAACCGGCCTCCAGACATTCGGCGATGGTCTCGCGGAACCGGCAGTTTTCGATCTTCGGCTTTCGCGCCGTGCAGGTGAAGCGGCAGAAAATCTTCGTCGACGTCACACACACATAGGCCACGCCCTCATAGGCGGGGTCCTTGTTCACAAGGGCGGAATAGAGCGTTTCGGTGTCGGGGCGTTTGAACAGCATCATGGGGAGGATGCTAGCGCAATTTTTTGGCCGGTGCCGCCGAAAAACGGGCATGGATGTGGGGGATGTTGTCGGCTCGTTTCGTCCGCGCCGTTTGGCCAAGCCGGTGCGGCATATTTCCTCTCCCCGCCGGGGAGAAGGTGGCGCGCAGCGACGGATGAGGGGGCGACGGTGGAGAGATGCGGAAAGCTTGCCCCCTCATCTGCCCTTCGGGCATCTTCTCCCCGGCGGGGAGAAGAAACGGCGGCGACCTTGCGGATCAATTCCCCGGCGGTGCGAAGGACGGGTCGTCCAGCCGGGCGAAGATGACGCCGCGGGCTTTCAGCGCCAGAAGGCCCTTCACCACGCCCTCGCCCGCCTCATGGGTGGGCTGGTTGATGTGGGAGATGATGACGTCGCCATCTTTTGCCGAGGCGATGTGTTTCGCCGTCGCGGCCGCCCCCAGCAGCGAGCCGCCATCGCCATTGACGGAATAACCGGCCACCCGCATGCCGAGCCGGTTGATGGTGGCCATGGAGGACCTGGTGTATTTAGCCGTCGCACCACGGAACCATTGCGGTTGCAGGCCGGTGGCGGCGACGATGGCCTGGCGACCGCCCTCCACTTCCTGCTGGACCGCTGCTTCCGAACCGGCGGCGGCGATGCCGTAGATGGAAACCGGCTTGTCCACTGCCGGCACATGGTTTTCGCCGTGGTTTTCGATCTCGAACAGATCCGGATGCGCCATGAGCACGGCGAGCGCTTCGCCATTGTGTTTCAGCCAGCGGGCGGTGACGAAGATCGTTGCCGGAATGCGCTCCTTCACCAGCGTATCGAGAATGCGGTGATCGGTCTTGCCCATGCAGGCATCCAGCGTCATCGCCACCCGCACCTTGCCGTCATGCTGCGGCGTCATCTTCAACGTCGGCTCGACAAGGCCGGTTCCCGCGAATGCGGCGGAAGAGGCGCAGAAAAACAGGGTGGCGATGAAGAGGCGACGCAGCATTTTATGTTCCGGAGTGTGAGAGGTGGCAATCCGCCCGCAAAGCGCCCGAATTAAGGCGCGGTTTCCAGCCCGGACAGCGCCTCCAGCGCCTCTTCTACCCGCTGGCGTTCGGCGCTGGTGAGCGGCAGGATCGGCCGAGGCGGTTCGCTCACGGTCAGCGACAGGATATTGGCGGCGGCGTAAACCACGCGGATGCTGCCGAATTCCTTAAACAGCGCCCAGAGCGGCTGGAAGGCCGCGGCGAGCCGTTTGACCTCTTCCGCATTCTTGGCCTGAGCCGCCCGCATCAATTGCAGGGCTGGAACCGGCAGCAGGCCGGCAACCACACTGTACCAGGTGTCGCCGCCGGCAAGTGTCGCCTCGGCGCAGCCCCAGTCGCCGCTGTAACCGATGGCGAAATCTTGCCCCAGCTTCGGCCTCAGCCGCGCAAGCTCGCCCGCATAATCGGAATCGGCCGGCAGCGGCATCTTGATGGCGCGGATATTGGGGATATAGGCAAGCCGCACCAGAAGCTCGTCGCTGAAGGTGAAGCGGGTCGTCGTCGGGTTGTTGTAGATGGCGAGCGGCAGGCCCGTTGCGCCCGCCACGGCGGCGAAATGGTGATAGGCCTCTTCCTGCGTCAGCGGCGTGTAGGAGACGGGTGCGAGCAGCAGCGCATCGGCGCCGGCCGCTTCCGCGTCCTTCGCCAGCGCCACTGCGTCATCGGTTCGCAAGGCGCCGACGCCTGCCATCAATATGCGCTTGCCCTTGAGAATGGCCGCGGCCGCCTCGATGGCGCGACGCCGCTCCTCACGCGTGAGATACATGTAGATGCCGGTGCTGCCGAGAATACCGACGGAATCGACCGCCGGCCCATCCAAACGCTCGATCAGGGCGCAGAAGGCCTCGGCATCGACCCGCCCGGCCTCATCGGCCGGCGTGATCGGAAAAGCAGAAAGCCCCTTGAATCGTCTCGCCATGTTTATGTCCCTCACTTCGATCGGAAGTCAGGGTTACAGAGCCGTTGACGACGCGGCAACAAAACGGCGGCTAAACGCCGGCCTGAAATCGAAAAATTCCGTGCTCAGTCATAAAGATACAACTTCTTCCACTGCTCTTCGGGAATTTTATCGCCCACACGGTAGTCGAAGGACTGGATGCTGAGGCTGTCGCTCTTGAGCTGGCACTTGTATTTGAGCTTGTACCATTCGCCCGAACTTCTAAAGACCGCGCCCGGCGCCTTGATGGAGTTCTTCCCCACTTCCGGATCGCCGAAAGTATAGGCGATGACCTTGTCCGGCCGCATGCCCTTCTGCTCGGTCGCTATCCTTTCCATTGCCTCGATATCGCAACGCTGTTCCAGGCGCTCTTCCGGGGCAAGCGCATTCAGCTGCCGCATGACGCTGGCGTCGATCGCGAAAGCGGGAGTAAAGGCCTGCAAGCCAAGGAAAAAGGCAGAGAGGGCAGCGGGAAGAAGCTTTCGCATTGGATCCTGTCAGTTTTTTCGTTTGTTCTTGTGGTGGGCGACAGGCCGGGCGGCCTGCATCCATCATCGCTGATTTGCCGGATATTGCCAAAATGTGATCGAAAGCTGACGAAATTGTGCCCAAGCCGCATTCCGCCTGTGGAGATTTGAAACTTGATCGGCCGCAAGCCCCGCTCTACATCTTGGTGCCGCCCAAGAATTCTTCATACGAAAGCGAGTTTCCCTTGCCGATTTTCAAGAACCTGCCCGCCGCTCCGACCGCCGAAAAACGGCCCGTTCAGGATACGCATCACGGCATTACCCGCACCGACGATTACGCATGGTTCCGGGCCGATAACTGGCAGGCCATGTTCAAGGACCCCACCCTGCTCGACCCGGCCATCCGCGCCCATCTGGAGGCGGAAAACGCTTATATGGAAGCGGCGATGGGTGACACCAAGGCGCTTCAGGAAAAGCTGTTCGAGGAGATGAAAGGCCGCATCAAGCAGGATGATTCCTCCGTGCCCGTCAATGACGGGCCTTATGCTTACGGGACATTGTTCGTGACCGGCGGCGAGCAGCCGCATTATTTCCGCACCCCGCGCGATGGCGGCGAAAAACATGTGCTGCTTGATGGTGACAAGGAGGCCGAGGGCAAGGATTATTTCCGGCTTGCCGGCCTCGACCAGTCCTCCGACCACAGCCACGGCATCTGGGGTTACGACGACAAGGGCTCGGAATATTTCACGCTGCGCATCCGCAACCTCGAAACCGGCGAAGATCTTGCCGACGTCGTGGAAAACACCGGTGGCGGCGGGGCCTGGGCGCCTGATGGCAAGAGCTTCTTTTATACGCTGCAGGACGAGAACCACCGTCCCTCCAAGGTCTTCCACCATATTATCGGCCAGCCGCAATCGGCAGACCGTCTGGTCTATGAGGAAAAGGATCCCGGCTTCTTCATGGGCGTCGGCGCGTCGGTTCTCGACGATTTCATCTTCATCGACATTCACGACCATGAAACCAGCGAATATCGCCTTCTCTCCACCAGCGACCTGACGGCCGAGCCTGCTATCGTGGCAGAGCGCGAAGAGGGCATCGAATATTCGATGTGCGAAGGCGGCGATGTCTTCTTCATCCTCACCAATGACGGCGACGCCAAGGATTTCCGCATCGTGGAAGCGCCGGTCACAGCACCGGGCAAAGAAAACTGGAAAGAGATCGTCCCGCATGAGCCGGGCCGTCTCATTCTTTCCGTCGATGCCTATGCCCGTCACCTGATCTGGCTTGAGCGCCGCGACGGCCTGCCGCGCATCGTCATCCGCGATCGTCGCACGGGCGAGGAACATTCCATCGCCTTTGCCGAGGAAGCCTATTCGCTCGGCCTGCATGGCGCGGCGGAATATGACACCGATGTTATCCGCTTTTCCTATTCCTCGATGACGACGCCGAGCCAGCTGTTCGATTACGACATGGTGACGCGCGAGCGAACGCTTCTGAAGACGCAGGAAGTGCCCTCGGGCCACAATCCTGATGATTACATCACGCGCCGCATCATGGCGCCCGCCCATGATGGCGAACTGGTGCCGGTCTCGCTGCTTTACCGCAAGGATGTAGCGCTTGACGGTTCCGCCCCCTGCCTGCTCTACGGATACGGCGCTTACGGCATCACCATTCCCGCCTCCTTCTCCACCACCACACTGTCGCTCGCCGACCGTGGTTTCATCTATGCCATCGCCCATATTCGCGGCGGCAAGGACAAGGGTTTCGAATGGTACGAAACCGGCAAGATGGAAGACAAGCAGAACACCTTCAAGGACTTCATCGCCGCTGCCGATCATCTGGTTCAGGAGGGTTTCACCTCCTATGACCGCATCATCGCCGAAGGCGGCTCGGCCGGCGGCATGCTGATGGGGGCTGTGGCCAATATGGCGCCGGAAAAATTCGCCGGCATCATCGCCGCCGTTCCCTTCGTGGACGTGCTGACCACCATGCTGGACGACACCCTGCCGCTGACCCCGCCGGAATGGCCCGAATGGGGCAATCCGCTGGAATCGGCAGAGGAATATGGCTGGATCGCTGCCTACAGCCCCTATGACAATGTCGGCGCGAAGCCTTACCCGCCGATCCTCGCGCTATCCGGCCTCACTGACCCGCGTGTGACCTATTGGGAGCCGACCAAATGGGTGGCGAAGCTGCGCGAAAAGACGACGGGGGAAGCGCCGATCCTGCTCAAGACCAATATGGCGGCCGGCCATGGCGGCAAGTCCGGTCGTTTCCAGCGGCTGGAAGAAATCGCCTTCGAATATGCCTTCGCGCTGAAGGTGGCCGGCAAGGACGCCGTGTGAGGCCTTGATTGCGAAACGGGCGGCGACGGAGCCGCCGCCCGAGCCAAAACAGTATGAAAATACCTTCAAAAAACCTCTTTCTGAATATTTTTTCCACAAAAATGCGCCGTTTGCTTTTTCTTTAATTTCACTTTGCTGATACGTAGATTTTTATTTCGTATTACTAAAGACGATAATAAACTTTAGTAAATACCAAATACATTTCATGTATTATTCCACCTGAAAAAATGTTCCGAAAATCGAACGCATGGCTGCGATGCGCCATTTTGCGTTGCAATATCACTTTTTGGCCGTATTATGCCGGTCGTTGACATATTCATGCGCCTTTCCGCCGCGTTTCTCGCGGCAATCCTGCAGCACGTCTTGCGGATATTCTTCACGCCGGTTTTTTTCGGCTTTTCCATGCGCCATGTCAGTTCGCCCTTGGCAATCCGGGCTTTGCAGTGCTCCCGCTTTGCCAATTGAAAACACTGCATCAGACTTGGGGGTCTTACACATGAAGAAACTCCTCGCCTCGACCATTCTCGTAACGGGCTTTATCATCGCTGCCGGTGCAGCAAATTCCGCCAATGCCGCCGAAGAGTGCGGCAGCATCTCCATCGCCGAAATGAACTGGGCATCCGCCGGTGTCGCGGCTTATGTCGACAAGTTCATCATGGAAAACGGCTATGACTGCACGGTCAATGTCGTCAGCGGCGATACCATGCCGACCTTCGCCTCCATGAACGAAAAGGGCCAGCCGGACATGGCGCCCGAATTGTGGGTGAATGCCGTGCGCGAGCCCCTCGACGCCGCCGTCAAGGACGGCCGCATGATCGAGGCATCGAAAATTCTTTCCGAAGGCGGTATCGAAGGCTGGTGGATTCCGAAATTCATCGCCGATGAACACCCCGATATCAAGACCGTCGAGGATGCGCTGAAACATCCCGAGCTCTTCCCCGCCCCGGAGGACGCCAGCAAGGGCGCCGTGCACAATTGCCCCTCCGGCTGGAACTGCCAGGTGACCACCACCAATCTCTACAAGGCACGCGAAGGCGACAAAAAGGGCTTCACGCTGGTCGATACCGGCTCCGCCGCCGGCCTCGACGGTTCGATCGCCAATGCATTCGAAAAGAAGCAGGGCTGGCTCGGCTATTACTGGTCGCCCACCGCCATTCTCGGCAAATACGAGATGGTGAAGCTGGATGACGGCGTCGAACTCGACCGCGCCCATTTCGATGAATGCACTGCCAAGGTCGATTGCGCCGATCCCAAGGTCAACGCCTATCCGGTGGCCGATGTCTTTACCGTCATCACCAAGGATTTCGAAGGCAAGGCCGGGGTGACGCTGGACTACATCAAGGCCCGCAACTGGGACAACAAGATGGTCGCCGAAATCCTCGCCTGGATGGATGAGAACCAGGGCACCAACGAGGATGGCGCGGAATATTTCCTCGAGAACCATGAGGAAATCTGGACGAAGTGGGTTCCGGCCGAGGTGGCGGAGAAGATCAAGGCTTCGATGTGATTGGTTGATGGGGGGAGAAGCTTCGGTGGTATCCGGGGCTTTACCCCCCTCTGCCCTGCCGGGCATCTCCCCCACAAGGAGGGAGATCGGCTGGGCGCACCCTTCTCACAAATCCGCAACGTGTTTGATGGGCGAGACCTTGCCGCAGGTCGATCTCCCCCCTTGTGGGGGAGATGTCCGGCAGGACAGAGGGGGGGTGCCTCACGCTCCGTTGCCCGCCGCACCATCCCATCTAAACCAAAGGTAAAACAACAATAATGGCCCTCTGCAATTACCTGCCGGACATGCTCTGCAAGTTCCCGGCAATCGACAACTCCACGATGCGTGTGGCACGCAAGACCATCGACGATGGTTTTCGCGATATCGTGCGCAATTACGGCGATGCGATTGACGTCGTCGTGCATCCGCTGCAGCTCTTCCTCAATTCCTCGGAGCGGCTGTTCATCCAGACGCCGTGGATCATCACGATGCTGGTCATTCTCGCCATCGTGCATCTGGCCGGGCGCAGCTTCAAGATCACCGGCGGCACCGCCATTTCCCTGCTGATGATCGGCGCGGTCGGCCTCTGGCGGGACGCCATGACGACACTGTCCATCGTCGCCATCGCCACCCTGATCGCCATCGTCATCGGCCTGCCGCTCGGCATCCTGATGGGTCGTTCCGAACGCCTGCAACGCCTCATCAATCCCGTGCTCGACGTGATGCAGACCCTGCCCAGCTTCGTTTATCTCATCCCCGTGGTGGTGATTTTCGGCATCGGCAAGGTTCCGGGCCTGATCGCAGTGGTGATCTATGCCATTCCGCCCGTCATTCGCCTGACCAGCCTCGGCATTCGCCTCGTTGATCGCGAAGTGCTGGAAGCCGCCGATGCCTTCGGCTCCTCCAATGGCCAGAAGCTGTTCAACGTGCAGCTGCCGCTGGCGCTGCCCACCATCATGACCGGCATCAACCAGACCATCATGATGGCGCTCGCCATGGTCGTCGTCGCCTCCATGGTCGGGGTCGGCGGGCTTGGCAAGAACGTGCTGCAGGCCATCAACAACCAGTTCTTCACGGTGGGCTTCCTGAACGGTTTCGCTCTGGTCGCCATCGCCATCATGTTCGACCGGGCGAGCCAGGCTTTTGGCAAGCGCCTGCAGAAATACCGCGAGGTCTCCCATGGCTAAAAGCATCGAAATCCGCAACCTCTACAAGATCTTCGGCAAGCATCCCGAGAAATATCTCGAAGCGGTGCGGTCCGGCATGGACAAGGTGGAGCTGAACGACAAGCACAACCACGTGCTTGGCCTCAACAACATCAACATCACCATGCCGGGCGGCAAGATCACCGTCGTCATGGGGCTTTCCGGCTCCGGCAAGTCGACGCTCATCCGCCACATCAACCGGCTGATCGACCCGACAGCCGGCGAGGTTCTTTATGACGGCGAGGATATCTGCGGCATGAGCACCTCGGCGCTCAGGCAATTCCGCCGCCACAAGACGGCGATGGTGTTCCAGAAATTCGGCCTCTTGCCACACCGCACGGTGCTGGAAAACAGCGTCTACGGCCTCGACATCCAGGGCGTGCCGCGCAGCAAGAGCGAGAAAAAGGGCCGCTACTGGCTGGAGCGTGTCGGCCTTGCCGGTTACGAGGATTATTATCCGAACCAGCTCTCGGGCGGCATGCAGCAGCGTGTGGGCCTTGCCCGCGCACTTGCCAATGACGCCGATATCCTCCTGATGGATGAAGCCTATTCGGCGCTCGATCCGCTGATCCGCGTGGACATGCAGACCATGCTGCTCGATCTGCAGCAGGAGCTGAAGAAGACCGTCGTGTTCATCACCCACGATCTCGACGAGGCGCTCAGGCTCGGCGACCACATCGCCATTCTCAAAGACGGCGAAGTGGTGCAGCAGGGCGACGGCCAGAGCATCATTCTCTCCCCGGCCGATGGTTACGTCACCGACTTCGTGCGCGACGTCAATCGCGGCCGCGTGCTGCAGGCGACCACGGTGATGGAGCCGCTGGAAAGCCGCCCCGAGGGCATGCCCGTGCCGGAAACCGCGACGCTGGAAACCATTGCCCGCGACATGTCGGAAGCCAACGAGACCACCGCGCATGTGGTGGACGAGGACGGCAAGCCGGTCGGCAGCATCGGCCTCGATACGCTGGTAGCTGCGATGGTGACGCCAGCGCCGCAGGAGGTTGAGGCGGAGGCGGAAGCGGCGGAGAAGCCGGAGAAGCTCCAGGAAACGGTTATGCCGGTGGAGAAGGAAACGGCGTAATCCGGCACCGGACGGATTGGCCGCGTCCGCGAGATTTCCTCTTTCCGTCATACCGGCCTTGAGCCGGTATCCAGCCAGCCCAAGTCCTTGGGCTGAAAGGACTCTCTCGCCGCGCAGACGCGCGTCGGCTGGATTCCGGCTCAAGGCCGGAATGACGGGAGTGAGGTATTCACGGCGCCAGAAATTTAAACCGGACTGCAATGCCGCGAGGGACAAAGCTGGCGCCTCCTGCCCCGTCTTCACTATGCAAAAACGAAGCACTACTTCGCCGGCTGTCAACCCTCGGCAGTCGCTGCAGCGCAGCAAGCGCAAGTTTCGGACAAGTCGCCGCCGTTAACCATTCGTTAACTTTTGAACGCGGAATCACCGACATGCAGATCGAAAGCAATATTGGCGGATATAACTATCAGGGTCGCATCCGCGACATCGAAAAAGCTGGCAGCGCTCAAAGCGCGCCGGAGGAGCAGGCGGTAAAACGCGGCCCCGGCAACCCCACCGTTTCCAGCACCATTCTTTCCCAGTCGCTGGCCAATGTTCTGTGGGCCGTCGGCAATGGCAGCGCGCCCGCTTATCAGGATGCGGCCGCGGCTTCCCCCGAGGACAAGGCGGAAGCCGAGGTGGAATGGGTGCGCAGCGCCTATTCGGAATATACCGAATAAGCGATTCCAATCAGGCCCTTGCTGGGCTCACTTCCACCGTCACATGCGAGAGTTCATGTATGGCGGCAAGTTTCTGCTTATAAAAAGCCGGCGCTTTCGGCGCCTGCGAATGGATCGCCACGATGGCGGCGTGATGCCCCGGCCCTACCTGCCAGACATGCAGGTCGGTGATGCGATCCTCTTCCGTCTCCACGCTTTCCCGGATTTCCTGCGGCAAATCCTCCGCCGGCGGCAGCGCGTCGAGCAGGGTCGTCGCCGTGGAGCGGATCAGCCCCCATGACCAGCGGGCGATGACCAGACCGCCAACGATGCCCATGGCCGGATCAAGAAACGACCAGCCGTTCCACTTGCCGAGCAGCAGCGCGACGATGGCGAGAACCGAAGTCAGCGCATCCGCCAGCACATGCAGATAGGCCGCACGCAGATTATTGTCCCGGCCGCCCTTTGCGCCGTGGTCCGCATGGTGACCGGCATGGGAACCGTGATCGTGATGGGCGTGGCTGCCATGGCCATGATGGGCATGCGAGCCGTGGGCGTGTCCATGCCCATGTCCATGATCGTGGTGATGGTCATCCTTCAAAAGCACGGCGCTGAGGAGATTGACGGCAAGGCCGATGATGGCGACGAGGATAGCCTGGTTGAAATCGATTTCGACGGGATTGACGAGGCGCATCGCGCTTTCGACAGCAATCAGCAGCGCCACCACCGCCAGCACGATGGCGCTGGCAAAACCCGCCAGATCGCCGAACTTGCCGGTGCCGAAGGTGAAGCGCGGATTGCGCGCCTCGCGGCGGGCATAAAGATAGGCGAGCGCCGAAATCAGCATCGCGCCGGCATGGGTGGACATGTGCCAGCCATCCGCAGTCAGCGCCATGGAGCCATACCAGTGGCCGGCAACGATTTCCGCCACCATCATGGCCGCGGTCAGCGCGATGACCATCCAGACGCGCCTTTCGTTGCGCTCATGGTTCTGGCCAAGGAAAACATGGTCGTGACCGGCTGCTGCACGGTGTTCGGATGTCGTCGTCATGTCGCTAATCCTGTTCGATTTTACCGGATGTAGGTCTTCAGCACCTGGGCCAGCTCTTCCGCCGCCCGCGCCCGCTCGTCTTCGTTTTCGGCATGCACCACATGCTCGTGCAGATGCTCCTGCATCACCTCCCCGGTCAGGCCGGAAAGCGCGCCGCGCACCGAAGCGAGCAATTGCAGCACCTCGCCGCAGGGCTTGGCATCGTCCAGTGCGCGCTCCACCGCCTCCATCTGCCCTTTCAGGCGGCGGATGCGGGCGAGAAGCTTCTCCTTGTTGCGGATCGTATGGGACATGGGCACCTCATATACTATAGGGGGGTATACTATATAAGCAAGTTTTTCCGTTCAAGCCCCGTGCGACGCAATCCTCGCGAATGTTTCGGCCATTAAAAATACCCCATGAAACTTAGGGGACTCAGTCATGACGACTATTGCAGCAACCATCAGCAGCTATCATCCCACTCCGATCCGGAGCCTTGAGCCGACAAAGGGCAAGGAAACCCACTCCACCACCGAAGCCCTGCTGGAGCTGACGCGCGCCGCGCATCGCACCATTTCGAGCGTCGAAAGCATCGCCACGGTCGTCGCGCCGGCCGCCGCCAGCGTATCCACCGGCCTTGCCGCAGCGCTCTGGAACCTCGACAGCGGCGCTTCCACGACGACCGCACCCGCTCTGGACATGGGCGACATGGCCGCATCGGCACAGCCGGAAACCGCATCCAGCATCGAGAACGATGTCCTCAAGGCGCTCGCCCAGGCGCTCGGTGTGGATGAAGCCGCCTGAGACCCATTGAACGGCAGGCGGGAAAGCCATATCTCTAGAGACTAGAGCATCGCACCGGACCGGTGGAGCCATCCGTTCTGCCGTCGCTGCACCCGAGATATGGAGAAAAAGATGCTGTCCATCGGTGAACTGTCCAAACGCACCGGCGTCAAGGTGCCGACTATCCGTTATTACGAGCAGATGGGCCTCATCCGCGAAGCCGACCGTTCGGACGGCAACCAGCGCCGTTACGAAAAGACCGACCTCGAAAGACTGGCCTTCATCCGCCATGCGCGCGATCTCGGGCTGAACATCGACGCCATCCGCGAACTGATCGCGCTTAGCCAGCACCGGCAGATGCCCTGCGAAGGCGCGGACCGCATCGCCGCCGAACACCTCGCTCATGTGCGCGAAAAGATCGCCAGCCTGAAGAAGCTGGAGCATGAGCTGGAGCGCATCGTCTCCCATTGCCACGGCCATTCGATCGAGGATTGCTACGTCATCCGCGCGCTTTCCAATCACGGCATGTGCGAGGGTGAACATTGATCGGAAAACCGGGCTTGACAGATTGCGGATTCGGGCGCATTGCATGTCCCATGATCAACGAACGCGCACCCATCTCCTGCTCGTACTTTTGGGCCTACCTCTAAGGGCGGCTCGACAGATCATATTGTCAACAAGCCGCCGTCAGGCGGCTTTGTTGTTTCTCAAGCGTCCTGACGGCACCGATAAGACCAAAGGACCGAAAAAATGACCGAAGATAGCTCCCTTACACTGGAAAGACCGCCCGTCGTCATCATTCGTGGCGCACGCAAGACGGATTTGCCCGAGCTTAACGAGATGATCACCCTGCTTGCCTCCTACCACGGCGATGCGGCGGCGATCACCCCGGCGAAACTGGAACGCGACCTGTTCGGCCCGCTGCCCTGGGTACATGGCCTGGTGGCCGAGGCCGATGGCGCGCTGATCGGTTACGCCCTGCTTCTGCCGCTCTACAGGGCGCAGGAAGGCCGGCGCGGGCTTGAGCTGCATCATCTCTTCGTGCGTGACGGGCATCGCGGCCATGGCACCGGCCAGCATCTGGTTTCCCGCGCCCGCGATATCGCCAAGCGCCTCGGTTGCGACTATCTTTCCGTCAGCGCCACGACCGGCAATGTGGCGGCGCATCGCTTCTACGAAAACATGGATTTCGCGCCCCGGCCGGTTACCGGCATGCGCTACATGCAGTCCATCGCCTGATTAAAAACCACGGAGACGGCCATGACACGGATCGCCATTGCGCTGGCGCAGGATTTTGCGGACTGGGAACCGGCGCTGCTTGCTGCCGCAGCCCGCAGTTATCTCGGCGTCGAGATCGTCTACGCTACCCCTGATGGCGGGCCGGTGACGTCCATGGGCGGGCTGACCGTGACGCCTGACACGTCCTATGGTGCGCTTGATCCGGCCGGCATCGACGCGCTGGTCATTCCCGGCGGTTTGAGCTGGGAAAAGGGAACCGCTGTCGATCTTGGCGGGCTGGTGCACCGGTTTCGCGACAGGGACCGGCTGGTTGCCGGCATCTGCGCGGCGGCAAGCGCGCTCGGCGGCACGGGCGTCCTGAACGATGTCGCCCATACCGGCAATTCGCTGGCGTCCCACAAGGCTTATGCCGTCTATAGCGGCGAGGCGCTTTACCGCGACCAGCCGAAAGCGGTCAGCGATCGCGGCATCATCACGGCCGCCGGCAGCGCGCCGGTGAGTTTCGCTGTGGAAATCCTGAAACACCTCGGCCTCTTTGGTCCGGAAGCCGAGGCGGAACTTCAGGTTTTTGCGGCGGAGCATCGCTGAGGCATAGCCGTCTCGGTTGTTTGCACTCACCGTCATTCCGGCCTTGAGCCGGAATCCTGTGTATTGGATTTGTGCTATGTAGAGTGCGGGCGGAAGGCCGTCGGAATCCTGGTCGTTAGAGACCGCCTGCTGGCTTTTGGACCTCCGCCCGCTCTGATAATCCCAACCTGAACAGTTGATGGAGGCCGTGAGCGCGGACCTCGTAGCACAGGATGAGGCTTGCCATGGTACACCCTGTTTACATCGGATGCGACGTCTCAAAGGCACATCTGGATCTTTTCGATGCCGCAACACAAAAAGCCGTCCGCATCGCCAATACCGGCACCG
>NZ_RZTX01000019.1:0-103141 GCF_004005385.1 Agrobacterium sp. CNPSo 2736 | reverse complement strand
GGATGTTCGCCGAGGGCTCGAATGCGGACGGCGGGAGCGATCCAGCAAGGCGTCTCCCGCCTGCGCCCGCCGCAGCCAGACATAACCCGTCTGCCGACTGATGCCGAAACGCTTGCACAAAGCCGAAATAGTGGCCCCTTCCAGCAACGCAAGCATCACAAATTCTCGTCGCTGATCCACGACAGACAACTCCCGCCAAGCCATCCCGACCTCCTCTGCCACAAAGGCAAAGTTGTCAGGGATGTCTCCGAACATCTGTCAACTATGTATCAGGGCTGCACACTTGTACCGAGGATCTGAACACGTCGAATACAACCAAGCAGGTAGCAGATCCTCGGGACAGGCCCGAGGATGACGTCGGCGCAATTGGCTTGAATTAAAGACTTGCGCCTTTTCGAGAAATCTAAACCAGACAGTAGCGCAGGCTAAGCCGGCACCGCCTGCCAAAAACGCAGCTTCCGCACTTGCATGGCAGCTATTCGGAAAATAAGGTTGTCTGACAAGGTACGGCCGTAACATATGGCTGTTACCCACCTCAATCACCCCGAATACTCTTTGCCGACGGCAGTCGGATAGCGGTTTTTTCATGCCATCACCCAGGACCGGCTTTCTTTATGCGCTTGTCGCTTTCACGATCTTTGCGGCGCAGGATGGCATATCGAAACATCTGGGCAGCGCCTATCCGCCGGTTTTTATCGCCATGCTGCGATACTGGGCCTTTGCCGTCTTCGTTCTTTTGATGGCCGCAAGGTCGGCGGGCGGCATTCGGGGCGCCGTCATGGCCAACCGTCCCTGGCTGCAGATCGGCCGCGGTGTGCTTCTCGCGGTACAGATCGTCATTTCGATCTTCTCCTTCGCCGTCGTCGGGCTGGCGCACAGCCATTCCATCCTTGCCTCCGCACCGCTGATCGTTGCGGCGCTTTCCATGCCTTTGCTGGGAGAACATGTGGGCTGGCGGCGCTGGAGCGCCATTTTTGTGGGCTTCATCGGCGTTCTCGTCATCCTCAAGCCGGAGGGCGACGGTTTCGACAACCGGCTGATAATCACCTTCGTGGCCACCTTCATGCTGGCGCTCTACAGCGTCCTGACCCGCCTCGGCAGCAAAAGCGATTCGGCGATGACAAGCTTTTTCTACACCGGCGTGGCCGGTGCGGCGGCCCTGACGCTGGTCGGTCCATTTTATTGGGTCAGCATCGAGCCGCAGGATTGGGGCTGGATGCTGGCGCTGTGCATTACCGGCATGAGCGGCCATTATTGCCTGATAAAGGCGTTCGAACTGGCGGATGCAGCCTCCGTGCAGCCCTTTTCCTATTACCAGCTGGTGCTCGTCTCCATCATCGGCGTCACCGTCTATGGCGAAGTGGTGACGTCCAACATGGTCATCGGTGCAGCAATCGTCATTGCCGCCGGCCTATTCACGATCTGGCGGGAGCATGTGGTTGCCCGCAAGAGCCGCCAAACGGCAAATAAGGAAACGGAATAGGCAGCCAGCGCTGGAAATGCCCTAGACGAGCGCCGCCTCACACCGCAGCAGCATCCCGAACAGATCACGCGGCTCATCCGGATCGGCCAGCAGATCAAGCTCCGTATAAAGCCCGGTGGATGGCAGTTTCGAGCGCACGTAACGCAGCGCCGAAAAATCTTCCGTCGCGAAACCGACGCTGTCGAACAGCGTGATCTGCCGCTCGCTTGCCCGCCCCTGCTTTTCACCGGTTATGACCTGCCAAAGCTCGGTGACGGGATAATCCGCCGGCAATTGCTGGATTTCGCCTTCAATGCGCGTCTGTGGCGGATATTCGACGAAAATATCGGATCGAAGCAGAATATCGCGGTGCAACTCCGTCTTGCCGGGGCAATCGCCGCCAACGGCATTGATGTGAATGCCGGGCCCGACCATGTTGTCGGTCAGGATCGTCGCATATTGTTTGTCGGCGGTGACGGTGGTGATGATATCCGCCCCTTCGACCGCTTCCTGTGCGCTCTCACAGATCTTGATGGCAAAACCCTGCCCGGCGAGATTGCGGGCGCATTTTTCGCTGGCGGACGGGTCGATATCGAATAGCCGCAGCGTGTCTATGCCAAGAATCGCCTTGAAGGCGCGCGCCTGGAATTCGCTCTGGGCGCCATTGCCGATGATGGCCATGGAGCGGGAATTCCTGCGGGCGAGATATTTTGCGGCGACGGCGGAGGTAGCGGCGGTGCGCAGCGCCGTCAGGATGGTCATCTCGGTCAGAAGCAGCGGATAGCCGTTGCCGACATCGGAAAGCACGCCGAAAGCCGTCACCGTCTGGCGGCCTTCCTTCATGTTCTTCGGATGGCCGTTGACATATTTGAAGCCGTAAAGCGTGCCATCGCTGGTCGGCATCAGTTCAATGACGCCTTCCTTCGAATGCGAGGCGATGCGCGGCGTCTTGTCGAAGCTTTCCCAGCGGCGAAAATCCTCTTCCACCGCATCGGCAAGCTCACGCAGGAACGTGTCGATGCCCACGCGCAGCACAAGTTTCATCATGTGATCGACGCTGACGAACGGCACGATATTGAGGTTCGGTATCACGGTCATCGCATCACCCCTTTCAGCCGGCCCGTGTCGGGCGGTCCATGACCCGCTTGCCCATCAGGCTGGCGGCGAGATCCACCATCAGCGTCGCGGTTCTGCCGCGCTCGTCGAGAAACGGGTTGAGCTCCACCAGATCGAGGCTGCAGACCAGCCCGCTATCATGCAGCATTTCCATGACCAGATGCGCCTCGCGGAACGTAGCACCTCCCGGAACCGTGGTGCCGACGGCCGGCGCGATGGACGGCTCGAGAAAATCGACATCGAGACTGACATGCAAAAGCCCGTTTGCCGCCTGAACCCGCGCCAGAAACGCCCGCAGCAGAACGGCGACACCATGCTCGTCTATCGAGCGCATGTCGTGCACGGTGATGCCGCTCTTTTCCAGTGCGGCCCTCTCGGCCGGATCCACGCTGCGGATGCCGATCATGCCGATATTGTCTTCCGGAACCGCATGGGAAAGCGGCGGGAAATAACCGGCAAAACCCTCTCGCCCACTGAAATAGGCGACCGGCGTGCCGTGCAGATTGCCGCTGCGCGTCGTCTCAAGCGTATGATAATCGGTATGGGCATCGAGCCAGAGCACAAAAAACGGCCGGCCGGTCTCAGCCACCCGGCGCGCCATGCCGGCAACCGTCCCAGCGGAAATCGCATGGTCGCCGCCGAGAAAGATCGGCACGGCATCCGCGCTTTCACGATAGGCAGCCTCCGTCAGCGCCTCGGTCCAGGCCACGGTTTCGGAGAGATGGTGCACGGCGGGATTGGGATGGTTAAATTCGCGGAAGGTCGCCGGCGTCACATTGCCGGTATCGACAACGCGATGCCCCAGCTCTTCGAGGGCATGCGCAAGCCCCGCGACGCGATAGGCGCTCGGCCCCATTTCGCATCCCAATTGCCCGGCCCCGATCTGCAGCGGCGCACCGATCAACCTGATTTCCATTCCCGTCCTCGCTTTCCTGCCAACAAGCCCAGTTCAACACAGTGATCTGGCGAAATGAACATCAAATATTGGCAATATTATCGAAATAAGCTATCGATCTGGTAAAATTGATTTATCGAATTGGTCATCATGGATAATCTCGACGAACGGCTCATCACCCTTTTGCGACACAATGGCAGGCGAAGCATTTCCGATCTCGCAATCGAGACGGAAACCTCGCGCGCCACGGTGCGCTCACGGATCGAAAGAATGGAGAATGACGGCACGATCATCGGTTACACCGTCATTTTGCGCGCCGACGCGGTTGAGGCGGCGATCCGCGGCATCATGATGATCGAGATCGAAGGCCATGTGACGGACCGCGTCATCCGCACCCTTGGCGGTTTTCCGGAAATATCGGAAATCCACAGCACCAACGGCCGCTGGGATCTTATCGTGGAACTCAACGCTGCCACGCTCAGCGATTTCGACGCGGTGCTCCGCCGCATCCGCCTGGTGCCCGGCATCACCGGCAGCGAGACCAGCCTTTTGCTCTCCACCCCACGCTCCACCCGGGCACGGCTCTGAACCGGGGAGCAAAACGCAAAACAGGGATAAAACGCATTTTTCGATTTTTTCGACTTGCGCCCCGGAATAAATCATCTATATGACGACCCACCAAAGCGAACGCGCCACGCGCTTTCAAGCTTTTGGGGAATAGTTCAATGGTAGAACAGCGGACTCTGACTCCGTCGATCTTGGTTCGAATCCAGGTTCCCCAGCCAACCTTTTTTCAGAAAGAAAAAACAGCGACTTAGGCATAGCCGCGTACCTCAGGATGTACCGCGTTATGTACCTCAGCCTTTAGGTCTCCACTTAAAGGTCGAATCGCCATGCTTACACTCTTCACCATCTGCCCTTGAAATGGCTGGTAGTGGTGAATTTTCTCGAACCCAGCGATATCCAAACTCATGAATTTTGGTTTCGCCACTAGCTCAACAGGCACGGTTGAATATACTGAGCGGGGTATCTTGAGGGTAGTGCAGCACATGAAAACGGCGCCTTGTTTCGCGGTAACTTTTGCGTTCGTTTGTTTCTTGATGAGCAACCCCGCCTCAGCTCTCACATTTTCTGTCGAGCCTGTGGACGCTGGTAAATCTATCATCCTTGTATCGGGGGTGCTCGAGCCTTCCGAGAATTTCGGCCAGTTTTTGCAGTTAGCTAAAAGCGTTGGCGACAAAGCCGCGATAGTCAGCTTCAATTCTCCCGGAGGAAACCCGTCTAAAGCGATGGAACTTGGCCGCCTCATCCGAACCCTTGGCCTGCCCACATTTCAATCGCGGGGCCTTGAGTGCGCTTCCGCGTGCGCTCTGGCATTCATGGGCGGCGTAGTAAGGGCGGCAGAAACTGGATCGATAGGCGTACATAAGTCATCATTCTCGGACGCTGCCGCCATTTCGGTCGATGACGCAGTGTCATACATCCAGCATCAAACAGCCGAGACCATAAGCTATTTGTCTGAGATGGGAGTCGATCCAGCTCTGCTGCAATTGTCTCTTCGGTACGAAAAAGACGATATGCGCTATCTTTCGAAGAGCGAAATGGCTCAGTACCGCGTCACGAACTTGGATTTGGGCAGCGGAACGCCTTCAGACCAAAAGTTGGCGGCGGCCGATAAAGGCGACACGCGGGAAAGCAAGGCGCTGCCTAGCTTTAGGATCGCTGACGACGATGCACGTTTCCAAATCCCCTTGGCTAGAAGCGGTTTTGTGCGCGTTCCTAAAGGTAAAGAGTTCCTGAGGGCAGGAGAGGATCAATCCTCGGAAAAGCTTCTTGGATTGCAGAACCGGGACCGCGTAGAGATTCTGTCGGTTGGTGAGCGTTGGTACAAAGTGAGGACGAAGGGCAAAGAAGGTTATCTGCACCACAATTGGGTTAAGGTGGATCAATTTTTGACCCAGCCCTTTGAGAACCGATACATCCAAATCAAGAGCTTCGATAATTACGCGGAGGCCGCCGCCTTTGTGGCTGCATCTCGCCTCCCTCTAACCGCCTATCTCGCTACGAATAAGTGGTACGCCGTTGCCCTTCAAAAGACCTTACCACCAGATCAGGCGGCGGAATTACTCAAGAAGTTGAAAGAGCAGCAGGCAGTTCCAGATGACGCATTCATGACGGTCGGGAACACGTATGTTAAGAGCGTGTGCTGCGCAGACTAAGGCAACCTCCGCAGATAGTGCAGTCGCCCACTTTATCGTCAAGGGAAAGGCCACGGCGCGCCTCGCCGTGACCCTATTTCTAACCCTCTAGCAAAGGGGCCTCACAGCTAATGGTGTGGGTGTGTGGACGGTAGCTCGCTGCGCTCTATTGTGCAAGATGCTGGTGGTAAGCCCTGCCAGAGATCGGGCCGAGTAGCCCGAGACGAGGATGAGTGTGTCGCGCTTAGGGAGGTAGTGCATCTTCGATGAACGCCTGCCGTTAGACGCCTCAGTCTTTTACTGAAAATCCAGTGAAAGGTCTTCCGCCATCTTCTCGATTTCAGCTCTAACGTTGTTGTGCCGTTTGCCAGTGATCTCCGCGATCTGGCGGTCGTCACCTTCTCCTCATCGTGAGGGAGAAAAAAACCTATCCACGCGTCACAGCGATTTTCAGAACGCTTTCAATCGCCTACCGTCAACCTACTTACATGTGAATTAAGTTATTGAAAAATAATGATTTTAATCTATTGACGGCAGAATCTCGCTGGAGTCTAAGCGTCATCGTTCTGGCCGGAACAGCGCAAATCAACTCCATTTTCGAGACGCCATCACATGAAAATCAAGCTGCCTCTAATCGGTCTTTCCATCGAAATCGTCTGCCGCCTTCCCGGTGCTTTCTACGTCTTCACTCCTAACCACGAATTCGCTTGGGGCCGGGAAGATTGGTACGAGTGGCCGTCTGGGAAATGGAGGCACTGGGTTATCGAGCGTCGAGCGCGGCCTGTTCAAGCGGTAGCGCCAATTGAGAGCGCTACGCCTCCCGCCGCTGTGTGACCACCACGGCCCTGCTCGCGACCAAGCGCGGGGCCTTCTTCCTACCATTCATGGAAACATGCACCATGTCTGAAATCCCTCTTCACATCATCGCGGGAGAGCCGCGTATTCTCGATCTTGATCTAGCCTTTGTCCTCGGCATGCGCCGCCCTATCAATATTCGAACCGGCACCATGAAGCTGCTCCGTAACGTTCTCGCAAATTGTGGCCTCATGCACAGGGACGGCGATGCATACTATCTTAATGAAGATCAGGCTCGCGCTATCTGCCATTTCTCGACAGGCCGTAGAGCTGCGATGGCTGACCGGCTGATGGTCACCATCTTTAGAAAGTATCACCACGAAACACAGCCTCAGACGAGCGTTGCGGAGGCACTGAGGCAAGGCCTTGCGCCTTTCGATGGTAGAGCCGTGGAAGGCAGAGAGGCACTCGTTGTTGATGCTTTGCGGTTGAAGCTTGGGGAGACCGCGAGGCCACGAAAATATGTGTCGAGACGCAGGAGACGTCAGACGCTTCGGCAATTACCACGCATTTACGGGAAGGACCAAAAGCAATCGGCTGTATTGAGATTCAAATACAACCTATAATTACCGCCCACTTTAGGTAGGACGAACGGAATGATACCCCAATTCTGCCCGACCAATTACCCCACCCTTAAGGAGAAGCCCGAAGGGCGGCAGACCAATGAAAGGGAGTAGAGGGGGATTGATGAAATCAGGATGACCCTACATTTCCTTCATGATGGATGATGGTGGAATGACACCCTATAACCACCTCCAATAAAACCTCAGAGACCTTTCTATATAACCTTCAGGTCTCCTTTAATATCCACGCACAGTCTCTTTAGACGCTCAATATCTGAGAGTGCGTTGATCGGCTAGTAGCTGGTCATTGTTCTCGTGGTCGTGGTGGACCTAGGCCCTCTTGTCGCTTCGTTGCTGACGGGAGGGCCTTTCTGTTTCTACCGCCCACAAAACCCAGTCTCCACGACACAATGAGAAATATTTATGCACGATAACGACCTTGACCAAGGCGGCGGCGAAGCTACGCCAACTCCCCCCGCGAGTGGTCCGCACCGCATCAACATCCGGCCCTGCAAACGTGGAATGCGGGGGCAATATTATTCTGTCTCCTTCGCTGGTGCCACGATTATTCCGGCGACCCTAAACCCAACAGGAGCGGCCTGCCGTCATCTTGCCTCTCTCGGATTGAATGGCCCGCTTGAGGTCTGGGACGGTGAGCGGCCATACCCGCGCCTCCTCATCCGTGATCTTGTGAAAGCAGCGGCGATTACCGTTGCTGAGGGAGAAGCCCACGGCCCACGCTTTGTCCGCTACCGCGAGTGGCGCGGATTCTCGCGGAGTGCTGCCTAGTGGGCGCGGGACTGGAAACACGTCACTCCCGCCCCGAGGACGTGACCTATCTAGCCCCCAGACTTCGCCCTGACGATCTTCGAGAGCTGCTTGCCGCTGGTTCCCCCAGTGCCGAGCAGGCTCTTGAGGACGGCCTTAAGCTGTCCCGTCAATGCGTTTCGGTGGTCAATGAAGAGGACAATGCAGTCGCCATGTTTGGCGTCTGTCCCTCCAATGAACCCGAACTGGGCTACATCTGGCTCCTCGGAAGCGATGAGATCAAGACAAACAAAACGAGGTTCCTCAGGCGCTCAAAGCTCTGGGTGGAAACCTTCCATGAAGAATTTCCCGTTCTCGCTAACGCTGTAGACCAGCGCAACACTGTCCACCTCCTGTGGCTTCGTTGGCTTGGCTTCAAGTTTCTGAGAACGATCAACTCGCCCGGGCCGGGAAACCTGCCCTTCTATGAGTTCGCAAGGATTAGGAATGTGTGACCCGCTATCGATGATCGGCTTCGGCATTGCGGCTGCCTCTCAGGTGGTCAATCAGCAAGCGCAAGTCGCAGCCGCCGAGCAACAGAACCAGCTCTACCGCGAGAACGCGGCAAGGGCGAACCAGAATGCCCGCGATCAGATGTTCCAAACGCAACAGCGCATGTTGCAGGAACAGGAGGCAGCAGCCGCCGAGAAGATCGACAACACCCGCGAGGCGAGGGCTGCCAAAGCAACAGCGTCAGCAGCAGCCGGTGAGGCGGGCGTAACCGGCCTGTCGGCCGATGCCCTCCTGAGGGAGTTTGACGGCCGAGCCGCTGAGGCCAACGACCGCATCGACCAGAATACCGAATGGAGCATGACGCAGCTCAACAACGAAATGAAGGGCATCCGCGCCAACACTGAGGACCGCATCAACTCGGTCCAGCGTGCCGCTAAGCCGTCCTTCTGGGACGCTGGCTTGAGGATCGCAGGGCCAGGGCTGAAATCACACAGTGATGCGGCATGGCGTCAGCGCAACGACCCAGACCTTCCCGTCTTACCTCAGTCTTCATTCAGCAAGTTCATGAGCCGTCCGCTTTGGCGTGTCGGTTGATTGCCGCCCTTTAAAATTCCACCAACAACTACGAGAAAAAGCACATGACATACCCACGTATCGTGACCACGACCGTCGATTTCCACAATGGTAAGCCAGCGCTGAAATTCCGCAGCGTCGAAGTTGACGGCATTCCATACATAGTCGCGAAAGACATATGCTCGATTTATGACCTTCCGGCTGATCTAGATGGCGATGCGCGGACAGCGCTAAAGGCACACGGCATTGAGTTCAGGGAAAACGTTATCGACAATCTTGGCGAGATTATCGGCCCCGTTGCCCTCATCACGGAAGCTGACCGAGCAAAGTTACAGGCTGCTGCTATCGAGCGTCTTCAGGGCGACAGGTAACTCTCCGCTCGTTCGGTGGTGCGGTTCCAGAGGCGTTTACGGCTCCCGTGTATGCTTACGCCATCGGGGTATAAACGCTACAAAATCGCACTACCGCTGAACGGGCCGGAGATGCGGCATACTTTGCGGGCGTTGAGCGTACCTCTCCAAACCCTCTTTCTTTCAATAAGCCGGGAATGTTTGGTGAAAAAATCTGAGACCCCAAATCAGATAGGGGGAACCCCACATTCCCCCCTCGGCCCTCGGGCTTTCACAATCAGATGAGGGACTCTTGACCGCGCCGTAAATGGTTGCATCATAACTCCAAATTCAACTGACGGGATTACGTGCCAGATGGAAATGGCTGATAAAGCAGACGCCTTCAGCGTCTTTCAATTGATTGAGACGTTCCGCGAAATACACCCTGAAATGCCGATGCAAATGGCGGCTGTCTTCCTCCTCATTGCAATGAAGCCGGGGATATCACAGGCCGAGCTTTTGCGCGTTATGGACATTAGCCAGCCGGGAATGTCTCGAAACGTCATTGCGCTGACAGCGATCAACCGGCACGGTGCTCCCGGTCTCGATCTTGTCGAACAGCAACCAGCACCGCATGATGCCCGCATAACGGTCCTTCAATTGACCGCGAAAGGGCGCGCATTCCTTGAGCGCTTGCTGGCTGTATGGCGTAGAGGAGACGTCGAGATCAGAGTTTGAGGCGGTGTCATTTAAGTACACCTCACGGGAACCAAACTTTAATTGGTTCGATAAATTCCGTTGACAACTCAAAACGAACCGACAATAAGAGAACCACTTAAAACGAACTCAGGTGGTTTTCATGCATATCCGCGCATACCTTCGAGCCAGCACCAAGGACCAAGACGCCAGCCGCGCAAAGGACGATTTGCTTCGCTTCGTCGAAGAGCGAGGGCTAAAGATCGCAGCGACCTACCTTGAGAATGAAAGTGGGGCATCGCTTAAGCGTCCTGAGCTATTCCGGCTGCTGGGAGATTGTCATCCGGGTGACGTGTTGCTGGTAGAACAGGTTGACCGTTTGAGCCGCTTGAACGCCGAGGACTGGGATAGGCTAAAGACTGAGATACGAACTCGCCGGGTTAGGGTCGTGGCGCTCGATCTGCCTACCTCGTGGATGTTGGCCGATAGCAACAAAGATGACATTCAGAGCCGTATGCTCGACGCCGTCAATGGAATGATGCTCGACATGCTCGCGGCTATTGCCCGCAAAGACTACGAAGACCGTAGGCGGCGGCAGGCTCAGGGCATCGCCAAGGCAAAAGTAGACGGCCTCTATAGAGGTAGACCGGAAGACACTGAACGCAATGCCGCGATTCGGAAGATGCTCGACAGCGGCATGAGCTGGAACAATATCGTGGCAGCTACGGGTTGTTCCCGGTCTACACTGTCTCGGCTTGCAAAAAAATCTTCACCGTCTGTTGCGTGATTTTCATCGTCGCTTTTTGATGGGGTGTATTATGTCTTTTCATCGGTACCGCATTCAGCTTCGAGGCCGTCTTTGATCACAAATGTGCCAACATCGGTTGAGTTCATCGAACGAGCGGACTCACTACTTCATCTTTCTTATTCGATTGTTTCGAAGCTCTACGACAATCAAAGCTCTGATTGGGCGTCCCACGCTGACGATGAACTATTGAGAGACTACTGGGAGAAATGTGCGCCATCTCTCGCCAATGCGTTGGCTCTGCTACAACAAGCACATGAGCTATATCTAAAAGGCAAGATTGCTGAAGTTAGCCCGTATCTCCTGCTTGCACGTGACCCACAGCAATGGCCAAAGGGAAGCATCAGCAAAGATGTAAGCTTTTCAGAGTTTCTAACAGTCGGAGCTTCTGAACTCCCAAGGCTCCATGACATGGTGTGCTCCCCTCGCTTGGACGATGAAACAAAGACATTTCTGAACAGCTTCCGCGAGCGAAGAAACATGTTTGTCCATCAGGGCCATGCCCCTACTTCTAGCGCTGCCGAGCTATTTTTTGCTGTGTTGAAAACGCACAAATGGGCCCACCCATCCATTCATTGGTTCGATGCGCGAGACTCGCATCTTTCTAATGATCACCTATCGACCCTCTTTGACACTGATCACGTCATGAGCAATCTGCACGGTGAGTTCTCCGAGCTAATGAAGGAGCTGACCCCCTCAGCGTTCAAGGACGTTCTCGGATTTAATAAGAAGGGCCGCTGGTACTTTTGCCCGCATTGTAAACTGCAAATGGGCGACTTTAGCGACAGCGCTAGAGCGACAGCGCAACTTGGTATAGACAAGAAAACACCTACCGCAAAATGCTTGGTCTGCTCAAAAGAGATACAGGTGCTACGCCGTAAGTGCCGCGATCCAAATTGCAAATCGACGGTCTATGCAGTTGCTTCGACTGAATGGGACGAACACTGCATGGAGTGCGGGGCAGACGATGATTTTGCAAACCGCGAGAAATCTGAAGGCCCAATTTTTGCTCTCGCTGACCCATTTTCTTGGACCACGAAAGCAGACGATAGTGGTTCAGAAGGGTAGTTTTACGGTTCAAACATAGATGGCAGCAACAGCTTCAAACTTGGTAGAATTGTGTTCGTAATGGCCGCTTCTCCAGCCGCACAGCGGAAAGCCGATGTCGTGAAGCGTCTAAAGGCTGCGGGGAAGACTCCCGAGCAAATAGTTGTGGAATAGGCATCATCCGTTCGAGCATATTTAGGGCGCTCCGGGCGGGATAATCATACGCCCGCTTGGCATGGGGTGATAATGTGTTTTCATCGCGCAAAGGACCTGCCCGCATTTGCCCGCAAGAATCGTAGCGAGACGTTATTGCGCAAGCTGAGCTCTTCATAAAAGGCGCCAGAAGAGCGCGGTCGATGGCGACCTCGCCGCACCAGCAACAATTCCCTTTTCCAACAATTTAGAAGCTGGTCGGCACTCCTGTTTACTTATGGTTGATAAACGTAATGCAATCTATGCGAAACTCAAGCAGTGATTTAGATGTCGATAAAGCCACTTATAGATCCATCAACGGCTTCCAATGCCGGCGGCGTTGCCGGTAGGCGGGGCTTTCGTTTTCAAGACCACGTAGCAGCGCGCTTTTTACTTCAGCTATTGGTGGCCCCTGAACTTCTTCAGGTCGAATGTGAAACCGGCGACGACATCGCCTTGAGGTGGGACTACGGCGCGGGACCAACCGCCGAGTACGTACAAGTCAAAATCACGGACGATGAGTCCAAGTGGTCCATCACTGAACTGTGTAAACGGACGCCCACCAGATCAGTTGGCACATCGATTCTAGAGAAATCTCTCGCCTGCGACGCCTTCCCATTTCAAGCTACGTTTAGGATTATTAGCCAGCGCGATGTGCGTAAGGACCTTCTTTCACTTAAAATGCCCCGTGAGAAGCGTTTCCAGAGCCCCACTGCAGATGACCTAGACGCGCTGGGGCTTCGCCTAGGCAAGAAGCTGACTGGAGCCACATCACCTCAAGGAACCACTGTTGCTGACTGGACACGAGCGACGTTGTGGGAGCATGTGGGAGACATTCAATCCGTCAAGCAAGCGAACATTAACGCGATACTTCGCTTGGCAGAGAACACCGGCGAATGTGTTTTTATCTCCGCTGCCGAAGAAATTTACTCTCAGCTTGTCTGCATAGCGGTGGATGCAGGTGATGCGTGTCGCGTCACCGAACCGGAAAAGAAAACTGTCAGCAAGGATCAACTTAGGACGTGGTGGGAAAACATCGTAATAGAGATTCGCTCCAAAAATAATTCCGTTCTGAAAGTTTACCAGTTCTCGACCCCCAATTTCTTTTCTGAGCTTCACACCGTCGATGAATCTCATATGTCACGAACTTTGGCGGCCTATGATGCCGAATTCGACGGAGGCGAATGGCGCTGTGCCGAGCTAGCCGAATACCTCGTAGATTGGCTTCCCGAGATAACATTGCCGCCACGTGTCCTCGCCAACCACTACAGAATTGTTGGGGCGCGAGCACTTACAAAACAGGCGGTAGAGTCGATCGGAAGCGGCCTCGTAGACTACGAGGCACTCTTGGCGCACCTCCTCCTTCACGTAATTCTCAGGCATTACCACCGCAGCGAACCGATAACCTGCAAGCTCTTCAGTGCATCAAAGACTGATGCTACATTTATGAACTGTCATGTTGTTCCGAAGGCATCCGGCGATCAGTTTTGGCTCGGCCAATCGAAAATCACCGCAACAATGAATTGGAATGACGTGACTAAGGCCATGTCATCTGATCTCGAAAATTTGATTGACCGAGATTTTCTCCGAAAGGAGCGTGACCTAATCTTGCAATATCGCGAGCCTCAGCACCTAAGATCAACGACCCTAGAAAAAGCGCTGTCTCGTCATGCCAAGTTGGACGATTTGACGAAAGTCCTGAACGTCCCTGTCCTTATCGCATACGACAGCGCCATCTTAGCCCGTGGCTATATCGATGACTATGTCCATCAACTGCGCGAGGAGGTTACCGCAGGCTACGAAGCACTGAAAAATCAGCTTTCCAGTGGTCTTAAGGACATAAGGGTTCACGTATTTCTGATTCCTGTACAGGGGGCAGCCAACCTCCTAAACACGTTTAAAAAAAGCATGGGGTGCTGAATGGAAGCCGATCTACTGAGAGAAAAGCTCAAAGGAGGTTTTTCCAGCGACGATGCTGTAACGATACTGTCGGGTATTACCGAACTGGTTAACAACAAGGCTAGCCATGACCTAGGGCGAGAGATGGTGATCCGCAGTCTCGCGGTCAAAAATCAGTTCCCTTCAGGCTTACATGTCTTGTTGGAGGCGCTTGTACAATCGGTAGGCTTATTACCTTACCTCGCTGACAGTCCAGTCCGATCGTTTGAAGATCAACTACTATTAGAGGCGCACAGAATTCCCGTCGAAGGTGATGTGCGCGTATTTCACACCTTACAGCTTCAAATATACAATGAACTGAGAGCGGGCCGAAACGTCGTCCTAAGCGCAACAACCAGCGTCGGCAAGAGTGCGATCGTCGACGCCATCATTGCGTCCGGGGATCATCGACATCTAGCCATTATCGTCCCGACTATTGCCTTGATCGATGAAACCCGGCGTAGAATATCTGGCCTGTTTGGCAGCCAGTTCAAAATTGTCACTCATCCTAGTCAAGAGTCATCATCAGACCAGCCAACTATTTTTGTCCTCACGCAAGAGCGCGCCCTATCACGGCCAGACTTAAAGAATGTAACATTCTTCGTCATCGACGAATTTTACAAACTCGAAATTCGCGATGAAGATGATGATCGCGCAGTCGATTTGAATCTCTGCTTTCACAGACTGGCGTCCAGTGGCGCTCAGTTCTATCTCATCGGCCCTCATGTCGATGCCGTAATAGGCCTGCCCGCGAAGCATGAGTATCTCTTCGTACCGTCACTATTCTCGACAGTCGCGCTTGACATAACGCAATTCCACCTTCCTCGGCACGGCGGTCTGCGAGAACAAAAGCTCGTGGAACTGTGCAACGAGCTCACAACACCGACATTGGTCTATTGTCAGTCACCCGGGACGGCTAGGAAAGCAGCCGAGGCTTTATTGCAGGCACTGTCCACATCTACATCTGCTAAGACCTCAGCTGCAGTAGAGTGGTTAGAGCATGAATTTCCCGAAGACTGGGTTGTTACACGAGCACTCCGAGCTGGCATAGGCATCCATCACGGCAACATGCCGAGAGCACTTCAGCAGTACATGGTGAAAGCGTTTGAGACCGGCGCGATCACGCATCTCATATGCACCTCCACAATAATTGAGGGTGTCAACACGGTGGCAGAAAACGTCATTGTATTTGACAAGCGCATCAATAACGGCGGCATGGACTACTTTACCTTCCGCAACATCGCGGGAAGAGCAGGTCGTATGAGGCGATATTTTGTGGGGAAGGTCTTCGTTCTTGAGGAACAGCCGCAGTCGGAAAATTTTGTGGTTGAGCTAGCAGTAGGCACTCAAACCGAAACAGCCCCACTGTCCTTGCTACTGGATCTAGAAGAAGCTGACCTCTTACCTTCGGCTAAGGAACGCGTCACTGCTACTCGCTCCGAGAGCCCGCTATCGATTGAAACGCTACGCGCTAATCGTCACGTTTCAATCGATGCTCAGCACGAAATCTATTTCGCTATTAAAAGAGACCTGCACTTTTATGAGGACATGCTCTCGTGGACAGGCATGCCACGCAGTCATCAGTTTTTAGGCGTTTGCGACCTAATCGTTCGACACCTCGATGGAACCCTACTCAAGGGATATGGGATATTCTCGGGCGCCGGGCTACAGGCGGCTATCAATCGAATTCAAATGGAGCCTCGCTACCGGAACGTGATCGAGAACTTCGTAGCGCATAGACGCCCGGAACAAAGCGTAAGCGATGCCGTGGAGCTTGGCCTAAGATTCATGCGGAAATATGTGTGCTTTACTTTTCCGAGGCATCTAATGGCAATCTCGAACATCCAGAAAGAGATATTCGAAGCAGTGGGGAGAAAGCCTGGCGACTACAGCTTTTTTGCTGCGAGGTCGGAAAATCTCTTCATGGAGGCCGGACTGTTCGCACTTGACGAATACGGCATCCCTCCGGAGACGTCCCGCCGGCTTGCGAGGGGGCAGTCTGGCTTCGAAACTCTCGAATCTGCGTTGCGCTTTATTTCCTCACCAAACTTAAACACCCAGAGTCTCCTTGATTTCGAACTAGATCTCGTTGCGGACGTTCGCCAGAGCCTGCCGCTCTTCGTGTGAATAGCGACACTGGTGACTAAGAACTGAGCAAGATGGGGCCTACTCGGAACGCTTGAAACTGCTACAGCATATGAAGCATATGGGCTTATAACCTGTTGAAATCGTTTCCCACAGACCGGCTTCCTGACCCCGGCACGGGGCGCTAATTTGTACACTCCAATACCAGACATGAAGGCCTCAAGGTAGCTTCACCGCCTCAACGCATTCAGCCATCTGCTCCATCGTCAGCCCTCCAAGGTAGACGCCCGCAACCACGCTCTGAGGCTTGTGACCGACCACGATCTGGACCGTCAGCTCAGCCTGACCAGCTTGAATGGCCTTAGTTACGAACCACCTTCGGAAGGAATGGAAATTGATCCGATCTCTTCTCTTTCCCTCAACGGCATCCGTAACCCCTATTGTCCTGCGATAGTAAGTAAAGGCCTTGACCGCCGGCATCGAACGCTCCTGCGGCTTGTCAGCGGCGACCGGAGGGCATTCTGGAAAGAGGTCGTCATCTGGCCTCTTTCCATCCATAAGGCGCTCGACGATGGACTTCAGCGCACTGTGTATAGGTACTTCGCGCGATCCCCTTTCTCGCTTCTGAGGTTTAAAGCGGAAGTTCCCGCTATCAGTGATGTCCTTACGTTTCAGGCTGACGATGGCATCAATTCGGGCACCTGTAAGAGCCCCAATGAGCATCACGTCTTTGAGGTAAGACTGGTTAGGCTCACCCGCAAAAAGCTTGATCATCTCTTCGTCGGTAAACGGGCGCTCCTTCTCATCCTCTACAGGCTGAACCTTCGGCAGGGACTGGCGGGACCACGGAGAGCTATCGAGCGCAACATAGCCGCGCTTCTCTAGCCAGAACCAGAATTGGGACAAGCAAGACAGGTATTTGTTGATGGTCCGATTTGTAAGCGGTCTTTCCGTGCTAGCTGCAAGATCTCCGATGAATTGGCCCGCTCTTCTCCGTGTGATGGCCTCGATCACGAACGGTAGACGGCATTTCTTACACCAGTCCTCCAGCGCCGCGATCGCTCTGCTGCTGTCGCTTTTGGTACGAGGCGACCACTTCACCTGAGCATGGAAGAGATCGAGCGGTTCTCGAACTGGCGTTTCCTTTCCGAGAGCTACTCTAAGAAACTGCCCCGCCTTTTCCTCGCTTTGTCGGTCGAAGATCGGGCTGTCTGTCTCCTCGTCTACTGCAACCTCTTTGCCCCTTATCTTCTCGGCAACCTGATAAATGCCCTCGGTTTCCAGTTCGGTTGCCTCGCTGTTTCCTTCCTGCGACTGGAGGCTAGCTCGCAGGTCGAGGGCAAGGCTAGTCAAGTCTTTGCTCGACATGGATGGCGTTGCTGCTATACCGGTGACCACAACCTTCGGAAGCCTCCCAGCTCGGGCCGCTTCGATCATTGCAAGAAACTCTGCCACAACCGCGTGTTTCCGCCGCTCAGCTTCTGCTTGGCTATGGGTCTCAAGAGAACGCTTCAGGCGTGTCTTGCCTATGATCTTGACCATGTCTCGCGGCACAGGGACAGACACCCTCCAACCGCCGTTATTCATCTTCTCAAGGTATGCTGGCGCGCGAGTTCGAGACAAGGAATGTACCTCAAAATGCCCTGTGATATGTACCTTACCCGTATGAAATTGCTTATTCTTTTTCAAGATCAAATCGTTAGGTTCGTACCCCTTGAGGGTCCAGGTTCCCCAGCCAAATTTCTCCAAATGAAATCAGCTTCTTGAGTTTTGAATATTGCACGGCGTGGCGACGTTCCGTGCCTGGCATCGTTCACCCGCGATAAACCACCGCTCCACCCGTCATGCCCGCGCCAGCCGCTGTCAAAAGCAGGGTTTCGTCTTCCGCGAGAGGCCTTTCGGCATTGGTGACGGAGAGCGAAAGCGGAATGGTGGCGGCGGAGGAATTGCCGAAGCTTTCTATGGTGCGCACCGTCTTTTGCCTGTCAATGTCGAGATTGCCGCAGACGGCGTCGAACATGCGGGCATTGGCCTGGTGGGGCACGAAACGGTCGATATCGGCTGCCGTCGTTCCGGCTTCAAGCAGCACCCTTTGCGAGGTCTCGGTCATCAGCGTCACGGCACGGGAGAAGACTTCGCGACCGTCACGCATCGTCATCAGCGCCTCCTCAGTGGATGTATCGGCAGAGAAGGGCTGGCTGCTGCCTCCCGCCGCTATCTGGATCAGATTGTAACCGCCGCCATCCGCAACGAGATCGGCTGACAAAAGCCCGCGTTGCGCCTCGCGGCAAGGCTTGAGTACGACGGCGCCGGCGGCATCGGCGAACAGGACCGCGCTTGCCCTTTCCGCCGGATTGATACGACGGCTCAATATATTGGCGGCAACGATGAGGACAGAGCGCCCGTGGGTGCGGACAAAGCCATCCGCAAGGGTGAGCGCATAAAGAAAGCCGGAACAGGCCCCGGCGAGATCGATCGCGCCGGATCGGGCAAGGCCCAGCCTGTGGGCGAGCAGCGGTGCCGAGGGTGGCAGAAGATGATCCGGCGTGGAAGTCGCAAGCAGCGTCAGCGCGATGTCGTCGGAGCTGATTTCGGCATCTTCCAGCGCCATGTGGCCGGCTCTCGCCGCAAGGCCGCTGAGAGTGTCGCCCTCTTGCGCCCAATAACGCGTGCGGATGCCGGTGCGCCGCTCGATCCAGCCGGCTTCCAGCCCGAGGCTGGCCTCTATCTCGGCATTGTCGACACATCGCGACGGAACGGCATGACCAAAACCGGCCATGCGGGAAGAGCGGGTCTGCATTGTCAGGACTTTCGGAGACGGTTCTGGAACAGGCTGAACATGGCCGCACCCCGTTTTCACGCGATGCCGAGCGCGCGCGATTTTAGCGAAGCGGTTTCGGTGACGATTCCGGCCACCTCATCGATGGCGTCAAAGGCGCTGGCCAGATCTTCCGCCGTCGAACAATAGGGCGGCATCAGGTAAAGCACATTGCCGAGCGGGCGGATGACGAACCCGCGCTCGCGGAACAGTTGCCGCATGCGCGGCCCCGCCTCGGCGAGATACCCGCCGGCGGGCACCACGAGATCGAGGGCCGCGATGGTCCCCATTTGCCGGATGCCGCTGAAACGCCGGTCATCGGCAAATCGCCGGAGATTGTCGCTCAGCACCTGTTGCAATTGCCTGATGCGTTGAAGCACGGGTTCATCCCGCCAGACCTGAAGATTGGCGACGGCCGCAGCGCAGGCAATCGGATTGGCCGTATAGGAACTGGAATGGAAAAAGGTCTTGCGGCGATCCGTTGAAAAATGCGCGTCGAAAATCTCCGCGCTGCACAGCGTTGCCGCCAGCGGCAGGGAGCCGCCGGTCAGGCCCTTGGAGGTGCAGAGAATATCCGGTGAAATGCCGACCTGTTCGCAGGCGAACATGGTTCCGGTTCTGCCCCAGCCCGTCATCACCTCGTCCGCAATGACGAGGCAGCCATGGCGTTCGGCAATCTGTTTCATCCCGGCCAGAACATCCGCGCCGTAAATCCTCATGCCGCCCGCCCCAAGCACCAGCGGCTCGACCAGCAGGGCGGCGACACGGCCTGAACGGCAGAAGTTTTCGAACATGTCCAGCGTGTGCTGTTCGCTGCCCGCTTCTGGAAAAGCCAGCCGGTCGACGCCGAAGAGCAGCGGTTCGTAAGCGGCATTGAAGACACCGCGCTCACCGGTCGACATCGTGCCGATAGTGTCGCCGTGATAGCCATGCTCCATCACCACGATACGGTCGCGCTTTTCTCCGCGATTGTGGAAATATCCCAGCGCCATTTTCAGCGCCACCTCAACCGCCGTTGAGCCACTATCGGAATAAAACACATGGCTTAGCCCAGCGGGCGCAAGCTCGATCAGCCCGCGCGCCAGCGTTTCGGCGGGTTCATGGGAGAACTCGGCGAAAATGACCTGGTCGAAGGCCTCTGTCGCGGCGCGGATGGCTGCCATGATTGCGGGATGCCGGTGCCCGTGGGTGATGACCCACCAGGAGGAAATGGCGTCGAACAGGCGATTGCCGTCCTCATCGACGAGAAATGCGCCTTCCGCTGATACGACGCGTTTCATCGGCGGTTCCAGCCCATGCTGGGTGAAGGGATGCCAGACAGGGGAACGGCTCATGCCGGCGCCTCCAGAAAATCAGCGAGATTGAAGTGTCGGGCAAATGCCCGATGCAGCGCCTCTGATGTCATCTCCGGCAGGCGCGGCAGGCGGCCGAGCGGGCGAACGGCGCCGATATTGGCGATGACGCGCTCATTTTCCCGGTTCTCGTCGCCGATGAAGACCACGCCCTGCACGGGAATGGCGCGGTGCCGCAACGCCTCGAGCGAGAGCAGCGTATGGTTGATGGTGCCGAGAGACGTTCTTGCGCACAGCACAAGCGGAATTTGCCAGCGGGCGAAGATATCGGCGAAGAGCACGGTGTCCGTCAGCGGCACCAGAAGCCCGCCCGCCCCCTCGATCACCAGCGGTCCATCCGTTTGCGGCGGCAGCAGCAGCGTGGGGTCGATCGTTACATTCTCGAGGTGGGCCGATAGATGCGGCGAAGCCGGCATTTTCAGGCGATAGGCCTCCGGCAGGATGCGCGCGGGCGGCACGCCACCCAGCCGTTCCACCGTCTCGCTGTCTGTTTCTTCCTCCAGCCCGGATTGCACGGGTTTCCAGTAACAAGCCTGCAGGGCATGGGTCAGCGCTGCGGAAAAGACCGTCTTGCCGATGCCCGTATCGGTGCCGGAGATGACGAAACGAGGGCTCATCTCCGCTCCTGCGCCAGCGAAAGGGCAAGCAGCCCGATCATATCGGCGATCTGGCTCTCATCCACATTGAGCGTGATGGCGATGCGCAGGCGCGCCGTGCCCTCCGGCACCGTCGGCGGGCGGATCGCGCGTACATCGAAACCGCCCTCCCGCAGATGCGCGGCGATACGAAGCGAGCGGGCGTTGTCACCGATCATCACTGGCAGGATCTGCGAACCGCTGGGCGCAACGCCGAGCCGGGAGCGAAGCTCCTCGCCGGCAAAGTTTGCCAGCTCCGCCAGCCGCAGGCGTCGCCATGGTTCATCGGCAACGATGCGCAGGGCTTCGCGCACCGCCGCCGCCATCAGCGGCGAAGGCGCGGTCGAATAGATGAAACCGCGGGCGCGGTTGACGAGGTAGTCGGCAAGCACCGCCGGCAGGCTCAAAAGCGCACCGGAAAGACCGAGCGCCTTGCCGCAGGTGTGCAACGCCACCACATTGCCCCGGCCTTCCAGCTCCGCGGCAAGGCCGCGCCCGCCGGGGCCGAAAACACCGGTGGCATGGGCCTCATCGACGACAAGGAAGCCTCCGTGTTTCCCGGCAAGATCAGCCAGGGCCGAAAGGGGCGCACGGTCGCCATCCATGGAATAAAGGCTTTCGACGGCGATCCACGGACGGCCCCGGCCACCCTCCTGCCGCCAGCGGATTATTTCCCGTTCGAATGCCTCGACCTGATTATGCGGCACGGCGATCGCCTTCGCCTTGCCGGCCGCGATCCCGTCATGGACGCTGGCATGGATCAGGGCGTCGTGAAGAACGAGGTCTTCCCGCAGCGGCAATGTGGAGAACAGCGCGACATTGGCGGCAAAACCGCTGCCGAAATAGATCGCTTTTTCCGCCCCGAAAAGCGCCGCCGCTTCCGCTTCCAGCGCCTCATGTTCGCGGTGGTTGCCGCGCAGCAGCCGCGAGCCGCCGGCCCCCACCGGCACACCCCTTCCGATAGCGTCGGCAAATGCCGCCTTCAGCCGGGGTGAATCGGCAAGGCCAAGATAGTCATTGGAGGTGAAATCGATCCCCTGTTGAGGAGCGAGCGAGCGCAGCCGCGATTTGCGCTCCAGGCCGGCAAGCTTCGCCTCATAGGGGGAGAACGCCGCGAGGTTCACCGGCACCCTCCCGGCTCCCCAGACTGCAACTCAGTTGGCTGCAGTTCCATCGGCTTCAGCCCCAGACGGCGGAAAAGCGCCGTATCGTGGTCCTCCCCCGGATTATCCGCCGTCAGCAGCGTCTCGCCGATGAAGATGGAATTGGCGCCGGCCAGGAAACAGAGCGCCTGCGTCTCATCGCTCATCTCCGTGCGCCCGGCCGAAAGCCGCACATGCGAACGCGGCATGAGGATGCGCGCCAGCGCGATGGTGCGGATGAAATCGATCGGATCGACGGGATCGGCCTTGGCAAGCTTCGAGCCGGGGATCGGGATCAGCATGTTGATCGGCACGCTTTCCGGCGGCACCGGCAGGTTGGCGAGCGTCACCAGCATCGAGATCCGGTCTTCCACCGTTTCCCCCATGCCGAGAATGCCGCCGGCGCAGACCTTGATGCCAGCATCGCGGACATTGGCGAGCGTTTCCAGCCGGTCCTCGAAGGTGCGGGTGGTGATGATCTGCGAATAGAACCGCTCGGAAGTGTCGACGTTGTGGTTATAGTAGTCGAGACCGGCATCGGCCAGCCGCTCGGATTGCTCCGGCGTCAACATGCCGAGCGTCATGCAGGTTTCCATGCCGAGCGCTTTCACGCCCTCGACCATGGCCACCACGGCCTCCATGTCACGCTCCTTGGGATTGCGCCAGGCAGCACCCATGCAATAACGCGTCGCGCCGCCTTCCTTCGCCTTGCGCGCTTCAGTCAGCACCCGCTCCACTTCCATGAGTTTGGAGGCCTTGAGGCCGGTGGGGTTGCGGGCGGACTGGCTGCAATAACCGCAATCCTCCGGGCAGCCGCCGGTCTTGATGGATAAAAGCCGGCTCATCTGGATGGCATTGGGATCGAAATGACAGCGATGCACCTGCTGGGCGCGGAACAGAAGATCGTTAAACGGCAAATTATAGATAATTTTTGCCTCTTCGAGCGACAAGCCGTCGCCGAAACCCGTAATCTGAGCGGAATTTCTGTCGATTTGCGTGACGATCTGGTCCATCTGTCGATCTTTCCCTCAAAATAAATAGATAGAAGTTCTTTTTATCTATTTTTTTCGAACCGCTTTTTGCAAGCATTTTTTTCGAGAAAAATTTTTCGGAGGGAGAGATGGCGGCATGCGGAGATCGGAATCGCCGGCTTTTGCCGCTGAAATTCATTGAATACGCACGTGCTCACGGAAAAGATCAGGCCGGCCCATGGCGTGAAAAGTCCGCACTTGCTAAGGGTGAGGCATGATCACACTTCGTCCCTCCGAGAGCCGCGACGCTTTCCGCATCCTCGACATATGGAGCAAAGCAGTCGACGCCACCCACGGGTTCCTTCTGCCGGCGGATCGCGCCGCAATCGGGCAGGAAGTCGAAGCTTTTCTGCCGCAGGCGCCGCTCACGCTGGCGGTCGATGTTTCTGACCGCCCCCTCGGTTTCATGTTTCTGCATGAGGGGCATATGGAGGCGCTTTTCATCGATCCTGACCATCATGGCCAGGGAATCGGCAAGGCACTGGTCCAGCGGGCGCTTGCGCTCCACCCCGCCTTGACCACGGACGTCAACGAACAGAACGCCGGGGCCATGGGTTTTTATCGCCGGCTGGGATTCGAACCGACCGGACGCTCCGCCCTCGACGGACAGGGTCGACCCTATCCGCTCGTTCATCTTCGATTTCGCGCAACGGAAAAATAGGCCGCCGGGATCGTCGGGGAGGATCAAGCCACGAACACCATAGTCCGCTTCGCAACCGACGATTTTCTGCCTGAACACCGCTTCGACCAATGGCGCGAAGTGCGTGGCAAAAGCCTGTTTGGTGTGACAATCGAGCTTGCGCGGGACCTTCGCCACAGCTTCAGGGGTTCGTTTCAGGCGCGCGCCGTTGCCGGCGCCGTGGTGACCGAGATGCGCGCCTCCTCTTACCGGGTGAACCGCACCGAAGCCGATATTGCCCGCATTGCCGGCGACAGCCTCTGCATCGGCCTGCAGGTCAAGGGTTCCGGCTTTCTGCATGCTGGCAAAAATCAGGTTCACGCGGTTGGCGGGGGCGATATCACCATCAACTATTCCGACTTGCCCTACGATGCGATACCGGGAAACGAGGCGGATTTTCACTACAGGATGCTAAAGATCCCCGTGGATTACGAGGTCATGCTCGGTCAGGCCACCGATGACCTGTTTGCGACGCGTTATGCGGAAAACAACAGTTTCTCCCTGCCCTTCCGGGCCCTTTTCAACACGCTGAACGCCGACCCCGGCAGGCTCATCGACCCCGCCCGCGATGTCACGCATATCGCCCGGCTCGCCATGACGGCGCGCGGGCGGCTTTCGTCCGCCATGCCGGAGGTGCGCGCCGCGCTAAGGACCGGGCTCTGTTATGCGGCACAGGACATCATGATACGGAAAAAATCCCGGCAGAACCTCACCCCTGCCGCCGTCGCAAGGGAACTGGGCATTTCGCTTCGGCAATTGCATGTGGTTTTCGAGGGTGCGGAACTGTCGTTTTCCCGCACGCTCTCCTCCATGCGGATCGAGGAGGCGAGGCGGTTGCTGCTGGCATTCCCTGCCTTGCCGGTCACGCAGATCGCCTATGGCTGCGGCTTTGACAGCCTCGCTACTTTCTACAGGGTATTTGCCGGCACCTATGGCATGACGCCCGGCGACGCCCGCGCGGCAGATATGCCGCCGGCTTAAAATTTCACCTCTGCGCGCAATGAGAAGACGCGCCATTTCAGCTCCTGTAAGGCCGATTGGATCATCCCATCCCGGAGCGCGGCCCATGACCAATTTTTTCGACTTTGCGATCTCCCGGTTGCCAGCCGCGACAGCCGATTGCCGCAGGCCAGCGCCCGGCGAAATAGAGGCGATGCTGCAAAAAGAGTCCTTCCCGGCGGCGCTGCGTCTGCTGGCGGGAAGTTTCATCGCCCTTTACGAAGGCTCGCCCGAGATGACCGCACTTTTTGCGACGCGCCAGAGCCGGCTTCTGTGTCACGCGCTTCTGGCGCTCTATTTTCAGAAATGCGGCGCCCGTGAAACAGGAGCGGGAGAACCCGCCCTGACGCGGGAAGATTTCGGCAATCTGGCGCTTCGGCATGGGCTCGCCAGCCATAGTGTCGCTTATGCCTTCTTCAAGGAGGCGCTGAAACGCGGAATGACACGCCCGGCAGACCGGTCCGGCGACGGGCCGGACAATGGGCCCGGCAATGGGCCCGGCAAAGGGATCGTGCCGTCAGCCCCGGCGCTGGCGATGCTCGCCCAATGGTACGACGTGCATTTTCAGGCGCTGGATCTGCTGGATGAGGGCTTCAGGGCATCGCGTTTCATCAAGCGGTCGGAGACCATGCTTCCCCATGTCCACCCCCGCGTATCGCAGGCGTTTCTGTCGCATCCGGAGGTGCGCTGCCCCGGCCCGCTTTCCATCATCTTCAACTGGTTCGATGCGGGCGGACTGCTGATGGACCGCCTTATCGCCGGAATCGACTGGGAAAAGCCGACCGAACAGGGCAGGCGCCTGACCGATGTGGAAACCGTGACGCAACTGTCGACATCCCTCTCCCTGTCGCGTATCCACATCGGCCGCAAGCTTGCGGCGGCCGAACTGATCGGCGGCATCGGCTGGAGCGGACGACGCGGCCGTTCCGCGCTCTGGATTTCGCAGGGTTTTTACGAGGAATATGCCCGCATGCAGGCCCGCAAGCTCCTTATTCTCGATGAAGCCTTCATCGACTTCGTGTGAGGTGCGGGCAGGCTGCAGGCCCTGCCATTCCGCTTGCCGGCCCTGCTCCGCGTGAATGCGACATAACGGCTTTCGTCGATGGTTATGAGGGATATCCATTGACAAATCACAGGACTACAGCTTTTCTACGGAACATGCGTGAGATGTTGCGAGCATCGAAATTGCTGGCCCTGTTGTTTAGACTGGTGATGATACTGTCACTGGCTGGCTATAGCGTTTCCACCGTCAATGCCGCAATGCATCCCGCCGAAGCCGGCGGAATGCAGCACGATCAGTCCGCCATGATGGATCACGGCGCGACGATGGACCATGGCGCCTCGGCCATGATGTCCGACAGTCACGATCATAACGATATGGCCGAACAGGACGGCGGCGTCAAAAAGCCCGTCAAGCCGCAATGCTGCGGCGATTTCTGTCTCGGCATGGCGGTTCTGATCAGCCACGACACCATTGGCAGACCCGTCGTCAACAGCATCCGTTCCTTCCTCGACGACAGCAAGGCGCTGGGCCAGACCCCGCTCCTTCACCGCCCCCCGAATATCTGAACAGGCAAAGCCCGCCTTTGGGCAATGACCGTGCGTGAGCGGCTTTAGCGCCGCCGCGCCGTTGCATCTCCTGTTCGGAAAATACCCATGAACCCGATTTACATTGTGGTTGCGGCGCCCCTGCTTCTGGGCGGCTGCACAGCCACATCCCTGATGAACGACGCCGCCTCCTATGACGACGCGGCAAACCCTTCGCTCGGCGCGGCCCCCATCCGCTATCAGACCCCGGTCGCGGGTTACACGCACCGCGCGCCGGCGGACCCGAAGCCCTGGCGTAACCAGAACGATGCGCAGGCTCCGAAAGGAGACGCATCATGACGATACTTACCTTCAAACTCGGAGCGAAACTCGCGACCGCCCTTTGCCTGCCGTTTCTTCTCGGCGGCTGTGTCACGGCCGCCCAATATGCGTCGCGTGACGCCGGTTTCACCAATGTTTCGGCCAGGACATCCGAGGCGATAGGCAAGCAGGCGGTCTGGGTGCAGAACCGGGCCGAGGCGCAGGCGACGCAGACCCGCGTCAAATCGCTGATGGCCGCCGGCAAAAGTCTCGATGTCGAGACGGCGGTGCAGGTTGCGCTCCTGAACAACAAGGGCCTTCAGGCAGCCTATGCCGATCTCGGCGAAGCCGCCGCCACCGCATGGCAATCGACCGTGCTGGTCAATCCCCGGGTCGGCATCGGGCTGACGGGGATCGGCACCCCGGGGCTCAGGGCCTATCAGGCGATTGAGGGTGTCGTCGTCACCAATATTCTGGCGCTGGCTACCCTTAAGAAAAATGTCGAGATCGCCGATACCGGCTTCCGCAAGGCGCAGCTTGGCGCCGCGCTGAAGACGCTGCAACTGGCGGCCGATACCCGCCGCGCCTGGATTACCGCGGTGGCGGCATGGGAAAATGTCGGCCAGCTGGCGCAGGCACAGACCGCGGCGGATGCCGCCTCCGAACTTGCCGTGAAGCTTGGCGAGGCGGGTTCGCTCAACAAGGAGGGCCAGGCCCGCGAGCAGGTCTTTTACGCCGAGTTGACCGGCCAGATCGCTCGGGCGCGGCTTGAGGCCCGTCTTGCCAAGGAGGAACTGACCCGGCTGATGGGACTGTGGGGAGCGGATATCGAATATACCATTCCCAACCGCCTGCCCCCGCTTCCGAAGGCGCTTACCAAACGGGACATGATCGAGGCCGAAGCGCTGCAGCGCCGCGTGGATCTGCAGATGGCGAGGCTCGATCTGGAGGCGACCGCCCGGTCGTTCAAGCTCACCGAAGCCACCCGATACGTGACCGATCTCGAAATCCGTTCCGGCTTCGAGACCGAACGCGAGCTGGAAGACGGCGAAATCCACAAGCAGACCACCGGCAATGCCGAGCTGGAATTCGTCATTCCGATCTTCGATTCCGGTCAGGCACGCATGCGGGAATCCGAACTCGCCTATATGCGCGCGGCGAACCTGCTGGCGGAAAAGGCGGTCAATGTCCGCTCGGAAGCCCGCTCCGCCTATCAGGCCTATCGTTCGAACTACGATATCGCCCGGCATTACCGCAACAGCGTGGTGCCGCTGCGCACCAAAATCGAAGAGCAGTCGCTGCTGACCTATAACGGCATGATCACCAATACCTTCGAGCTTCTGGCCGACAGCCGGGAAAAGGTCAATTCAAGCCTGCTCGCCATCAATGCGAAACGCGACTTCTGGCTCGCCGAGGCCAGCCTCGCTCCTGCCATTTACGGTGGCGGCACGGGTGCTGCGGCAGGCGCGGAGACCGAGGTTGCCGCCGCTGGCGGCGGCGGTGGCGGACACTGAGAAAGGAAACGACCATGTTTAACAGAAGAAACTTTCTGGGTGTCGGCGCTGCAATGGTCTCCTCGGCGGCCTGGGCGAAAACATCCAACACCAGCCTGCCGGAAGCGGCCGTGATGGAAACGGCTGCGACCCAGGCCCCGGTCAAGCCCACCACCGGCCCGGATTACAACCCCGTCGTCACCCTCAACGGCTGGACGCTGCCCTTCCGGATGAACAACGGCGTCAAGGAATTCCACCTTGTCGCCGAACCGGTGGAACGCGAAATGGCGGAGGGCATGACCGCCCGCCTCTGGGGTTATAACGGCCAGTCGCCCGGTCCGACCATCGAGGCCGTCGAAGGCGACCGGGTGCGTATTTTCGTCACCAACAAGCTGCCGGAACATACGACGATCCACTGGCACGGCATGATCCTCCCATCCGGCATGGATGGTGTGGGCGGGTTGTCGCAACCGCATATCCCGGTTGGCAAGACCTTCGTCTACGAGTTCGACCTCGTGAAATCCGGCACCTTCATGTACCACCCGCATTCGGACGAGATGGTGCAGATGGCGATGGGCATGATGGGCTTCTTCGTGATCCATCCGAAGGACCCGGCCTTCATGCCGGTGGACCGCGACTTCGTGTTTCTCATCAACGCCTTCGACATCGATCCCGGCTCCTATGTGCCGAAGATCATGACCATGACCGACTTCAATCTATGGTCATGGAACAGCCGGGTGTTTCCGGGCATCGATCCGCTGGTGGTTTCCAGGGACGACCGGGTGCGCGTGCGCGTCGGCAACCTCACCATGACCAACCATCCGATCCACATGCACGGTTACGATTTCGAAGTGACCTGCACGGACGGCGGCTGGGTGCGGCCCGAGGCGCGCTGGCCGGAGGTGAGCATCGATATCCCCGTGGGTGCGATGCGGGCCTATGAATTCGACGCCAAATATGTCGGCGACTGGGCGATCCATTGCCACAAGTCGCACCACACGATGAATGCGATGGGACATGACGTCCCGACCTTCATCGGCGTCGACAAGAAGACCGTCGCAGAGAAAATCCGCAAGGTGCGGCCGGAATATATGCCGATGGGCACCGCCGGCATGGCCGATATGGGCGCGATGGAAATGGAAATCCCCGAGAATACCGTACCCATGATGACGGGTTGGGGTCCGCACGGCCCCATCGAGATGGGCGGCATGTTCTCCGTGGTGAAGGTTCGCGAAGGCATCTCCGCGGGCGATTACTCAGATCCCGGCTGGTACGAAAACCCGCCCGGAACCCAGGCCTGGGAATGGACCGGCGAGTTGCCGGATACGCCCAAGACCAATGACCCCAAAACGCAGATCACGCCGAAACCGATGAAACACGGCTGATCGCGCAGACCCAACCCCCACAAGAACCCCACCAAAATCAAGGAAATATGGAATGACCAAACTGAAAATTGCACTGCTTCTTGCCGCTCTCGCCACGCCCGCCCTTGCCTCGGGCACCCACGGCGGCGGCCATGAAGCAATGGCGATCGGCGAACCGGGCGACAAGGCCAAGGTGACCCAGACCATTCAGGTGACGATGAAGGAAACGCCTGACGGCAAGATGCTCTTCACCCCCGCCAAGTTCGACTTCAAGAAAGGCAAGACGGTTCGCTTTGTCGTCAAGAATGTCGGCGAACTGGATCATGAATTCATTCTCGACGAACAGAAGGCCAATCTGGAGCACAAGGCCGCCATGGAGAAGGCTCCGGAGATGGAGCACGACAATCCGAACGCGATCAGCCTCGCGCCCGGCGAAGGCGGCGAAATCATCTGGAAATTCACCAATGACGGCATGTTCGAATTCGCCTGCCTGAAACCCGGGCACTACGAGGCCGGCATGCGCGGCGATCTCAAAGTTTCTGCAAAGTAACCCGGCAACAAAGGAATCTGACCATGAATACCATCGTTAAAATCACCGTCGCGGCAGCACTCCTGCTCACCGCTCCCCTCAGTGCATTCGCAGAGGAATTCACCAAGGGAACGGTAAAGAAGGTCGATGCCCCAGCCAGGAAGGTCACCATCATCCATGAAGAACTGAAGAACCTCGACATGCCGGCCATGACGATGGTGTTCCGCGTCAAGGACGATGCGATCCTCGCCAAGCTCAAGGAAGGCGCCAATATCGAGTTCGTCGCCGAACGCGCTGACGGCAAGCTGGTCGTCGCCCAGGTGAAATAAGCCTCCGGTCACTCGGCAGGAAACAGCAAGGGCAGCGGCTTTCCGCTGCCCTTTTGATATTGGGCGGATGGGATTCCCCTCGGCCTTATAGTTCCGCAAATGGCCTTGTTTCCGCGGCGGGCCGCGTCCCGTCGACCCTGCGCGTGAAGGCGGCGTCTATCGCCTGCCGATTGTTCACGAAGGGTCGCTGGAGCAGAAGGAACACCGCGAGCATCAAGGGCCATGCAATCAGGACATCGGAGAGGAAGTGAGCGCCCATTGCCACCCTGTTCAGGGAGACAATCACGATGAATGGCGCCAGTATCGCGATGCCGATCAGGCGAAATTTCTCTGGCAGGAGAATGGTGAAGGCCAGAAGGGCGGCTGCGGAAGCGCTTTCACCGGAAGGAAAAGAGCAATTTCGGGCGCAGCCACCGTCAAGGGAAAAAACCGGTGTAAACAACAGGTCTCCCCCGAACTCGCCAAGATGGCGCGGTCTTGCCCTGCCAAACGCATTTTTCAGTATATGAACCGAGGCGCCCGGTCCCAGAGCAAAAAAGACGCCAATAAGCAGCAGCTTGTGCGGTGGAAAAACCCGGGGCAGGCCGCCAGAAAATGGCATGAGGACAAGCATGCACACCAGCCCGGACAATAAAACCGGCGGAAGCATGCGGTTCAGATCTCGGACGGAAATCAGGAACTCATCCTCGCCAAGGTGGAAACGGTCCGTCCAGAATTGCCGGCTCACCTCAAGATCGATATCCGACCTGATCGTGAAGACGATCATCATCGCAAGAGCGACCAGAAGAGCCAGCAGCGAGGAACTGCCGGAGGCACGTAAAAAAGCCTGACGGGCGACATGGATGGCGCCTGCGCGAAATTTCGACCTCTGGGTCCAATTCCGCTTTTTCCGGTCGGTTTTACTGGCGAGAGGCTGGTGCATGGCCAGTTCTCTTCCGCAGAAATGTCAAGGCTTTGCGGAGAAAGAGACAAGACTGCAAGGAAAGCGGCACCCATAGTGTTTATTCGGGGATGGAGGCTCTTGCCCGATGTTTCGCATCCGCTTAGCGTCCCGGCGTTACCACGGCTTACAGAAGCGGATTTGCGGATCGAGTATGGACAAAGGGCTTATTCTGATCGTCGAAGACGACCCCGATATTATTCAGATTCTGGACGCCTATCTCATTCGCGAAGGATACAGAACCGTCAGGGCGAGCGACGGAGAAATAGCGCTGACGCATTTCTCGATGTTGAGACCGGATCTGGTTCTGCTCGACATTCGCCTGCCGAAGTTCGATGGCATTGAGGTGTTGAACCGCATCCGGCGGGAACGGGATACGCCTGTCATCATGGTCACTTCTCTTGCGGAGGATATGGACAAGCTGACCGGCCTTCGCCTTGGCGCTGACGATTACATCGTCAAACCTTTCAATCCCCACGAATTGATGGCGCGGGTGAATGCCGTGCTGAAACGCACGCGACAGCCGGCCGCCGGTGGGGTCTTGCGCTTCGGGGCCATCGAAGTGGACACCGAAGCCTATGTCGCGGCCGTTTGCGCCGATGGGGGACGGACCGTTCTGCCCCTGACGCTGAGCGAGTTCAGGATACTAGCCCATATGACGCGCCGCCCCACCCACGCCTTTCAGCGCGCCGATATTCTGGATGCCTGCCTGCCGGAAAGCGATGCGCTGGCGCGCACCATCGACACGCACATCGCCAATCTGCGCAAGAAACTGGCGGATCATGGCGCCTGCGGTTATCTGGTCTCGGTGCGCAGCGTCGGTTATCGGCTGGCCGGGGAGCAGAAACCATGAAGCTCCGGCGACTGCGCCTGCGCACGATGACGGCGATCACGATCACCACGATGCTCATCTTTGCCGTTGCATTGGTCTATTTCGGCGTTTCCTGGTATGCGGACAATATTGAAGAACGCATCATCGCCCAGCTTTCGCCCGATGCCTCCAAGGCCTTCTCGGATATCGACCGGGGCGTGATGCCGGATCAGCGCCAGCTTCAGGCCCTTGTCGAGGTTTTGCCGGGCCTGGAAGATGAGGCGGATAACGAGCTTATCAAATCGGTGTTCGTCTTCGGATTGCTTGCCGTCTTCCTGTGCAGCTTGCTCGGTTATTTCATCTCCCGGCGCATTGCGGCACCTCTTGGCGAACTTGCCGATGCGGCGCGGCGCATGGCGACCGGCGACTTTAGCGGAGGCGCGAAGATCAAGGCGAGCCCCATCGCCGAAGTCGCATTTCTGGTCGACAGTTTCGAGAGCCTGACGCGGGAGCTTCAGATGATGGAGCGCCGGCTGAAGTTCAACACGATGGCGGTGGCCCACGAATTGCGCACACCGCTCACAATCCTGCAGGGCCGTTTGCACGGCATCGTGGACGACGTCTTCCCCCTCGACAAGCAGGCCATTCGCCACCTCATCGTCCATGTGGAGGGGCTCGCACGTCTTGTCGATGATTTGCGCACACTTTCCCTGGCGGAAACCAACAGCCTCGTCAAAGACACGCAGCCGCTCGATCTTGCCGCCGAATGCGCGGCCGTGGCTGAAGCGGCGCGGCCGCTGATGGATGAGGCCGGCATCGATATCGATATGTCGCTGGAGCCCGCACCCATTTGCGGCGACCGCCAACGCCTTCGGCAGCTGCTATTGATCCTGATGGACAATGTGCGCCGCTATGCGGCGAGCGGCAAGTTTCTGCGCTGTTCGACCGGGCTTCAGGACGGGCGGCCCTTCGTCACGATCGAGGACAAGGGACCGGGCTTTCCCCCCGGCGTCGAGGCGCACGGCATCGAACTCTTTTGGCGGATGGAACCGTCACGCGCGCGCAAAACCGGTGGCACGGGGCTCGGCCTGTCGATTGCCCGCGCAATCGCACGGGCGCATGACAGCGATCTGCAGATAAAGACACGACCGGACGGCGGAACCATCGTAACGGTTCTATTCGCGCAAACGCCCTGAAAGATTTCCGCGGGCAATCCGTTGCGGCAACGAACCGGTCTTTATGGAAGACAGGCTGTTTCTCGACAGAATCTCGACAATTCCGGCGCATGCCCCGGCTGAACGCTCAATTTCTGCCGGAAGCCCGTGTATGTCGCGCATTCAAGATGCTGCCGTTCTGGCAGAGAAACGCCCGGTCACCGATGAGGTGGTCCAGACGGTTTCGGAAACACCTCATTTTTTGCTGTTCCGGAGAATTATGACCTTTGCCGGACGTGCCCATTGGAAGCGGGCAGTCCTTTTCTGGATGCGTTTTGCAGCCAATCCATTGGTCACCTTTCGGTGGTGGTGGTTTCTGGTCCGGTTTTCAGCGGAGCGAGAATTACCGCTCCCGCATGACGACCTTCTCCAAAAACCGCTGTCGAAATTCCTGATCAATAAAGTTTCCCGGAAGAGACGGCTGGCTTTTCTCATGGACAATTTCGCAATTGCGGACCGGCATTTTCCCAGAAGCACCATGGCCGGGCTGTGGGCGGGAAAAACCATGGACATGGGCACCGTTCGCGGCCGGAACGATGAATATCGGTGCATCCTGGCGTTGGCGGATCGTTGCGGCGGCCGGCACGAGGGCGCTTTGGCTGTCAGGCTCGTGCGCGACCATGACAACGCCGTTTTGTGGACGGCGACTTTTACTTTTCTCGAAGGATGCGAAACGCAGCACCACACGATTGTCGTTGGAGGCATGCAGGGTCCGCGCGCCGCAAAAGAGCAAATGGTGTCGGTGACGCGCGATCTCTCGGGACTTCGCCCCAAGGAAGCAGCGCTGATGGTTCTGCAAGGTCTCGCCTGCGAGGGTGCGCTCAGCTACTTCGCTGTCGCCCAATCCAGACACCCCATCCGCTACCGTCGCGCCCGGCGGCAAAAAATGATGGTTTCAGACATCGATGCTTTCTGGCGGGAACGCTCCGGCGAACCGGACAAGACATTCGGTTTCAAAGTGCCATTCTCCAGCCTTGAGGGGAGAGACAAGCGCAGCCACATGAAATTGTCTTTTTTCAACCTCGGCGAACGCTTCCGCGAGGGTAAGGCAACCGAAAGCGCCTAGCGATATCGCGGAGAAAGTCTTGCGGGGAAGGGTCGGGAGGCTCCGCCCATACCCATATTTTCGCGCCGCGTCGTGGTGCGAAAGTTACAGCTAATAAATATGATAAAAAAAATCATCTTTATCGGCTCGGCCGTCTTGCTGCGCGCGGATGGCCGGTGTTATCCAGAGACCATGCAGCAAATTGACAGCCCGGATCTTCTGGACGCGTTTTTGAATGTGAAGAGCAAGCTTGCCGCGGCGATCTATCACCGCGTGCGTTGCCACGCGACCACCTTCGATCTCGTGCAGGACACGTTCCTGCGATTGTGGGAGCGGCGGAAGCTGCTGGGCCTCACCGGCGATCTTTGCGGTTATGTCATCATCACCGGCAGAAACCTTGCCATAGACCATGAGCGGCGCAAGCGCATCGCCCCGGTCTTTACCGGCATCGAACATCTTGCTTTCGTCGCGGATCCCTCGCCCACGCAGGAAACCTGCATGATCGGGCGGCAGGAGCTGGAACGCCTGCAAATGCTCGTCGACGCCCTGCCGCCGCGCTGCCGGGACGTGTTTCTGCTTTCGCGCATCGAAGGCCTGACCTTCGTGGAAATCGGCCAGCGGCTCCATATTTCGCCAAAAACCGCTTTCGGCCATATGGTCGCCGCTCTTGAAAAGCTGAAGACCGGCATGACGCCGCCGGGCGAGAGATGAAGGTGGCCGCGGGCAAGGATGCGACCGCGGAGACGCCGGCCGGCCGCGAAACCGCAGCCCAGGGTGACGAAGCGGCAATAGCGCATGCGGCGGCAAGCTGGTTTGCGCATTTTCTGGAACCCGGCGCCACCGCAGCCGACGAAAGCGAATTCCGGCGCTGGATCGAGGCGGATGAGCGGCATGCACGCGCCTATGCCGATATCGAGCGCATATGGCTCGGCGCCGGCATGGCGCCGCAGCTTGCACAGGCGCAGCCGCTTGGCCGCCGTCGGTTGCTGAAAAACGGCGCGGCGGGACTTCTGCTAATCGGCGGTGTCGGAGCCGCGGCGTGGCAGGCGACACGCCCGGCGGGTGACTATGAAACCGCGATTGGCGAGACCCGCAGCATCGCACTTTCCGACGGTTCGACCGTCGAGCTTTCCACATCGAGCGCCATTTCCGTGAATTTCACCCCGCAACGGCGGCAGATTACGCTGCTGTCGGGTGAAGCGTTCTTCCGGGTCGCCCCGGATCGGAACCGGCCATTTTCCGTCATTGCGGAAGACCTGGCGACCACGGCGCTCGGCACCGCCTTTTCCGTCTGTCGCGCGGGTTCCTCCGTCTCTGTTTCGGTGGCCGAACATGCCGTCGAGGTGGTCGCCAGACAGTCGCGGCAGGCGGTGGAGGCCGGTTACAGCATCTCCTACCGGGACGGTGTTCTCTCGCGACCCGAAGCAACCGATATCGAGACGCGGCTTGCCTGGCGGCAGGGCAAGCTTGTCTTCATCTCGACGCCCCTCAAAGAGGTCGTCGCGCGACTGGAGCAATGGCGTCGCGGCCGCATGATCGTTCTGGGCGATGCCCTCGGCAGACAGCCGGTGACGATGATCGTCGATGTCAGACGCCGGGAAAAGATCGGGCAGATCCTCGAAGAGGGCCTGCCTGTCACGGTCACCGATTATTCCCCCTGGCTGTCGGTCATCCGCCAGCGCTAGAGCACTTGCAGGAAAAGCGGCGCGCGGTTCTCCGTCTGGAAAAGCGAAAACACTCCAGGGGCATCGCCTGCACACGCGCTTAAAAAAAATTTGTCCGGGGACCGAGGTTTTGCGCAAACGGAATCGTACTCGTGTTTTGAGGCCGTCATTGCGGCAACAGGAGCAGGGGAAGGTATATTACCGTGTCTAAGCGTAAAAATCATTTCAGCAACCGTCATTCAGCAACCGGATCATTTCGTATACTGCTTCTCGCCACCGTCGCCGGCCTTGCCCTGATCGGCCCTCTGCCGGCGGCCGCACAGACGGCGACGCAGGCAAGCGCGCTGCAATTTTCAATCGCGCCGCAGCCGCTCTCGAGCGCGCTGGTGCGTTATTCCTCCATCACCGGTGTCGATGTCGTGTTCAACGGCGAAATTCCGGTAACAGTGAGGACGGCGGGTGTCACAGGCGCGTTCAGCCGCAAGGATGCCCTCACGCGCCTGCTTGCCGGCACCGGCCTTTCCTACACCTTCACCAGCGCCAACACCGTGCGGCTCAGCAGCCCCAGCGCCGCAGCAGCGCCGGTTGCGGGCTCCACCCTGCTCCAGCCCATCGAACTGACAGGCAACAGGGGCGGTGGTGACGACGCCACCGTGGCGGCCAAGAACAGCTCGGGCGCCACCAAGCTCGATACGCCGCTCATCGAGACGCCCCGCTCGGTTGCGGTCGTCACCAAAAAGGAAATGCAGCAGCGCGGCGTGCAGGATATCATCGAGGCCGTGCGCTACTCCGCCGGCGTCACCACCGGCACCGCCGCCGGCTTCGACCCGCGCTTCGACCAGATCTATATTCGCGGTTACGACGCCACCACCATGGGCGATTACAAGGACGGACTGCGTCAGCCCTATTTGAACTACGGCATGTTCCGCACCGATCCCTATTCGCTGGAGCGTGTGGAAATCGTCCGTGGCCCGATCTCGGTGCTTTATGGCGCAGGCACGCCCGCCGGCATCGTCAACAAGACGTCGAAGCTGGCAAACGGCACACGCATCCGCGAGGTCGAGGCGCTTTACGGCACGGAAACCCGCAAGCAGGCCGCCTTCGATATCGGCGACACGATAGACACCGACGGCACATTGTCATATCGCGTGGTCGGACTGGCGCGCGCCGGCGACACCAATTTCGATATTGCCGACGACCGTTATTTCCTTCAGCCGTCCTTTACCTGGAAGCCGTCCGACCAGACCAGCCTCACCGTTTACGGGCTCATCCAGTCTACCGAAACCGACGCTTCGGTCGCGGCACTGACCGATCCCGCCGGCAATGTCCTGCGGCTGCGTGGAAGCGATCCCGACTACGACTATCAGAAGATCCGCCAGCAGCAGGTGGGCTATAATTTCGAGCACGAATTCAACGATACCCTGACCTTCAGGCAGAATCTGCGTTATTCGCATATGGATCTGCGCAGCCGTTATCTCGGCGTATCGAGCTGGACCGGCACCGTCGCCCATCGCGATCCCTGGGCGATCCGCGACGACATGAAGGCCTTCCAGGCCGACAACCAGCTTGAATGGAGCTTCGACACCGGCCCCGTTTCCCATACGCTGCTGACCGGCCTCGATTACAGCAATGTGAAATCTTCATTCGCCTATGGTTATGCATCCGGCGGCTCCGCCTTCGACTTCGATATCGCCAATCCGCGCTACGGTTTCTCAGGACCTACGCCCGCCTATAGCGCCTATCAGTCGGAAGCCGATCTGCGGCAGGTCGGGCTTTATGCCCTCGACCAGATGGAGATCGACAAATGGCGTTTCACCCTCGGCGGACGGCAGACCTGGGTGGACCAGACCCGGCAGGGCCCTGTGACCGAAGACGTGCAGAAGGACGCCTTCACCGTTCAGGCAGGCGCGCTCTATGCCTTTGACAACGGCGTTTCGCCCTTCTTCAGCTACGCCACCTCCTTCGATCCGGTTACCAAGCTTTCCGCCACCGGCGAAACGCTGAAGCCCACCGAAGGCGAACAGTTCGAACTGGGCGTGAAATATCAGCCACCCGGAACCGACATCATGCTTTCGGCGGTCGCCTATCATCTGGCGGAAAAGAACAAGCCCGTGGCGATCGATCCCGCCGGCCTGATATTCCGCTCGCTCGGCGAGGTGACCAACAAGGGCTTCGAACTGGAGGCGAAGGCCAATATCGCCACCGGCTGGGATGTGATCGCCGCCTATAGCTACACCCATTCCAGGATCACGGCGGGCGACGATGCCGGCAATACGCCTTCCTCGGTGCCGACCCATGTGGCCTCTCTCTGGGCGAACTACACCTTCCAGGAAGATACGCCTCTCCATGGCCTCTCGGCCGGAGCGGGTCTGCGCTATGTCGGCGAAAGCTATACCAGCACCAAAAACATCGCGAAGAACGATGCCGCAATCTATCTCGATGCCGCTCTTTCCTACGATTTCGGCGCGCTCGACAAGGATTATGACGGCCTCGTCGCCTCCTTCAACGTCCGCAACATCGCCGACGACCGCAATGTCGCCTGCACGGACGGTTATTGCTATCTCGGTCAGGGCAGGAACATCACGGCGTCCCTGAAATATCGCTGGTAACCGTGGCGACCGCAGGCGGCAACCCGGCGGCGGGGCGCATGGCGAAGACCATGGCGCCCTGCCCGCAATCGGCGCATGAAAGGCTGCCGGACTTCGCGTCCGTCGGCTCTTTCGGCTATTGCACGGACAAGTTCCTGCTTGCACCGTCCTGCGGTGCGGAGGTTCTGCCCTGCCGGCAGCTTGCCTGCGAAGATGTTTTTTGCGACTTGATGACCCGCCACCACGCCGCCCATCCGGACGCCGACCCGAGAGCCACGGCATCGCTCTGGACACTTTATTACTTCAGCCTGCTGACCATCACGCCCACCGTCTGCCGTCTCGTTCACGGCCGCCGCCTGCCTCTGGCTCTCGGCGATCTGAGCGTGATCATCGATCCGGAAAACGCCCTGCCGGTCGCATTCCTGCTCCCCCATGCCGGCGATCAGGCCGGCAAGGCATCCGCGCCCGAAGATCTGCATGGGCTTTTGCGCGATCACCTCGCGGCACTCATTCCCTCCATCGCCAGGGCTGCGAAACTTGCTCCCAAATTGCTGTGGAACAATGCCGCCGTCTATCTGTCGTGGATCATCGGGGAAATCGAGGCGCAGGCCGATCCGGCGCTCGCACGCGCCTGCCGGGCGGTTATCGATGATCCCCTGTGGCCGGATGGCAGCCGCAATCCCATGTCCGGCATGGTGGTCAAGGGCAACAGGCGCGTGTGCTGCCTGCGATACATGATCCCCACCATTGGCGGATGCGGCGCAAGCTGTCCCCTGCCCTGCGGACAAAACCGGGACACGCACGATGCCTGACCATTCGCCCACTCGCCGGCTGCTGATGGCCACGGCACTGACCCTGCCATGGCAGAGCGGGGTGAAAGCGGCGATGCCGAAGGGTGGCATCGTCTCGCTCGATTACGGGCTTGCCTCCACCCTGCTCGCGCTCGGCACCGTGCCGGCTGCAATCGCCGCGCGCGCCGACTGGGACACATGGATGGTGGAGCCTGCCATGCCGGAAGGCGTGGCCGACCTCGGCTTGACCGCCGAAATCAATTTCGAAGTGCTGGCGAGGCTGAAGCCCGACGTCATCCTGTCAACGCCTTTCCTTGCCTCGCTTACCCCGAAATTACAGTCGATCGCTCCGGTGATGGAATTTCCCATCTATACACCGGAGAGCGACGCCCTGACGGCGTCTTACGCCGCGACCCGCAAGCTTGCCGCAGCCCTTAGTAAGGAGCAGCGGGGAGAGGATTTCCTCTCACGGGCCGAAGCCTGCTTTGCCGATTGCCGCCGCCGGCTTGAAAAATTGCAGCCGCCGCCGGTCGCCGTCATCAATTTCATGGATGAGCGCCATGCGCGGGTCTATGGCGGCCCCGGTCTTTATCAGGGCGCCATGGAAAAGATCGGTCTTGCCAATGCCTGGCCGGAAAAGACCAATTATTGGGGGTTCGAAACCATTGCGCTGGAGGCGCTGGCCGTCCTTTCGGCGGATGCCCGGCTCATCGCCTTCGAACCGCTGACGCCGCCCGACATTCTCTCGCGGCTCGATCAAAGCCCGCTCTGGAGCAATCTGCCATTCGTCCGGGCGGGCCGGGTCTCCACCCTTCCCGGCGTGCTGATGTTCGGCATGGTGCAGGAAGCCATGCGGTTTGCCCGTCTGGTGACCGATCATCTGGAAAGCCACGCCTGATGCCGCCGGTCCTCCTGCGCCTCCTCACCCCCGCCGGTGTTGCCGCCAGCCTCTTCCTCCTCGGCGCCATCTTTGCCGTTAGCGATATCTGGCCGGATCTGCATCGATTGAGCGGCGACGGTGCGCAATATGATGTTGAGCGGCTCATGCTGCTCTATTCCACCCTGCCGCGTATGGCGACGGCGCTTCTGGCGGGTGCTGCGCTGGCGCTTGCCGGTGCATTGTTGCAGCAGGCCTTGCGCAACCCCCTCGCCTCGCCCTCGACGCTCGGCATTTCAGCGGGCGCCAATCTTGCCGTTGCCGCAACCATGTTCGCCTTTCCCACCCTGGAAGGCATCAGCCGCGATGTGGTGGCGATGGCGGGCAGCGCATTGGCCGCCCTTGCGGTGTTTTCCATCGGCGCAAGACGCGGATTTTCACCGCTGTCGCTCGTCCTCGCCGGTCTGATGATCGGCATCTGGTGCGCCGCCGCCTCGGCCATTCTGGTCCTCCTCAACGAACGGTATCTGAGCGGCCTGTTCATCTGGGGCGCGGGGTCGCTGTCTCTGCAAAGCTGGGCCGTTCCCGTCACGCTCTTTCCGAAAATTCTGGTCCTGGCCGCCCTTGCCGGGCTGATCATGCGGCCTTTGTCCCTGATGGAACTGGGGGATGTCAGCGCCGGAGCGCTCGGCCTTTCCGTCGTGCGGTTGCGGGTTCTTGCCGTATCGATCGCGGTCTCCTTGGCCGCGCTTGTCACCAGCGCCGTCGGCGTCATCGGTTTCGTCGGCCTTGTCGCGCCCGCCATAGCGCGGCTTGCCGGTGCCCGCCGCATCGCCCAGCAAATCCTCTGGTCGCCGCTCATCGGCGCAGGGCTGCTGTTTCTGACGGATGAAATCGTCAAACGCCTTTCGGATATCACCGGCGGGCTGATACCGACCGGGGCCATGACGGCCCTGTTCGGCGCGCCGCTGGTGCTGTTTCTGCTGCCCCGCCTGAAAGCCATGCAGAGGGAATTGCCCGCTCCGCCGCCGGGCATCGTTAAACAGCGTCGCCTTTCCCCCATCATGGTCCTGTCTTTCGTTGGCCTGCTGGTTGCAGGCGTAACGGCCGCCATTCTTTTCGGCCGTGCGCCGGATGGAAGCTGGGGGTTGCTGCCTGTCGGTGAATGGAGCGAAATCCTGCCCTATCGCTGGCCGCGGGTGGTCGCGGCCTTCGCAGCCGGGAGCCTGCTTGGCGCAGCCGGCGCCATTCTCCAGCGTCTGACCGGCAACGAGATAGCAAGCCCGGAAGTGCTTGGCGTTTCAGCCGGTGCAACGCTGGGCATGGCCGTCGCGCTTTTCGCCTTCACCGCTTCCGGGCCGATGCTGCAACTGGGTTTTGCGAGCGCCGGCGCTGCCGCGGTTCTTTTCGCCATCCTGTCACTCGGCCTCAGGTCAGGCTTCACGCCCGAGCGTGTTCTTCTGACCGGCGTGGTGCTGACGGCCATGCTCGACGCGGTGATCGGCGTGCTGGCCGCCGGCGGCGACCCGCGCGCCATGATGATCATTCGCTGGATGGGAGGCTCGACCTATCTCGTCGATGGTTTCACCGCCCGGATCGCGGTCGTCTTCGCAGTGGTTTTCGCAACCATGGCCATTCTGGCGCATCGGTGGCTTACCCTGCTGCCGCTCGGCGCGGGTGCAGCGCGGGAACTCGGCGTCCATGTTCCGTCGGCACGGGCTGCACTGTTCATTCTGGCGGCCGCCATGACGGCGGCGGCGACGCTCATCATCGGCCCCTTGAGTTTTGCCGGGCTGATGGGGCCGCACCTTGCCCGCGAAATCGGATTTCGGCGCGCCGGCCCGCATCTCATCGTGGCGGCACTCGCCGCCGGCTGCCTGATGGTGCTTGCCGACTGGGTGGGGCGAATGGCAGCCTTTCCCTACCAATTGCCCGCCGGCCTGGTCTCCGCTCTCGTCGGCGCACCGCTGCTCATGGTCCTGCTGGGGCGGAGGAAATAGCCTTCCCTTTTGCAGCCGTCGCCCTAACCTTGGGCAGGCTTTCGCGCCGGGCCGAAGATCGTGAAGCTGATGGCGGCGAGCAGCCAGACGCTGATGCCGGCATAGAGCATGACGAGGCCGAAGCCATCCGCAAGCGCCCGATGGACAAGTTCTTCCGAAACGCCCCGCGCCGAGGCGCCGGCAGTTCCCGCCGCGATCTTTTCCGCCAGCGACTGCAATTCATGCACATCCGCACCGGACAACAGGTTCGCCCGAAGCGAAGCCCGGACGCCCTCCACCAGAATAAAGCCCATGATCGGGATGTTGATGGCGAGCGAAATCATCCGTGCGCTCATGTCGATGCCCGAGGCCATGCCGGAACGGGCGGGGGAAACCGCTCCCGTGGTGGTGTTGGTAACAGGCGTATTGGTCAGCCCGAGCCCGATACCGGCGAGGATGCAGCCGGGCAGCATGGTGAGCCAATTCGCATTTTCGACGTCGCTTCCCAATTTCATCAGCATGAAACCAAGGCCGATGGTGAACAGGCCGGCTGGAATGACGAGGCGCGGCTGATAGCGCAGCGACAGGCGCTCCGCCAGCGGCGGCATCACCAGCGCCGGCAGCGTATAGGCAAGCAGGCCGAGGCCGGCGGTGACGCTGTCATAACCGAGGCCCGCCTGAAACCAGATCGGCAGATAGATCATAAATGGCCAGAAGCTGATATTCATCGCCGCAGAACCGATGATCGCCCCGGAAAAAGGCCGGATGCGAAACACGGAGAAGTCGAACATCGGTCTTGAACTAAGCTTTTCAGCGATCACGAAGGCAATGAAGCTCGCAGCCGCGACGCCAAGGATCAGAAGCGCCGCCGGGCTCACAAAACCGAGCGCGGGTCCCTGCGTGATGAAAAAGGCAAGGCAAAAAACGGCGACCGAAAGGGTGACCATGCCGGCAAGATCGAGACGCGCCGCCTCCGGATCGCGCGATTCTCCGACGCCGCCGGCGGCAAGCAGCCATGTTCCCGCGCCAAGCACGATGTGAACGAGGAACACCCATTCCCAGCTCCACAACGCAACGATGGCGCCGCCGATGATCGGGCCGAAACCCAGCCCCACCCCCGAGACGATGCCCCACCAGCCGAACGCCATGCCGCGTTCGCGGGCCGTGCGGAACTGATGCGACAGGATGGCGATCTGGCACACCAGCATCGCCCCGCCGCTCAGCCCCTGAAGGAAACGGGCGCCGATCAGCACCGAGACGTTTTCCGTCATTCCGCAGGCCAGAGAGGAAAGCGCGAAAGCGACGATACTGGCGATGAAGACACGTTTACGGCCGAAGCGATCTGCAAGCGCGCCCGTCGCCATCAACACCATCGTCACGCCGATGGTATAGGCATTCATGATCCACTGAAGCTGACGGAAATCCGCGTGCAGCACCTGTTCCAGTGTTGGCAGGATCGCCGGAACGCTGGAGATTTCCAGTCCGAACATCAGGGCGGAGAGACAAACGGCAGCGAGCGCCATGGCGCTTCTGCTGCCCGCTGGGGCGGTAACGGCAAGGGTCATTCTTCAGCCTTTCATGGGTCGGTTCGCCACTGCGAAAACCGATCTTTGGAGGAGGCACGCTAGACAAAGCTTGACCATAACTGAATTGGATGATTGGCTATTTCAGAGACAACAAATTGGAATAATCGATATGAGCACGCTGGATGTGGAGGCCGTCGAAGCCTTCGTCACCATCGCCGATATGCAAAGCTTCACCCGTGCTGCCGAAGCGCTCGGCACCACCCAGGGCGCCATCAGCGTCAAGCTCAAACGACTGGAAGACAGGCTCGGCCAGCGGCTGCTCGAACGCACACCGCGTTCGGTGCGGCTTTCAGCGCAGGGTGCGGTGTTTCTGGCGCCCGCCCGCGAGTTTCTCGCCGCGCATGACCGGGCACTGGCGGGCCTTTCCTCCCCACGCCGCCGCTTCGGCCTTGGCATCGCCGCCCATGTGGCGGGACCGGAGGTTCCGACCCTGCTTGCACGCCTCAACGACCACGACCCCGGGCTTACGATCGAAGTGCGCATGGATCATTCCCGATCCCTGCTTGATGCCTTCGACCGTGGGGAGATCGATGCGGCAATCATCCGGCGCGAGGATGATCGGCGCGATGGCGAGGTGCTCGGGCCGGAACATTTCGGCTGGTATGCAACCCCTCAATTCGAACATCGTCAGGGTGAACCGCTGCGGCTGGCGGCACTCTCGCCCGCCTGTGGCGTGCGCGACATCGCCACCCGCGCCCTGGATGCGGCTGCGATTGCGTGGACGGAGGTGTTTCTTGGCGGCACATCGTCGATGGTGACCGCCGCCGTCTCGGCCGGGCTCGCGGTTTCCGCCTTCTCCTCCCGTCTCGCGCCGCCCGGCACAGTGGAGGTCAGCCAGCGTTTTGGCCTGCCGCCCCTGCCCTCCACGGAAATCATCATGTTCTCCACCCTGACAGACAGCAGATCCCGGGAGGCCTTACGCACGCTCGCCGCCGCCTTTCGCGAACATCGGCCGGGATAGTGGCGCAATCCCGCCTGACACCGGCTAAACGCCGAACGCTTCCGGCGTCAGTTTTCCGCCCCTCAGGAGATGTTGCAGCGTATAGGAAACCGAAAGCGCATCATCGAGCGCATCGTGCCCCTGCAATGGCGGATGCTCGACGCCGTAATAATCGGCCAGCCTGTTGCTCGGCGTTTTTGCCAGATCCTCCACCGGCATTCCCGCTGCAAGCAGAAGTTTGACGGCATTGTCGAAACGCCCGGCAGGGATGGGTGGCTGTATGCCGGCGACATAACAGCTGATCGCCACCATATTCAGTTCGTCCTTGCCCCATGACCAGCATTGGGCACCTTCCGAGAAACTGTCGAAGCTTGAAAGGGCCTCCTGCAAGGGAACGCCTTCCGTTTCGATGATCTCCCCGGTGATCCCCGTCAGTCGGGTGAAGAACGGATCGATCACATATCTTCCGCCATGACGGTCGACCGGACATATATAGGCCTTATAGGTCCCCAGAAGCGGAAAATCGCCCTCCAGCCCAAGCCTGACGGCGCCAATCTGCGCAATGACCGGATCGGGATCATGAGCCGCACACCAAAACCTGCGCTGGGAACCTTCCAGGCAGAGGAACTCGCAGTCGAATATGATTGCTTTTTTCATGAACCAACCTCTCAATTCGCGCGGGCCACATCTTGAAAGCACAAATGAAGTGCTTTATATATTTCACATGAGCACGAAACTTTTGTCCAACGTTGTCCTGGCACTGAATCTCTCGGAGGGGAACCGCTCTTCTCTGGAAGAGACGCTCCTTGCCTATCGGCGAGCGATGGCGATCCTTGACCGGACTGAAGGCGCCAATCTCGTAGCCTTGCATGCGGCAGCTTATGAAGAGATCAGGGTCAAGACCAGCCTTCCTTCCCGCATGGTGACGCTGGCTCTGCGCGACCATAGCCAGCGCGATCCGCAAGAGCCGGTGCGGGACATTCCGCTCGACAGCAAGCTCTTTTCGGTCAAGGGGCCGGACACGGTAAGCATCGCCACCCTCTCGGGCCGCGTCGTGGTGCCCTATACCGTCCGTGGCTATCACGACGGCTGGAATGACTTTTCAGAAGCGCGCCTCGTGTTCGAGGGCGAAACCATCAGCATCCATGCCGGAATAAAAACCGGCTTTCAACCGAACAAGGAGGCTTCGATGAACAATGAAGGTATTCTTGGGCGACTCGGGCGTGTCATCGCCGGCGTCATGAACAACGCTGTCGATGCGGCGGAGGCGTCCAATCCGGTTGCGGTAGCGCAGCAGGCAGTGCGGGAAATCGCTCAGATCGCCGATGAGGCCCGATCCGCGCTTGGCGTGGCGGTCGCAGCCGGCCATCGCCTGAAAGCAAAGGCCGCCGATCTCGACGAAGAAATTCGTGACCTCGACGACAAGATCAGGATCGGACTTGAAAACGGCCGCGAGGATTTGGCCCGTGCGGCAACCGGGCTGCAGATTGATCTGGAAGCGCAGCGGGAAGCGCTGAACAAGGCGATTCTCGAGAACGCTGCCGAAATTGCCGAGGCGGAAACCACATTGCGCAGCATCGCCTCCGCAAAGGCGGATGCGCAAAAGCGGCTTGAGGACGCCAAGCGCGCCGAACGCATCGCACCGGCAACCGATACGACCCCATCCCAGCGCAACGACCGCCGTCTGGCTGACGCGCTCGACGCCATCGAAAGAGTAACCGGCACCCCCACCAAGCCCAATAACGGAGCGGCGGAGGTTGAAGAACTCGGCCGGATGCAGCGCCAGAGCGCCATCGAAGCACGGCTCAAGGCATTTCGTGAGGGGCAGCGCTGATGGAGAGCATTGTCCAGCCAGGCACTGCTCCCTTCTGGATCGCCTTGCTGACGGTCTTCGGCCTCGGCATCGTCGAACTCGTCTCGGTTCTTCTTGGTGTATCGGCTTCGGGACTGCTTGACGACAACTTCAGTTACCACGCACCCGGCGATACCGAGGCGGGGTTACTCGGCAGCTGGATGTCCTGGCTTAATGCGGGCGGCGTGCCGCTTCTTGTTCTGGCAGTCATCCTGCTCTCGGCTTTTTCCGTCGCCGGGTTCTTCATTCAGGGGATCGCGTCCGCAACGCCGCTCGGGCCATTGCCGCCCTATCTGGCCATGACCGGCGCCATTGCCGCCGCCCTGCCGGCCACGCGGTCACTCAGCCGCGCCGTTGCGAAGGTCATTCCACGCGATGAGACAAACGCGCTCGAGCAGACCGATTTTCTGGGACTTGTGGGCACTGTCACCATCGGGCCTCTCGATCAGGGCAAGCCCGGCACCGTGCGGGTCAAGGACCGGCACGAGAATATTCACTTCCTGCGCGCACAGGCAGCATCCGGTCACACGATCGATACGGGTGCGCAGGTATTGATCGTCGACGGTGCGGATGGGCTTTTTCAGGCCATTCCCGCGCCGCCGGATCTGGAAATTCACCATAGCGGGCATCATAGGGGCTAACTCACCATGGATTTCTTTTCTCTGGGCCTGATTGCGGGGGCCATCGTCACGGCCATCGTCGTCATCGGCATCATCATGACATCGCTCTACACGCGGTCGACACGCGACAAAGCCTATGTAAGGACCGGCCTCGGCGGTAAGAAAGTCGTTCTCGATGGCGGCGCCATCATCCTGCCGATCTTCCATTCCTATTCCTGGGTCTCTCTCAGCACATTGCGACTGGAAGTGAAAAGATCCGAACATGAATCCCTGATCACCAAGGATCGCATGCGGGCCGACATCACCGCCGAATTTTACGTGCGGGTTAAACCCGATGCAGAAAACATCGCACTTGCCGCACAGACACTCGGCGACCGGACAAATGATGCCGATGCGCTGAAGTCACTGGTCGAAGCGAAATTTGTCGACGGTTTGCGCTCGGTTGCTGCCACCATGTCGCTGCGCGATCTTCAGGAGCAGCGTGCCGAATTCGTCAAGTCCGTGCAGGCGGCTGTCGCGCACGATCTGCAGTCCAACGGTCTGGAACTGGAATCGGTCTCGCTGACACGCCTCGATCAAACCGACATCAAGCACTTCAACCCCAACAACTCGTTCGACGCGGAAGGCCTGACGGCACTCACCCGGATCACCGAAGAGCGTAAACGCGAACGCAACCAGATCGTCCGCGACAACGAAGTCGAAATTGCCACGAAGGACCGCGAAGCGGTGCTGCGGCGCTTGACCATCGAACGCGAACAGCGCGATGCGGAGCTGACGCAGGAGCGCGATATCGCCAACAAGACGGCGGAAACGCGGGCGGAAGCGGCGAGGGCCGAGCAGGCGGCCCGCCTCAACGAGGAAACGGCAAAGCTCGATACGGAGCGCGGCATCGCCGAACGGGACGCCCAAGCCCGCCAGGCGCGTGAAACTGCCCGCATCGAAGCCGAGCGCGGTATTGCCGAACGCGAGGCGGAAGCGCGCAAAATCACCGAAACGGCGCGAATCGAAGCCGCTATCGCCGTGGCGCAGAAGGTGGAGCAGGAACAGGCTGCCCGCGCCAAGGCGGACGAAGCCAAGGCTTCCGCCATCACTGCGGAAGAACAGGTGGCAACAGCCCGCGAAGTGGAAATCGCCGAACGCGCCAAGCGCATCGCCGTGATCGACGCCCGCAAGGCGGCAGAGCAGGAAGCGACGGCCATCACGGTAAAGGCAGAAGCCGAACGGCAAGCCGCCGAAAACCTGGCTGCTGCCACCAAGATCGGTGCCGAAGCCGAGGCACAGGCCGCGAAAATCCGTGCCGAAGGCGTCATCGCGCTCGGCGATGCAGAGGCGCAGGCGGAACGCGCAAAGAACGATGCACGCAATGCCCTATCGGGCGACATCATCGCATTCGAACTCGCCCGTGCTAGGATCGCCATCATTCCCGAAGCACTTTCCGAGGCGATGAAGCCCATCGAGAAAATCTCCGATATCCGCATCTTCAGCGCGGGTAATCTGGCGGGCGCCCTCGGTGGCGGCGGCGACGCCAAAAACGGCAATGGCCTCGGCGATCTTTCGAGCCAGCTTCTCAGCTTCACTGCGCAAAAGCCGGTTCTTGACGAAATCCTTGCACAGGCCGGCTTCAAGGGTACGGACCCGACACAGGCTCTGTTGGCTGCATCAATCGCGAACGCCACGGATCAGCCGACGCAGGGAAAACAGCAACCTAAAGAGACGTAAAAGTCCTATTCTCTCCGACAACACGCGCGGTCAGCCTGAAAGCGGCCGCGCTTTTCATTTGCTCCGCAGCATGCGGCACCACAAGCACCGATGGCTCCGATCAGGCCTCTGCGTGAAAACGCACCGGCATACGCCTAGGCAGACTGAAGCAGGCTGCTCTCCAGCGTCTTAAACGACGTGACATCCTGACGGGCCAGCGAAACAACCCACGCGCCCTGCAGCCCGATCACCAGTCTTTCGGCATCGGTCTGCGGATCGTGACTGCCCAGGCGCCTTGCCTGAGCTGCGATCCTTGCGGTCCAGTCATTGAGCACATCCGCACCGATCTGGCGCAAATCGGGCTTTTCATCGCCGGCCTGAATGATGCTGAGCACCGGGCAACCCATGATACGGCCATTTTCCTGCGAGAGGCGGGCTATCGCACTGGATAACGTCACCGAGCCCGAAGCGAAGCTCTCCGCGTCCTCGAAACTCGCGTCGATCAGCTCTGCCACCTTCCGGCCCGCCCATCGCGTCGCCTCGGCGGCAAGCTGCTCCTTGCCGCCGGGAAAATGATAATAGAGAGAGCCTTTCGGCAGGCCTGTCTCCGCAAGAATTTCAGCCAGCCCCACACCCGCATAACCACGCCGCCGAAACAGCGCGGAGGTGGCCCGTATCAGAGCGTGGCGGTTCTTGCTTTCATCCATTCGCCTGTTTTAGGCGCCGTAGACCGTTTGGTCCAGAGATGTTATTAGACCAAACGGTCTAGGAGGAGGAAGGGATGGATGACTGATATTGCAGAGAGCCGGGAGATCGACATTGTTTCGGAAGGGCACAGGCTCGCCGGCCGGTTCTTTCCGCCCAGGGGGCCAGCCCGCGCGCATCTTGTCCTTCATGGCGCAACGGGTGTTCCGGCGCGCTATTATCGCGCCTTCGCCATATGGGCGGCCGGTCAGGGCATCGGTGTCCTGACTTATGATTATCGCGATTTTGGCGCATCCCGACAGCGCCCCGTCCGCGAAAGCCGGGCCACGATGGCCGACTGGGGAATTGCCGACCAGACGGCAGCCGAGGCCGCACTTTGCCAGATAGCACCGCAAGGCCCCCTCTGGCTGCTCGGCCATTCCCTCGGCGGGCTGACATTTCCTTTTCGACGCCATGACGAGCGGCTCGAGCGTGTCATCACCATCGGCTCGGGCTTTGCCCATGTCAGCGACCATCCATGGACCTATCGGCCCACGGTCATCGCCTTCTGGTATCTGCTCGGGCCTGTCAGCACGACACTCGCGGGTTACCTTCCCGGCCGAAGGCTGCTGCTGGGTGCGGATCTGCCCGCTGGAATCTACTGGCAATGGCGGCGCTGGTGCACGAGCCGGGATTTCTTCCGGCGCGATATCGGCAAATCACTGCCAGAACCGGATTTTTCCGCGACCCGCTTCGATCTGCGCATGATGACGATGGCAGACGATGTGGTGGTGCCGCCCGCCGCCGTCTGGCGTTATGCCGACGTTTTCCCGCAGGGAAGCGTCAACTGCAGAACCTTGCGCCCGGAAGAATTCGGCCTCACCTCGCTGCGCCATATCGAGGTCATGTCAGAGCGTGCAGCACCGGCATGGCCGGCGATATTGGGGCTGGAAGAGCCGGCATAAACCGGGCGCGGCTCCGCCTCGACCGCAAATTTCCCTCTCTGCTTGTCGACAATTCCGGACGGAAAAATTAGCATCACGCGAAACGCCGCAGCGGAGCAATCATGTCACTTCCCCAGAAAATCGGTTTTATCGGAACAGGAGCCATCACCGATGCAATGGTAAGGGGCCTGCTCGCCAGGCCTGCCGCCGTGCCGCATGTCATGGTGTCCCAGCGCAGTGCCGATATCTCGGCGAGACTTGCCGCCGATTTCCCGCAGGTGATCGTCTCCAGCGACAATCAGGCAATCGTCGATGGCTGCGATACCGTCATGCTGGCTATCCGGCCGCAGATCGCTGAAGAAGTCATCCGGCCGCTCCGGTTCCGGGACGGGCAGAAGATCGTCAGCGTCGTTGCCGCAACCGGCCGCGAGGCGCTTCTGGACTGGATCGGCGCGGATGTGCGTCTCAGCCAGGCGATCCCGCTGCCCTTCGTCGCCCGGCGCAAGGGCGTCACCGCCATTTATCCTGCCGATACGGATACGGCTGCTATCTTCAACGTGCTCGGCAATGCGGTGGAATGCGAAACCAAGGCGGAATACGATCTTCTGGCCGCCGCAAGCGCTTTGATGGCCACCTATTTCGGCATCATGCAAACGACGACGGAATGGCTTGCCGAAAACGGTCTGCCGGAAGAAAAGGGGCGCGCCTATCTCGCGCCCCTCTTTGCCGGCCTTTCCGAGGTAGCCCTGCTCGCCGGCAGCAGGACGGATTTCATCGATCTCAGCCGTGAATTCGCCACCAAGGGCGGGCTCAACGAGCAGGTGCTGCTGGATTTCGACGGCAAGGGCGGGTCAGGGGCGCTGAAAGATGCACTGAGCCGTGTGCTGGCGCGGATCACGCAATAATCGGACGATCGCATGGCAACAAACGAAAAAGGGGCCTTTTCGGCCCCTTTCCGTTTTACGCCTTTCCCGGACGGTTGATTGTGAGGAAGTGCCGCACCACCGGCTTTTCCAGCCCGGAATGATAAGCCAGCACCTTGCCCTGCAAATCCGCATCCGCGTGGGAAACCCGCTTGTGCTGGCGCAGATGCTCCGCCCAGGATTCCACCATGAACCATTCGACGATCTTCTGCGGATCGGCGGAGTCCTCCGTCACGCCCCAGCCATAGGCGCCATCGCGGCGACGTTCCTGGGAAAGCTCGTCCAGTGCATGCAGGAAAGCGGAGCGGTGATGCTTTTCGACATTATATTCGATGAGGATCAGAACCGGGCCGCGATCATGGGCCACCGGCTCGGCAACGAGCGGTTCGGGCCAATGGTTGGACGGCACCATATCCGCATCGCCGGCCGGCAGTTTCAGGCGGTGCATGACGAGACCGGCAATGAAAAGGCCGGCCGCACCGATGAGCAGCGTGCCCGGCACGCCCGCCGCTTCACCCACCGCGCCCCAGCCGATGCTGCCCGCTGTCATCGCGCCGTTGAAGACGGTGAGATAGACGGCGAGACCGCGGCCGCGCACCCAGTTCGGCAAGATCGCCTGAGCCGCGCCATTCAGCGTCGTCAACGCCGTGATCCAGGCACCGCCGAGAAACAGCAGGATGACGATGGCAAGCCACTTTGGCGGCGCGAAGGACAGCCCGGCCATGACGAGCGCGGTGGTGAGAGCCGCACCCAGCAGCAGGGCATCGGCATCGAAACGGTCGCGCAGCTTCGGCATGAGCAGCGCACCGCCGATGGCGCCGGCCCCGACAGCACCGAGCAGGATACCGTAGAAGCTCGCATCTCCGCCGAGCAATTGCCGGGCGACCAGAGGCAACAGCGCCCAGACGGCACTGGCGAATGCAAAGAAGATCGCAGCCCGCAACAGGACGACATGCAGCGGCCGGCTGGCGCGGGTGTAACGAAGGCCCGCCCGGAATGCGCCGAAGAAACCTTCCGCCAAAGCATCATTGGCGTTCTTTGCCCGCGGCCACCATAAAAGGGCGGCGATGACCACGAAATAGCTTGCAACATCGGCGCCATAGGTAAAGGCCGCCCCGAAGGCCGCAAGCAGGATGCCGCCGGCGGCCGGGCCGATAGAACGGGCGATGTTGATGCCGAGCGAGTTCAGCGCCACGGCGCTCTTGATATCCTCACGCTTCACCAGTTCCGGCACGATGGCCTGCCAGGTCGGCCCCATCAGCGCAGCGCCGATGCCGCCGAGGAAAGTAAGCCCGATCAGCGCGCTGACGGACAACAGGCCGGTATGGGAAAGAACCATGAGGGTGACGCTGACGGAGGCCAGCAGAAGCTGCACGGCGATCAGGAACTTGCGGCGGTCGAGAATATCGGTCAGCACGCCGGCCGGGATCGCCAGAAGAAAGATCGGCAGGGTTCCGGCCGCCTGAACCATGGCGACGGCCGCCGGCGAGGCCGAAAGATCGGTCATCAGCCATGAACTGGCGACATCGCGCATGAAACTGCCGGTATTGCCAAGCACCGTCGCCGCCCAGAGGACCGCGAAAACCGGTTGCGCAAGGGGAGCAAAGCTGCTCGCGGAGGATTTTGCGGCACTCATTTGCCTGTTCCTTTCGTGAGATCGATTGCGGCGACGATGATGAAAGCACCGGCAAGGCCAAGATGCTCGAAGAAGGCGTTGGTGGCCATCATGCGGTCCATGCCGGGCGCCATTTCCCAGAAGCGCAGAGCGATGAAGGTGGCCAGAAGCGTGAAGCCTGCAAGTGCCAGCGCACCGGCCCAGCGCAGGAAGCCCGACACCACCAGAGCGGAGGCGGTAAGCTCGAACAGGATGACGACAACAGCGAATGCGACCGCCGGCTGAAGGCCAAAATGGTTCATCTCGGCAATCGCGCCAGGGAAGTCGAAGATCTTGGTCAGCGGCCCCTGAATATAGGCCGAGCAGAGCGCCAGAAGCGCCAGGGTTTTTGTGGCGGGTGCGGCAACGATATCCGCGAGAAGCCCGCGAAGGCGAAGGGTTGAAGATGGCTCGGTCATTTTTTGCTCCTGCGATCTGGCCGGTCGGTTCGAGCGGCGCTGCATTCATCTGATGGAGCGATATTGGCGCAAAGGATTATCGCCAACAATTGCATCAATAGTTTCGATATAATTGCGTAATTTGCAATATACCTATTCCCGGGCCCACCGGGCAGCGGCGATCCGCTGCCCGGTGGATTTTCTGCTGGCCGGGCTCAGACTGCCCAGCAGGAGCAGCCCAGCGCTCCGAAGAAGCCCTTCAGATCGGCAATCGGCAATTTCGACGTCCATGCGCCGGCATGGTCGTGGCCGTGCACACCGCAATCATTGGCGCAGCCGCAGGAGGAGATCGCAGCCCGTCTGAGCGAATTCTTTCCAGCGCCCTGCGGCTCACCCCAGGCGGCATAACCGCCGAAGGTGCGCACAGGCGACCAGCCGGGCATCGCCGGCGGAATATTGCTTTCATCCAGTGCCTTGAAGTCACCGGCGCCATAGACGACCTTGCCGCCCACCATCGTCAGTTCCGAGGTAAGGAAGGAGATTTCATCCTCCGCGCAGGAGAAATAATCCTTGTCCGGCACCACGAGATCGGCGAACTGGCCTTTTTCGATGCGGCCCTTCTTGCCTTCCTCATTCGAGAACCAGGTGACTTTTTCGGTCCACATGCGCAGCGCCGTCTCGCGGTCGAGGCAATTGGCGCGCGGATAAAGCTGCATGCCGCCGACCGTCTTGCCTGTCACCATCCAGAACAGCGACACCCACGGATTATAGGAGGCGACGCGCGTCGCATCCGTTCCGGCCGAAACGTTCACACCCTTTTCCAGCATCCGCGCAATCGGCGGTGTGGCTTCCGCCACGCCCTGGCCGTAACGCTCGACGAAATACTCGCCCTGATAGGCCATGCGGTGCTGGGTGGCGATGCCGCCGCCAAGGGCGGCAATGCGGTCGATGGAGCGGTCGGAGATGGTTTCGGCATGGTCGAAGAACCAGTTCAAGCCTTCCAGCGGAATGTCCCGGTTGACCTTTTCGAAGACATCCAGCGCCCGCGAAATCGTCTCATCATAGGTGGCGTGCAGACGCCAGGGCCAGCGGTTTTCCGCCAGAATCCGGACGACATCTTCGAGCTCGCCTTCCATTTCCGGCGGCATGTCCGGTCGCGGCTGGCGGAAATCTTCGAAATCGGCGGCGGAAAAGACCAGCATTTCGCCTGCGCCATTGTGCCGGAAATAGTCGTTGCCCTGCTTGTATTTGACCGATGACGTCCAGTTGAGGAAATCCTCCTTCTCCTGTTTCGGCTTCTGCGTGAAGAGGTTGTAGGCCAGCCGAACCGTCATCTGATTCTCATCCGACAGCTTCTGGATCACCTCGTAATCGTCAGGATAATTCTGGAAGCCGCCGCCCGCATCGATCACGCCGGTCACGCCCAGCCGGTTCAGCTCACGCATGAAATGGCGGGTGGAATTGACCTGATAATCGAGCGGCAGCTTCGGCCCCTTGGCAAGCGTCGAATAAAGGATGCCGGCATTCGGCTTGGCGAGCAGCAGGCCGGTCGGATTGCCGTTCGCATCGCGGGTGATTTCGCCGCCGGGCGGGTTCGGCGTATCCTTGGTGTAGCCGACGGCGCGCAGCGCCGCGCCGTTCAGCAGCGCCCGGTCGTAAAGATGCAGCAGGAAGACCGGCGTATCCGGCGCCACCGCATTGATCTCCTCGATGGTCGGCAGGCGCTTTTCGACGAATTGATGCTCGGTGAAGCCGCCAACGACCCGCACCCATTGCGGGGCGGGCGTGATCGCCACCTGACGCTTCAGCATGTCCATGGCGTCTGCCAGCGAGCGCACGCCGTCCCAGCGCAGTTCCATGTTGAAGTTCAGGCCGCCGCGCACGACGTGGGTGTGGTTGTCGATCAGGCCAGGCAGAACCCGCTTGCCCTTGAGGTCGATGATCTTCGTGTCCGGCCCTGCAAGGGCCACGACCTCGGCGTCGCTTCCCACCTCCAGGAACAGGCCGTCCTTGATGGCGACTGCCGTTGCGTTCGGATTGCCGCGATCGAGCGTCGTGACGCGGCCGTTGTGAAGGATCGTATCTGGATGCATGGAAGAACCTCCGGTCTTGATGGGATCAGCGGCCTTAGCCGGTGAAAACAGATTCGGAAAGGCAAGGCTCGAGGCCGCGCCAAGAAAGGTGCGTCGTGTGGGCATCAGCTTCTCTCCCGCTCGGTCGGCTGTTTAACTTCGGCGAGACCCGTGGTTTCAGCGCCACCCTTCGGCATATGACCGAACATGTGCGGCTTGATCTGGTTGATCCACGAAACGACGGCCGGTTCCTTGCCGGCAATCGTCTTCGCGAAAGGAATGATCTGCTCTCCAACCAGGATGCCGAGCAGGCCGACGAGAGCGATGACGGGCGGTGCGGGAGAACGCACATTGAGCAGGCTGTAGACAATACCGACCAGCAGGCCGGTGCCGAGGGACAGAAGATAGACTTTCATGGGAACCTCCTCGATGGGTGAAAGCCGCACCGGGCTGGATGGCGATCCTGCCGGTGCGGCGCGGTTGAAAGCTTATTTCTTGGCCGGGTTGGGGCCGATGCGCTTGCCATGCCTGACGCGCTCTTCGCCGCCATGGACGTGGGTGACGGCATAGTCGATGCCCATGCCGTAGGCGCCGGAATGTTCCTTCACCAGCGAGGTGACGGCGTCATAGGTTTCCTTGCGCGCCCAGTCGCGCTGCCATTCGAGCAGCACCTGCTGCCAGGTGACGGGAATGATGCCGGCCTGCACCATGCGGTCCATGGCATATTTGTGCGCATCGACGGAGGTACCGCCGGAGGCGTCCGCCACCATGTAGATCTCGTAATCTGCGACATCGTGGAGCGCGGAGAGCGCAAAGGTGGTGTTGCACACTTCCGTCCACAGGCCGGAGACGACGATCTTCTTGCGGCCGGCCGCCGCATTCTTCGCCAGCGCATCGCGGACATTCTGGTCATCCCAGGAATTCATAGAGGTGCGCTCGAGAATGTCGTTTTCCGGGAAGACCGCGAGCAGTTCCGGAAAGGTGTTGCCGGAGAAGCTTTCCGTTTCGACCGTGGTGATGGTCGTCGGGATATTGAAGATCTTTGCCGCCTTGGCGAGGCCGACGACATTGTTCTTAAGGGTCTGGCGGTCGATCGACTGCACACCGAAAGCCATCTGCGGCTGCTGGTCGATGAAGATGAGCTGGCTGTTAGCGGGGGTAAGGACTTCGAGCTTGGACATTTTCAGTTCTCCGTTCAGGTGGTGGTTGCCGATCTGCGGCGGTGGAAATTGAGAAGGCTTCGCCGGCCGGCCGCCCGGCAGGGGCAGCCGTCTTGAAAAGCGAGGATCTATCTTGGTCAGTGGATGCGGATCAGGGACCCGCTTTATGCCGCAAGCGGAGCGAGATTCGCCTCGATCTGATTGCGGAAAGGCTCGTAGCGGTTCGGCAGCTTGAGCGCTTCGCCGAGATGCGCGGTATCCTCGTCGCGGTCGAAACCGGGTTCATTGGTGGCGATCTCGAACAGGATGCCGCCCGGCGTGCGGAAATAGATCGCCCAGAAATAATCGCGGTCGATGACGGGGGTGACCTGATAACCCGTATCCATCAGCGCCTTGCGCACTTCCAGCTGCTTTTCGCGGTTTTCGACAGCGAAGGCGATATGGTGGACCGAGCCTGCTCCCGACCGGGCAAAGGGTGTCTTGGGCAGGGCCGCAAGATCGATCGTATCTGCCCCGTTGCCGCCGGGGATGACGAAGCGCGTCACGTTGCCTTCAACGTCGGTCCGCTCATAACCCATGAAACGCAACAGTTCTTCGGTTGCGGCAGTGTCATGCAAATTGAACCGTGCGCCGGTGAAACCGCGTATGGCGTTGTCTTCGGAAATTCCCTCGGCCAGCCAGGCGGCACGGGCGTCATCGCCTGTTTCGATCAGAGCAAGACCATCGCCATCGGGACCGGTGAAGCGCAGGCGATTGGCGCCGAAGACCGTGTCGGCCTGAATGCCGGCGGCGCCTTTGGCAAGGAGACGCTCTTTCCAGAAACCCAGCGAACCCTTCGGGATGGAAAACTGCGTCTCGCCCACTTCGCCGACGCCGGGACGGCCGGCCATCATGTTGGCGAAGGGAAAATAGGTCATGACCGTGCCGGGCGTTCCCTTTTCGTCACCGTAATAAAGGTGATAGACGCTGGGTTCGTCGAAGTTGACGGTCTTCTTCACCCGGCGCAGGCCGAGCGTATCGGTGAAGAAGCTGTTGTTCTGCCGCGCATCCGACGCCATGGAGGTGACGTGGTGCAGGCCCTTGATATCCTTGATCATCGTCGGCGCCTTTCGTTGTTGGTGTGCCCGTTTCGATGGACAAAGATGTAACCCGCTTGATTGCATCGCGGAATTGCAATATTTCTCTCGAGTGAATTGCGATTTTTGAAATAATAAAGATGAACGACCATAAAGCTCTCAAAACCTTTCTGATGGCGGCCGAAAAGCGCAACTTCGCGCAGGTGGCCCGCGAACTGGGCATGACCGCAGCTGCCGTCACCCGGGCCATTGCCGCACTTGAATGCGATCTCGGTGTGCAATTATTTGTCCGCACCACCCGACAGGTGTCGTTGACGACGGACGGAGCCATCTTTGCCGCGCAGATCCAGCCGGCGGTCGAGGCGCTGGAGAATGCCCGGCGCGATGTCCGCAACGCCCACAAGGCAGATGAAGGGCGTCTGAGGATCAGCGCGCCGACATGGCTCGGCAAGACGGTGCTGCCGCCGATCCTGTCGGGTTTCCGGGAACTCTATCCGAAAATGTGCTTCGAGATCTCGCTGTCGGATGGCCTCGTCAATATCGTGGATGACGATTACGATCTGGCGATCCGTATCTCGTCGGCCCCATCGGACAAATTCACCATCTGGCGCAAGATCAGGGCCGTGCCGAGAATATTGGTGGCGGCCCCGGGCAGCCGGTTTACGCAGATGGAACATCCCGGCGAACTGACCCCTGACGATTGCCTTGCCTATAGCGGCGAAAGCCGGAGGGAGAACTGGGTCCTGTCGGATGGGGGATCGAGCATCGCCATCTCGGCGGGACGCGCCTTCAGCGCCAATAATGGCGAGGTTCTGGCCGATATGGCGGCGGGGGGTGCAGGTGTGGCCATGTTGCCGGGATTCCACATCGCTGAACACATCCGCAGCGGCCGGCTCGTTCATGTCCTGCCCGGCTGGGCGCCGCAGGAACTCTGGTTGACGCTCTATTATCCGCCCTATCAGAAACTGCCGCCCCGCATTGCGACCTTCTCGAAATTCTTCGAAGAGCAGCTACCGGCGCATATGGTAATGCTGGACTAGATCCTACAAACCGCAACGCCGCCGACGCGCACAAGCGCGCCGGCATGCTGCGTGATGTAAATGTAGCGGCAGCAAGAGCTGGCAATGGCCCGGCCTGCCGTGACATTTTTATGGTCGGCTTCTACGCCAGATGCTGGTTGAAGAAGGCGGCGATCCGGTCGAACGGGATCTTGTCGGCGCGGTCATACAGGTCCGTATGGTTGGCATCGGGAATGATCACGAGTTCTTTCGGTTCGGCAGCCGCCGCGAAAGCGGTCTCGCTGAAATAGCGGGAATGCGCTTTCCCCCCATGGACGAACATCACCGGGCGCGGCGATATTTCGGCGATATAGGTCAGGATCGGCATATTCATGAACGACAGGGGTGTCGTCTGCGTCCAGGCATTGCCGGAGTTGACGGCACGCGCATGGTAACCGCGCGGCGTCCGGTAATAGTCGTGATAGTCAATCAGGAACTGCGCTTCGCCACCCTTGAGATCGTTATAAGGCGGTTGGTAGGCGGGGCTTCCCTTTTCCGCATCCTGCCAGCGCTGCCGGCTCATCTGCTCCAGCGCCTGCGTGCGCTGTTCGAGGGTAACGCTGTCGTTGTAACCTTTGGACATCACCCGCGTCATGTCATACATGGTACTGGCCACGACTGCCTTCACGCGCTTGTCCACCGCGACCGCATTCAGCGCCATGCCGCCCCAGCCGCAGATGCCGATGACACCGATGCGTTCGCGATCCACATAGGATTGCAGCCCGATATAGTCGACCGCGGCACTGAAGTCCTCGGTGTTGATATCCGGGGAGGCGACGTTTCGGGGCTCACCGCCGCTTTCTCCGGTATAGGACGGATCGAACGCCAGCGCGGCAAATCCGCGCTCCGCCATGGTCTGTGCATAAAGGCCGGACGACTGTTCCTTCACGGCGCCAAAGGGGCCGCTGATGACAAGAGCGGCCAAAGGCGCAGTTCCGCGGTTCTTTGGCAGATAGAGGTCACCTGCGAGAGTGATGCCGTAGCGGTTCCTGAACGAGACCTTCTGGTGGTCGACGTTGTCACTCTTCGGGAAGACCTTGTCCCACGTGGAGGTTTGGGCGAAGGCCTGTGTCGTACCCGCCATCGGCGCCATGCCCATTGCGGCGACGGCGAGGCCGGTTGCCTTCATCAGGTTGCGCCTGCCGGTATTGCAGGTTTCATCAGTTTCGATTGGCTTGCTCATGCTGGGAACTCCTGTGGTTCGGTTCATTGGACGCGTTCGATACGCAGCGGAAATTCCCCGGGGATATGGAGCGCTTCATAACCTTCATCGAAGCGTCCCAGCCGGATGAGGCCGGGATGCCTGTAGTCGGCATAGAACATCGCGAGATTGCCCCAGGGCATGTAATAACAAAGGTCGTAAGGCCGCTCGTTGTTGAACGGACCATGGCCTTCGACTGTCAGCTTTCGAGGGAGATAGGCGATCTTCTCGTTGGAGCCGAAGTCGGCGATCTTGAGATCGAGCGGCAGCATGGATGCAAAATCGCGCGCCGACGGATTGTCGTAGAGCGTCGCCATCATCGTGTTTTCTCCGAAAGTCAGCTTGATCTTCAAGTCGCTCCGCTCCTGATTGTTACGGCTGCTTTTGCTGAAAGCCCGCCGGGGCAAGATGATCGCGGCGGCCAGCGCCAGCAGGGCGCGTCTGGAGGAACAGGTGAGGCGAACATTCATGATGGCCTCCGCGCCAGCCACCAGGCGGCAAAAGAGGCAAGCGAGGAACCGCAGAGCAGCAATGCGCTCAAGGTGAAGGCGGACCACCAGCCGAAACTGTCGAATAAAATGCCGCCAACAGAGGCCCCCGCCGTGATCGCCAGTTGAATGACCGCAACCTGCAGCCCGCCGCCGGCCTCTGCATCGTCGGGCAGAATGCGGCTCAGCCAGGTGCCCCAGCCAACCGGCGCGGCGGTTCCAAGAAAACCCCAGCCGACAAGCGCGGCGACAACAGGAAGTTTCGTATCACCAAAGACGACCATGAAGAGCGCGATACCGGCCATCATCAACGGAATGATCACAAGAATGCTGAAAAGACGGCGCTGCAGCAGCCGGCCGATGACCCATGTGCCAACCGCTCCGGCCAATCCCATGATCAGTAGAAGCAGTGACAGCACCGTGATTTCGACGCGCGTGACCTGTTCCAGAAAGGGCCGCAGATAGGTGAAAAGTGCGAACTGACCCATGAATAACAGCAGGATCGCGATCATGCCCGCTGCCACGGCTGGGCGTCCAAGCAGCCTGAAAACCTTCGAGGAGGCACGGTCGCGCTGAGGCGGGAGTTCCGGCAGGACGATCCATTGCCACAGGAGCGCAAGCAGGCCGATCGGCACAACCAGAAAGAAGGCGCCGCGCCAGCCGATATAGGCGCCCAGCAGGCTGCCGAGCGGGGCGGAAACCGTTGCCGCAACCGCATTGCCGGCATTCAGCAGGGCAAGCGCCTTCGGCACCTGGGCATGGGAGACAAGACGCATGACGATGGCGGTGGACATCGACCAGAAGCCGCCGATAGAAATGCCGAGCAAGGCGCGGCCAAGCATCAGAACCGGGAAAGACGGTGCAAGGGTGACCACTATGCCGGACAGCATCAGCAGCGCCGTCAGGCCGAGCACGACAACGCGCCGGTCGAACCGCCGGGTCAGGCCGGCAATGAACAGGCTGGTGATGACCGCAAAGATGCCGGAGACGGAGATCGCCTGCCCCGTATTGCCTTCCGAAACCCCGAGATCGGCGGCGATCGGCGTCAGCAGGCTGACGGGCATGAATTCCGAAGCGATCAATACGAAAGCGCAGAGCGTCATGCAAAGCACGGCGCTCCATGCCGCGCGTCTGCCGCCCATCTCTTCGTCATAGGTAAGAGCCATTCGCACTAAAATCCCGGTTTCTTTCGATGGCGGGAAGATATTGCCGGACGACTTTACGGACAATCCGTGCTAATCCGCATGGACTTATCGAAATTCAATATTAATCAGGGGATTCTGATGCAGCGAGAGGACATGAAGGATCTCCTCTGGTTCATGGAGGTTGCCAAGGAGCGGAGCTTCACAAAGGCTGCGGCGACGCTTGGAACATCGCAATCGACATTAAGCTACACCATCAAGCAGCTGGAAGCCCGGCTGGGCGTGCGCCTGCTGACGCGGACGACCCGCAGCGTGGCCACGACGGAAGCCGGCGAGCGCCTGTTTCTGTCCATCGCTCCGCGATTTCAGGGCATCGAGGCGGACCTGGCGGACCTCGTCGCCTTTCGCGAAAAACCCTCAGGCACCGTGCGCCTGACGCTGTCCGATCACGCCCTGCAAACGACCGTCTGGCCAAAGCTGAGCCGCGTGCTCACCAACTATCCTGATATCCATGTCGAACTCTATAGCGACAACGGCATGCGCAATATTGTCGAGGAACGTTTCGATGCCGGCGTGCGACTGGGCGAGAGCGTCGACAGGGACATGATTGCCGTCAGGATCGGTCCGGACTGGCGTCTCCGGGCCGTGGCTTCGCCGGACTACTTCGCCAGACACGGCATCCCTGCCATACCCCAGGATCTGGTCGGCCATGTCTGCATCAATACGCGTCAGGCCACCTGGGGCGGATTTTACAGCTGGGAGTTTGAAAAGGACGGGCGAGAACTGCGGGTCAGAGTTGACGGGCAACTCAGCTTCAATTCCTCGATCTCCCAGATCGACGCGGCGATGAAAGGCTACGGGATTGCATATGTTCCGGAAGACCTTGTCGAGGCGCACATAACCGAAGGGAAATTGCAGGCGGTTCTGGACAATTGGAGCGCGCCCTTCACCGGTTATCACCTCTATTACCCCAGCAGGCGTCAGATGTCTCCGGCGATGAAGGTGATCATCGACGCCCTGCGCCATCATGCCTGATAAAGGGGATTGAAGTCTGACGAGGACAACCGCGTCAGACCAAAACAGCCCGTCATTCGTGGCGGGTCAGCGCGCTTTGGACACCCATTTTCTGGAATCCCCCCAATCGGCACATCGCTAATTCGTCGCGTGACCCGTGCCTGTCCGTCCAAAGCATTGCCGTGGCCCGGAAACCGGAAATAACAGCTTCCGCTTCAAAAAAACCAACTACACGGCACCCGAAATAAAGGCGACAAAGCAAAGCATTGTTCGATTCTGGCAGCCGTTACATAGACGGATCAGCTGCCGCCAAGAATCTCGGGACAGTTTTAGACGAAAATAACGGTCAAACCCTTGCGCTCTCGCCCCTCCAAACGGATACTACTTATCCGGGAGCAGCCATGTCTGATTGCCTGCAGTGGAAGATGATCGAATCGATAGTTAGCTTTGTAATTTTATACTCCATAAGACTCTAAGATACGCAAACATCAAGAATAAAATGCACCGCCTCCAAATATTAACTAGGCTTTAAATGTTGGCCTGATATGACACGCACGTCGCGAAAATCTTAAGCGACGGAAATTATTAAGCGGCATTCGCACAAGCTAGCGTGGAAAATCCGGGCCCCCTTCTCCGGCTCGAATTGCATGATGCGTTTCCAGCGCAGGTTCACATGAGCCATGTTCTCCACAATTTCGCTTTATTTGCGGATGTCGGACCGCTGTCATCACGGGCAGTGTCTGGCAGCAGATAGGCGTGACCAGTCGCCATCCGGTAAAGGACACGTTCATGACGTCTATTCTCTCCTCACTGTCTGCTGTGCAGATTTCCAAGCTTTCCACCTCCACGATCGCCAGCCTAACCTCGGAAGACGTGAATGCGCTGGACAGCACCAAGATCAAGGCCCTCTCATCGTCTCAGATCGCTTCTTTGAGCACAGATAACCTTGCTCTTTTCAGCTCTGAAGATCTCCGGGCCATTTCGGTAAGCGCCTTCAAGGGCTTGACTCTGACCCAGATCGCAAAGCTGAGCTCGGCTCAGATCAGCGGCCTGTCGGCGTCTCAGGTTACGGCGCTTTATACCAGCCAGATCGACGCCCTCTCGACCGACCAGATCAAGGCTCTCAACTCGGCTCAGGTCGCCGGTCTCAGCTCCGCACAGGTTGCAACCCTGAACAGCAGCGAACTGGCGCTGTTCTCGACCGACGAAATCAAGGCGATCAGCGCCAACGCCATCGCCGGCCTGTCCGCAGCCGCGCTTGCTGCTCTCAGCACCGAAAACGCCGCCGCCCTGACAAAGTCTCAGATCGCCGCCCTGTCTTCGACGCAGCTTAACGCCCTGTCTTCCGACAGCCTTGCCACCTTCTCCGCCGACGAGATCAAGGCCATCAGCACCAAGCTCCTCGCCGGCCTCGATGTCACCAAGCTGAGCACCGGTAACGTCGCCGCCCTGAGCAGAACGCAGATTTCGGCGCTTTCCTCGGCACAGTTCGCAGCCCTGTCGACGGACCAGATCAAGGCCCTCAACTCCGATCAGGTCGCCGGCCTCAGCTCCGCGCAGGTCGCAACCCTCAGCAGCAGCGAGCTGGCTCTGTTCTCGACCGACGAAATCAAGGCCATCAGCGCCAATGCTGTCGCAGGCCTTTCCCTGGCTGGTCTCGGCACTGAAAACGCCGCTGCACTGACCAAGACGCAGATCGCCGGCCTGTCTTCGACACAGCTGAACGCCCTGTCCTCCGAGAGCCTTGCCACTTTCTCGACCGACGAGATCAAGGCCATCAGCACCAAGGCGCTTGCCGGCCTCGACGTCACCAAGCTGAGCACCGGAAACATTGCCGCCCTGAGCAGAGCGCAGGCGGCAGCGCTGTCCTCGGCACAGTTCGCAGCCCTGTCGACGGACCAGATCAAGGCCCTCAACTCCGATCAGGTCGCCGGCCTCAGCTCCGCTCAGGTTGCGACCCTCAGCAGCAGCGAGCTGGCGCTGTTCTCGACCGACGAAATCAAGGCCATCAGCGCTAACGGCATTGCCGGCCTTTCCGCCGCTGCACTCGCTGCTCTCAGCACCGAAAACGCTGCGGCGCTGACAAAAACGCAGATCGCCGGTCTGTCTTCGACGCAGCTCAACGCCCTGACTTCCGATAGCCTTGCCACCTTCTCGACCGACGAGATCAAGGCCATCAGCGCCAGAGCCCTTGCCGGCCTCGACGCCAGCAAGCTGAGCACCGGCAACGTCGCCGCCCTGAGCAGAACACAGGCAGCGGCACTGTCCTCGGCACAGTTCGCAGCCCTGTCGACCGACCAGATCAAGGCCCTCAACTCCGATCAGGTCGCCGGCCTCAGCTCCGCGCAGGTCGCAACCCTCAGCAGCAGCGAACTGGCTCTGTTCTCGACCGATGAAATCAAGGCGATCAGCGCTAACGCCGTTGCCGGCCTTTCCGCGGCAGCGCTCGCTGCTCTCAGCACCGACAATGCCGCTGCACTGACCAAGACGCAGATTGCCGGCCTGTCTTCGGCACAGCTCAACGCCCTGACTTCCGATAGCCTTGCCACCTTCTCGACCGATGAAATCAAGGCGATCAGCACCAAGGCCCTTGCCGGCCTCGATGTCACCAAGCTGAGCACCGGCAACGTCGCCGCCCTGAGCAAAACGCAGATCACGGCACTGTCCTCGGCACAGTTCGCAGCACTGTCGACCGACCAGATCAAGGCCCTCGGCTCGGAGCAGGTCTCCGGTCTCAGCTCCGCTCAGGTCGCGACCCTGAGCAGCGCCGAACTGGCTCTGTTCTCGACCGACGAAATCAAGGCCATCAGCGCCAATGCTGTCGCCGGCCTTTCCCTGGCTGGTCTCGGCACTGAAAATGCTGCCGCGCTGACCAAGACGCAGATCGCCGGCCTGTCTTCGACGCAGCTTAACGCTCTGTCTTCCGACAGCCTTGCCACCTTCTCGACCGACGAGATCAAGGCCATCAGCACCAAGGCGCTTGCCGGCCTCGACGTCACCAAGCTGAGCACCGGCAACGTCGCCGCCCTCAGCAAAGCACAGGCGGCAGCGCTCTCCTCTGCACAGTTCGCAGCCCTGTCGACCGATCAGATCAAGGCCCTCGGTTCGGAGCAGGTCTCCGGTCTCAGCTCCGCTCAGATTGCGACCCTGAGCAGCGCCGAACTGGCTCTGTTCTCGACCGATGAGATCAAGGCCATCAGCGCCAACGCCATCTCCGGTCTTACCCTGGCCGGTCTCGGCACTGAAAACGCCGCCGCTCTGACCAAGACGCAGATCGCCGGCCTGTCTTCGACGCAGCTTAACGCTCTGTCCTCCGACAGCCTTGCCACCTTCTCGACCGACGAGATCAAGGCGATCAGCACCAAGGCTCTCGCCGGCATCGACGCCACCAAGCTGAGCACCGGCAACGTCGCCGCCCTCAGCAAAGCACAGGCGGCAGCGCTCTCCTCGGCGCAGTTCGCGGCCCTGTCGACCGACCAGATCAAGGCGCTCAACTCCGATCAGGTCTCCGGCCTCAGCTCCGCGCAGGTCGCGACCCTGAACAGCACTGAACTGGGCCTCTTCTCGACCGACGAGATCAAGGCCATCAGCGCCAATGCCATCGCAGGCCTTTCCACCGCTGCCATCGCTGGTCTCAGCAGCAGCCAGGCCGGTGCGCTCTCGGCCCAGCAGCTGAAGGTCATGAACGATGCACAGGTCGAGGCGGTCATCAAAGCCTACAAGGCAGTATAAGCCTTAAACGACCCGACAAAACCTACGACGCGGCTCAGGCCGCGTCGTAACATTTTAATTGCAGAATGCCCCAGAGGACATTCAGTATCTGTCATGGCAAAAATATCCGTCATCATCCCGGCCTACAACATGGCCAGTCTTATCGGCGAGACACTCGACAGTGTTCTGCGCAATGAAACCGAGATGGATATCGTCGTCGTCGACGATGCCTCCACCGACAATACCTGCGACATCGTCGAGCAATACATCGCGCGGCACGCCAATATAAGGCTGATGCGCAGCGAGACGAACACCGGGCCGGGCGTTGCCCGCAACAGGGCGCTGGCGACCATCGACAGCGAATATTGCCTGTTTCACGACGCTGACGACCTCCTGCACGACGGAGCTGTCGATACCGTTCTGCCCTTGATGGATGAGACGAATATCGATGTCGCCGCATTCAGATATAGCGTGCTGAGAACGGCAGATGGCCCTGCCGGCGAAATGGCGCCTATCGACAAGAATATCTGGGATAGCGTCCTCGGCAGCCGCGACAGCGCAATGATCGATCTCGACTCGACCGCGCAATTCCTGGTGACGATCAATTACCCGTGGAACAAGATACTGCGGACATCTTTCATTCGCCGGACGAACTGGCGCTTCTCCACCGCGCGGATCAACGAAGATATCCTGCCGCACTGGGCGGCCTATATGAATGCCGGACGGTTTCTGGCCATTAACAGCAGCCTGACAACACACCGTCTCGTCCCCGGGCGGGAGCAACATACGAGCACGTTCGACGAGCGCCGGCTTGAGATGTTCGCGGCGCTGAAAGACATCGAGAAGCTTTTCCTGGACAATCCGATCTTCAGGGCAAAATATTACCCGATCTTCATCGTCTTCAAGGCGGGTTTGCTGGAATGGGCGGCCAAGCAGATGCGGCAGGACCTGCACGGTCTTTTCCGCGAATATGTCGCACATTCATATCAATACTTCACGGATGAAGACTTCGACAGTGTCTATCGGATCAACCCGTCAATCGCGCTGGCGAGCTACAGGATGAAATACTCTCATCGCTAGACATGAGAGCGATCCTTACTGCGGCGTGACAGCATCAATCTCCCGGAAGCCGGCGCCTGACCGGGAGGAAACTTCGTCCGGCCACACCACAGGCTGATCCGGGTAAGCAACCCCGCCTCAAACACATCCAGCCACAGGCAAGTTACCTGCTATAGCTAAGGACGGCCCATCAACAGGCTGTTCTTATCTTCGACCCTTTGTCGCTTGCCGCAGGATGTCATGACCGCCAATCCCGTCTCACCTTCAAACGACGCCGCCGCTCCCAGCGCCCTTGATCTTGCGCGGAACCAGCGGATGAGTCTCATGGATCTGCTGAGCGTAACCGAGGCGCTCAGTGCCGCCGGTCAGCGAGCCGCGGCTGCGGAACTCTACAAGACCTGGGTTGCGTTCAACGACAACAATCCCGTCATTCATCTCGCCTATTTCAACTATGCCGTTGCGCTCAGCCAGCTTGGCGACCGTGCAGGCGCCGTCCAGGCTTTCCGCGCCTGTTTGAAGGCCAATCCGCAATTCGCTCCCGGTTACATCAATCTCGGTCGTGTCCTCGAAGATAGCGGGTTGATCGGCCAGGCCGTGGAACAATGGTCGCAGTATGCCGAAACGACGAAGTACCTCGACGCCGAAGCGATTGGCCATCGGCACATGGCCCTGCAGAACATCGGCCGCGTTCTCGAAGGTGCCGGAAAGCTCGAGGACGCTGAAACCGCCTTGCTGCAGGCGTTCGAGCTGCGGCCGGAATTGCCGGAGGCAGGTCAGCACTGGGTGTCGTTGCGGCAGCGCCAGTGCAAGTGGCCGGTGCTTGTTCCTTCAAACCATGTCCCTGCGCGCAAGATGCTCGATGCGATGTCCTCGCTGACGCTGAGCTGCTACGCCGACGATCCGATGTTCCAGCTGGCCAAGGCATATCGCTACAGCAAAACGGTGGTCGGCACGCGGCCGGACCTCAGCCGTTTTCCGCGCAGATCGCCGAAGCTGAAGTCCGGAACCGGTGAGCGACTGCGCGTCGGTTACCTCTCGTCGGATCTTCGCGATCATGCCGTGGGCTTCGCTCTCTGCGAGGTTCTGGAGTTGCATGACAGTGACAGCCTTGAGGTCTTCGCCTATTATTGCGGTAACGTCCGCAACACCGACAGCACGCAGGAGCGGATCAAGGCAGCAGTCCATTGCTGGCGGGATATCCACGGCCTGGACGATGCCGCTGCGGCCTCGCAGATCATCTCCGACGAAATCGATATTCTGATCGACGTGAACGGCTACACCAAGGACGCGCGCACGAAGATTTTCGCCTATCGCCCCGCGCCGGTCATCGTCAGTTTCTGCGGTTACCCTGGATCGATGGGAAGCCCGTTCCATCAGTACCTGATTTCGGACGGTTACATGATCCCGCCGGAGAACGACATCTATTACTCCGAGAAGGTCCTGCGCATCGCCTGCGACCAGCCGCTCGACCGCAAGCGGCCCATCGCCGCCCGGCCAAGCCGGGCCGAGGTGGGGCTGCCGGAGGATGCGTTCGTCTATGCCAGCTTCAACGGCATGCAGAAGATTACCGAAAGCTGCTTTGCGCGATGGATGACGATCCTGTCGCAGACGCCGGGCAGCCTGTTGTGGCTGCTGGCGGGCGATGAAGACGTCAATCAGCACCTGCAGGCCATCGCGGAAAAAAGCGGCGTCTCACCTGACCGGCTCGTCTTTGCGCCGAAGGTTCCGAACCCGCAGCACATCGCCCGTATCGGCGTTGCCGATCTGTTTCTGGATACATTCCCCTATGGCGCACACTCCACGGCCGCGGACGCCATAACATCCGGCCTGCCCGTCCTTACCATGCCCGGCAAGACATTTGCGGCGCGCTTCTGCGGCAGCATCGTCACCGCAGCGGGTGTCCCGGAAATGATCTGCTCTTCGCCGGAAGACTATGTCGCCCGCGCCATCGGTTTCGAACGCGACCGGAAGAAGCTTCTGGAGGTCAGAGAATCAATCGCCCGGCAGCGGGACACCAGCGTATTGCGGGATATTCCCGCTCTGGCGCGCCGTCTGGAAGAGCTGTTCTGGCAAATGCAGGGCGAATGCGAACGCGGCGAGACGCCGGTGCCGGATCTCAGCAATCTCGATCTTTATTATGAGCTGGGCGCGGAAGCCGTGTTCGAGAACGTAGAGTTCGAAGACGAGCAGAGCTATCGCAATCGCTATCTCAAGAAACTCGCTCAATGGCACGACTATTCGCCAATTCCCTATGACAATCGCCTCTGGCGGAAACCGGATAACTGAGCACGGGATAGCCTCGACCGGCCGGGGCATGCGCTGCACGGCGCCTCTTCGATGCAAATCTCGACCGCCCACTGGGCGACATATGAACGGGACTGATCACCAATGTTCGCGGACGAAAGAATTGTGATTGTGGGCGCCGGGCTTTCCGGCGCGGTCATTGGCCGGGAGCTGGCGCTGGCAGGCCACAGGGTCGATATCGTCGATGCCCGCGATCACATTGCCGGCAATTGCCACACCGAACGCGACGGTGAGACCGGCGTTATGGTGCATGTTTACGGGCCGCATATTTTCCATACCGACGACCGGGAAGTCTGGGACTACGTGAACGGCTTTCAGACATTCATGCCTTACAAGAACCGTGTCAAAACGACGAGCGGCGAGCGCGTCTATTCGCTGCCGGTCAATCTGCACACGATCAACCAGTTCTTCGGCAAGAATTTCCGGCCCGATGAAGCCAGGGCCTTCATCGAGGAAAAGGCCGACAAGTCGATTACCGATCCACAGACCTTCGAGGAGCAGGCACTGCGCTTCGTCGGCCGCGATCTCTATGAGGCCTTCTTCAAGGGATACACCGAGAAACAATGGGGCTGCTCGCCGACGGAACTGCCAGCCTCGATCCTGAAACGCCTGCCCGTGCGCTTCAACTATGACGACAACTATTTCTTCCACAAATATCAGGGCATGCCGGAAACCGGCTATACGGACATGATCGAACGCATTCTCGATCATCCGAACATCAGCGTCAAACTTGGCACACATTTCCAGCGCGCCGAAGCGCCGGCCTCTGCACACGTCTTCTATTCCGGTCCGCTCGACGGCTATTTCGACTTCGAATTCGGCCGCCTTGCGTACCGGACGCTCAATTTCGAACGCTTCACCTATGACGGCGACTACCAGGGTTGCGCGGTGATGAACTATGGCGACGTTTCGGTGCCCTTTACCCGCATCACCGAACACAAGCACTTTTCTCCGTGGGAAGACCATGCCGGCTCCGTCTGCTACAGGGAGTTCTCCCATGAATGCGGCCCGCAGGACATTCCCTATTATCCCATCCGGCTGGTCGAGGACAAAGAACAGCTCGCCGAATATGTGGCGCGCGCCGAACGGGAAGCGTCGGTAACCTTTGTCGGGCGGCTCGGGACCTATCGCTATCTCGACATGGATGCGACCATTCGCGAGGCGCTCGACACCGCCCGCCTCTATCTCGCCCGGCGAGCGGAGGGCGCTCCCATGCCGGCATTCCTGCATTCGCCCGTCTGAGACGGGCCTGTCCGTTCTCTTCCATCAAAGCAGGCAATTAACGCTCCAGCGGCTGAAGCGTAACAACTTCAGGTTCAGGCAAGCCCGATTGCGTACTCAACATTTGAAAAATGGTGGACCTGCGTAACCGACCCCATTCCGGGGCTTTAGCAGAAAATCCACCTGTTGGGCCTGGACTTTAGGATTTTTCAGACATGACGTCGATCATTTCTTCCCTGAACGTCAATCAGATCAGATATCTTTCGACAGAGGCGGTCGCAGCCTGGACAACCGACGACGTGGCGTCGCTTTCCACAACGCAGATCAAAGCGCTCTCATCGGCCCAGATCGCGGCACTGGATGTGGAGGATGTCAAAGTCCTCAACTCACAACAGTTGAGCGCCATTTCGCAGGGCGCCATCGTTGGCCTGACGCTGGATCAGCTTAACATTCTCGATCAATACGCCATCAAAAGCCTGAATTCGAGCCAGATTTCTGCGCTTACCACCACCCAGCTCCACGCCCTGACGACGGAACAGGCGGAGGCTTTGACCTCATCTCAGGTACGCGCCCTCAATGCGACGCAGATTGCCGCGCTGAGCGCTGAAGATATAGCGACGTTCTCAACCGCCGATATCGCAGCGCTCACGAGCAAAGCCATGCCGGGCCTGAGCACGGAGGTGATCGCAGGGCTTACCCCCGAGCAGATCGCGGCCCTGAGCACGAGCGCCGTTGCGAGCCTGACGACCGACCAGGTCGCGGTCCTGAGCCCGGAACAGGCCGAAGCCCTGTCGCCGGCGCAGGTCAAAGCGCTGAGCTCGATGCAACTCGCTGCCCTCGGCACGGACGATATAGCGACATTCTCGACCGCCGACATCGCGGCGATTACCGTCAAGGCCATGCCGGGCCTCAGCACCGAGGCAATCGCAGCGTTTAGCCCGGATCGGATCGCCGCCCTCAGCGCAAGCACGATTGCCGGTCTGACGATCGACCAGATCGAAACCCTGAGCACCGCCCAGATCGCCGCATTGACGACGGCCCAGATTGCCGCACTCAAGACGACGCACATCGCCGCCTTAAGCACCAGCCAGGTCGAAGCCCTGTCGCCGGAACAGGTGAGGTCGCTGAGCGCGGCACAATTCGTGGCTCTCAGCGCGGAGGACATCGCGACATTCTCAACCGCCGATATAGCGGAGATCACCGGCAAAGCCATGCCCCGTCTGGGTACGGAGACGATCAGCACGCTTACCAAAGAGCAGATCGCCGCATTGACCACGGCCCAGATGAACGCCCTTGGCGTAGCGCAATTTCAGGCCTTGAGCGCCGGTCAGATCGAGGCCCTGTCAACCGCTCAGATTGCCGCCCTCAGCACCGGCGTGGTCGCAAACCTGATAGCCGACCAGATCGAAGCCTTCAGCACCCAGCAGGTAGAGGCCCTATCCTCGGCACAGGTGAAGTTGCTGAGCTCGATCCAGCTTGCGGCCCTGAGCGCGGAGGACATAGCAACATTCTCGACCGCCGATATCGCAGCGATCACGAGCAAAGCCGTGTCCGGCCTGAGTGCTGACGCAATCGCCGCGCTTTCCACCGCCCAGATCGCCGCCATGACCACCAGCGCCATTGCCGGCCTTACGGCCGATCAGATCGAGGCTTTGAGCACCGAGCAGGTCGAGGCCCTGTCTCCGGCGCAGGTGAAGTCCCTCAGTTCAGCGCAGCTCGCAGCCCTGAGCATCGAGGATCTGGCGACATTCTCGACCGCCGATATCGCAGCGATCACGAATAAAGCCATGTCGGGCTTGAACACCGATGTTATCGCGGCCTTCACCACCGCTCAGATCGGCGCCCTCACCACCAGCGCCATCGCCGGCCTCACTTCCGATCAGATCGAAGCCCTGAGCGGCAATCAGGTCAGCCTTCTATCCACCGCGCAGATCAAGGCGTTGAGCTCGGTTCAGGTCGCCGCCCTGGGCAACGACGTGGCCGCCCTGTCCACCAGCCAAACGGCCATGTTGAGCACATCGGGCATCAAGGGCCTGACCAGCGATCAGGTTGCGGCCCTCAGCATCGATCAGTTCGCGGCCCTGACCACGGCCCAGATCGCGGCTTTCGGCTCGGGACAGATTGCGGCGTTAAGCACGGACAATATCGCATCGCTTTCCGTGGCCCAGCTCGCGGCAATGAGCACCTCCGGCATCCTGGGGCTTTCGACCGGCCAGATCGCCGCCCTCAGTACCGATCAGGTTTCCAGGCTGTCGACCAAGCAGATGGCGCGGTTGAGCTCGGCACAAATTGCCACCCTCGGCACGGACGACATAGCCGCTCTTTCCACCGCCCAGATCGCCTCCCTGAGCGCTGCGGGCATTACGGGACTAAGCGCGCAGCAGCTGGCGACCCTCACCACCAGCCAGGCCGAAGCCTTAACGAGCGCGCAGATCGTCAATCTCGGCTCCACACAGATTTCGCAGCTGGGGACGGACGATCTGGCGAAATTCACGACCAAGGACATCGCCGCGATCACTTCCAGCGCAATCGCAGGACTGTCGGCGGAAACCCTGGCGTCCCTGACGACAGCCCAGATTGCCGCCCTGAATGTACAAAGCATCGGTGCGTTGAGCACCGCGCAGATCGCAGCCTTGAGTATCGCCCAGGTCGAGGCCTTGACCACCGCCCAGGTTGGCGCGCTCAGCTCGAAACAGATCGCCGCCTTGAGCGCGGACGACATTGCGACATTCTCGACCAAGGATATCGCCGCGATCAGTTCCAGTGCAATCGCCGGATTGTCGGCAGAGACCATCGCCTCCCTGACGACAGCCCAGATTGCCGCCCTGAACGTGCAAAGCATCGGTGCGTTGAACACCGCGCAGATCGCCGCCCTGAGCACCGCTCAGGTCGAGGCCTTCACCAGCGCCCAGGTCGGCGCGCTCAGCTCGACGCAGGTAGCGGTCCTTAGCGCGGAGGATATGGCGACGTTCTCGACCAAGGACATTGCTGCCCTCAGTTCGAATGCGATCCCGGGCTTGTCCACGCAAACCATAGCGTCGCTGACAACAGCGCAGATCGCAGCGCTGAGTACGGCTGGCGTTAGTGGGCTGAGCACCGGGCAGGTCGCAGCGCTCACTGGCGATCAGGTGGACGCCCTGACCAGTACCCAAATCGCGGCACTCACCTCCAAACAGGTTGCGGCCCTGAGCGTGGCTGACATCGCCTCGCTTTCAGCAGCCCAGATTGCCGCCCTCAGCACGGCGGGCATAACGGGCCTGACCACTGACCAGATCGCGGCCCTCGACACCGCGCAGGTCGAGGCTTTGACCGATACCCAGGTCGGTGCTCTCAGCTCGAAACAGATTGCAGTCTTGGGTACGGACGACATGGCAACGTTCTCGACCAAGGACATTGCCGCGATCAGTTCAAATGCCATCCCGGGCTTGTCAACGGAGACCATCGCGTCGCTGACAACAGCACAGGTCGCAGCCTTGAGTGCGGCTGGCGTTGGAGGGCTGAACACCGGACAGGTCGCCGTCCTGACGAGCGATCAAGTCGACGCCCTGATCAGTATCCAGGTCGGCGCTCTCACCTCCAGACAGGTTGCCGCCCTCAGCGTGGCCAGCATCGCCTCGCTTTCGGCAACCCAGATAGCCGCCCTCAGCACGGCGGGCATAGCAGGCCTGACCACCGATCAGATCGCCGCTCTCAACACCGCTCAGGTCGAGGCCTTCACCAGTGCTCAGATCGGTGTCCTCAGCGCAAAACAGATTGCGGCCCTCAGCGCCGGTGGCCTTGATACATTCACTGCCGCCGAGCTGGCTGTCATCAGCTCGAGTGCGATCTCGGGCCTGTCGACAGCGGCAATCGCTTCGCTGACGACAGCGCAGATCGCCGCCCTGGGCGCGGCCGCAGTACCCGGCCTGACCACCGCCCAGATCGCGGCCCTCGGCACCGGTCAGGTGGATGCCCTCACCAGCGCCCAGATAACCGCCCTCACCTCCAGGCAGGTTGCGGCTCTGAGCGTCGCGAGTATCGCCTCGCTCTCGGCAGCCCAGATCGCCGCCCTTAGCACGGCGGGCACGGCGGGCCTGACCACCGATCAGATCACGGCCCTCGACACCGTTCAGGTCGAGGCCCTGACCGGCAGTCAGATCGGCACTCTCAGTTCGAAACAGATCGCGGCCCTCAGCGCCGGCGATCTCGATACATTCACTGCCGCCGAGCTGGCCGCCATCAGTTCGAATGCGGTCTCGGGCCTGTCGACAGCGACCATCGCTTCGTTGACGACCGCTCAGATCGCCGCGCTCGGCGCGGCGGCAATACCGGGCCTGACGACCGATCAGATCGCGGCTCTCGGCACCGGTCAGGTGAGCGCGCTGACCAATGCGCAGATCAGCGCCCTCACTTCCAAACAGGTTGCGGCCCTGAATACGGCCGACATCGCCTCCCTTTCCGTCAGCCAGATAGCGGCTCTGGACGCCAAGGCGATTGCAGGCCTTGGCAGCGCACAGACCGGTGCGTTGAGCATTGAACAGGTCCAGACATTATCCACCCGGCAGATAGCATCGCTGAACTCGGATGCGCTCAAGGGCCTGTCCGCGGAGATGCTGGAAACCTTCTCGACGGAGGAACTCGCGGCTATCGGTTCAAGCGCGATAAAGGGACTGTCCACGGACTTTATCGCCGCTCTTTCCACCGCCGAGGTTGCGGCCCTGAGCACGGCTGGCGTCGCCGGATTGACCGGCGATCAGATCAATGCCCTCGGCAAGGACCAGATCGAAGCACTCTCCACCAGCCAGATCGCCGCATTGAGTTCGGCCGGACTTGCGGGATTGACGGCGGACGATCTGGATACATTCTCGACCGGTGAACTCGCCGCCATCAGTTCGACGGCGATCAAGGGACTGTCCGCCACCGTCGTGGCCTCCCTGTCTTCTCAGGAGATCGCCGCTTTGACGACGGGCCAGGTGGCTGCGCTGAGCTACGGTCAGGTCGCGGCGATGGGGTCCGCGCAAATCGGAGCGCTGTCACTGTCACAGGTCAGCGTCCTCAACGCGCTGCAGGCAGCCGCGCTTGGCGGCGACGACCTGACGGCATTTTCCACCGAGCAGATCATCAGCCTGAGTTCGAGCGCGATCTCGGGATTGGGCACCGGTACGCTCGCTGCCCTGACGGCCTCCCAGGCGGCAGCCTTCACGCCAGGCCAGGTCGCCGCCATGACATCGGCGCAGGTTACGGCCTTGAACAGCGCCAAGACCACCAACAGCTCTGTCCAGGATATCGCCTCCCTGATCTCAACCACCGATGAGACGACTTCGACCCAGGACAGCGCGACCAGCACATCAGTGGCGGCTTCGAGTGAAACGCAGGAGACGTCTGACGTCGCTGCAACCATTTTGTCCTACCTGGACGTCTGACGTTAACCCTGCGAATAGAGGGACGTAACCGGGCCGGGATAGCTGCCATCGCCTGATGGCAGCCGCTATTTCGCCGGCTCATCAACCATGCATCGGTTTGCGTTCAGACCGGCGCCGGGCTGCTCGTCGCTGACGCAAGGCTCCGTGCGATCTCTCCGGCAACGAAGATCGCGTGCTCGGTAACCTGGGGCAGGCCCATCAGCTCACCAAAGGTTCCGCGCGCCAGCGGACCGCCGATCAGCAGCGTTTCAATGGCCTGGCCGCGGCTGTCGAGGGCGCGGGATCGCTCGTCGCAGTGAATGCCCAGCCCCGTCGGGCAAAAGGTCAAAAGCCCCGCCTGCTCCAGACCGGAAAGAAAAGCCTGCGATTTCAGAATTCCACCATGGGCGGGACCGGTCGTCACGACGATAGCATCGACGTCGAGCCGCGCGACGTCCCTTTTGCCACGAAACCGCAGATCGACATGCAACGAACCGTCTTCGCCAGCCTTTGCGGACACAAGCGACCCGGCGACGATCTGTAACCGGCCCGAAATTATGGCCTCATCCAGAAGTCTCTCCACCTGCGGCGCGATCCTGAACCGGTGCGCGTCCCAGAATGGCCGCAGCCACCGCACCACCTTGCGCTTTTCGATCAGCGGAAGGTTCCGCCATATGTCGCGTCCCTGCAGGCGAACGGCGTCCAGAACGCCATGCCAGCTCGCACCGCCCGCCTGCGACACTCGCACAGCCTCTCGAATCCGCCGCAATAGTTCCGACGCGCGTCTGGAGGGCGGATCGATAAAATCGCCGTAGGGTTCCTGCGGCAAGGCCGGATGGCCACGCGACCGCAAGCCGCGGCGCGACAGCGAAACGACCCGCGCATGATGGCCGCGCCGGTGGAGCGCGGCAAAGGCATCAGCCGCGGTCAAGCCATTGCCGACGATCAGAATGCGGTCACCCGCGGCGATATTTTCCAGCGCGGCGTCCGCATTCAAGTCCGCCACCAGTTTCGGATGACCGGCAAGCGGCTTCAACACCTGCGGAAGCGCCGGCGGCGGATGGCTTGTGGCAACCACCACGATGTCCGCGAAGTGGCTATCGCCGTCTGCGGTTTGCAGCTGCCAGCCTTCATCATGGCGGGCCACATGTTCCACCGTGCTGCGCCTGTGCTCAACGATGCCCGCATCCAGCAAAGGCGCGATCTCGGCCGCGACATAGGCGCCGAAGACCCTGCGTTGCGGATAGGCCTGCCCGTCGGGCAACACCGCTGCTGCATCGCCCGCCAGGGCGTTCGACCTGTCGAGATAATGGAGGAAATTATCCGGATCATCAGGATAAAGCGTCATGCGCCCGGCCGGCACGTTGATCCGGTTGGCCGGCTCCAGCGTGGAATAGGCAAGCCCCGCACCCAACGCCGCTCTCGGTTCGAACACGACGATCCGCACATTTTCGAACGGCCCAGCGGCCCGATGGAGATGAAGGGCAATCGCTGCCCCGCTAAATCCACCGCCTATGATGGCGACAATGGCATTCTTCCGGCTCACTGACATTTCAACTCACGCGATCTCGGCGGCTCACGGACCGAATAACGTCCGATTTTAGCAGCCGGGATGAAAAATTCACAGCGATGCGTGTCAGGCCGCGCAAGTTCGAGTGCATGCGTCCCGTCCGGTTCGGCTGCGGCACTTTCGGCGGATGAGCGGCGACGGCCGCTCCACCTGTTCTGCCTGCGTTATTCGGCTGCAATCGCCGTGCTTTCCTCGGCCTCTTCGAGTGCGCGCACCAGCGGAATGACGTGCTTGCCGAAATACTCGACCTCCTCCTGGAAATGCAGGAAACCGAGCAAGATAAGATCGGCGCCGGCGCGCTTCAGGCGCACGATGCGCTCCGCCACCTGTTGAGGGGTGCCGATGAGGTTTGAGCGAAAACCGTCATTATACTGAACGAGATCCTCGAAGCTGGATTTCGCCCAGTTGCCCTCTCCTTCCGGGGAGGCCTTACCGGCATTCTTCACTTCATGGCCAAAAGCGTTGACCGCTTCCGGATTGGCCTTCTCGATGATTTCGGCAAGCACGGCCTTTGCCTCTTCCTCCGTCTCACGCACGATGGCGAAGGCATTTACACCGACCTTGACCGAATGATTGTTCTCAGCCGCCTTGGCACGAATGTCATCGACCTGCCTTGCGATCTCTTCCGGCGTGTTGCCGTTGGTGAAGTACCAGTCGGAAACGCGAGCCGCCATATCGCGGGCTGCGCGCGAAGAACCGCCCTGAAAGATTTCAGGCTGCGGATCGATCGGCTTCGGCTTCAGGGAATAATTGTTGAAGCGATAGAAATCGCCGCGGAAGGTGAAGCTTTCTTCCGTCCAGATGCCGCGCAATGCACGGATGAACTCCTCCGAGCGGCGATAACGCTCGTCGTGGTCGAGCCACGGTTCGCCAATGGCATGGAACTCGCCGCGAAACCAGCCGCTGACAATGTTGACCGCAACGCGGCCATTGGTGAGGTGGTTAATCGTGGCGATCTGTTTTGCAGCGAGCGCCGGGTTCCACGGCCCTGGCAGAATGGCGGCGATGACCTTCAGCGTCTTTGTCGACTCCAGCAGGGAATGGCTGAAAGACACGGATTCATGCTGGAACTCGGCGCCGTAACCGGCCGTGAATCGAATCTGGCTCAGCGCATAATCGAAGCCGCTCGCTTCCGCGATCTGCGCGAGCTTGCGGTTATAGTCGATGGTCCAGCTGGTGCGTTGTTCAATGTTGGAGATGACGAGGCCACCGGAAACATTCGGAACCCAATAGGCGAATTTAACGGGCTCGGCGGTGCGTGCGGTCATGATAAATTCCTCTCTTGCAATCTCAGTTAGCAGCCGCTTCGCGTGAAACGACGGAAAGCGTCGGATGGTGATCGCCGCCGCCAAGTGCTTTGGCGGGTAAAAGCTCGAACAGATCGGTGACGGCGCGCTCAATGCGCGCTTCGACGGCCGGGTTTGAAAGCGTGTATCCGGTAAAATCCGCCTCGACGGCATAAACCGTGGTCGGCACGGTAAGAGCGCCGAAGAAGCCAAACAGCGGACGGAACTGGTGTTCCAGCATCAGGCCATGCAGCGGCGAGCCGCCGGTCGCGGCAAGGATCACGCGTCGACCCTGCAGGGCACGGAAATCGACAAGATCGAATAAATGCTTGAGCGCGCCCGTATAGGAGGCGCGATAGACCGGCGAACCGACGACGAGCATATCGGCAGCCTCGACAGCATCGACAATCGCTCGCCCGGCCTCGTCGAGCTGATCTGCGCGCAATGCCCGAAATAGGACCGGCGCGGCATCGGCAAGATCGATGAGGTCGGTTTCAACCTTCGCCGTTCGCCCGATCGCGGCAACAATTCGTTCAACGACATGCGCCGTGCGGGATGGCCGCTTCACACTACCGGAAATGCCAAGGATCTTCATATCCATTCGCCCTTCTTTTGTGTGTATTTTCTATGTTTTTAATAGGCTATCAAAGACGCTCATTCCAAAAGCCGTATATTTTGAGAAATGCTTTCGCGTATTTGGGCCAAAGCGCCGACTGTTTCACACGGGGTAAGGCGGTCGCTGCAAAGCAGCTCTTGCCCAAAAGCAGGACACCGGGAATCTCCGATCCCCGGTGTCGATATTTAAAGCGATGCTTTCAGCGCCTCAACCGAGCGTGCCGTAAAGGCAGGGCAAGGATCAAAACTCCTCCCAGTTGTCGGGGGCGGTATTCAACGCGGCATTACCTGAAAACGCCGCCCTTATCCTGCCGCCAAGCGCACGCGCGGGAGACGCTGCAGGCCTGTCGGCAACCGATGCCGTGCGCACGGGCGCGGAGGCCTCGCCATAACCGCCTTCGGACAGTTTGAACTGCGCGATCAGCCCGTTGAGCGAAGACGCCTCGCGCGCAAGCCCGTGGCTGGCGGCGGTGCTTTCCTCCACCATGGCGGCGTTCTTCTGGGTGTCCTGATCCATCTGGTTCACGGCCGTGTTGATCTGCTGAAGACCGGAGGACTGCTCCTGTGCCGATTCCGCAATGGCGGCAACGTGCCGGTTGATTTCCTGCACCTCCGTCACGATCAGTTCCAGCGCCTTGCCGGTTTCACCAACCAGCTGCACGCCCTGCTGAACCTGACCGTTGGATGTCGTGATCAGGTTCTTGATCTCCTTGGCCGCACCGGCAGAGCGCTGCGCCAGTTCGCGAACCTCCTGCGCGACAACGGCAAAGCCCTTGCCCGCCTCACCCGCACGGGCAGCTTCCACGCCGGCATTCAGCGCCAGAAGGTTCGTCTGGAACGCGATCTCGTCGATCACGCCGATGATGTTGGAAATCTCATTGGCGGATGTCGCGATCTGCTCCATTGCAGCGACGGCCTGCTGCACCACCTCTCCGGATTTTTCAGCGCCGACTTTTGCACGGCCGACGAGGTGACCCGCTTCCTGCGCCCGCTTCGTGGCGTCCTTCACCGTCGTGGTGATCTCTTCCAGCGCAGCCGCAGTCTCCTCAACGGCGGCCGCCTGCTGCTCCGTGCGTCTCGCCAGATCATCCGCTGCAGACCTTATCTCGTTGGCGCCGGCGTCGATGCCGCGCGCGTTCTGCGCCACCTGGCTCAAGGTCGACTGCAACTGTTCCGCAGCCCGGTTGAAATCGCCGCGGATACCGTCAAGACCGGAAACGAACGGCTGAACGATCCGGTAAGTAACGTCGCCCTGGGCGATCTTCGAAAGGGCCGTGGCAAGATTGTCGACGGCAAACTGTACGTCGGCAGCTTCCCTGGCCTTCTGCTTCTCGCGCTCGATCCGGTCCTTTTCGGAAGTCGACCGGTTGGCCTCCGTTTCATTCTCAAGCCGGAGGCGTTCGATTGCGCTTTCGCGAAACGCCTGAACCGCAGCAGCCATCTGGCCGACTTCATCCCTGCGATCCATTCCGGAAATTTCGCTGGCCGTATCACCGGCCGCCAGCGATTCCATGCGCGCACGAAGCCGCGCAATCGGAGTGGTGATACCCCGGGAGGAAATGAGCAGGCCAAGTGCGATCACGGCCAGCGAAACGAGCGCGAGCGTAATCAGACCCGTCCAGATCGTCGTATTGGTGCTGGCTGTAAGGCGTTCTCTCCCCTCATTCATCACCTGGATGAGCTGTTCATTGCCGGCGCTGATCTTTGGCGAGACTTCGGCAATTTTCCGAAGCACGTTGAGCGCCATCTGCTGCGCTTCGGCGCGTTGCCCTGCCTGCATGAGGGCGATGACCTGATTGCCGATCTCCTCGACTTCGACAACACCCTTGAGGATATCGCGGGCGGCATCCGTGCGCGCCGGCACCAGCTCCATGATCTTGTTCTGGCGTTCCTCGAGCTGCTTACGGTCGGCTCTGAAGGTTTTGACGGCAGCTTCGAAATCAGCGCTGGCCGGCTCGTTAAGGCTGGCGCGAAGCATCTGCATGCCGAGTGCATTGAGGTTCCCGCTGGTTCTGGCGTTCAGAACCGCAGCAAGGGCCTCATGGCCGATGAAATCGCTATAGACGCTGTCGGTACCTTTATATTGCAGGCTGACGTAGCTTATTCCGGAAAGCGACATCAGGCTCATCAGAGAGATGACAAAAACGACCTTCGTTTTTATCTTGGTATTGTTCAGGAAAGACATGAATGGCCTCAAGGCAAGCACTCCTCCAGCCGCCCTCTCGGGAGGCCGGGGAATATATAATGAAACATCGCGGGTAGCTGTTGCCCCTCCTCATAGGGCGACAAGCGGATGCCTTTTTCGAGCCGCCGCCGGGCGGGTCGTCATGGGTCCGCTTGTTCTACCGGCTCCGCCGATGAAACCTTGGAACCTGCGTATTTTAGATTTCACAAAATCACTAAATGAAGTGTTACCCGGGATAGGCAAGTGCTGACAATTCGCCGCGCCGCAGACCGGTTCGAGCATCGTTTTCAAGCCTGTAAGCTACGCGACAGCGGCCGTGCCCACTCGGGCAATCAGGCTATCGTGCCTGCAATGGGCCGGGACTGGATCGTTCGGCCCGATAAAACGAAGCTGCAGATGAAGATGCAACCGCGCCTGCAAACGCTCAAACAGCCGCTTGCAGGCGGAAGCGTTCCTGTCTTCCTCGCCGGTCAGTTTGCCGACGAGGCGCATGAACCAGCCGTCATAGGCCTGCACATAAAGGAACCATCGTGTCGGGTCCGGCGCACCGGGCGGCGTGTCGCGGCAGAGCCAGATGGCGTGCGCATGCTGAAACAGCGGATGAAGCGTGCCTTGCAGCAAGGTGAGTTCGGATGCTTCCAACCCGTGAGGATGGAGACCGGCATCGTTGGAGGCGGATCGGACGGCATCTTCGCTCGTCCACAGGCGGTCGGCGATCTGCCGATGCTGCTCCGCCGCCGGCCTGTCTCCCACCCGCAGGCAGAGTTCGCAGAGGTGGCGATGGAGCCGATACCTGGAGAAAGAGGGGTTCCGGCCGATACGGTGCCACAAGGACATCGCTCCGTGTATGTCTCCGGCTTTCTCCATATCCTCTGCCCGTAGCTGTAGAAGCGTCGTCTCTTCAGGCGAATACCGCAATCCTTCCGCAATCGCCTCGGCGCGCAGCATGCCTGACGGATCGAATTCCTCTGAAAGCAGCGCCAGTTGCAGCCAGTCCTGCTCGTCGAACGTCTGTTGTTCGCGACGTTGCAAGAGCCTTGAGAAGTCGCTGCGCTGACGGATATGCCAGTCTTTTGCGTCCTGCCAGCCTCGTGCGGCATTGTCGCGCCAGTCTGCATCAAGCCGTGCCGCGATCCCGGGAGCTTCTTCCCCCAGCCATTCGGCGGCGGCGGAAGTCTCTTCGAAACGCCAGGGCAGATGATCGGGAAGCGGGCCTGCCGGATCAAACCCCGTTGCGGCAATGCGCTCCGACAAAACGGGATGGGTGCTATGACTATCCGGTTTCTGGCAGAGGTCTTCATGCAGCCAGACGGCCGCCTGCGCGCCATCTCGCGGGCGGCTGTTCTCCGGCTCCGCCAACATCAGGGCAAAGGGTCGCGCCTTGGCGATGTCATCCTTGCCTGCCCCAGCAAACATATCCGGCCAGAATTGGCTGGACAGGGCTCTTTGCCGCAATGTGAGAGCGATTTCCGTCTCAAAGGCGATGTCGGCGCCGCAGACCGTGATCGCACGCGCATCGGCAACCGCCTCGCAGCGACGGGAAAACTCCAGCGTCTCGCGCATCATGCGCGGTACATACCAGGCAAGAAACAATCTGAGCGGCGCGGTGACCAGCCGATGATTGCGCTCATGCAATTTACCGAGTGCTGCCCAGCGCTGGCGAGCCACATGGGCCCAGCGCGCAAAATGACCGTGCAACCGGGAAATATGGGCGTATTCATGCGCGATGACGGTCGCGGCCTGCCGTCCCGTCAACAGGGCGAGAAGCGGCAGACCGAGAACCAGAACATGCCTCGGCTGGCCGCCACGGGAGCCTGTCTGATAGATGGACGCGTTAAGCTCGGCATTGATATAGACGGCCGTGAAGGCTGGCGCATCGCAGGCAAGGCGCAGCCGTTCAAGCTCTTCGGCAAGGGCGGGAACCCTGTCGGCCTGCAGCAATATTCCATCCGAAACCGGTGGGGGCGGTACTGCCGCATAGGCTCGCAGGACCATCAGCCCGTAAAAGACCCATGACAGCGCCGGCAAGGCAAGAAGCACCAGCAGAAGCCACGAAGACACCAGCAACACAAGCAAAAGAGGCGACAGGACCAGCGCAAGGCCGCAGGCCAACAAGAATATGTCGCCAAAGGCAAGCCAGGCCAGGGCTCGCCATCTGCCTTCGCGCGGTGACTGGAGGGGGCTTGCCATGCCGACGCTTATTTCGGTGGAAGATGGTCGCTTGAAAGTTTCTTGCCGAGGAAGAAGGCCTTCAACGCCCGCCCGGCCATCTGCAATCCGCTCGATCCATAAACTTGCGTTTCCATCCACTCCAGTGACGAATGATCGGGGAAGAGTTCCTTGTAACGGTCGAACCATTGCATGGCGATAAACTCGCTTTTGGGAACGCCATCGCCGTATTTATAGGCGAGAACGACCTGGCCATATGCCTCTCCGGCAATGTGGTCGTCATGATAGTCGATGAGGGATTTCATATTGGCGACGGCCTGCTGTTTTTCCTCCGCGGTGCCGTGCCGGCGATCAACGCTCGCCAGCCGGATGAGGGACATATCCACGCCGCCTTCCATCGCGCCACGGTAATATTCCTGAACCCGTTCGAAATTTTCCCGGAGCGACAGATCGAGATTGTCGACATTTTCCAGCCGCCAGGCATAGTTATAAAGTGCGACCGGTTCACCCTCCTCGACCGCCTGCTGAAGCCAGCGGCCCGCTTCGTCGCCGTCGAGCAGTTGCGGGTCTGTATCGGGCCGGAATCCCGTTGCGATGTCATACATGCTTGCCGCGGCCGAATAAACGCGCCGTTCAGCGAATGCGCGGGTCAACCAGACCGACTCCTGCTGGAATCCTCCATCCCAGATCATCCGGCAGGCATGCATTGGCGTGAACTCATCGGGCTCGTAGAGCGGTTCGAGTTGCGCGACCCGGTCGACCAGCTGCGTGGCGATGGCCGGGTTCGCCTCTATTCCCCACATGCCGAACTGCCAGGCAAATGCCGCCATGGTCAGCATGGTCGGCTCATCAAAACGGCGGACGGCCGTTTGCAGCACGTTTGCATAGGCGCCGTCGTGATCCTCGAAATGCTGGATCAGCATCAGATTGGTGAAGTCCCGGAACGGGCCGTCAATGGCCGGATAGGTTCCCGGCGCCTTGCAGTAACGGATGGATTCGACATGGCGCTGGTGCGCCAGTTTTTCGTCCTGGAGAGAATAATGGGTGAAATTAGCGTATTTTCCGAGGGAAACGAAACGCAGGCGATCCGTGAGATCCCGCGCCAGCCAATTCTTGAAAATCCTCTCCCGGGCAGCAATTTCGCGGGTATCGCCGGGTTCGGGATAATCGGGAATGGTCAATGCATCCTGCACCCCGGGCCAGCGCACGGAATTGCGCTCCTGTTCGCTCAGTGCGGAACATAAGGGGCCTTTGGCGAATTTTTCGACCTCGCCATCATCGCCACCCCATCGCGGGCTCAAATATTGCGCGTAAGAAACCAGGATTTCCGGCCACCGGGGCCGAAGCGAAAGGCAGTAGCGCAGCCAGTAATAGCCGGGATTTTCGGCGTCCCCCTGCTGCAGGGGCGGAAGCGAGGCAGGAAGCGTCGCCGTTATGATACCGGGCGGCGTCAATCCGTGTCTGGCAAGGCGGGCGCTTGCGGCTTCGTAAAGCTCCGGTTCCAATTCATCGCGCCCTGCCGTCTTTTCAACGGGCGTACCCAGAAACAGCGCATCGACGAAATCGGGCTGCCCGAGATACTGGCTCATCTCCATCATGGTTTCCGCGGCAAGAGCAGGCCGCGCGGAAAGGGCCATCGCCTTCAGCAAATGCTCTGCCGCAATTATGCAGGCCATGTGGGCGGCGGCCCACTGGTCTTCCCCAACATCCGATGCCCAACTCGCCGTTCGGATGTCGCAGGCCCGGCGGAAATAATAGTGACCGGCGACCTGCCTTGCATGGTACGAAGCCGGGTATGCCTGCCTCCAGGCATCGAGCAGTTCCAGTCTGAGGGCCGCCTCGACGCTGGCGCTGTCGAACAGGCCCGTGTCGGTCGAAAGATGGATATAGCGATCGTCCGCCAGATCGTCGGACTGCCACCATGCCGCCTCAAGCGCCGCGAGTATACGCTCCACCTCGTCGAAGCGCCGTTCAAGCATCGCCTTCCGCAACTCATCCCGCTGACGGAATCTCACCCATTGCGGGCCATCCGGTGGCAGGGGAGACGAAATTGTGACTGTTTTCATGAATGGCTCCTCAGCGGATACGTCCTTCCTTGGAGCATCAAAAAGCCCCTTGTGTCGAGATATCTGAGGAGACTTTTCCCGGCACTTTTACAACTCTCACCGCCAGGAACATAACACCGACCCGGCACTCAATCAGCAAAAGCCAAAAGCCCCACGCCTCGCTTTGCAGCTCGCTCCAGGAGATCACGCATCGAATTGAACGCGGCCAGCGCGTGTTCGTTACCTTCAAGAATATATTCGTTTGTCAGGAGGATATTCAGCAATATCCCGACCTGCACCGGTTCAAGCAGCGTATCTTCGAAGTAGCTGAGGTGGGCGCCCGCCTGCCGGCCCTTATCGAATAAAGCCGCAAGCAAACGGTGCGCATCAAGATCGATGGAACCGGCGAGCTCGAGGCCACAGGCGTCCGCAGGCATCAATTTGGTGTCTAACTCGGCGTAGTAGATGTCCAGCATGTGCAATTTGTCCAACGAATGAAGGATTTGGACGTCGCCATTTCGCTTGCAAGGCTCAGCCAGCTAAAAAGGGGCGATCACGGACCGCCCCGATGGAAATAGTCTTGTTTCAGTCCGCTTACGCGGGACGCTCCTCGCCTGCATTGGGTCGCCAGGTAATCAACCTCTTCTCTGCAAAATCCAGAATGAGGTCAATAACAAGAACGAAGACCGCCAGGATGATGATGCCTGCGAAAACACCGACCGCATCGAAGTTGCCTTCCGAGCGGGCGATCAGGTAACCGAGACCGGCGGAAGCTCCCAGATACTCGCCGATGATTGCGCCGACCACTGCAAATCCGACGGACGTGCGCAGCGACGACAGAATCCAGCTCGCCGCAGCCGGGAAATAGACGTGACGCAGCAGGTCCGAGCGCTTGGCGCCCAGAATGCGGGTATTGGAAAGCACGACCGGGTTCACTTCGCGCACGCCCTGCATGGCATTGAAGAAAGTGACGAAGAAGACGAGCGTAACCGCAAGCGCAACCTTCGACCACAGGCCAAGACCGAGCCAGAGCACGAAGATCGGGGCCAGAACGACACGCGGAATGGCGTTCACGGCCTTGATGAACGGATCGAGCACCCGCGCGACGAAGGGGCTGAGGCCCAGCCAGACGCCGGCGCCGACGCCGAGACCTGTACCGATGAGATAGCCCAGCACCGTTTCGCTCAGCGTGATGCCGACATGCTTGTAAAAACTGGCATCGGCAACCCAGTCAATCACCTGTTTGACGATGTCATAGGGTGCCGGAAAGAAGAAGCGGTCAATGGCGCCCGAGGTGACACCGAGCTGCCACCCGCCCAAAAGCACGACCAGAAGAGCGACCTGGATGATACGAACATTAACGGCTTGCATAGCTTTTCTCCACTTCGCCACGCAGGGACGCCCATATATCGCGATAGAGCGTCATGAATTTTGGATCGAGTTTGATTTCCGCGACGTTGCGGGGCCGCTCGAGATCGACGGGAAAGCTCTCGATGACGCGGCTCTTCGGGCCGGCAGCGAGAACGACGACGCGGTCTCCGAGCGCAATCGCCTCTTCCAGATCATGGGTGATCATGACCACCGCACGGCGGTCCTCCTGCCACAGGCGCAGCAACTCGTTCTGCATGAGGTGGCGGGTGTGGATATCCAATGCGGAGAAGGGTTCGTCCATCAGGATGACCTTCGGCTCGGTGATGAGCGCCTGCGCCATCTGCACGCGTTTGCGCTGTCCGCCGGAGAGCTGGTGCGGAAAGCGGTCTCCGAAGCCCTTCAGGCCAACCTTTTCAAGCCAGGCCTGAACCTTGGCGCGCCGCTCATTTTCGGGAACGCCGCGGAACATCAAACCAAGCTCGACATTCTGAAACGCTGTCTTCCAGGGAAGAAGCGCGTCCTGCTGGAACAGATATCCGATGTTGTTCTGTACGCCCTTGACGAGCGAACCGTCGATGGAAACCCTGCCCTGCGCTGGCTTCAACAGGCCCGCAATCGCGTTGAGAATGGTGGACTTTCCGCATCCCGTCGGCCCGACGATGGAGAGGAACTCGCCATCGCCGACCTTGAGATTTACGTTTTGCACGGCAACGAACGAACCGAACGCCATGGTCACGTCGTCGATTGCCACCATCGGCTGGGGCTTGAGTTCCGTCACGGGTTCTAGCTTTCTGGCTGGCGAAGACATGGCGGCCTCTCAGTTTGCGGCCTTCGAGGCCGCAGCCTCGACGAACTTGTTGGTGTAGGTGGTGTTGAGATCGATCGTCGCCTTGGCGACCGCATCATTGAAGCTTTTCAGAACGGCCAGCGGCGTTTCGAGATCGGCAGGCTCGAACTTGCCGTCTTCGGAGAAGATCGCCTTGGCTGCTTCAACGGCCTTGATGTAGGTCTGCTTGTCGCCGGACACGAAATCATCGGGAAGCTTTGCGACGATTTCTTCCGCAGAATGCTGCTTCATCCAGTGCAGCGCCCGAACCGTCGCATTGGTGACCTTCTGGATCACTTCGGGATTGGCATCGATATAGTCCTGCGTGGCGTAAAGGACCGAGGTGGGATAGATGCCGCCATAGACATCCCTTGCACCCTGATCGCTGCGGGCATCAATGAGGATCTTGCCCAGCCCGCGCTCCACGACGATGGTTGCGGCAGGATCGTAATTGACGAGCAGATCGATCTTGCCCTGCTGCAGGGCTGCAACGGCCGCAGCGCCCGAACCGACGCCGATGATGGAGATGTCATTGTCGCTGAGATTATGCTGCTTCATGTAGTAGCGAATGAAGAAGTCCGAAGAGGAGCCGGGCGACGTGATGCCGACCTTCTTGCCCTTGATCGTCTCGGGCTTGGCCGGATCGAAATCCGTGTCGTTCTTGCCGGCGAGAACCAGGCCCGAGTTACGGGCAAGCTGCACGAAGCCGACCACGTGCTTGTTCTGCGACTGCATCTGGATCGTATGATCGTAGAACCCGACGGCAACGTCCGTGGAGCCGGCAACAAGCGCCTGCAGAACCTTCGATCCGCCCTGGGCAAAGTTCTCGGTCGTTACATCAAGGCCCTCCTCCTTGTAGAAGCCGAGGCTCGCCGCCACGGGGAAAGGCAGGTTGTTGAGGTTGTACGAGCCAACGCTCATCCTGACGGATTCGGCATTGGCAGATGCCGCCAGCGCACAGAGCGCCGCGGTTGCAAGCAGATATTTACGCATAAGGGTCTCCTCCCGGTTTGACTATATTTTGCGCCACTATGGCCGCGTCTAGGCTGCGTCTTCAATCGCAGCGGTTGGTTTGGCGAAGGCGAAGCCTTCGAAAAGCCTGCGCGCCGTTCTTACGAGGCCGGCCGTTATTGCGCCGTTTCGCATCTCCAGCTGCACGTCGAGGCAGCCGGCGGGATGTTCGATGCGGATCTGGGTCGGCACCGAAAGGCCTCCAGCCGCATCATAAGCGATGGAGCCTTTGGTGACAGCCGCAGTTGCGATACCAACGGCGCCGGTCGTCGCCAGTGCAGGATGACACTCGTTGGGCATGAAATACCGCACCGAAAGAGTGCCGCCTCTGCGGGCCGGTGCAACGAGCACCGGTTTCGGAATGACCATGTCTTTCACATCGCCCATTCCCATCAACTTTCCGGCCTCGATGCGGATGCGGGTCATCCGTGCGATGAGATCCTTGTGAGCGCTCAGGGTTTGCGGATCCTCGTACCCCGTCACGCCGAGATCGGCTGCGCGGATGAGAACCATCGGAATGGCGCAGTCTATGGCCGTTATGTTGACGCCATCGATCAGATCGACCGGCTTTCCGGTGGGCAGCAGCTTGCCGGTCTTCGCACCCGCCGCATCCATGAATGTCAATGCGATGGGCGCCGCCAGACCCGGAACACCGTCGATCGAGGCGTCGCCGAGATAAATAACCTCGCGGCCGCGTGTCGGAACCTTCGCCTCGATCAGCTTGCCGGTATTCACGTTATGGATTCGCACAAGAGTATCGTTGCCCTGGGCTTCGACAAGCCCCGCTTCGATGGCAAAGGGGCCGACGGCGGCCAGCATGTTTCCGCAATTTGGCGAATAGTCGACATACTGCCTGTCGGTCCGAACCTGCGCGAACAGATAATCGATGTCGGCGCCCCTGACGGTGGAAGGGCCGATAATCGCAACTTTGGACGTGACCGGATTGCCCCCGCCAATGCCGTCGATCTGAAGCGGATGACCAGACCCCATGATGGAAAGAAGGGCCGCGTCCCGGTCTGCTCGATCACGGGGAAGATCGGATGCGAGAAAGAACGGTCCACGCGACGTTCCACCGCGCATCAGCACACAGGGTATCTTCAGCAGATCGTTCATGGGTTGCCTCAATATTGCATTTGGCGGATCAATGCGCCGCGTTGTTGCAATATGAGCAAAAGAGTCTAATCTGTTAAATGCAATGTTTTGGAGCTTTATTGCGATATGAGCATCAATTGTGAAATTCTGGATTTGCGAGCGTTTCAAGCGGTGGTTGAACTAGCCAGTTTCCACAGGGCCGCCGAGGCGCTGCATATCTCGCAACCGGCGCTCACCCGCCGTATCCAGAAACTGGAGCAGGCGATTGGCGCGCCACTTCTTGAAAGAACGACGCGCCACGTCGCACCCACTGCCATGGGACAGGAGGTCATGCCGCTCGTCCGGCGCATGCTCGAGGAATTTGACGGATCGCTTTTTGCCATGAAGGACGGTGCGCAACGGCGCGGGCTTATCACCATGGCCTGCGTTCCCACCGCCGCCTTTTACTTTCTTCCCACCGTCATCAAGACCTTCAGCCAGCAATATCCCCATATAAGGCTGCGGATCAGGGATTTGACAGCCAATGAGGGTCTGCAGGCGGTCGCCAGAGGCGAGGTGGAATTCGGCATCAATCTGATGGGCAATTCCGATCCCGAGCTTTCATTCGAGCCACTCATCGATGACCCCTTCGTGCTGGCAATGAGGAAAGACCATCCTCTGGCAGCTTTCGAGACAATCGAGTGGGACCAGCTGGAGGCCCATCCGCTGGTTGTCGTGGACCGTTCAAGCGGTAACAGGACGCTTCTCGACAGCGCGCTTGCGCGACACAATCTAAAATTGAACTGGTTTTATGAGGTGACACATCTCAACACGTCGCTCGGTCTCGTAGAAGCCGGACTTGGGATTTCCGTCCTGCCGCGATTGGCAACGCCGCAGGACGATCACCCATTCCTTATCACCCGACCGATCGTCAACCCGGTGGTCTCCCGTACGATCGGCATCGTGCAAAGGCGAAGCAGCGCTCTTTCCCCAGCCGCTGAAAAGTTTGTGAGGATGCTGCTCGAGACCTGGAAAACACAGTGATCGCTTGAGGAAAATGCTGCTACGGCCGGCAGGTCGCGAGCCGCAGATGCCCGGTAAACAGCTCGGACTTGCAGGTTCGCTCGAATGAAAAAACCTGCACCGGAGCCTACGCACGGGCCTCGATATCCAGCACCAGCTTTTTCAGCAGCGCCGCGAGGTTATCGCGCTCCTCCGGAGTGAGCCCCTGCAGGAAAGTCTGCTCGCTCGCCATATCCTTGCGAAACGCCTTTTCCGCCAGCTCGATGCCCGCCGGCATGAGGCACACAACGACACTGCGCCCATCGAGCGTCGATTTTCTGCGCTCGATGAGGCCGGCCTTTTCCAATCGATCAAGCCGGTGCGTCAGGCCGCCCGAGGAGAGCATCAGCGTCGTGTACATTTCCGTCGGCGTCAGCTGGTAGGGCGGTCCAGACCGGCGCAATGTGGCTATAACATCGAACTCGCCGCGGTCGAGACCGAAGCCGGCAAACGTCTCTTCGATTGACGGCGCCAGAAGGTTGCTGAGCCGTTTGGCGCGCCCGAAGACAGCCATCGGCTCCGTATCGATATCAGGCAGTTCCCGCGCCCACTGGCCACGGAGACGGTCGACATGATCTTCCCTGCCAGCTTCCATCGCCCGATCCGTCGTCGTGTCCGGCATCGCCTGCTTCATCTCATCACCCCTTCACCACTTCGAAAACCATATACGGCTTTGCCCGATCCGTGAATATATCTTTGCGAGAAGATAGATATCTTGACAGGAAGATAAATTGCACATATATCTTCTCGCGAAGATAGTTTTGTCTCAGGGAGGAGACCAGATGTTTTCCATCCGTCGTCATCAGGAACCGAACCCCGGCCAGAGCCGGACGGTGCGTTATGAAGGATGCGAATACGGAAGCGCCGTATCCATCTTTGTCGTCAATGCCGACCCGGGTCGCGGCCCTGATCTGCATGTTCACCCCTATGCCGAAACCTGGGTGGTGCGCAAAGGCGAGGCCGAGTTCACAATCGGCGATCAGCGGGCGCGCGGTTCGTCGGGCGACATCGTCGTCGGGCCTGCCAATATCCCCCACCGCTTCGAAAATATCGGCACCGACCGGCTGGAGATCATCTGCATCCATCCGAGCGAGACCTTTCAGCAGACCTTCCTGTAACCCCGTTCCACCATGAGGAGAAAGACAATGGCCAAAATGATTTTCCTGAACCTGCCGGTGAAAGACCTGACCGTTTCGACCGCCTTCTATGAGGCGATCGGCTGCGTGAAGAACGAAGAGTTTTCCAACGAAGACGCAAGCTCGATGGTGTGGTCGGAGACCATCACCTTCCAGCTTCTGCGGCACGACTACTACAAGACCTTCACCGCCAAACCGATCGCCGATGCCCGTACAACGAACGGCATGCTGATCGCCCTTTCGCGCGACAGCCGCGAAGAGGTCGACGCCATGGTTGGCGCCGCGGCAAAAGCAGGTGGGCAGGCGGATGTCCGTGAACCGCAGGATCTGGGTTTCATGTATCTCCGTACCTTCGCCGATCCCGATGGCCACGAATTTGAACCCGCTTACATGGATTTGAGCAATGCGGGCTGACGTCATCATCCACGCGCGTGAGGGGTTGTTCCCATGAGAACAGCCACACGTCGCACGCTTGTCCTTGGCTTTCTCGCAATCCTGCCGCTTACGGGATATGCAAACGAGAACTCGATGACGGCCCGGCAGATGCGGGAGGATCTGTCGGCGCTTAAACAGCAATGGGCGCCCCTCGATAAAAGCTTCAGCCCGGATCAACGGCAGGCATTCGAGCGCCACGTCAACTTTATCGAAAGCGAGGTTGATCGCTTGAGCCCGGAAGCTTTCGCAATGGAGATCATGCGGTCTGTCGCGATTGCCCGAAACGGCCATACGAACGCCAATATCGGCGCTTTTCTGGGCGGCGACCTGCCCATTCGCCTGTGGTGGTTTGCCGACGGCCTCTATGTTGTAAAGGCCCATCCGGACTATGCGCATCTGCTCGGTGCGCGCATAGAAAAGATCGGCTCGCTCACGGCAGCGGAAACGGAAAACCGGTTCAAGCCTTATCTTGCGGGCACAGATCAGAGAATCCACTTTCTCAGTTCCGGTTATCTGGTGACGCCGAGGGTGCTCCGGCATATAGGCGCCATTGACGACACCGCGAAAACACCGCTGACGCTGAATCTGGCGTCCGGAACGCTGGAGACGGTGTATTTGCCTGTTGTAACGAAAGACCCGGGCGATGAGCGCAGCACCGGGCTGAACAGGGGCTATTCGGTTCTCACTCCGGATGCGGAAAGGACGCCGGGACGCTGGCCGCATGTGCTCGACCAGCTAAAAGAAAGTCCTCGCTTATACAGCAAACGGAGCGATGTAACCGCGTCTTTTCTCGATGACGGAAGAACCGCGCTCTACATTCGAAACGATACGGCGCGGAGTGTCGACGATAAGCCGCTCGTCGAAAAATTCGGCGGCATCATTCACAAAGACATCCTGCCTTTCCAGCCGAGGCACATCGTCGTCGATCTGCGTTTCAACAACGGCGGCGATTTCTTCAACAGCATTCTCTTCGCACAGGCACTGCCCCGCCTTCTCCCTGATCAGGGGCGGATTTCTGTCCTTGTGGGACGCGCGACGTTCTCCGCAGGCATCGTCACCGCAGCCTTGATAAAGGGAAGCGGAGGCGAACGGGTATCTCTGATCGGCGAAAAAATGGGGGATGGCGGCAGGTTCTGGGCGGAAGGCGATAAAATAACGCTGCCAAACTCAGGGATAAGCGTCCGCTACAGCTCCGAATTCGAAGACTACGAGCAAGGCTGCAGCGATGTCCGAACCTGCTACTGGGCGACCGTCGCATTCGGGCCCCGCAATATCTCCCTTTCACCGGACATCTCTGTTGATCTGAGCTTCGACGATTATATGCGCGGTCGGGATCCTGTGCTGGAAAAGGCACTGGAGCTTGCACGATAGGTAGCCGGCGACACATTGATAACGTAACCGTCTCCCGATATGGCAGGCGGCGTTACGCACCCACGAGACGAAGAAAGCGCCGGCTCGCACCTCTGTCGGGCGGGCCACGAACGCCAACATCGCAAGGCGCGCGCCGATAAAAAGTCCGCCCGGGAGAAGGACTGCAGTTGTCCCATTCGGGCGTCAGGCGAAACCGCCCGACGCCAGTCGTCCAGAGACATCTGCTATGCCTGCATCAAATCCGCGCACCGCCCGTCGCATCAATCATCTGTCCGGTCGTCCAGCGGGCGTCGTTCGAGGCAAGGAATGTGATGACGTCCGCAATATCGTCGGCGCGTCCGACACGCGAGAAGACTGACAGGGCTTCGGCGCCTGCGCGGGCCTCCGGCGCTGCCAGCCATCCGGCGTTCATGTCGGTTTCAGTGACGCCCGGCAGCACCGAATTGACCGTAATTCCGCGCCGGCCGAATTCCGGGGCAAGCGCCAGCGTCAATGTCTCAAGCGCCCCCTTGGACGCCGCATAGGCGGGATGCGTCGGCGCCGCGATGCGCGTGAAGCCGGTCGAGACATTGATGATGCGGCCATTGTCGCGGAGATGATCGGCAACGGCCTGAATGAGAAAGAACGGCGCCTTGAAGTTGATCGTCATCAACTCGTCGAACGCGGCTGCCGTTGTTTCTTTCAACGATGTCGCCGGGGCAATGCCCGCATTATTGACGAGAATATCAAGGGATGGCGAGCCGGTGAAAGCGACCGTGGCTTCCCTGAACTGCTCCCACAAGCTGTCTGTCGCCGCTTTCCCAGACCGCAGATCGGCGTTGAGAGCGACCGCCTTCGAACCGAGAGCCTCGATCTCGCGGATCGTTGCCTTTGCCGCATCGGGGTTCGCACCATAATGAACGCCGATAAGACCTGCACCCTCTTTCGCAAACGCCAGGGCCGCGGCACGGCCGATGCCGCGTGAACTGCCCGTTATGAGGGCGACTTTGTTCGATAGTTTCTGAGACATGGATCACTCCGTTGCGATTTAACTAGCGATCGTTATAATAAAATCCGGCCATGATCTGTCAATGTTTTTATAGTGATCGATATAAAAATGTCTGAAATGACGCGAAAACAACGCGGTAGACCGCGCCTGCTTGATCGGAATGCCGGGCTCAACGTCGCAGCCCGGCTGTTCTGGGAACACGGCTATGAGGGAACCTCGATAGCGGACCTCACCCATGCGATGGGCATCACCCCGCCGTCCCTCTACGCGACCTTCGGTTCGAAGGAAGAATTATTCCGGCTGGCGCTTGATCATAGCATTGCGCAGCAAAGCGAACGCCGCGCCGAAGTGCTGCAGGCGCAAATACCCGCTTACGAGGCGCTCGCCTCTTACCTTTACGATATTGCTGAAGGACATACCCAGCCCGACAAGCCGCGAGGATGCATCGTTTCCACGGCCGTTCTCCAGCATTCGGAAGCAAACGCCTCTGTCGCCCGCACAACGGCACAATTGCGCGAGGCGGCAATACAGATTCTCAAGACGCGGTTCGACCGCGCCGTCAGCGAGGGCGAACTACCCACGCAAACCGACACGGATACGCTCGCCCGCTTTTACGGCGCCGTCATTCAGGGCATGTCCGCGCAGGCTTGCGATGGCGCGTGCAGGGCTAGGTTAAAGGCTTTGGTCGACGTCGCGCTGACAGCCTGGCCCGGAAAGCGTGGGGCCGCTGGCCATCCAGGTTGAATCGCAACCTCTTGAACGGGTCGTCCGAGGACCGGAGACGGCAAAACGGCATTCGACCAGGAAAGCGGGCTGATGGCGAGGCGGACCCCTGCCGGCAAAATCTTGGCGAGATTCATTTTCTTCTCCACCTTGCAGAACCTGCGACTTTCACTTTCACGGGGTAAAACCTATAGAAAATCCATTATGTTACGCCCCTTCCCTTCCGACAGTACGTGCGTGCGAAAAACCCGCCTGAATTGGCTGAACCTATCAAAGCCCAGCGAGTTGGCGACACGGACGACGGTGGATGGAGACACGGCGCATTCGCTGGCGAGGGAACCGATCGTACCAAAGGCGACGATATGCGGACGAGCCAGAATGGTTCGCGCGACATGGTCCTGCTGCTCCGACAATCGCAGGCTCCCCGTTACGATCAGACCCTTCATGTCCTGAATGCTGGTCGGCGTTTTAAAGGTCTGCCGCGTAGGCATGGAGCCTGCTCCTTGTCGATCTGAAGGCACGCCGGCAAGCCACCGCGCCTTAGGGTTCAATTCAGGGCGACCGGTTGCTTCCGGGATACCGATTGAATAGCGGCAAGGGCGACCGCCAGTGCGTTGCGTGCATCCTGGCCCGTCGGCCCTTCACTCATTCCCCCCTGACGGACGGCGGTCATGAAAGAGGCAAGTTGCGCCGTGTAGCCATGGACAAAGTGATCGGTATCGCGACGCCAGGTCTCATTCGAGACACCGCGCCCATCGAACAGCGTCATGCTTGAACGACGGACATCGCCCATCGTCACCATGCCGGCCGATCCAAAAACCTCGCCGCGAATGTCATAGCCGTAGAGCGCTGAAAAATTGGCCTCTGCAACGGCTATGGAGCCGTTGTCGAAACGGATATTGACCACCGCCGTATCCAGAAAGCCTTCACCTTTCGCGTCAGGGCGAACGAGCGCATCCGCCATGGCGAAGACTTCGACCGGTCTGGCGCCGGGGTTCAGCCATAACAGCGTGTCGAAATCGTGGATGAGGGTCTCGTAGAAAATCGTCCAGAGCGGAATACGGCCGGGGTCTGCGGCGAATGGGCCGGGATCACGCGTCAGCGAGCGGATGAGCTGCGGCGCACCGACCTTGCCGACATCGATCGCGGCCCGGCCTTCCGCAAAGGCCTGATCCCACCGGCGGTTGAAGCCCACCTGAAGGGGAACGCCGGCCGAGCGTGCCGCGGCAATCGCCCGATCGGCATCTTCCAGCGTCAGCGCCATCGGCTTTTCGCAGAAAATCGCTTTTCCCGCCTCGGCAGCCTGAACAAGAACATTGGTATGGAAACGGGCCGGCGTTGCGATGATGACGGCGTCGAGACCGGGATGTGCAAGCAATGCGGCAATGTCGGTATAGGCGGCGTCGACGCCGAGTTTTTCCGCAAGACCTGCTGCCGCACCCGGTGCGGGATCGGCAATGGCGACGAGTTCGGCATCCACCAGTCGCCGGGCGACGGTTTCACCGTGGAAAGAGCCGATGCGGCCGGCGCCGATGAGGCCGATATTGACGGGTTTTGTCTTGGGCATGGGGATCGTCCTGTGGGTTTATGGTGTCAGATTGTGAATGCAGCGCGGAAAGCCGAGAGCGCTGCGTCGGCATCGCCGGATGCCCAGGCCTCCATGCCGACCGGCCCGGAATAGCCCATCGCTTTCAGCGCCCGGGCAATGCCGTTCCAGTTGACTTCGCCCGTACCGGGCTCGCAGCGACCGGGCACGTCGGCAACCTGAATCTCTCCTATCCACGGCAGGGCCCTGCGGCAAAGCTCGATCAGGTTTCCTTCACCGATCTGGGCGTGGTAAAGATCGAGATTGAGGCGCAGACGCGGGTGGTCGATGCTGGAAACCAGCGCCAGCGTATCTTCCGCGCGCGCAAACGGAACGCCGGGATGGTCGACGGGAAGGTTGAGGTTCTCCAGGGTGAAAACCACATCCTCTTCTTCCGCGAGGTCAACGATACGGCAAAGCGTGTCACGCGCCTTGAGCCACATGACGCCCGTGACCACCTCGACAGGCTGCACCGGCAGCCCGCGATCTCCAAGGCCCGTACCATGCAGGTTCAGTCGCTGAACGCCAAGGCGTTTGCCCACCTGGGCGGTCTGGCGGGCCGTGCTGAGCAGCTCTGCCGCGCCTTCGTCATCCGTGAGCCGGCCGGTGAGATAACCATTCATGATGGTGAAGGTCGCACCGGTCGCTTCAAGTCTGCTGATGTCATGTTCCGGCCAGTTCCACAGGCCGACACCGAAGCCCAGATCCTTGAGCCGGGAAGCGCGCCATTCGATCGGCTTGTCACGCCACAACATCTCGGCGCAGGCCGCCAGTGGGAAGGAAGTCGCAGAAGCGCTCATGGGTAATACCTTGCTGATGAGTATGAGGGATCGTGGCGCGGCGCGATCGCGCCGAACCGGATCTTCGTTCGGGAATGTCTAGTCAGATGGTTCCGCCCAGCTCCTCGGAGATGGACTGCAACTCCTTGCCGCCTGCCATCAGGTTCTGCAGATCGTCGATGCCAATTTCACTCTTCGAATATGTTCCGAGGGTCTTGCCGCGATTCAGCGCCGTGAACCGGTTGCCGACGGCATAGGCGTGGCGGACATTATGCGTGATGAAAATGACGCCGAGCCCGTTATTGCGGACCTGGTTGATATATTTGAGAACCATCGAGGTCTGCGCGACGCCGAGCGCCGACGTGGGCTCATCGAGGATGAGCACCTTCGCCCCGAAATAAACAGCGCGCGCGATGGCGACACATTGCCGTTCACCGCCCGACAAGGTGCCCACCGCCTGATCCGGCTCGCGCACATCGATACCGATCTTGCGCATCTCCTCACGCGTGACCCTGTCGGCGAAATCCATGTCCATGCTCTTGAAGGGGCCGAATCCCTTCAGAGGTTCGCGGCCCATGAAAAAGTTCCGCGTCACCGACATCAGGGGGATCATCGCAAGATCCTGATAGACGGTCGCGATGCCGGCATCGAGCGCATTCCGCGGACCGTCGAATATGCGTGGCTGGCCTTCGACGAGGAATTCTCCCGATGTCGGCTTGAACACGCCGGACAGGGTGTTGATGAGAGTGGATTTGCCGGCGCCATTGTCTCCGAGAAGGCAGAGAACCTCGCCGGCGTTGACACTCAGCGATACGCCGTTGAGCGCGATGATGGAGCCGAAATATTTGACGAGATTCCTTACCTCGACGATTGGCGTCTGAGATGTGCTCATCAGCGTTCTCCCGTGACGCGTTTGCGGATCACATTGTTGAAAATGACGGCCGTCAGCAGCATGCCGCCGAGGAACACGAGGTACCAATCCTGATCTATCGACGTGTAGGTGAGGCCGATCAACACCATGCCGAAGACAATCGAGCCGAAGAACGCGCCGATCGCCGACCCGTAACCGCCTGTCAGAAGGCAGCCGCCGATGACGGCCGCGATGATGGCCTCGAATTCCTTCTGAAACCCACGGCGGGCATCCGTGGAGCCGGCATCCAGCACGGTGAGGATCGCTACGAGTGTGGCGCACATCGCCGTTATGATGAACAGGGTGGTCTTCACGCGCGCCACTGGCACGCCCGACTTGCGCGCCGCACGCGGGTCACCGCCGGCGGCAAATATCCAGTTGCCGAAACGCGTCCGTAAAAGCACCCATGTAGCGAGCAGGGCGATCAGGACGAACCACAGGATCTCCACCGGAATACCGGGAACCTTCGGTGTTCCATTTGGAAATGTCTCAATGATGCCCCGGCTGCCGAGCCAGGAGAACAGGCCGGTAAAGGCGTCGCCGGAAAAAATCGGGGCAAGCGGGCTGTCGGCGGCGGCTTCCTTCATGCCGCGAAGCTGTGTCGCTCCGCCGCTTGCCCATTTGAGGCCAACCAGCGTGAGGCCACGCAGAATGAAGAGGAATGCAAGCGTGACGATGAACGAAGGAAGACCCGTTCGCATCGTAAGCTGGGCATTCGTGACGCCGATGACCACGGCAAATCCGAGCGCAATCAGGATCGCCACACTGAGCGGAAGATTGAGAACCACCAGTGCCGTGCCAAATACGAGACCGGCAAAGGCGACCATCGATCCGATCGACAGATCAAATTCACCGCCGATCATCAATAAAGCGGCGCCGATGGCAAGAATGCCGAGCTGGGCGGCCGGAGCCATGAAATTGACCACGCCGGCCAGCGTGAACATGGCGGGATTGGCGGTGAAGAAAAAGAAGATGGTGACGAGCACCAGCCCGGCGACAGCGCCGAGTTCCGGACGCCGCAGGAGCGCGGTCATCATCGAAACCTTTTTTAGCCGCTCGTCGGATCGGGTCGACGACCCGTTCTGTTCGTTGGCCAGCGTCATGGGTTTGTTCCTCAGATTGGGTGTCATCTTTGCGCGCAACGGCGTTCGGCCGAAAAGGTCGCGCATCGAGGCAAAGGTTGCGTTCGGGGTGGCTCCCGCTTTGGGGGGAGCCACGCTTCCATCCGGCCTAGCGGATGCCCTGGGAGGATTTTTCGATGACTGCGGCCGCCGTGTCCTTCTCGACGAAGCTTGGGCCGGAGGCGACGTTGCCCGCCGGAATGGTGCCGTAACGCGCGTTCAACGCAAGAAATGTCACCGGTAGATAACCTTGCAGGAAGGGTTGCTGATCAACCGCAAACAGTGCCTTCCCGTCCGCGACAGCCTTCAGAAAACCCGCCGACAGATCGTATGATGCAACCTTGACCTTGTCGCCGACACCCAGCTTTTCGACAACCGCAACCGCGCGTTCGCCGACCAGCGGCGCAGAAAGACCGAGAACAACATCCACCGAGGGATCGGAGGTGAGCGCCGCCTGAATCTTGGCCTCGATTTCCGCCGGGTCGGCTGTCGTCGGCAACACCGTTACCTTGCCGCCTTCAAAACCCTTTTCCGTTCCGGCGCAGCGCTGGTCCAGAGCCGCATTGCCCACCTCCTGGTTGACGCAAAGAACGTGCTTCAAACCGAGAGACTTCAGTTTCTCCCCAACTTTGACACCGGCAGGCAGTTCATCCTGACCGACGTGCAGCCTGATGCCGAGCTTTCCCGTGGCCGAGATGCCGGAATTCATCGAGATGACCGGAATGCCCGCGGCAACTGCTTTTTCAATCGCTGGACCTAGGGCATCTGGGTCCGGGTTGGAAATCACTATCCCCGCCGGGGTCTGGTTTGCGGCCGCATCGATGAGTTGACCCATCGCGACCATGTCGAAGGTCTCGGGCGCGCGATAATCGACCCGGACATTACTGTCCTTGCCCGCCTGCATCATGCCATTTTTGACAATAGACCAGAAAGGATCGGACGCCTGACCGTGGGTGACCACGATGATGGTCAACTGATCCTGCGCCCTGGCCGCCGCAGAGCATGACACGGCTATTCCGCCGACGAGTACGCCATGGGCGAGTTTCCTGAGAATAGATTTCATGTGGTTCCTCCTCCTTGTACCGGCCCACTCCTCAGACCGATAAATACGCATGCTACCGGGTGTAAATATCTTGCTACCGGGTGCAAGCAGGTGCATCATAGCTGCGGATGGGTTAAAAGCAAGCATTCATTTCATCGGAATCAGAAATGGAATGTTCGTTCTATTTTGGTCGGAGGCACTATGCGCAAGCGGGAAACTACCAGGAGAGCGACGGCGAAGGAGGTGGCGACCGCAGCCGGCGTCTCTAAATGGACCGTTATCCGGGCCTTCACACCCGGCGCGTCGATCACCGAGGAGAGCAAACGGCGCGTGCTGGAATCGGCGGCCGCCCTGAATTACTCGCCGAACCTTCTTGCCCGGAGCCTTGCCACCAATCTGACCCATCAGGTCGCCGTCTTCGTTGATGACTTCGCCAATCCCCAGAAACTGCCGTTTCTTGAAACACTGACGGAGCGTCTGCAGGCCGCCGGCCTCGTTGCCATGCTCATCAACATCAATAACCACTTCGATCACGTGCACGCCCTGCTACATGCCGACCAGCGTCAGGTTGACGCCATCATTCTTTTTGGCACCGCATTTCGCGATGAAACGTTGACGGACCGCCAGCTTGGCCACGGAATGCCGCCCATGTTCGTTCTGGCACGCGATAGCCAGATCGACGGCGTGCCTGCCGTCGTATGCGACGCCGAGCTGGCGCTGAGAGACATCGTCAACCATTTATACGAACGGGGATATCGAAAGCCCGGCTTCATGAGCGGCGCGACGGCGCTTTCGACAGCGCTCAGGCGCCGGCAGTACTTTACGGATTTCTGGGCGGAAAAAGGCGTTGGTGAGATCGAACTGCTATCTGCCGAAAAATACAGCGCCGCAGCGGGAGCAGCATCCGTCCGCGAATATCTCTCGCATACTGCACCTTCCGAACGCGTCGATGTCCTTATGTGTGAGAACGATATCCTGGCTTTCGGCGCCATGGATGAAATTCGCGGAAACTTCGGGCTGAGAGTGCCTGAGGAGATGGCCATCGTCGGATTCGACAATTATGAACTCGGAGGTTCACCCGCATACGGCCTCACCACATATGAACAACCGCGCCACGAGATGGTCGAGGCCATCATCGGAATGATCACCGGAGCCATTGAAGCCGAAACAGTCACCTTGCCCGGTAAAATGATTGTCCGAAATTCCACGTGACAACAAAAAACCCCGTGGCTAGTGCCACGGGGTTTTGAGATTTGGTTGCGGGGGCAGGATTTGAACCTGCGGCCTTCAGGTTATGAGCCTGACGAGCTACCGGGCTGCTCCACCCCGCGTTGACTGGTTTTATTATAGCATAAAGGCCGCTTGATGCGGCCTTTTGATTTGGGCTTTGTGCCGGTTTTTGTGAATGAGAAGATTTGTGTTGCGTTTTGCAGACCTGGCAGCGACCTACTCTCCCGCGTCTTGAGACGAAGTACCATTGGCGCTGGGGCGTTTCACGGCCGTGTTCGGAAT